>PQXF01000100.1 GCA_003194445.1 Candidatus Methanogaster sp.
TCCAGACGTAGTGAACCACGTGCCGTTAAACGGTGGCGTAAACCCTATCCGTTACTCACTAAACCACGAGAAGAAGCTCGCAACGAATTGCGCAGAGGTGGGGCATCTGCTTAAGGTAGTGGTATTACCATATTACCGATATCCGACGTACGAACTCGGCTCCTTTGCAGACGCACCGCCCTTGAACTTCTCCTGTACCCGCTGGTAATGATCCGTGAGGTCAGAGCTTACGGTCGCTCGTATCTTCTGCAAAGCCTCCTCGAAATGCCGCATCTCGATCCGATCGAGATCTTCACGCATTGCAAGCATAGCAGACTCCCTGCAGAGAGATTCGAGATCGGCGCCGACATAACCCTCGGTTATATCAGCGAGTTCGGTGAGATCCACATTCGTTAGTGGCATCCCGCTTGTGTGAATCTGCAGGATGGCCTCTCTTCCGGACTTCGTTGGCACTCCCGCATACACGAGCCTGTCAAACCTTCCTGACCTGATAAGCGCAGGATCGACGATATCAGGGCGGTTGGTGGCAGCAACCACGATCACCGCCTTGAGCGTCTGGAGCCCGTCCAGTTCGGTCAAGAGCTGGTTTAGCACGCGGTCAGTGACCCTCGATGAATCCATCCCGCGAATCGGCGCGAGCGCGTCCAGTTCGTCGAAGAATATGATAGCAGGCGCAACCTGTTTTGCCTTTTTAAACGTCTCCCGAATCGCTTTCTCGGATTCTCCGACCCACTTCGAGAGCAGTTGCGGACCGCTTATGCTGATGAAATTGGCATTCGATTCGTTTGCAGCCGCCTTTGCAAGCAGGGTCTTTCCGGTTCCGGGGGGGCCGTACAAGAGGATACCTTTCGGCGGCGTTATGCCCATCTTCCCGAAACGTTCCGGATTCTTAAGCGGCCATTCGATCACTTCCTGAAGTTCCTGCCGTACCGCATCCATCCCTCCGACATCCGCCCATGTAACGTGCGGAATCTCGACAAGAACCTCGCGCATCGCAGACGGCTCTATCTCACGCAGCGCCTCCTCGAAATCCCCCTCTGTGACGATCATCTTATCCAGTACTTCCTTTGGGATCTCCGCGTCATCAAGATTGATCTCAGGTAGGTACCTGCGCAGCGCTTTCATCGCAGATTCCCTCGTCAGCGATGATAAGTCTGCACCAACGAAGCCGAGGGTATTCTTTGCAATCTCAGATACATCCACATCACCGGAAAGGGATACATTCAGCTCACCGTTCTCCTTTTTAACGTTCAAGTCGCGGATTTCGCCATCGCTGATTTTTAAGGTTGCTTTTTCGTCCTTCTCATCGATCACTATCTCGACTGAGTTTTCACCCTTAACGATGCGGATGGTTCTGTCGTCACCGGATTTGCTGATTTCCGCACCTTCCATCCAGTTGATCTCGCGATCGTCAGTGAGGTACCTTAAAAGTCTCTCGTTATCACTTCCCGGGACGTTATCCCAGCTGAATAAATATCTGGAGAAAGGCATCCCGCGCATATGAATCTGCAGGATCTCGATGCGGTCTTCCAGATCAGGAACACCGATCTCAACCTCCCTGTCAAATCTTCCTGGACGGCGGAGTGCCGGATCGATCGCATTCACCCGATTCGTTGCCGCGATCATGGCAACTTGTCCGCGCTCTTCGAGACCATCCATCGATGACAGCAACTGGGCAACCACTCTCCGTTCCACCTCTCCATAAACGTCCTCTCGTTTCGGGGCAATCGAATCGATCTCATCGATGAAAATAATTGAAGGAGACTTCTCTTCCGCCTCCTCAAAAATATCCCGCAGCCGCTGCTCGCTCTCTCCGTAATACTTGCCCATAACCTCAGGTCCTGCGAGGTATATGAAATGAGCGCCGGATTCGTTTGCTACCGCCTTCGCAATTAACGTTTTCCCGGTTCCAGGAGGTCCGTACATCAGTATCCCCTTCGGAGGATCGATGCCCAGTTTCTGGAACACTTCGGGATGTTTCATCGGCAGTTCGATCATCTCACGCACCCGGTCGACCTCATCATGAAGCCCCCCGATATCCTCATACGTGATGCCGGTACCTTTCGCAGAGTCAAACCCGATGACCGGTTTTTCGAGCAGCACGATCTCGGTCTGTTTGTCCACCAGCACCATCCCTTCCGGTACGGTCTCGGTCACAATGAGCGGTAGCATCTGCCCCCCAAACGGGGACGGCGTCGTCAGGATGGGGATGATATCACCAAGCAGGATAGGACGCTTGAACGTCTGCTGCTTCACGATGATCTCAGCATCAGGACCGAACTGGACCTCCGAACCCTGCGGCGGGGCGAAAACCACTTGTTCGGCATCTTTTATGGGTGCACGCCTGATCTTCACCCGTTCCCCGATCCCGCTGCCAGCGTTCTGGCGCACATAACTGTCGATCCGTATCGTCTCCTGCCCCCAGTCCTGCCGATCAGCGCGCCAGACCTTCGCACCGGTTACTCTCCTGCCTTCGATCTCGATGATGTCACCGGGTGACAATTGAAGCGTCTGAAGGACATAAGGATCGAGGCGCGCCATCCCCCTTCCCGCATCCTTCGGATACGCCTTTACAACTGTTAATTGAATTTCGTTCATGAATGTCTACCTGTATTTTGTTCGGCTTTGGGTTCTGGTTTATATACATCTGGATTATGTATAAAGGTGATGATGTGGGGAATCGTGATTGTGGTATGTCTGAACGCTTCGGGAGTCTTGGCGGTAGAGAGGAATTTTTGGGCGAAGTGTCAGAAGGGGTGCAGAGTGAGTTATGCTCTGTTATTGGGGATTATATTCGGGCAGTGGCATTAAGAAGTTTCGTTTTGTAACCAGTTCGCTGTCTCTTCATCTATCTCTCTCACGCGGTCGAGCAGCTGCCCTATTGCCTCTGAGTCTCTGCTGGCTCTTATCTTCTCTGCATACGTATCCTTTGTTTCGTCGAGGAGTCTCTGCGCTGTCTTGTTATCTATATCTCTTACGTTGTCGAGCAGCCATCCTATTGCCCTTATGTCTCTGCTGGCTTCGATCTTCTCTGCATACGTATCCTTTGTTTCGTCGAGGAGTCTCTTCGCGGTCTCGTTATCTATCCATCTCGCGCCGTCGAGCAGCCATCCTATTGCCCCTATGTCTCTGCTGGCTCCAATCTTCCCTGCATACGTATCCTTTGTTTCGTCGAGGAGTCTCTTCGCGGTCTCGTTATCTATCCATCTCGCGCCGTCGAGCAGCCATCCTATTGCCCTTATGTCTCTGCTGGCTTCGATCTTCTCTGCATACGTATCCTTTGTTTCGTCGAGGAGTCTCTTCGCGACCTCGTTATCTATCCCTCTCACGCTGCCGAGCAATCCTCCTATTGCCCATGGTTCTCTGCTGGCCCTTATCTTCTCCGCATACTCATCCCCTGTTTCGTTGAGGAGTCTTTTAGCGGTCTCATTATCTACCCCTCTAACGCTGTCGAGCAGCCCTTTTATTGGCTTTAGTTCGGAGGATTTCTCTTTGATTCTTTTCGCGATGAACCGGATATTATCTTCTTTAAGTAAATCTCTTAATAGATCATCATACCCAAAAGCGCTTATTACTTCAATAAAGAAATGATAAGAGCTCAGATTGGCGTTCCACTCCATTCGTTCAATCTTTTCCGCGATAATTGTTTCTTCAACTTTTCCTGTATCTATGCGCTCGAACATCATATACCGATTAAAAAGTTTGATAGGCAAATCTGCTGGTTTTGCAGGTTTTATTGATATGCCCGCCTCGGGTGACGAGATCCCCAGCAGAGTTAGGTACGTTTTCAGATCCTCCAATCCCTGGAATTCGGGAGAATCTTCTTTCATAAATTTTATAGCAGCTAAATCCTCTACATTATTTTTTGATTCATCTTCTTGCTCTTTAGAAATATTGAACAGACCTTGCTGCTTTTTTTCATCAATTAAGATCTTCTCATAGTAGGTAAACCATTGTTCTCGCACACAGACCAATTTAAATAACATCTTTTTATCGAATAAGAGGTTAAATACTTCAGCGGGAGTGAAAATCTTGGATATTTCTCTCTCCAAATCCATGGGTTCTCCAGGCTTATCTTTCTTTCCAACTCTATCTCGCTCAATACTTACCGCTGGTTTTGGTTTTTCAAAAGCTTGTAGGAAGGTGTCTAATCTCTTCTCAAATACGCTTTTAATGAGCATAGTTGCATTCGCCACTCTTTTAATCTTCCTTGGATTCCCACCAATACTGTGGATCACCAATTGCGTACATTCTCCGATATCCTCATCGTTCCATCCGGTTAAGAACTGCAAATATCCCTTTATTGCCTGCTCGCTTATTTTAGGAATGTAAAATTCAGTCTGAACTATTTTATCAAAGTAGTCTTCGTAAATTTTCCCTTCATACCTTTGTTTAAGAGCGTCTCTCAGTATATCATAATCACAACCCAGAACGAAGATACAACCACCAATATCAAGGAACGTTTTCAAACTGTTCAAGAAATCAACTATCTTCTCAGGTATTCTATCCAGATCGTCAATAAAAATGATTATCTTCCTTTTTTTCGATTCTTCCGCTCTTTCTGTTATACCCCACCTTTCGGTGATGCCCCGACACATCACCAAAAGGTGTCACGGTGGCATGACATACTCCATTATCAGTAGTCGTCCGTCATTCAGCTTTATGCACCTCTTCGATATATCGTTACATGCTCTTTC
>PQXF01000101.1 GCA_003194445.1 Candidatus Methanogaster sp.
TGTCGGTGCGAAGATAAGTCCGCATCTTTGCTCGTGGGATGAGTTAACCGAAGAGGTGAAAGAATATGATCGGCAGACCGTGCGTGGGATTCCCGAATTCCTTGCGAAGGTGGGATTTGAGGTGTATCGGATGGATTGAAGAATTTTATGAGATACCGGGTATAATAGCGATAGTGGGAGAATCATGAACAGCGGTAGGACGTACGATATTTTTCTCAGTTACCCTCACGCAGACAGGGCAGAGGTTGCAAGGGTATGCAGAAGAGCCATAAACAATGACCATCATAATCTCATCAGACGAACCGGTCGAAGGGAATCCAGTGAGAAACATTTTCATTTCGTATGCCCGTGCCGATGATGAGCCATTCATCGAGCAGCTCCACGACGATCTGACCGAGCATGGTTTTGACATCTGGTGGGACAGACAGACCATGCAGAGCCGCGGTCTGACATTCATGCAGGAACTCCGTGACGCGATTGAGGGATCGGACCGTCTGATCGCGGTCATCGGTCCGAACGCCGTAAAGTCAGATTATATCAGGGCAGAAGGAGGACACACGCTCCTCTTCAGCAGGAGCATGATCCCGATTTTACGCGAAGGTGACTACAACCTGATCCCGGATGAACTCGTCGATTTCCACTGCCCGGACTTCCGCGGGGAGCGCCCGTACAACGAAAACCCCTTGAAGAGATGCTTCGCATCCTCGCAGAGCCAGTTCCACCACTTGGTCCCTTCCGCACTGCCATTCCATCCCTGCCGCCGCATTTCCTGCCCCGCCGCGACGAAATCGCCCGCCTTGGGGAAACCGTACTGGCAGACGTGCAGCGACCCACTGTGATCACATCGGCAAGACAGACCACCGCACTTCAGGGAATGGGCGGTGTCGGAAAGTCGGTGATGGCGGCTGCGTTTGCACGAGCCACCGAGACGCGCCGGGCATGTACTGACGGTGTTATCTGGCTGACGGTAAAACGAATGACATTACAGTCACGATGAAAACAAAGGGTATATATTGTTGGAATGAGTAGTGCTTCTTTGGTAGAAGCGACGAAGGAATGATTGGTTGATACATCCAATTATAGATATCATTCAGGCCGTTTCCTATCACAGACTAACGACCCGAGGCGTTACGTAAAAAGAACAGAAAAGTGATGGCGTGTGTCAAATATGACTCGAACGGATGACCGCATGAAACACGATGTTTTTCTCAGTCACTCACACTATGACGCCAAAGTAGTTGAAGAGTTAGCAGAGCGACTTGATGACATTCCTCTTAATGTTTGGCTTGACAAATGGAATTGCGTTCCTGGTAAAAAGTGGCAGCAAGCCATCACTAAAGGGTTGGATCAGGCTATGTCATGCGCTGTATGTATAGGTGAGCAAACTCCTCAAGGGTGGTTTCGTGAGGAAATCGAACATGCCCTCAATCGCCAAACTAAAGATGACTCTTTTCGCGTAATACCAGTCTTATTACCAAACGCTGACGTCTCCAATGTCGATAAATTTCTCGAGCTTAGGACGTGGGTAGACTTTACGGACGGTATAGAAGATGAGAGAGTGTTTTACGAGTTGGTTTGTGGTATAACAGGAAAGCCACCTGGCAGATGGAACCAAAAATATCCAAAATGTGACAATGTTCAACTTTTTAGAGACGCGGAAATCAAGTTAACGCAAATTAAACGATACCACGATACTGGAATAATTTTCAAAGAAGTCGCCATGGAGTATCAGCGAAAGGTGCTTGATAAATTAATATAGGAGAGCTGGAGGAACAAATGAAAAGCGATCGGAAATACGATATTTTTCTAAGTTATTCAAAGTCTGACTTTGAGACTGTTGAAAGGATTGCACAGTACTTAGATGATATTGGACTATTGGTATGGCTTGATGAGTGGTGCCTTGTACCTGGACAACGGTTGCAAGATGAGATCGAAAAGGCAATTGAGAGTTCTTATATAATTGGGGTTTTTATCAGTTCGTCGTCCAGTGGTTGGCAGCGCGAGGAGTTGGAACTTGCGCTACTTGAACATGAGCAAAAAGAATCTGTTCGAGTAATCCCTATTTTGCTTCCTGGCGCAACCTTTGATTGTATACCCTTATCTCTACGTGATCTATCTTTTGTAGACCTTCGAAATAACACTCTTGAACCTGGACAGTTAAGTCACCTCATCACCGCGATCGCAGACGCAAAGCAATCGAGAGGGTGTGCTAAAGAACAATTGATTGGTGCTGGTTTCCGAAGATTAGGAGATTACAGAAAAGCCGCATTCCACTATAAACGAGCTCTCGGAATATGTCGGCAGATTTTTGGGGAAGAGCATCCCGACACACTCGCATCGATGAACAACTTTGCCGCGATGCTTCAGGCACAGGGTGATCTTGTGGGGGCACGGGAGATTCAAGAACGGGTGCTGGAGATGACACGGCAGGCACTCGGAGATGAGCATCCTGACACACTCACATCGATGAATAATCTTGCCACAACGCTTCAGGATCGGGGCGATCTATATGCGGCGCGGAAGATTCATGAGCGGGTGCTGGAGATGAGACGGCAGATACTCGGAGATGAGCATCCCGACACACTCGCATCGATGAACAATCTTGCCACGACGCTTAAGGCGCAGGGTGATCTTGTAGGGGCACGGGAGATTCAGGAGCGGGTGCTGGAGATGACACGACGGATACTCGGAGATGAGCATCCCGACACACTCGCATCGATGAACAATCTTGCCCTGACGCTTCAGGCTCAGGGTGATCTTGCTGGAGCACGGGAGATTCAGGAGCGGGTGCTGGAGATGACACGACGGATACTCGGAGATGAGCATCCCGACACACTCGCGTCGATGAACAATCTTGCCCTGACGCTTCAGGCTCAGGGTGATCTTGCTGGAGCACGGGAGATTCAGGAGCGAGCTCGTGTGTGGGGGGGTGGTACATGGCTATACTCTCGAACTGATGATCTGACACCGACTGGTGGACCCTTGATACGCACACTCGAAGGTCATACCGACTGGGTCAACGCGGTTGCTGTTACGCCTGATGGAAATCATATTATATCAGCATCACGCGACAAGACTCTCAAGGTCGGGGATATCGAGAGCGGAGAAGAACTGCTGGCACTGATGGGTCATACCGACTCAGTTATGTCGGTTGCTGTTACGCCTGATGGAAAGCATGCTATCTCAGGATCAAGGGACAACACCCTCCGGGTGTGGGATATCGAGAGCGGAGAAGAACTGCTGGCACTGATGGGTCATACCGACTCAGTTATGTCGGTTGCTGTTACGCCTGATGGAAAGCATGCTATCTCAGGATCACGCGACAGGACCCTTAGGGTATGGGATATCGAGAGCGGAGAAGAAATACAGACACTCGTTGGTCACCCCGACTCGGTCGATGCGGTTGCTGTTACGCCAGATGGAAAACATGCTATCTCAGGATCAAGGGACAACATCCTCCGGGTGTGGGATATCGAGAGCGGAGAAGAACTGTGCACCATAGAAGGTCATGTCAGCTTGGTCACTGCGGTTGCTGTTACGCCTGATGGAAAGCATGCTATCTCAGCGTCAGGCGACTCGACTCTTAAGGTATGGGATATCGAGAGCGGAGAAGAACTGCGGACACTGAGAGGTCATACCAGCTCTGTCTGGGTGGTTGTTGTTACGCCAGATGGAAAGCATGCTATCTCAGCGTCAGGCGACAAGACCCTCAAGGTATGGGATATTGAGGGGGGTGAGATTATTGCTTCATTCAGCGGGGAGAGTGACCTTCTGACCTGTGCAGTATCGCCAGACGGTAAAACCATCGTCGCGGGCGATGCATCAGGCAGAGTGCATTTCCTGCGGTTGCAGGGGGCAGAATAAGACAATGCACCACCCAGCAGAATCCACGAGACTAAAGACCGCCCGCGTCTTCGTCTCATCAACATTCAGCGATATGCACGCGGAGCGGGACTACCTCAACCGGCTCGTCTTCCCGGAGCTGCGCAGCCGTTGCATACGACACGGGATTGAGTTCATTGGCATCGACCTGCGCTGGGGGATCACAGAGAGGGAGATCGAACAGCACGGGGCTCTTTCGGTCTGTCTGGACGAGATCAAGCGGTGCAACTTCTTTGTCTCACTGATAGGGGATCGATACGGCTGGATACCCGCGCCTGAAGAGATCACACAGGAGTTCTTCGAGGCAATCCTGGAGGCAGGAAACCTGACAGCCGGGGACGTAAGCCTGCTTCGCGAATGGTACCGGCTGGATGAAACGACTGAGCCGCCCGTGTACCGTCTGTGCCATGACCGGGAGGTTCTGGATGATGTTTCTGAGAGGCTGATCCGTCTCTGGGAGGCGGCTGGTCTTCCGCATGCGGGCGATTCGATCATCGCGCAGGAGATAAACGAGGGTGCATTTGAACCGTCTCGATCTGACACCCGCGCATTCTTCTATCTGCGCAAAAGCGGTCTCCACCTAGGGTGATGAAAGGATGTGTCTACCCCAAACTGAATCGGTACCATTTTTGTTCCGTTCCGGTACTGGGACAAAAGCATCGCTCCAGGTAGATTGAACTGATTGCCACTGGTTTTTCTTGCACCGTGAAAGAATTGGACTGATATTTGAGGTTCATAATTGGACTAATG
>PQXF01000102.1 GCA_003194445.1 Candidatus Methanogaster sp.
CAGACAATGCATTCATCAACTTTTTCGGAATTTTCCTCATAATACAACCATCCATTATACATGAATTGATTAACTATAACACAGCATACACCTTGAGCTATACCCTCTTATATATTACGCATAAAGATGTGTGTACTTGGTTTGTGCAACCCGGAACTTCGGAGAAAGTGCATATCCCATGATGTGGATATCTATCTGATTCGTCTCGATTATTGAACCACCATACCCCACAAAACACCGATACTCCGTGATGGTATATGGTAAGTCTATTTTGATTCACCGAAATTCGGGTAAACCACAACTCTGTTAGTGTTGACTGAAAAGTTTTGATCGGTAAAAAGATATACCTCGTGACATCCAAAGCATAGCACAAGGTGAAACGATGAATGCCGCAATACAGATTAATATAAATACGACACCCTTCATACTCGATGAACTTGACCACATGGTTGATGAAAAGATATTCCCAAGTAAAAACGACGCCATCAACGAAGCATTTCATCTTCTCATCAGGAAATACCGACTTTCGAAGATAGAAAAGAAGATCGATTCAGTAAGGATGGATACAGAGAACTTCCGGAGTGTCGCAGAGGCAGTTCTTTCTTCACGTGAAGAGGAAGATTGATGAGTGACTATCTCGATGCTTCGGTCGTTGTGAAGTGGTTCAAAAAGGGAGAACCGTACGAATCGGAGGCTATTTCGTTATATGGGATGATTAGAGAACTGAAAACGGATGCGGTGACCAGTGAATGGACTGCACTTGAGGTTGTTCGCGGGCTTACAAAGGTTGGATATCCCAAGGAGAAGATCGAGGCGTCTTATGAGATTATCATGGAACTCTCCGGCACGGGGGCAATTCGACTGATCCCGGTTTCGGGGACGATTCCCATGGCGAAGAGTTTTGAGATCGAATATAATTTATATGCTGCTGATGCGGTTCATCTGGCAGCAAGCGTCGTATCCGGATCGTCGATATTATGGTCAGAAGATCGCCATCTGTCAAAAGAACCAGTTTTGGCGGCGGCATTGAAATACGGAGTTGAGATTAAGCGATTACGTGAGATGTTTTAATCTGGCGGTTGTGGGGGATTTCGTCTGTTGCGTTCGCCCGCCGCCTGCACACACCTCTGCGTCTCTGCCCGCCCCCACTCCACTTGCACTTCCACGACTCCCCCGGCGGCGCATCCGCCCACGCCACGACGCAGATGCCCCCGCCGCCCGGCTCGCCTGCAACAAAGCACGCACAGCACGAATGGGCAGCGGGGGTGGCGAAGATGCGAGAGCGCCCGAGCCGCAAACTCTATGTAATCTCAGGTACAAGCGATCTACAAACACCAGTACACAGCCGACATTTATGGTGACATATCGTTTAAGGAGGAAATAATGAAAACCGTCATTCAAACCCATAAAGAAGGTAAATATTTCGTAGCTACTGATTTAGTAACGAATGTAGCAGACCAAGGATTTACAGAAGGAGAGGCTATAAGAAATCTAAAAAAGGGACTGGAAGAACATTACCAAATTCTTATGGAACTATCTCAAAAGAATCATAAAATTTCTTTTTTAGACATTGAGGTAGAAAGATATGTCCAAACTTCCAGTTCTGTCATCTAATGATGTTATTAAAGTTTTAAGGAAGTTTGGTTTCCATGTCCATCGTCAAACAGGGAGTCATATTCATTTGTTGAATGAAGAGCGGAGACTACTCGTTACAGTTCCAAATCACCGTGAATTAGCCAAAGGGACGTTGATTTCGATTATGAAACAAGCAAAGGTGGAACGAAATGATTTCATCTCAAAATTAAAATAAAAGTTCAACCAACGCAAGTTCCCGGCCCCTTCCGAGACCAGAGCACTTTGGAGCGGCGCACTCATAGCCACCCGCCGCCTGCCCGCCCCCCTCTCTTTCGAACCCCCACGCATCCGCCCACGACATCGCAAGGCGCACCCGCCGCCCGGCTCGCCAGCGACTGCGCACGCACAGCACGAATGGACGGCGGGGGTGGCGAAGATGCGAGAGCGCCCGAGCCGCAAACTCCATATCATCGCAGACACAAGCAACATACGAATACCATGTCCGGGATGTCTATGGGCATGAAAATAGCAAAAATATCAACAGAAGTGAACATGAAATCAGAAGTCAAGAATTGGTTGGAGCAAGCAGAACACGACATAGACATCGCAGAATATAATTTTGACGGGAACATGCTGGATGCTGCTGCTTTTTATTCGCAGCAAGCAGCGGAAAAGGCATTAAAATCGTTGCACATCTCAAAGTTCAACGAACTGTGAAGAGTGCATGATCTGGTGAGGATTGCAAAGAGGGTTGAAGCACCGACTAAAATTGTCAGATTATGCGCAAAGATCACTCCTGCATATACCGGCACTCGCTACCCTGATGTATGTAAAGAATACGACCGTGGAGACGTGGAAGATATTTTAAGGAGTGCAAAGGAGGTACTGGAATGGGTGAAGCGGGATATAAACTTATAAAAGCGTTAAAAGAGTTTAAAGATATAATCTGCCAAAAATACGATATAAAAGAGGTTATATTATTTGGCTCTCAGGTGAGTGGAACGGCGGGTGACGATAGTGATGTTGATTTAATCGTAGTTGGCGATGAGTTTAGAGATAAAAGCCCGCTTAAAAGACCTTTTGAGCTCTATCTGGAATGGACAATGGATTACCCCGTAGATTTTCTATGCTACACGCCAGAAGAATTCGAAGAGAAGCGAAATGAGATAAGTATTGTTCGCCATGCGATAAACGAGGGAATTATGATTTGATCGGTTGGTAAGCCTTCGTATCTTTAAAAAGTGTTTTATGTGTGGAAAATCTAACCTGCCGAAAGTGTGGACGCCCGCACCGTCCATTTTACATGCGTGTCATACATGACGGCGTATCCTCTGCCCACCGTCGCCGGCATGCGGGCAGGCCTGCCCCCCTCTCTTTCGAACCCCCACGCACTCACCGGCGGCGCATCCGCCCACGACATCGCAAGGCGCACCCGCCGCCCGGCTCGCCTGCAACAAAGCACACACGGCACAACTGGGCGGCGGGGGCGGCAGAAACAAGAATGAAAATGTTAATAAGAAACGAAATAGTATATGTGCTGTGTGGAACTCAAAATCAATTGGAATCACAAGCGATGCAAACATGCTATCGAACGGATGTGGCTTCGAGGAGTATCCCTAAATGAGGTTCAGGATGCCATCCTTAAGGGAAATAAGGTAGAACAAAAGAGTACTGGATTGATAGAAAACTTCTACCGATTCTTCAGTGTGGTATACGATGAGCAAATATTTAAAGAAACTAAAATAAGAAAAGTATATCCTGTTACCGTGAAATTGTGGTGAAACCATGACCAACGAAAAAATCCCATACAAATGCAGTTGCGGTGGAAATCTGATAAAGACGAAAGTTGAAGTTGAGTTTTTTGGAATTGATTTTGGATTGAGGGATGCAGAAGTTTGCATAGCATGTGGTTCTGAATATCTTGACCATGAGACCTTGAAAGAAGTAGAAATGGAGATAAAGAAACGAAATATCTTTGCGATGGAAAGAAAAGTTCAAGTTGCAAGGTCAGGAGACTCTCTTGTGATAAAGATACCGCCAGAGATTGCAGAGTTCCTCGATATCCATTATAAGTCATTGGTTCAACTTTTTCCCGTGGACCGGAACAGGTTGGAAGTCAAGGTCACTGGGTGACGTCCGCATCTACGAATCGACCTTGGCGGTGCATCCCACAGCCACCCGCCGCCCACACACGCCCCGGCCCCCCTTCCTCTTTCGCACTCCTGCGACCCACAGGCGGCGCATCCGCCCGCGACAGCACAAGACGCTCCCGCCGCCCGGCTCGCCAGCGACTGCGCACGTACAGCACGAATGGGCGGCGAAGGTCTGGCGACGTGTGCTTACAGTGGCGTGCTCACCCCCCATCATAGAAAGCCTTTTCAAATATCGAAAACACATCTTCAGCGGGTGACTTTGAGAGATGAAATACAAAGTAGTGATCAGCGAAGGTGAAGATGGCTGGTATGTCGTGGAATGCCCCTCCATACCCGGTTGCGTATCGCAGGGGAAGACCGTCGAAGAAGCACTGGAAAATATAAAGGATGCGATGTATGGCTGTCTGGAAGTCCTGAATGAGCAGGTCGAGATCACGGGTGGTGCACGGATAGTGGAAGTGGCTGTCTGATGGCAAGATTGCCCCGGATATCGGGCATGAAAGCAGTTAAGGCTTTTTCCAAAGATGGTTGGTTCATGGCAAGGCAGACCGGCAGCCACGTCATAATGGTAAAAACAGGCTATATGGTTACGCTTTCGGTGCCAAAACACCGGGAACTTGATAGAGGCACTCTCAGGAAGCTCATCAGACTCGCTGGCTTAAGTGCTTGACGAAAAATAAAGTAACAAAGTTATTCGGTGACCATCCACATCTCTGGCATTCATGTGATTCGTTTATTCGTGATCTACTGATGCTGTTTTTGTCCCGGTTTTATCACGAATGTGT
>PQXF01000103.1 GCA_003194445.1 Candidatus Methanogaster sp.
CCGCCCCCCACACCAGACTCACTCACGCCAGCCCACCGCCTCTACCTTCGCTGCCTTCGCCCCCGCTGCCGCTCCTGCACCTGCCGCCACCGCTACCATCTCCACCACACCCCAGCCACAGCCCCCATCCTCCGACCACAAACCGCTCCGCCTCTGAAACCATCTCCCGCCGCACACACGCAGCCAGAGCAAGCAAGATCGTGAACACCGACAGCCCGAGAAGCACAGGCACCAGCCGGATCCCGTACTGCGTGTAATTGAGTCCCAAGCCGATCAGCGGAACAATCGCGATGCTGAGCCCAAAACTGAGCGCGACCCGTTCGACCCCATCCAGATCGGCACTTCTTGGAAAGAGCGCAGCAACGAGCGAGTATCCGGGCAAGAATAGCACGAGCAGCAGACCAAGCACCACCCGCACCGGCGTCTCGTTAAGTCGCGGGGCAAGCACGAAGAGGATGCACGCGAACGTCAGGGCGATCACGAGCGCGAGGTCGCAAGGGACGCGTTCGGCCAGGTTCTCTGGTATCGCAATGCTCATGTAGCCCCGCCCCCGATGATTCTCACGGTTTCCAGACGCTGAGCCATTCGATTCGCTCAAAGTCCCGGTCGTTGGTTGCGATGTTTGTGATTCCATGCTTTTTCATTACAGACACATGCATAGCATCAGTAGCCATCAGGTTGTAGATCCTCGAAATCCCTACAAAATCCGGAAATAGTGAAAACTTATCCTCCAGAATAATTATGTTAGAACTCTCTATAATATCCATCTCTCTCCATACCACCTCAAGATTTGAAATTACTTCCGGATTTCTTTTTATATAAGTAACCGCCTCTTTTGCAGCCTTTTTAAACTTCTTTACAACCTCTGCAATCATCAATTTATGAAACACTTCGTTTAATACAAAATCAGAAACACACCCCGTCATTTCCCCTTCATCCACTCTGATGAAAAACTCCCTACACTCGTCTCCGAATACCGGATGTTTGAATGCCGAATAAAGAAATATATTCGTATCGATATATACCCTCATCCCTGATGGCAAATCGCCGAACTTCAATCCCACATCCCCATCTCCATGATTTCATCCGCGATCTCTGTTTCAATCTCTACTTTTCCATGGAAATCTCTCATCGAAGCTTTTTTGAGATCGATTACAACAATTTCCCCTTCTCTTAAGTCTAACTCCGTGAGCGGCTTCAAAACTGCATCCTTGTATATCGCTTTCATTCGCATGACCATCACCAGAATTAAATTGGTCTTCGGGCTTAAAAATCTTCGCTCGAAACCCCAATCCCGGCCACAAACCGCTCCGCCTCGGAAACCCACGCCCGCCGTATATACGCGACCAGAGCAAGCAAGACCGTGAACAGAGCCAGCCCGAAAAGCACCGGCACCAGCTGGATCCCAATACTGCATGTAATTCAGCCCCATGCCCAAGAGCGGTATAACAACGATGCTCGATGCCAAAACTGAGTGCGATCCGTTCTATGCCGTCCAGATCGTCCTTCCTCGGAAACAATGTAGCAACAAGCGAGTATCCGGGCAGGTTGAGCACGAGCAGCAGACCCGGGCACCACCCGCACCGGTGTCCCGTTAAGTCGCGGGGCAAGCACGAAGAGGATGCATGTGAGCGTCAGGGCGATCACGAGCACGAGGTCGCAGGGCACGCGTTTTGGTGTGTTGTACGAGCACGTCAGGGTCATCCCGCCGGTCGGGTATCTCGATATGCTGAAACTCATGACGCATTCCATGAAGATACTCACGGATTCGGGCGGCGTCCAGAAGGAAGCGTATATGCTGGGCGTGCCGTGTGTGACTCTGCGGGAGAACACCGAATGGGTGGAGACTGTGGAGGATGGGTGGAATGTGCTGGTCGGTGCGGATTATGGGGCGATTGTGGATGCTATTCGGGGGTTTGAGGGGGCTGGCAGGCAGAGTGGTGTGTTTGGACGTGGGAATGCGAGCGAGAGGATACTGGAGATACTACGACCGGAATGCATCAGTTGCGCTTGCCCGCCAGCATCCATATCCGCAGCCGAATCCCTATACCGATAAGAACATGTTCGCATCTATCACATTTTTCGCGGGTTTGGAGGCATATTTTATGTACGATGGGACCTAAGTAGTAGAATCGTGATAGGTATGGATAGTGGTGCCATAAATCCGAATCTTGTCGCATCAAAGATCAGTGAGATCCAGCAGTCACTGGAGCGACTGGACAGCATATCCTCAAAAGGCAGGGATGCTTTTTTAGCCGATCAGGACCTGATAGACTCTGCCAAATACAGGTTGATCACGGCGGTCGAAGCAGCCATATCGATCTGCAACCATATCACCGCCAGGAGATTCAAACGAGTGCCTGAAAGTTATTCGGACTGTTTCACGATCCTGCACGAATGTGGTGTGGTGTCGGCAGAGCTTGCTGAGAGGTTAGGGAATATGGCGAGATTTCGTAACATGCTTGTGCATATCTACTGGGAGATCGATGACGAGAGAATATTTGATATACTGACTACCGATCTTGTTGATTTTGATAGTTACATAAAGGAGATAGTACGCTTTCTGGAATAGATATGATTGAACAGAGATTCAAACTTGATAAAAGAGAGAAACAGAAGATACGGGGAATCCTGAAAGAGGCGATTGCCACCATCGAGGAAGTGGAGTTTGCATACATCTACGGAAGTTTTCAGGAGGATTGCGGATTTCATGATATCGATGTGGCGGTCTATCTCAGCCAGACCGATGATGCGGACCCACTCAAATACGAGCTGTCCCTCGCATCGATGCTGGAGCGGAGGATCAGGTTCCCAGTGGATGTCAGGGTGCTTAGCTATAACCATGCGCCCAATTCCTTTCGCTACGAAGTTACACGAGGCGAGGTGGTATTCAGCCGTAATGAGGAGTTGCGGTTTGGTTTTGTTGAGAGGACGTGGCGCGAATATCTGGATTACAAGCCTGTGGCAGAGTATATTCTGCAGGAACTCGTGGATGCTACTTGAGGATTTGAGTGCGCTTGCAGGCAGAGCGGTGTGTTCGGACGCGGGGATGCGGAGCGAGAGGCTGTGCGGGGTGTCAAGATATGGATAAAACAATTTGTGTGATTGGGCTTGGCTACATCGGGTTACCAACAGCCAGCATGTTTGCAACGCATGGCTACATGGTGACTGGCTAAGGAGCGCAGGAATAAAAGAAGGTGACCATGCAAGCATCCGAGAAATTCGCGTTCGACGTCGGCATAACATTCCTCGCATCGGCAGTTGCCCTGCCACCTGGCTTCATCATCACCATCCTCCGAGGGTGGCATCCTGGCGCAGGCGATCCGGGATTATTCCGGATGACCGCCACACTTTACAGAATCAATACTCGCCGCAGCAATCAGCATTCCAGAGAGCGATGATCAAGTAGGTTAAAAACATTTATAGATGCAAGAATAGTTAAAGGAATAGAGGTGATAAGATGTTTGAGATATCCGATAATTTGATAAAGATGGAATTGAAAGTAATTCCAAGCACGGGGTTTTATAAGACCGAAGAGGAGTTTGTCAAAGAAGCGATTAACACGCTTCTGGCTGCAAGAAAGGATTTGAGAATAACGATCGCTTGCGAACTGTATAAAAGAGACGAGATATCATTGGGAAGAGCTTGTGAAATCGCATCCCTGAATATTGAGGAGATGAAAGAGGTTTTATACAAACGTGGGATCAAGCGACGCGTGAACGTGAGTTTAGAGGAGATGGAAAACATGGCGGAGAAGGCGGTTGAACTTGCGAGACGGTAGGTAGGATGACCTTAATCATAATCTGCGACACAGACTTTTTAAGTTCCTTCTTAAAAATTGAGCGATTGGAGTTGGTGAGAGATCTGTTTAAGGCGAAGAACATATACATTCCAGTGGCTGTTCTCAGTGAAGTTGCTAAAACCAACTTAATTACTGCTTTGCTGGATAAAGAGTGGGTAAAAGTGAAAAATGTTAGTGATGCGGATTTTAAAAAGATGAAAAAGAATAAAGAATTTACAAATCTTGGTTCTGGCGAAAAAGAATGCTTCGCTTTGTGTAAGCGTTTTAAAAATTCGGTTCTGCTCATAAGCGATAATAAAGCGAGAAAGGTAGCAAACAAGAATGAAATAGTCACGTTGAACATTTCTGCGTTTTTGCTTTCATGTAAAGAGATGGGGATTCTGGAGAGTAATGACATCACCAACATTATACATGATTTGAGAGAGAAGGATTACTATGAGTTCAGTGAGGCGGAGAGAGTGGGGCTTATAGGCTAAAAACGTGTCTGGTATATGATCCGGTGTAACATGCAACCATCCAAAAAATTCGGCGCTGTTCAAAAATCCAGTGATAGCCAAACATTTTACCATAGTATCTCATCACTTTCATCATATTGGAGCTGGCAAAACTATTCCATGTGGATTTCATACCAGATTTTTACCACAATCTGCA
>PQXF01000104.1 GCA_003194445.1 Candidatus Methanogaster sp.
GAGGAGAAATGTGATGAGGCATATTTCGGGTGAGGGGATATCGAGGTACAACAGTTGAATGTAGGGCTAGGTTGGTGATAAATGTGGTGTGGAATGGGGTGCGTGGGTTATAGTGTATATACCATAAGAAACTTGTTGAAACGTTCTTTTGCCGATTGGATCGATGGGAACTGTTTTTCACAGACATCACTGAACCGTGCCAGCACTTTCCTGTTTATCTCCTCTTGATTCTGGAATATGGCTACTGGTGAAAAGGATATATCAAAATTCTCGAAGTAGCGCATCTCAATTGTTGTATCCCGGCACTTAGCATCATTTGGTATCGCAAATAGAAATATCGGTCTTGTTTCTGTTTTTATATAGCAATCGACTGGATAAAGGGCGGTTGGGTCGTGATTTGGGTCGTGATATTCAAAAATGACTCTTTCTTCGGGCAATGTTTCCTCGATAAACGCGCGGAATTCCCCCATAAACGCTGAGCGTACCCGCTCCCGCTTTAGATAAGTAACATCAGAGATATGTGTGAGCCCCTGGATAAAGGAGAAGAGCGCATCACCATACGATCCGTTATCTATTACTGATATCAATTCCCCGTCCTTATTCTTTACACTGTATGTATAGAGAGCTTTCTCAATGACCTCCTGTCTTGTTGTCGTATCCAGATTGATGTCCTCGTAGGATATGTGCATGAATGTGTGGCCTTCATCAGAGAATACCCAACCTGCGTCCCTCCTCTTCAGGACGATCTTAAAATGATCGCCGTCGTCGAATGTAAATGGTGTGTGGATTATGAAGCGTTCGATCCCCTCTACTTGAAGATCGATCTCATCACAGACCTTAGCTTTGAATTCTGACCTCAACAGTTCGATATCCAAATCAACCAACTCCAAACTCTCTAAGTAGCTTTGTTGACTCCAATCCTTCTACTACAAAGTTGAAATCCTCTATGAACGCGTCTACAGCGCCAGCAAATGAGTTATATCTATTCGTAACCTCTGCAAAGCTTTCTATCTTTAAACCATTCTCCTGATACCTCTGTGTAACTTTGTGTATGTGAAAGTCATAAAAAGAGGTGCCCTCGAGTTTATTGGTGTGTTTGTGAGATCTCCCGTTGTACCTCGCGAGATTGTACCACAGACCCATGCCATCGTCCCTGTATCGTAGAATGATGGAGAAGTCGAAGGGATCCAGTCTATTTTTTCGGAGAGCGATCGCGAAGGTATGGCCTTCATCTCCTTCGGCGGTCAATCCTTTTTGCTCATATTTGGTTCCGCTCTTGGCGTTTGTCCTTATTCGTCTATGATAATCCCTGGGGAGGATCTTTTTTTCATTGAATAACCGATCCAACTCATCATCCTTGAGGAGTGTCATGATTTGGATATCTCCATGTTTGTTATCTGTCTTTTTTGATAAGATTGCATAAAACCTTTGGGGGTTACCCTGCCCCTTCCAGCTTCCCCATAATCCTCGAATACGTCTGGCACCACTCGTTAAACCCGCAGCCCGAGTTCCAGGGCATGCCCGCTCTTAATTCCAGCACCAGATCACAAGAGTTCCTGGGGCATCCACGGAGCTTTGAAATCGAACTGGTCGAAGTCGCCCCATTCCTCAAGGGTCGTGAGGCGGACAAGACCGTGCCGGATTGCGGTGTCGTAGAGTCGTGTACGGGGATACGGCGTGAAAAACGACAGCAGGATATCGATATGCTCGAGCCTTTCCTGCTCGCCATATATCGAGATCATCCTGTTAATCGCCTTGAAGGTGCGCTTGACCTCCTCCATCGTGTCCACACCGCGGCGGATGATTGATTATCCTGATGCGCTCAGATCTCACCCCAGCACCGAATTCACCTTCGGCGACATACAGTAATCGCACTTCGCGGGCAGATACCTGCTTGTGGCGCAGTTCTTGCACATCTGCACAGGCGCAAGCGCAACCTCGGGATTGAGCGCAACAGCATTGACCATCGCGGCGATGCTCGGAGGCTCTGGAGCAAGTAGGCAGGGCTGGTCGATGAACCGCAGAAGCGCTGTTGCCCGCACCGTTATGGCTGTGAACGGATACGCATACGCCTCGGGATGTTTGAGTTCAGGATGATCCCTGACAGGTGAGAGATCGATCGAGACACCAGCAACCATTCCGGAGTCCCCTCTTGGTTTCGGTGCATTCACTCGCTCGCCTCTGGTGATGAAGTCCAGAAAGTCATTGACATGAAGTTCGCCGACCATCGATCTGTCGAATGGGTGCGTCAAAACGAAGTTCCTGAATCGCTTCTGCATCATATCCTGGATATAATCGGGCGTGAACCCGTCCCATGCAAGGATATCCGCGGTCGCAGATGCATATGCGCCGGTTGCGATATATCCCACATCAAACAGGTTTTTGATCTTGCCTTCGGATAGAGCGGTTTTGAGTGTGTTCTCTGCCACCTTTGAGACCGATTCAAGGATCGCCATGCACATATCATCCCTGCACAGCTTGTAGTATGACGATCCGATGTGGTGACCGATATCACCAACGTGGGTCGGAAGCATCACGATATTTGCAGGGTGCACCCCGGAATCGTACGCTCTCTCGACATATCCGCGGAACTTCTCGCGGTAGAGTTCAAAGTACCTGAACCGATCATACGATGTGTGACCAAGTTCTCCCATCAGCTGCAGCATCGACTGAACCGGCTTATCCCAGTTCAACTTCAGAGCTTTCTTCTCCTCTTCTATCGCCTCTGCGACGTTTCCGGTGCTGCCAAGAACTCTGGTGTACGTATCTCCGAAGACGTATATTCCGTTTAGTCCCCATGATTTTGCGGCAAGGATTGTTTGTTTGTATTTCTTCTCAATAGGCGCCCTTTCTATGATCCGGGCAAGGACGTTGAAGACGCTTCCGGGGATCGCTGCAAAATCGCTGGATGATATGACTCCGTAGAAGCCATTGTGTATCCGTGTTGCCTCGATCCCGATGATATCGTCTGCTTCATCGATCGTCTCGATGAACGTCTCAGCAGCGCCCCGAAAGTTCCTATCGAGTTCATACATGATCTCAAGCGCGATCGGGGTCTGCTGCCACTCGAGAAACGCTGTATCAAGCGGCGTTATCGTGTCGGTGAGCGACGTTAAGATGTCGTAATGGAGGAGCAGTGACTGCTGGTAGAGGTCGATCGCCTCCTGTGACTGCTCGCTCGCACATTCCATCTTCCTTATGACCTCTACATAAGGTCTCGCGTGTTCAAGCAAGAAATCCTCGTATCGGTGGATTCTTATTGCGTCTACCACAGCGTTCTGCGCTGCAATTGCATCGTTTACGGTTTTCTCGATCAGACTCATCTTTCTACCTCCAGTTAGGAATAATATCCTCTCCGATCGACCTGATCGCGCGTATCCGGTCAGGTCCGATCGGAGAGCCAGGAATGACCTGCGTGACCCCTGCATTCACGAGTTCCTCGATTCGGTCCATGCACTCCGCAGGAGTTCCGCAGATTGCGAATGCATCGATCATATCACCTGTGACTGCGCGTATTGCGTCACTGAAACTCTTCTTAAAACCATTTCGCACCGCTTCGACGTCACCCGGTGGGATCTCGTGGCGCTCAAGTACGCCGGGCGGCGATCCCGCAACAATAAAGGCAACAACCGGCTTTGCAGCCGATATAGCATCGTCCTTACGATCCGCTATCGAAAAACTCGTATATGCAGCGACGTCAAACGTTGCAAGATCGGCACCTCCTGCCTTCAGCGCAGGTATCGCCTCTGCAAAGTCAAGCGGGTGCGATGCGTTCACGAGCACTCCGTCTCCGACTTCGCCGGCAAGATGTAACATCTTCGAACCCTGCGCTCCGATATAAACCGGTACATCGGGCAGATCTGACAGATCTGTTGCAAAATCGAGTTTCGCGTCCTGGGTCTTGAAGATCTCTCCGCTATACGAGACTTTTTTGCAGGCAAGCAGTTGCCGTATGATAGATACAGTCTCCCTTACAGCCCGGACGGGTCGCGTCCACTCTATACCAAGCTTCTCAAACGTGATCCGATCGCCGGGTCCTATGCCAAGAACTCCGCATCCGTCCGATACCTCGTGCAGGGTTGCGATCGCTGATGCGAGTTGTGGTGCGGTTCTGGTATACGGGTTTGTGACGCCGGGTCCAAGTTTTATGGAATCGGTCCTTGCTGCGATGTATGTCAGAAGTGAGAATGCGTCCCTGTTGTTGTAATGATCGGTTATCCATGCGTAGGACAAACCGTTCTCCTCTGATAGTCTCACAATCTCTGAGAGTTTTTCTGCTGGTTCGTTTGCCAGAAATTCGATCCCAAAGGTTACCATGATGCTTAGGGGCTGCCGAAAAATAACCTATCGAAATTAGCTTGTCTCATACACACTGACATCTCTTGATAATATAGAATAATTCCATTTAGGATGCAATGAGTGTGGTTGTAGTTGTAGTTGCGCCATAT
>PQXF01000105.1 GCA_003194445.1 Candidatus Methanogaster sp.
ATCGTGAGTAAGTCTATACACCATGTTCTCCATCCATCAAACGAAATGTTTTATTCACAACCATTGCGATAGTACATATAATTTCATTAATAATAAATTTTGTGGTGGTGGGGGGTGAGTAGTTACAGCCGATCTTACATAAACCTCCTCATAGTACGAGATCTGTCAATACTATGACGCGACACTTCCATAGGCACTGCTTACCCGGAAAAGGTTAAACCTCCGCGGTTCCAAGATAACGTCATGGCAACGACCACCAGAGAGCGGGCAGGCAAATCAAAAGACATCATCAAGAAGGATGGAAAGACGTTCTTTGAGTTCACAGATCGCATAACCGCATTCGATGGGCTGAAGAAGGATGAATACCCGGACAAAGGCGAGGTCTGCTGTAGATTGTCTACATACTGGTTCGAGATTTTGGAAAGAGAGGGGATACCGACGCACTTTCGCGCCTTTGTCCCGCCAAACGTCATGGAAGTCGAATATCTTGAGATCATCCCGATCGAGGTGATCTGGCGCAATTTTGTCGCAGGATCACTGCTGAAGCGCTATGAAGGTGGAGAAACTCCACAGGCAGGCATTGAGCCAAGATTGGGCGCAAGGATACCCGGTGGAATCTGTGAGTTCACAACCAAGTTTGAGGTGGTCGATCGTTTGATCGACGATCAGGAGATTCTGGATAACAGTTGGCTTACACGCGAGGAACTGGACTCGATCAGGGAGTTAACACGACGGGTAAACGATATCATGAACGAGCATCTCCTCGAAAAAGGCATCCTCCTTGCAGACTTCAAGATCGAGTTCGGGAAGAACCTTGCAGGCGAGATCCTGCTTGCCGATGAGGTTGGAACGCCGGATGGCTGCCGGTTCTGGGACGCGGGTTCATACGTTGAGGGCAGGATCGAGAGTCTTGACAAGGATGTGTACCGGTATGAGAAAGGCGATCTTTCGGATGCTTACGCAACGATTATGCAAAGAATCTGCGGATAATGTGATTATGCTCCCGCTGTACCTATATCATGCAAACCAGTGCGATCCAAAGAAGTGCACTGGCAAAAAACTGCTCAAGTTCGGGTTGGCGCAGCAGAGGAAGCCCTCGGAACTTCCATATAGCTCGATACTGCTAAACCCGTTCTCAGAGAGAGCATTTGCCCCCGACGATACGTGCACAGGCATTTCTGCGCTGGATTGTTCATGGGCAGATGCGGAACTGGTTTTCAATAGACTTCGTCGCATGAAACAGCGGGCGCTTCCGTATCTGGTCGCTGCAAACCCGGTAAACTTTGGAAAGCCGTTTAAGCTAACGACTGTCGAGGCATTCGCTGCTGCCCTGCATATCCTCGGCGAAGATGAGCAGGCATCCCTGATACTTGAAAAGTTTAACTGGGGACACACGTTCTTGGAACTGAACTGTGAGCTATTGGAAGCGTATGCCTGTGCGAAGGACAGTTCGGATGTCATAGCGATTCAGAGCGAGTATCTCTGAAGAGCGCAACCCCCGATTGCTCCGAAAGTAGCCATGCAGCCGAGATGATATTGGAGAGACTGTGTGGCTAACCGGAACGGCTCACAAACACCACAACCGGACCTGCACCGGTTTCGTCTGTCGCTTCCGGATCGGTCGAGCGTGTTTCATGCACTGGAGGTGACGCCAGTATACAGGATTATGCGCAGTCATACAGATGAGGTCTTTTGAGTGGATTGACAGAATGTCAGACATGTGTGGTGTTGACGCTTCTACATACCCCGCTCCCCGGGCTAGATGTGGTACGCCGATCAATTTGTGATTGATTCAGTTTTTATTATGACTATATAGCAGTAATGTATGGGCAAAAGGTTTAAATGTAATAGGTGTGAGGTAGTAGCATGCACGAAAGTGCAATCGAGATATGAGGTGGAATATGAACCTTCAAAAAACAATAGTGACAAGCATGATTGCACTGCTTGTAGTCGCGCTGAGCGCGAGTATAGCAGCAGCATATACGATCGACGGAGACCTCGATGACTGGGGTATATCCGTCAACACTGGTGGCAATTGGAGTCAGACCGCAACATGGGTTCCAGTCGGGCACGAGCGCGTGCAATTCCAGATCGAGGATAATGTGGATCCGGACTCTGTAAGTGACTGGCGTGGAGACAACACCACCCCGGCATACGCAACTGGCGTTCACATCATAGGAAACAGTTCCTCGTACAGTGTCTATGATGAACCGCGGGTTGTTAGTGGAGGTCGTGCAGGCTGGGCATTCCCCACAGGCGCTACTAACCAGAGTGCCGAGCAATATGACATGGAAGCGATGTATGTGGATGAAGATGCTAATAACCTGTACTTCGCAATAGTTCTGTCATGCAGCGCCAATAGTTACGCAAGCGATCTTGGGCTCGACATAACGCCAGCAGTGTCTGGTGACGGATATGCTTATGAGTATGGCATAGTGATACATAATGATAGTGCGGGCATATATGCGGCAAGTAACCGCGATATAATATCAGTATCTGATTGGTCAGACTGCACAACAGTTACAGAATGTTCGCCGTATAAGATCTTGGGCGGAACTCCAGTTGGAACTGAAACCGCTATGGTTGCCTATGCTAAAAATGGACCCGATCCTGAACCGAATGGCGACTACCCGGCAACATACATAATCGAAGGCGAAATCCCTAAGAGTATTATTGGAACTTCTACAAGCGTATCTCTTCACTACACAGTCCATTGCGGCAACGATGAGATCATAATTCAAAAGAGCTTGGAACCGCCGGAAGAACCGCCGGAAGAGCAAGTTCCTGTGTTCACTCCGTCCGGTATCATCGCCCTGATTGGAATGCTGTGTGTTATCGGAATGAGTAGAATCGGAAAACGGTTTAACTAAACCTTTTCCCTCTTTTTTTTTATCAAAACTTTCAGTGGAATCGATGGATTCTGTGGCGACCGAATCCATGTAATTCGCAGTATCTGTAATATTATCGCGGCAAAAACACCCGGATTTTTAGACGGTGTCGGTGATGCCGCAAACAAAAGACTAATGTAACCCGTCTACCCCATACTTACTTGAGGTGTTTTATGAGCGACGTTACCGTAGCCGTAAAGCGGGTTGGAATCGTCTCTCGATACGATGAACCCGGCGCAACCAGACTGGCAGAACTCGTATCCCGCCATCTCGAATCGAAATCCGGAATCGAGGAGGTTGTATTCGAGCAGGACACCGCATCCGGGATCGGAACCCTGGGAAACGGTATTCCGATCGAGGAGCTGGACACCGATCTGCTGATCATCGTCGGAGGCGACGGTACGATCCTGCGCACCATCCAGAAACTTGAAGGACAGATACCGATTCTCGGAATTAATTTCGGTAGGGTCGGCTTCCTCGCTGACGCCACGCCTGAAAATGCGCTTTCCATGATCGATGAGGTTCTTACCAATCTTACGGTCGAGGCGCGGATGCGGCTTACGATCCGTATCGATGGAGATATGCTCCCGCACGCAACCAATGAAGCCGTGATCGTCACGACGCGCCCTGCCAAGATGTTTGCCTTCCGAATTCTTGTGGACGGTCACGAACTTGACTGCCTGCGTGCGGACGGTATCGTCTTTGCGACGCCAACCGGCTCCACCGCTTATGCGATGAGCGCAGGAGGTCCGATCGTCGATCCGAAGGTAGGTGGCGTCGTCATCGTGCCACTTGCGCCGTACAAGCTCTCATCGAGACCGTGGGTGGTCTCTGCGGATAGTAAGATCAATGTTGAGCCGATCGCAGCGTTTAAGGATGCTGCTATCGTCCTCGATGGACACCACACTCAGCCGGTGCGGGCTGGTGATCGCATCACTATCACGAGGGCGGATGAGCCCGCGCTCTTCGCGAGGACCGGGTGGCGGTTCTACGAGAAGGTGCGGAGCAAGCTGTAAAGTCGCGGGGGTTCTGTCGAATTGTCTCTTGAGCAGATGTAGTTGCTCGAGAATCTCATGTATAAGCGCCACGAAATTATCCTGATTTAACTTTCCTATCAGCATGAGGTGTAAAATAGCAATCAGAGCGATAATCATTATCCCCCCGATAATCACGGCTGGTAGCGCATACCATTGCACCTCAACTTTGAGAATTATATTTTAATCCAATAATCGTCTACCTGCGCCCCATTTCTCCCTCATTTTCCCTCATTTTTCTGCAATCCTGAAATCCCTCCATATCCCCAAAACCACTATCGAGCAACCTCATCATCACCCACTCAAAACCCGCCTTTTATGTAACTACTCACGTCTATTGAAACACTATCAAGAGGCTTTGCTTGTACTCTAAACTTTGCTGCTGTTCGGTCTTGTGATTTGGTGAAATCGACTGCGGGAGACTGCGGCGGTCAATGCTTCTCAAAAAGCAAGCAAACG
>PQXF01000106.1 GCA_003194445.1 Candidatus Methanogaster sp.
GGATTACGATGGAAAGCCGATATGAAACCCGTCATGAAATGGTTTTACCACCTGCAACATGGTGAAAATGATGTGAGACTGAGGTATAATGTTCGGCTATCACTAGATTTTTGAACAGTGCCGGATTTTCACCAGCTGGCGAGTATGAATTTATCTCGGCGCTCCTCTGATTATTTTAGGTTTTGTGCTGGTCTTTGTCGTGGCGTCGCTCTTCTACAGGTCAGCACTCGTCAGTCTCATCGCGATCGCTTCGATCGTTCTGGCTTCGGATGGTTCCCGCGATTCTCGTGTGTGGTCAACATCCTGGCACCGAAAGACATGAATCGAAGCAGAGAATTTAACCCGGAGTGCGCAAGGGCACAGAGAGGAGTTGCTCCGCGATCTCTGCGGTGAGAAAAGTGAGCTCATGATTGCACAAAAAACGACCACAACCTAATAGAGCATCTTCTCAATTATCAAATATCCTGCCCTTTCAGAAACTCCTCATCCTGCGAATAGTTCCATCCAAGATCGAGTGCAAGCTTCGCTTTCGTCAGTTCGCGCCCGAGATAGCCGGCATGGTCAAGCCGCGAGAGAAGTCCCATCTCGATCGCTGTCGTGAGAATCTTGCAGACGTCTGTTCCGATGATCGTTGCCTTCGCGTGGGTAACGATGATCAGCCTGCTATCTCTCGATATCTCGATGCGTAGGCATCCGGCAGGGTCTGGATCCCATTTTGACATATCCTTCGCGAGAACAGATTTCTCAGGAACTTTTGCATCGGGCAGATACCGCTTCTCCTTTAAGATGAGGAGATCGATGCCGAGATCCTTTGGCGAACTGCTGCGCTCTGTTGCAAGCACCATCATCTGCGAGGCGGTAACGAGTTCTGCGATGCTCCCGCGTGCCTTGTCACTGTGCTCGGGCGTGAAGAGGATGTCTGCGCCGAGTTCGGATGCGATCCCGGTCAGAAGTGCATTCACGCCCACCGAATCGGCATCGATCAGTTCTGTGACATTACCGACGCCGAAGAAGAGCGGGGTCGCTTTGTCCTGTTTCCGGAAATCCGTGTACCGGTAAATCGACTCAACGACCCCGTGCCCGACAGGATCGAGTACAAGGTCTGCAATGATCTTCTCAATACCGATACTCTTCGCATACTCGATATTCCGGAAGAGCGAACCGGGAGCTCCCCGATCCGGGATGATCACAACCGCTGTCCCGTACTCCAGAACCGCACCGGCAGCGGCGTCGATGTTACTCGAGTTAAGACTCAGTACGAGATCAGCTCCCGACTTAATTCCAGCAACAATGAGATCGGGATCGAGCGTATCTATGCTTACAGGGAGTTCTGTTGTTGCTTTCGCAATTTTAACTGATCTTATGACATCATCGATACTGCAATCCATTGTAGCGCCAAGATCGATGATGTCCGCGCCCTTCTTCTCAAACTCGCGTATCTTTTCCGTCAATGTCTCATCAGGCATTGCTGTCGCGCCAGCGATCTCTGCCATCACCTTCATGCGTGAGTCTCCGCCGACCTTTTTCCCGCAGAGCTCCAGTGCAGGCATTGCGCCTCTCTCGTGCTCTATCAGGTGCGAGACAGCGTCCTCTCGCATCTTTGTTGATAGAAATTCGCAGGCAGGGATGGTTTTTGAGAGTTCGAGTTCACCCACGCACGAGAGCACCGAAGTCAGGTCATACGCATGTCTCGGTCCGAGACGGATCTGTGTTTTGCACCGCTCTTCGAGATCCGTGAAATCGCTCGATACGAGACCCGGGACCAGGATCAAATCGTAGCGCCCGTCCGGCAGCGCGGACATGAGCAGACCCGGCGTTATGAATGCTGCTACATCGATATCAAGGACGATTACATCTGCATTCTCCTTAGCCGCTTCTCTAACGGTCTGCTGCGCAAGTCTTCCGGTCGCTATGAGGATGTCCATGGTATCACATCGATAATCGTATCGATGCTTTTTAATATTGATGGTTGCCCGGGGTGATCACCTGAAAAAGTCTTATAAATCATGGAACGAGACCAAAAGCCTGATGGAAGATAACGACATGTTCAAAAGGATCGATGAGATCATACAGGGAAGCATCCGTCCGGTTCTGAGAGCCGACGGCGGCGATATCACCCTAATAGATGTCAGTGGCGGTGTCGTTACGATCACGCTCAAAAAAACCACAGTTCCTACCACCTTCAGCGAATTCATAAGAACCTTCGAGGTTCCGAGGGCGTGTTTATGCGGTAGGGGTGCGGTCCGGGTTGCGTCGGTGCGGGAAGGGATTCTGAACCGGTTGAAGGAGGAAGTGCCTGGTATCAGCGAAGTTGTGGTTGCCAATGATATGTAAGACTGTACCGTAGTTTCGCGCTTCGTGCAGATCGACCACCTCACGCATAACAGCATACAGCAACACATAATATGATGTCGGGCTGCAATTGATACCATGATCGACAGAAACGAGATCACATCCATACTGGACGAATACGATACCGACAATGTGAAGATCGGTCTCGTAGGCTCGCATTCCGCACTCGATGTCTGCGACGGAGCGATCGAAGAAAGCTTCAGGACACATCTGGTCTGTCAGGCAGGGCGCGAAAAGACGTACACCAAATATTTCAAGGCAGAGCGCGATCCGAGCGGAGATCTCCTGCGCGGGATCGTGGATGATGCTGTGGTTTACCCACGATTCGACGAGGTCTTGCAGCCAAAAAACCAGCAGTATCTGCGTGACAACAGCATCCTCTTCGTGCCGAACAGGTCGTTTACATCGTACTGCAGCATCGATGCAATCGAGAACGATTTCGCGGTCCCGATGGTCGGAAGCCGCAACCTCCTCAGAAGCGAGGAACGGGGTGGCGAGGAGGACTATTACTGGCTTCTTGAGAAGGCGGGCCTGCCATATCCGGAAAGAATCGATGATCCCGAGGATATCGATGAACTGGTCATGGTGAAACTCCCGCATGCCGTAAAGAAACTCGAACGCGGCTTTTTCACGGCGTCTGATTACAACGAGTACCAGGAGAAGTCTGGGTCCCTGATACGGCAGGGTGTGATCACAGAGGAAGCGCTTTCTTCGGCACGGATCGAGCGGTACGTGGTTGGTCCGGTCTTCAATCTCGATTTCTTCTATTCGCCGATCGAGGATACGATGAGCAAGACCGAACTGATCGGCATCGACTGGCGGTTCGAGACGAGTCTCGACGGGCATGTGCGCCTGCCTGCGCCGCAGCAGATGACGCTTGCAGAGCACCAGCTTGTACCAGAGTACACGGTCTGCGGGCACAACTCGGCGACGCTCAGGGAGTCGCTACTCGAGGATGCGTTCGAGCTTGCAGAGAAGTATGTGAAAGCGACACAGAAGCATTATTCGCCAGGGATCATCGGTCCGTTCTGTCTCCAGACCTGTGTGGACAAGGATCTGGATTTCTACATCTACGACGTAGCCCCCCGAATCGGCGGCGGCACTAACGTGCACGTGTCGGTTGGGCATCCGTATGGAAACGCGCTCTGGCGCAGGAATATGAGCACGGGTAGAAGGCTTGCGATGGAGGTAAGAAGGGCTGTGGATGCTGGCAGGGTTGCGGAGATTGTGACGTGAGTGGAGCGGAAGTGCTGGGTCGGGATGCAAGTCCCATCTCAAGCATAGCAATCATAAAAAACACACAATCAACATGTTCAAGTGAAGATCTGCCGACTGTGCCAAGCGACGTCACCCCTGATACCCCATTAGAGAGCTTGAATCTGAACTGGCAGGAGAAAGATCTGCCTGAAAGAGAACGGACAAAGCATGTCCACAGACTTCATCCGTACTTAGGTAAATTCATCCCGCAATTGGTTGAGATATTCCTGCGGAAGTATTTTACATCCGGTCAGATAGTACTTGATCCTTTCTGCGGCTCTGGCACAACCCTGGTTCAGGCAAATGAATTAGGGATCAATGCAGTTGGATGTGATGTCTCATCCTTCAACGTCCTTCTCTGCCGTGTGAAAACTGCTCGATACGACCTTACACGAGCGCGCAGGGAGGTGCTGGATATTTTGGAAAGGGTGCGCCTTGCAACGCAGTTAGATGCTAATCAACTCACACTATGGCCTGTGGAATCGACTTTGCCGGAGTTATCTAATGTCGATAATGAATACTTGAGAGAGTGGTTTGCGCCACAAGCCCTGCATGAAGGCTCTCTGATATCTCGAGTTGCAATGATGTGATCTCAAATTGATATGTCACCATTTATACATAACAATGCCCACTAATATGGTTGGGTTTGCTATGAAAGTAGGACACTAACACAGCCATATTTATCTAATTATGATTAATTATATATAACATTTTTGATTGTAAATGCCACTGATTTAATCTCTTTCAAAGATCCATCATCTAA
>PQXF01000107.1 GCA_003194445.1 Candidatus Methanogaster sp.
TTGTCCCTGAGGTTGGAGGGTAGATGCAGTATTGAAGCAGTATCCACGATCATGAAACGTTTCGAGATACCTAATGCCTCTATAGGATCAATTAGTCAATATTTACAGCATGTTGGTTCCTTATTGCCAAACACGGTAACAACCAGCAATGATGAAGTCAAATTAGTTGTTTTCTTAAGTGACGAAATCTTTGCAAAGAGTATCCCCATTTTGGTGACTGTCGACCCGATCAGCTCGGCAACCCTGAGAATAGAGTTGGCCGATTCGCGAAAAGTTGAGGACTGGAAAAACCATTGGGAATGTTTGGAAAAAAATGGCTACCTTGCAACATACTTGGTTACTGATGAAGGTAGGGGTTTGTGCGCAGCCCAAAAAGAGGCTTTGGCCGATATTATCAGACAACCGGATACTTACCATGCAATCGCGCATCAGCTCGGCAAATGGGTTAATTCAGTACATAAACCACTACCTCTGGTAGTGGTCCAGTAAACTTGGTTCTACCGTATGAGGAAGTATGATGTTCCTCCCTGGGAGGTGTGCACAGACACCAAGGAGGAACAGCATGAGTAAGAGATTTCGAAGGCTATCGCATACTCTGTATGAATGCAAGTATCACATCGTATTTTGTCCGAAATATCGATACCGTATTTTGAAGGACAAGTTAGGAGAGGATGTCAGACTGGAGATATATAGGTTGTGTCGCCAGAAGGAGGAAGTGGAGATTCTGGAGTTGAATATCCAGCCTGACCATGTACACACGGTGATATGGATTCCTCCGAAATATGCGGTTTCAAATTTCATGGGTTTTCTGAAAGGCAAGCTGGCATTGCGTCTGTTCAACAAGTATGAGCATTTGAGCCGTAGATATTGGGGACGTCATCTTTGGTCCCGTGGCTATTGCGTAAGCACGGTTGGGCTTGATGAAGACAAGATACGTCAGTACGTGAAGTGGCAAGAGCAACAAGAAAGTCAAGCTGAGGAATTGGCACAACAAAAGCTTTTCGACTAAACACGAATAGTAATAGCGCACCTTCCAGGTGCATTCATTTCAAGCCACCGCCTCTGGCGGTGGTTGTTGACTGATCCTGGCCTAAAAAGATGAACTCGCAAATATTCCCGGGCGAAGTTGTTGTTTGGTACTTATGGGCGCAGAAATAGTAATCTACTTATTCTCATTTTCTGTCTTGATCCAAAAGTGGGTGTACGTAAGTATTGAAATAATACCAACCAACCTGACAGATCAGTTCTTCAATAAGACCCTTTCAACCCAGCCAACCACGCCCGATTCTTTAAACTGTAAAGTATTCCGACACCATTTTGGGATAGATTTTTATGAAGAATTGCTTCATTTTCTGGATGCTTGCTGTTTAATCCAATGATTATAGGGTGTTAATTAATTTTTGCTGCGGGGAAAGGACTGGCTTGTTACTGCTCACACCTGTCGGATAATTTTACAGTGGTGGGGGCTGTAGGCCTAATGTATCTTAAATATATTTGGAAAATCAGGTAGTTGGGTGGACGGAATGGTTATTGCCTAAATATGTGGCATAGAAAGATCAGCCTTTTTGCAAAAGCCCGAAAAGTGTAAACTACTTATGGGATTTTATGAAGGATGCCAGATATTTTGGCATCCTTCATTCACTATTACACTTTTTGAATGCCGATGTCGAAACTGGAAGTTCGAAATTGGGTAACGCATCTACATCTTTTTATGTAGACGTTCACAGGTTCGGGTTTACCGAAAACTTGAACCGTTAATTCGTGAGTTCTGAAAGGGTAACTGTCACAGACTATAATTCTTCATCAGGAAACAACGAAGAAATCCTGACATGCAGGATACATGAGATCTCGGTTTTCTTCATCACTTTATAGGTCTGAAGAGAGAGGAGATCGACGATGACAGAGAAATGTGAAGGTACAGGACGAGAAAAGGAAGGCGACCGGGAGAAGAAGGGCTGCCCTGCCCGGGGCAAGCGCTATTCTCCTGCTCAGAAACAGGAGATTCTGGAATATGCCGTTGCCCATGATGTCCAGGCTGCGGCAGAGAAATTTCAATTGACGGGGGCAAGCATCTATGAATGGCGCCGTTGCCTGAAACGTCGTGGAGTGGAGGATGCCTCTGACAAAGAAGGAGGCAAGATCGTAATTGAAGATTCCAGGGCGGAGCGTGACCGGAAAATTCTTGCCATGTGGCGTCAGCATCCGGGCTATGGACCAAGCCAGATCCGCAACATGCTCAAGCGGGGAGGGTTCAAGGTTTCGGTCGGGACTGCACGGCATGTGATGGAAGAGAATGGCTATCTTCCTCCGAGTTTGAAACGCAAAGAGCATGTAGGCCGTTACGAGGCGGCCCGTCCCAGAGAGCTGTATCACCTGGATTTCTATCATTTTTACTGCCACAAGCAGAAGCAGTGCGTACTTTTTATTGAAGACGATTATTCTCGATTCATTGCTGGTTGGGCGATGGTGCCGGTAGAGGCAGCCGATCCAGTGATCGAGAGTTTCGATCGGGCAGTCGAGCGTTATGGCCGTCCGGAGGGGGTGATGACTGACCGGGGTTCAGCATTTCATTCATGGAAAGGGCTGTCTCGCTTTGAGGCCCTGCTGGAAGACTACGATATCAACTATTTTCTGGCCCGGGAGGCGGCGGTGAACGGCAAAATAGAGGCGCTTAACGCCAGCTTTCAAAAGGAGTGCGTAGAGCAACAGGAGTTTATGGACCTGACCGACGCTGCTCGTGGAATCGGACGCTGGGTGGAACATTACAACCACCGCCGTACCCATCATGGTCTTGGCGGACTGTTGGTGCCGGCGGACCGGTTCTATGGGATAGCGGAGCAGACCTTGAAACGGATCGAACAGGGGCTGGGGGCGGATACGGAGCTGACCCATCCTGACAGCCGGGGTCTGGAACTGTTTCGGGTAGTCTCTCACGGGGGAAGGCCTCAGGTCTGGCTGATGGGGGAAAAGATTCTTGGATAAAGATTGAAAGTGGGTGGTTGATTCGCAATAATGTAGGTGTCCAAAAACCAGACATAGCGAAGGAACCACCCACACCATGAATGTAAAGGAAGAATGCCAAAAAGACAAGTTGACGATGATAGCTTTGCACAAATTTATAGAGGAAAGCGCTGTGGCAATCGGACTCTGTTTAGACGGTCCTCTGGCGAGGATATGCGCCCAGGCCGAGGTCAACCGGTCCCAGGTCTATGAGCGCAAGGGTCAAATTGAAAGGGCTTTAGAAAGAATGGAGTTGCCCGGCCCGGGGCGACCGGCAAACCCTATTGGTGCTACCGATCCGCCGGCAAACAGTCAGGAGTGGGAGCTGCGCGAAAAGGTCCTGCTCTATCGCCTGGAGCATCCTGATGCGGTAGTGGTACATGGCAGAGACCATGCTACCTATAGTAACGGTTTTATCCGCTTTATCCTGGACCCTGGAGATAGTTGGGAAGGCTCGCCGGAACGATTTTGCAACTTGGTGGATATCCCATATCCAACGTTTCGGTCCTGGCGTAAACGAGACGAACAACAGCCATATACGGCTTTGCAACACCGGCCTATTCCAGATCTGCTACCAACAGCAAGCGAGGATTTTCGGCGAATCGTGCAGGACTATGCGGCATGGCAAGGCAGCTTGAGGGATTTTCTTGGATATGAAGCAGTCCGTATGCACCTGCCGCCGGCTCAGGTCCGCCGGGTATTGACTATTTCCGGTATGGTACCGGTAAAATGTGGGAAGACACCGCGTTACCGAGGTTCCACAGAGCGGCTTTGTCCTGGGACAGTTCTGGTAACCGATGGCAAAGATGTGGAAGTGGTCTTGACGGCCGGCGGCCAAGTGCTCACTTACAACTGGCAGGGCATGGTTGACCAAGCCACCGGCTGCAATACGGCAGTAGAGGTAACCGATACCGAATGTGCCAACGGAGTGCGTCACGCCTTCAAAGAGAGCTGTACATTTCTTGGTCGGTCCCCCCATGCCCTGCTCCACGACAACAAACCGATCTATAGCGACAAAAAGCTGCACGATGCCGTAGAAAAGACCACCAGGATGATTCCTGCTACTCTGAGACGTCCTGAGAACAAGGCTATCCTGGAAGGTGCATTCGGCAAATTTGAACAGGAGGTAGGCCGCATCCATCTGGATGACAGCAGCGGGGAGGCTTTGAAGAAGAGTGCTGTTGCCGAAATTCTCCGGGCCTATACTGCGGGAAGCGATCACGCAGGACGTGTTGAGTTTGACGGCAAGAGCCGGCAGGAG
>PQXF01000108.1 GCA_003194445.1 Candidatus Methanogaster sp.
TGTAGAGGATGTGCTTCTGAAGAGCCGGATGAGGGAAATCTTCAAGTCCGGTTCTGTGAGGGGGCGCATAGTAACCTCGGGGCTATTACCCCGGAAAGAGGTGCGCTATGTGCCCTACTTGACAGTTGTTATTTTCATCCTTCGCCCCCTCTGTGTCACTCTATGGTTTTCCGAAACTTTATTTCGAAATGGCGAGACTATCAAGTTGCCATGGTGTTATGTGGCGCCGGGTTGGTATCCCTGACCAGTCAAAACGTTAAAATAATCTGGCGTGAATCGGAAGATGTGAGTCCCATGAATCAGTCAGCTAAAAAAATCCCTTGTGAGATCCTATCGATCGCGGAAGGTAAGACTTGGAACAACATCGTTGTGCAGCGGAAGGTGTCGAAGAAGCGGCTCTTCTTTGGTAAGGCGAAAAAGGATTTGGATATCAATGTCGGAGACAACGCGTACCTCGAGATCGATGTGATGCCGTCCGAACTTCCTGAAACTCCGCTGCGTGTGACGCTATATGATATGAATGGTGTGAAGATCGACTGGACGATCATACAACCAAGCCAGATCGATACTATCAGGTAGCTGCCAGTCCGCGGATGATATCGCCCCTCGTCACGATGCCGATCAGCTTGTCACTTTCGATTACAGGCAGTCGGTTGATCCGGTGACTTGTGATCAGCGTGCTGGCAGCCTCAATCGAGTCGTCTGGCGAGATCGTGTGCACATGCTTTGTCATGATCGTATGCACTGGTTTATCACCCACGTCCGTAAGTGCCTTCTTCGCTTCTTCCCATCCGATCAGTTCGCGCAGCGGGATCTCAATGATCTCGAGCGGGCTTGGCAACCATAGACCCTGGCGGTGCTCTGGCAGATCGAGCAACTTCAACAGATCAGACTCGGTAACGATGCCAGCCAGCCTGTCGCCGTCCAGAACTGGCATGCCGCTTATGTTGTGCTCTTTTAGCAAGGATGAAGCCGTTCTGATGGTGTCATCGATCTGGCAGGTGACGACCTCTTCGCGCATGACCTCTCTAACATTCATAGTGATCCAGTCGGATTCATCTGATGTATTCCTTTCGGTTCACGCGGGCTTCGGGACTGCATTCACAGAAAGATCCGAATTGTAGGTGGACACTTCGTACGGTTCGCACAAACATGCTCGGTACAAACACCGGAGCCCAAGTTGGCAGCCCCTAAAGCGAAAAGTTGTTATTAGTCGGCATGTAAAACCGGAAGCCATGAGACAAGCCAGATACCTATTCACAATCACCGCTGTGCTGCTGATACTTGCATCTGCCGGGTGCATCACCGATCAGAGCGCGGATGAAACCGTCCACATGCCGCCAGCAACATCAGCAGCATCGCCAGCACCGTATCCGAACGCAACAGAGATCGCGCCAGCCGAGATTCTTGGCATGAACCGGGTTGTAGTGTCGATCGGTACGGATGCGTTGCAGCGGGTAAAAGAGTCGCACATCGGCAGCATCGAGAACATAGAGGATCTTGCGATCATACATTACCACGGAGAAGGTGAGGGGTTTCTGACGCTCTGGACGACGCTATACAAAAACGAGACGCTTGCAAATGATGAAACCGAAAAGATGGTTATAGGCATCCGTAAATTTGGCGGCGACTGGGCATCCACACTCGAAGAGATAACGATCGATGGAAAGACCGTGTACCGGATTGCACCGGACGATCTGCCCCAATACTTCTGGGTGGATGGGGTGTGGGTCTTCTACATCAAACCGCATAACCTGACACAGGATGAGGTCACCCGGATCATCTGTGCGATCCCCTGATTCAGGTGTGCCTCAAGTTCAGTCCACTCCGAAATAGTGAACCCATAATTCATCCCGCATAACATATTCTGGCAACGGGGGCTGTCAACCCATGGTGGTGTGGCGGCATTATTAGCCTCGATACTACGTAACCCTCACGTCCACCACCACATGCACAACCCCTGGCGCATACTTCTTGATGGTGCGGCAGCCGATCAGCTCTACGCTGCGCCTGCACCCATATATGCGCCCACACGCCTGTGCTGCATCCTCGATCCGATGGATCGGGCGATGGTACGCAAGTGCTGTCGGCGTTGCCTCGTGGTAATGCAGTATCCCACCTGATCTCGCTGCAAGTAACCCCTTCACGATCTGTTCGTGTGACGGATCGAGATAGCCCATGATCACCCGATCTGCGATATTCTCCGGAGCTTTTACCACACAATCCCCCCGCCCCGGAAAAATGAGATCCCCCACACGATTGATCCTGATGTTCTCTGTGAGATAGTGGTATGCGGTCGGGTTAAGTTCGATTGCGATAACCTTTTTCGGGCGTGAATGGACTGCAATCTGGATCGAGAAGTAGCCGATCCCGGCAAACATGTCCAGAACAACCTCATCTTCGCAGATTCGCGCCATCCGCATCCGTTCTACGAGATTTCCCTGCGAGAACATGATCCGCGCAGCATCGAGTTTGAAGTAGCAGCCATTCTCCTTGTGGATCGTCTCTGTCTCACCAGTTCCCGCGATCACCTCGCAGATCGGCTCACGGAAGCGTCCCGCAACACCCCGGTTCCGGAGCACTGTGCTGCATCTCGGATACATCGCAAGAAGCGCATCCCCGATCGCGTTTGCGTGATCGCGAAGCGCATCCGGGATGCTTACGAGGATTACGGTACCGAGAATCTGCCAGCCGCGCGGGAGGAGTTTCGCTTCGTTTGGGGGTATATGTACCAGATCACGGAGTTTCGTGGGGGTCATAAATTTAAAATCTTCACAAAAGTTGCGCTCTCTTTACGCTATCGTTGAGTTGAATATACTCGGCATCTGAAGGTACCGGAAGGAAATTTGAATGAATCAGCGGCGATAGGCAGAGGACAAGTGTTATGCGACGATCTCTTGTGAGTGGGCAGGACAAAGAACTGTTTTTTCATCAAGAATCGCACGTAATAGCTCTCTTCCTTCGGGTCGTGGGATATCTCTACCCTCATTTTTGGCAGTTTGTAACCAGAGAGATATCGCAGTCATAGCCTCTCTTAACGCCCCTGCCTCAGTCTCTCCAAAGCTTGAGCAACCTGCCAACTCCGGAACTACTGCAATATACCCCCCGTCCTCCTCACTATAGAATATCTCTATTGCGTACTTATACATGTTCTTCCTCCAATAATTTATATTTCTCAACAACCTTTAATAATTGTTTAACTTGATATGGTTTTGCCTTTCCTTTAACATTCTGGAAATTCAACATTTCCCTCACACCATCTCTGACGTATATTCTATGACTTCCTTTACCTCCTCTAAACCTGAAACCGAACAACTCTGCTGCTTTGCAGAGTGCCTCAAATCTAACGTTTTTTGGATTTATCTTAAGTTGTTCATATATCTTCTTCTTGTTTATCTGCACGTTTGTATATCAGTATTGCCTGCACCATCAGTCTTTCGTATTATATAATATGGCGGGCGGTTGGGGTTTCCCGATTGCCGCCAGCAGTTCTTCTGCCCGCTTCAATGCTGGCTTGTATCCGCACCCTGCACGTTCCTTTGCGATTATTCCATGTAATCTTGCTTTTTTACGATCGCCAGAATCCAGATAAAACTCTGCCAAGAAGTTGTGTATGTCAGCCTGCTTCAACCGGTATTCGCATCTGTCCGCAATCTGCAACGCCTCGTCTACAAAGTTTAGTGCTTCTTCGTTCCGATCCTCTTTAAATCTGAGTTTTGCAAGCTCCAGTAGAATGTCAGGTTCCAACTCCACAAGATTGATCTTCCGATCTCTTGTTAATGCCTCGATCAGATGCTTCTCGGCTTCGACAAGGTCTCCTTTCATAAGGTGGGCTGCACCGAGGAGCCATTCAGCACGGATGATGTTTCTTTTTCTGTATTTAATTTCTGCTATTTCACGTGCCTTTGTTGCGCATCTCAAAGCATCTTCAGCGTTGGACATGAGAAGAGAGCGGATAGAGCGATCTGTCCAAACAATACATTGAATTGCAACTTTATCCAACTCCTTGAGTAGTTCAAGAGCAATCGTAAGTTCCTTTTCTGACTCTTCAAAATTCCCTTGACAAGCGAGTAGTCTTCTGGGCTGATGAAAAGACGTTCATCCAGCCCGTTAGATTGATCCCATTTTTGTTCCTTTTTGTCACCCCGTCCGCAATAGACAATGGATAAATGGCGTGCTGAATACGGCGTGTTTCACAAATATC
>PQXF01000109.1 GCA_003194445.1 Candidatus Methanogaster sp.
AGCGCACATCAGGACAACTGGGCACATCACGCAAGTATGGGAACCGACTGGGCACGTGTGCTGAAATGGCAGCAAGGCTCAAAACGAAGGCATCATGCCATCGCGTATTTCTTTATGGGCGTTACCGCGACGTAATGGCTACTACAAATGTGGTCATGCTCAAAACACTCAAATGCCGTGTCAGGGTAGTCTGGGTCTTTCGTAAAACACAATGGATTGCCCTCTTTTCTACTGACCTGGACCTGTCCATTGAACAGATCATCGAGTACTATGGTGCGAGGTGGAAAATCGAATCCGGTTTCAAGGAGATCAAACAAGAGATTGGCAGTAGCAAGAGCCAGACCCGTAATGCCCATGCAGTGATCAATCACGTCAACTTCTCTATGATGGCAGCTACCGTTATATGGATCTATGGGGCACGGCTGGAAAACACCCCCGAACGTCGGCATAAAGTCAGAGGGCGCAATAGTTTCGCATTCTCGGATCTGAGACACATCATTGCCAAGGCCGCCCTGAGTGAGGATTTTGATGCCGTTTGCGGCAATCACCTCAAAGCCATAAAAAAATCTTTCGTCGACGCCCTGTTGCGCATGGTTGCTTGAATCTGCATGGTATAATTTCGGTGAAACTTCAGCTACTTCTATAGGTGTAAAGCCAACCAACTCTTTGCGCGCACTCAATATATCAGCGCTAATTTTCTCCAGACCACAATTTTCCAGAAACTGCTCAAATGTCCCCATCTTCTTTGTTTCTTCGATATTGATGGTTACTGCTTCCATAAGATTCTTCTTCGCCTGTTGAACGTCCTCGCCGCAGGAAGCAATATCCAATTCAGGACAATATGAAACATACATATTGCCCTCTTTCCATATCTCTTCAGTCAAACGTATTTTCATGGGCTTAACTCCCTCGCACTTGGCCTTAAAGGCCCTGTAAGCACAATCAGCGCTGCCTGTGCATCCGAGACAATAGCTGTATCCAAGGGGTACACAAGCTTATCAGTGGTGATGCAAAAATGGTCGCTGTGATTGGAATAGATATATTAAGCAAAAGTGGGTATCCAGTTGACGCAAGTAGTCCCTATATGTTGTGGTCCGCAGAATTTACGCCTCCCACCATATCTCGGTATGGTGTTGGGGGAATGGACACCGCTTGCTGTATGACTCGGTAGAACAGCAACCCACGAGATTGCGAGGTGCGCCGATTAAACCGAAACGTGAATTCGTCCAAGTAGTATTCCAGTTGCTGATTTTGCACCCCACCCTGGTGTGTCCCAAGGAGCCAACGCTTAAGAAGTGAAGCAACGCGGTGTACTCGCGGCAAGAGTTCATGAGCTTGGACTCCGCTCCGTTTGATGTTTGTGACCTTGTGCATATAACCGAATTTTTCCAGTCCATTGTACCCGGACCATCCATCCGTTTGAACGATGGATCCATCCTCGACCGCGTCTCGAACAAAGGGAAGAAGACTTTCCTCAGATACATCCTCAACTCGCTTCAAACGGATACGACCGGTTCCGCGTCCTCGTATTTCCGCCGCAACGACGACAATAGCCTTGCCCTCAGTTTCGCGCCCATGAACGCCTTCTTCTGGGCCACCGACATAGGTTTCATCCACTTCAACAGCCCCTGTAAGGCGGTCTCGCCCCGGACGAACCATCACACGTCGCAATTTATGGAGCCACGTCCACGCAGTTTGGTAACTCCCTAAGCCAAGCACGCGCTGCAAACCCAGCGCACTGACACCTTGCTTCTGACTCGACACAAACCAAATGGCGAGAAACCAATCCCGGAGAGGCTTGCGCAGACGTTCGAACATCGTGCCCGCAGTGACGGAAATCTCGCCTTGACACGTCCTACAATGCAAATATCCTCGTGCGGTAATCCATGGCTGACTTTCTGAACCGCAGCGAGGGCATTGGAACCTAGTGGGCCAGCGGACTCGGCGCAGGTAATCTCGACAGCGATCCTCCGTCGCAAACCATGCGTCGAATTCCTGAAACGTCTGTGGATAGTCAATGCCTGCAAGCGGACGCACATGCTTCTCCATATTCCAATACTATATGTAGTAGGCACTTGCGTCAACTGGATACCCACTTCGTCTGATTAAGGATATAAGAAAATTAAAGGGGGGTTTAAAAATGAAAAAGGGAATTACTTTGGGGAGAACCACGTCACTGTTGATAGTTTTGTTTGCTCTAGCGGCTTCATTAGGTTAGATACTGTCGTGCGCTTTGCCACCCCACATGAAAGCACCGGCCTCACCTGAAAGGTATTCTTTTACAAGTTTTAAAATACCAGAAAAAAGAGCACCAGCTTCGGTGCCCCTGACTATAGCCGTGGTTAATCCCTCTTATAATGAGAGCATTGGGCTTTCAAAGTTTGTAAAAACCTTTTCTGGTTTTTTAGCGTCAAGTCTCGATGAAATAATTATAGCGAAGGGAATGACGGCAAAAGGACCATACGAAAACTTGAATATGATAACCTATCTTGACAAGAAAGCATCGGATCTTACATTAACAGAAATAGTATTTGTTGGCCTGAGGGAAAAGGAATGGATTAGTACCGATGATGCATTCGTTGATACTGAAGACGAACGTAATGTTTTGTGTGACTTATCTACCTATGCAATAAAGGCAGAAGTATGGATCGCTCTTGAGATGCGCGAACCTCTAACCGCAGAGCACTGCAAAAATTCCGGGAAAATCCAACTTCATACCCGCGGAAAATGGGATATAGCTTAGTTCTTAAATAGATAGATTCTCAACCAAACATTCCCTAAGGCGGTTGGACAAAAATAATCGTCCCAAACTGGACGTATGAGTTATGCACGCAACGGGTTGATATCGACGAAATACTTCCCGAGTTTGGGATGACGTGAGATACGCTGTTCATATTTCTGCATTTCGGTCTTGGTTAGTTTTGCTCCGGTATTATAGTTACCTTCAACCATTTCAATCGTTGGCGTATTGCCTTTCCATGTCATCGTGGATGCGAGCCCCAGGACTTTCTCCTCGCTGTCGAGCAGCTCACCGTTCCAGTGGTTTTCAAGTCTCCCCCAGACTCGTTCAATGGGGTTGTACTTGCTGTGATATGGAGGGTAGTAGCCCAGCCTGACATGGAGTGAATTGCTATATGCAAAGTCTACGATTCGTTTGATGAATTGGGTTCGATGACTGTTGTTCTCGGGACCGTTATCCATGTTGAGGACCAACGTGTGGATCTTGCGGGTCTGCTTGAGTTCGGACCAAAGGGACTCAATGGCATCGACGATGAAGTCTGCTGTGATCTTGCTCTTGGTGAAGTAGAAGTGCGTATCGTCATGCTCGGGAAGGAGGAAGCCGAAAAGCCCCAAGACGACATCTGGATCGAAATCATGGTCTATCCCATCTTTGTGTTGACGGCTATACCCTCCTCGCGAGAAAGGACCCACCTTGATTCTTGCTTTCGCATCCAATGAGATCCGCAAAATCCCTGGAGTCTCATCGGCTTCTCGGTTTAGTTTGTGCACTTCCTCAACAGCAATTCTAATTTTGGCTTTAGCCCGGTTTTATAAGGACACGTTCCCCAAATCTTAGGCTATATTTCAAAATTCGTTAATCTGTTTATTCTAAAAAATAAAGCGCCTGCGCTATAGACAGAAGTTTTCCTTTCTGATAAAGGTGAATTGCCACCATATTATATCTAAAAGGAAGGTAAGTCTATGCGTCACTCCAAATCTGATCCCAAGCTTTTCACATTCGACAAACTGGTAGACTATTTTCGTTCTGTGATAAAGGAATTTCCAGATAAGCGCATTGGTAATAATACCCGTTACAGTATCGAAGATGCAGCGGCAGGAGCTTTTTCAATTTTTTTTACTCAGAGTCCATCCTTCCTTGCATTTCAAAAGGCTATGCAGGAAAAGAAGGGGCAAAATAACGCTCAGACCCTGTTCGGAATGTACCAGATTCCAAGTGACAATCACATCAGAGATTTACTCGATGAAGTGCACCCATCTTATGTGTTTCCCGTATTTTATAATGGACCCCAAAATTTGGACAGTGTGTTAAGTTACACTTGGGAGGAAAATGAAGGAGGACCAAGTGGAGAATTTAAGGAGAAAGCACACACCGTCATTTAAGGCCAAGGTTGCCCTGGAGGCG
>PQXF01000010.1:0-40371 GCA_003194445.1 Candidatus Methanogaster sp.
GTCGTAAACTACTTAAAGTTTATGGTTAAGAAACGATAAGAGTAGAGTTTATTTTGATGAAATTATAGTATAAAATGTTGGTCGTAAAAATGATGAGATATATCTAACGATAGGGGGTGGAAATGAGGGAGAAGTGGTCTACTGCAGCTGATTTTCTGCTACAGTACCATCAAAAATTAACGATCAACAGTGGGAAAGGCGGGTTGCAAGGTAACAGCCCTGCTGCAAGACACCGGGTAAGTGTACGAGATACACCATCACCCGAACCGCCCCCACCATCACAGATATATATCCTCCTGCCATACAAGATGTGATGACCAATGACTATGACGTAGTGATCATCGGCGCAGGTCCGGCTGGCATGTTCGCAGCAGACGAACTGGCAGATTCCGATCTTCGTGTGCTGGTGATCGACAGCGGGCAGGATATCGATAAGCGCGCTTGTCCGATGAAACGAAGCAGCGTGTGCGTACACTGCACGCCATGTGGCATCATGAGCGGGGTCGGCGGCGCGGGAACGTTCTCTGACGGCACGCTGAATCTGCGTCCTGATATCGGGGGGGATCTTGCCATGCTGACCGGCAGCAAGGAAGATGCATGGGAGGTCGTCCGTCATGTGGATGAAGTTTTTCTCAAATATGGCGCGCCCGACGTGATCAGCGATCCGAATGGTAGAGTTGTGGAGCGGTTGAAGCGACGTGCTGCATCGGTTGGGGCGCGATTCATCAATATACCACAGCGACACATCGGATCGGACAATGCTCCGATCGTCATCAGTAACTTCAAGGAGAGTCTTGTAGATAGGGGAATCGAATTTCTGCTGAATACCGAGGTATCTGACCTTGTCATCAGCGATAACGAGTGCAAGGGAGTCGTTCTCGGTGACGGCAGTACTATCACGGCAGAATATGTGATCGCAGCACCGGGGAGGATTGGTGCAAACTGGGTGGACGAGATGGTTGACAAGCACGGGATCGCTGCCAGTTACGGAAGCATCGATGTCGGTGTGCGTGTTGAGGTGCCCGCGATCATTATGGATCCGGTCACATGCATCAACCGCGATCCAAAGTTTCACATCCATACCAAGCGGTATGACGACTTTGTAAGGACATTCTGCACAAACGCAAACGGTTTTGTCGTCAAAGAAGAGTATCCCGGATTCATAGCCACGAACGGGCACTCTATGAAGAACGAGCAATCTGAAAATACGAATTTCGCATTCCTTGTCAGGATCGGTCTCACACACCCAATCGAGAATACGACGCGATACGGCATCTCGATCTCGAAACTCGCAACCACCATCGGAGGCGGAAAGCCGGTACTCCAGCGCATGGGTGACCTTCGGAGGGGGAGGAGATCGACTGAGGACAGGATTTTGCGAAATCAGGTCGCAAACACGCTCAAGGACGTGACACCCGGCGATATCTCGATGGCGCTTCCGCACAGGATCGTGATGGACATCATCGAAGGGCTTGAGACACTAAATGAGATCATACCCGGGGTAGCGTCTGATTCAACGCTTTTGTACGCTCCAGAGATCAAGTTCTATGCGATGGAGATCGATATTGACCGGAAGATGGAGACCAGTGTCAGAAATCTCTTTGCCGCAGGTGATGGCACCGGGCTTTCAAGAGACATCATAAATGCCGCAGCAACCGGGGTGCTTGCTGCAAGAGGAGTTCTGCGGACCGGATAGGGTTGCAAACGCGGGAAGCCACCAGGGATCAGATATCAAAAGAAGAGAGGTGTAAACAATTGAGATCATTCACAGACCGGGTTTCGGAGATCGACATCTCCGGCATCCGGAAGATGTTCGAAGCGGCAGGAACAGACAGCATCAATCTCGGACTCGGTGAGCCGGACTTCCCGACGCCGGGCCATATCTGCGATGCTGCGGTGGACGCAATCAGGATCGGTCATACCAAATACACGCCGGGTGCAGGCATCCCGGAACTTAGAAACGCGCTCTCTGAAAAGTTCTTGCGTGACAACAACATCTCTGTCAGTCCTGATGAGGTCATTGTGACATCAGGCGCAAGCGAGGCGCTCCACATAGCCATGCAGGCGCTGGTTGAGCCGGGGGATGATGTTTTGGTCCCGGATCCGGGTTTTGTCTCATACAGCGCGCTTTCACACATCGCGGGAGGCAGGGTGATCGGTGTTCCGCTCACCGGTCTCGGTCTCGTCCTCGATCCCGATGTGGTGGCTGAGCACATCACGCCGAATATGAAGGTTCTCGTTGTGAACTCACCGTCAAACCCGTGCGGGTCCGTCCAGTCGCGAAAAGAGATACAGGCACTCTCCGAACTGGCTGAGGACTATGATTTCACGATTATATCTGACGAGGTCTATGAGTTCTTCATTTACGCTGGCGAGCACGCAAGTCCTGCAGAGTTCACAGACAATGTAGTTACAGTAAACGCTGCATCAAAGACGTATTCCATGACCGGGTGGCGTCTCGGGTACCTTGCAGCGAGAATGGAATACATCGAGCAGTTTCACAAGGTGCACCAGTATGTGCAGGCATGTGCGAACTCAGTCGCACAAGCAGCAGTGCTTGCGGCAATCACAGGTTCACAGGACTGTGTGGAGGATATGCGAAAGACGTTTGAGGCAAGGCGGAACCTCCTGATAAAGGGACTTTTGGGGATGGGTGTCGAGTGTCCGACCCCTGCTGGCGCGTTCTATGTGTTCCCGCGGGTTGGTGATGGTGATCGTGTCGCATCGGAACTTGCGAGCAGGGGCGTGATCACAGTGCCTGGATCCGCATTCGGTGAGTATGCCAGAGAACACATCCGAATATCGTACGCGACGAGTGAGTCCGATATCATACGTGCTCTTGGGAGGATGCGCGATGTTATTCTGTGACTTACGCGCGGGTGGTACGTGTGCGTGTTACCTGACTCGGAACATACCAGAACCAAACAGGGATTTAACAGCATAGACCGCGTAGAACAGTAATAAAAAGCTCCACTCCCTTCCGCGTGTTCTGCGGTTATTTTTCTTACCAGAAAACATAGAATCGCAATTAGGGGACTAATTGATACACCTGGGTGGTTGCCTTCGCGGTTAAATTCGCGATTAAATCGCAGCAACTTACTCGGTACCCGTACGCGTGTTTTATAGGCGTAGTGTAAAACCCATTGGAATCTATGGAAATTGAGTTATTTTGCAGTTAACTGGATTGCAACTATAGCTATCTCAAATAAACTTCAATCAGTAGTTAGTACAAGATATTGATGTAAGTACTACGAAAGTACGTTTGCAATGAGCATGGGACGAATAGATATTTGTATTAACAAAAAGATGTATAAGTTCATAAAAGAGATCATTGTATCAATGTTTGGTTTGATATGGAAGTATCGTTGTGCTCATCGTAAATATTTCAGAATTACATCAGTAATCCATCCAAAAAAGTTATATACCTGCAATCACACATTCACAATTGTCAGCAATTCGTGCAGTTCTGTGATCACGGGATCACAGTTGCAGAACCAGACATCTGAGGGGATGGATGGTGACACATCGAGGAAAAAACATGAGGTCTCGACTTGAAATCACGACCGATAGAGATGGACGGTACACCACCCAGCCAAGCGGTGATGGCTGGGCTGATGCGCTGATCCGCTTCGTAGGTTCGGTATCGGCGCGTGTTTCTGAGTCAGATGACCCGACATACATCAGGTCCCGACTGAATATCACAACCGACAACGGTAATGATAACGCGGAATGGGAAGGCGATGACTGGGCGGAGAACACGATTCAGTACATCAGAGACTTTTCAGCCGGGACCAAAACAAAACCTGAAACGACCACATCGCTTGAAATCACGACCGACAGAGGTGGACGGTACACGACCCGGCCAGGTGGTGATGGCTGGGTGGATGCGCTGATCCGCTTCGTAGGTTCGGTATCGGCACGCCTTTCCAGGTCAGACGATCCACCATATATAACATCCCGACTGACAATCACGAACGAGATCGGCAAGGATGTTACAATGTGGGACGGTGATGGCTGGGCAGAAGCTATGACCCAGTACATCAGGGACTTTTCAGCAGGGGCCGAAACCAGACCAGCGATCAAAGCCAGTCATCGATCAAGTTCTCGCGCCCCTTTGTCCGAACCACTATCGGTCAGGGAACGCCTCGAATCGTTCTTGAAATATGAGTACCCTCATGTATGGTTCACATCAACAGATGTGCAGACGCATTACGGGCGTATCTACGGTCAGATCAATCTGAGCACGGTCTCCACATATCTTGCAAGGATGTATAACCGCAATCTACTTGAACGGCGTGGAAACCGGATGCAACGGGAGTATCGGGTGATGGAGTCCGAGATACCGGAGCTGACTCTACCGATCATGCAGAACGCCAACTGATCAAAGGGTTGGCATATATCGATCGTATCAATCTATTTTGTTTGACTATCACGCTTCACAAGCGAAAGGTACTTAAACGGGATGTGTGAATCAAGATTGGTTCAGTTAGGCAGAGGCAGTACAATGAACAAAACAGCAATCCTGATAATGATAATACTTTGCAGCGTTATCGCGCTCGGATGTATATGTACGGATACCGACACGAAGTTAGACGACAGCGCCAATAGCAGCGCCACCCCTGATGTGCATGGCGGGACGCTCACGGTACTCCACGCGGGAAGTCTCAAGATTCCGTTTGCAAAACTCGAGGAGGTCTTTGAGGCGGCACATCCGGGTATCGATGTGCAGTGCGAGGCAGCCGGCAGCGCGGCTACCATCAGGAAGGTGACAGAACTTCACAAAGAGGCGGACGTCGTTGCGTCTGCTGATTATTCTCTGATTCCGAGCATGATGTATCCCGAGTACGCTGACTGGTATCTTCAGTTTGCAAGAAACCAGATCGTGCTTGCGTATACCGATAAGAGCAAGTACGCCGACGAGATCAATGCTTCCAATTGGTACGAGATCCTGAGAAGGGATGATGTCAGGTTCGGGTTCTCGAATCCGAACGACGACCCGTGCGGATACAGGTCACAGATGACGATCCAGCTTGCAGAGGCGCACTACGGCGATGATATTATCTATGAAGACCTGATCGAGGCAAATTCTGCGCTGGCAATGGTTTATGACGCGGCAAACGGTACGTACACCCTTAACATGCCAGCATCCGAATCGATCGATCCGTCTGCGAAACTGATGGTCAGGAGCATGGAGATGGAACTCATAGCGGGTCTTGATGCGCAGGAGATCGACTACTACTTCATCTACAGAAGCGTTGCAGAGCAGCATGGTCAGTTGTTTTTGGAACTGCCGGCAGAGATCGATCTCTCAAGTGTCGCGTATGCTGACACGTACAAAACGGTTCAGGTCGTGCAGGCAAATGGCAATCTTGTTACCGGAAATCCGGTCGTGTATGGGATCACGGTTCCTACGAATGCACGGGATCCTGAGATGGGACTTCTGTTTGTGAAACTGGTGGTAAGTCCGGAAGGGCAGTAGATATTTACCGATCTAGGGCAGCCGCCGATCGTGCCTGCGGTTGGAAGCGGAGAGGTGCCTGAGTAAGTGTGAGTGGGGGCGTGGGGTCTTTTGCTTTTGCAAGAGGGTTTATGTGGGCGGAGTTCTAACGCATGGTGCATGGAGCACCGAGAACTCCGACATGCGGATCAGAACAACGTGAGATGAAAAACCATGAAAGCAAAACACGAAAGCATGAAGAACCATGTTCCAAATGGACTCTTAACTCTTATAGTTGCGGCGATACTTCTCGCTTCAATCGCGCCGATTGCGAGCGCGGGATGGGACTACCGAAAACCAGTAACGATAAACAATCCTGGTGATACTTTAAGTGATTATCAGGTTTTGGTTACGCTGAACAGTTCGAACTTTGATTATTCGAAAGCAAGTCCGGACGGCTCTGATATTGGATTTGTGGATGGAGATAACACCGTTGCGCTGAATTACTGGATCGAGGAATGGAATGCCACTGGCGACAGCAGGATTTGGGTGGCGGTTCCAAGTGTCGATGGTTCCGGAAGTACAACGATTTATATGTATTATGGGAATCTTGGTGCAAGTGATGCGCGTGACGGCGATGCTACATTTGAGTTTTTCGATGATTTTCCTGGAACGAGTTTGGATAAAAATAAATGGCAATTAGGAGATGGTGTCCCATATCAGTGTTATCCGATAGATTATCGGGTTTCAAATTCCACTCTTGTAACATGGAGTTATACACCGCAATGGAAAAGCATTCAATCTGATTACACAATATCGTCTTCTGAAACAACAATAGTGGAAGCAAGAGTAAAAAGTGACGCTCATGATTCGTGGCACATTCTCGGTTTAAAAGATCATTCATACATAAATAGGAATAGATTTTGTGTGCTATTCGAGGGATATCCTGAAAACCATATCGGAATACAAACTAAAACGCCTTCGGAGTGGAACCGTCCCCATGATTTGGGCGTTATGCAAAAGAACAGGTGGTATAAATTGAAAATAATAAAGAGTGCAGAAAACACAATGGGCGCAGAACTTATAGATAACAACGGCACCCTTATCGGTGATTACCACACAACCCTTTATAGTTGGGACGCTTCCAAATGGCAAATAGTCCAGTGGAAGTATGATAATGTCTATAGTTACTGGGATTATGTCTTTGTTCGAAAATACACTTCATCAGAACCGATAACCACTGTTGGGGCTGAAGAAAGCGACCCGCCAAGACCACCCATCCCAACCTACATCCGATCCACCGACACCGATGACGACGGCGTTCCCAATGTCTGGGATGCGGATAACAGCACCCCCGCGGAGTACTGGACCGACTCACAGGGCATCGGACGGATGTGGGGTGACATGAATGGAGATGGTAAACTCACATCGGTGGATGCGCTCATGATCCTGCAGGTGGCGGCAGAAGCGATCAGTCTATGAGGCGGTGACATCATGCACCCCCGTATTTCAATCAATCCGTCTCTTCAGTTTAGAATATAAATTTTCCCTTTTCCCGATCAAAAGCACAATGACAATATTCTCACATTCATAAATCTCATGGATAATTCTGTATTCGACAGTTCCCGACTTGAAATGGTACGATTTCAAGCCTTTGAACATGTGCGAGAGATTTTCTGATGTGGATGGATTCTCCTTGATATTTCTAAAGTGTTTATCCTTGATTTCTCTTGCAACAGATTTTCCAATCTTTTTAAGATCTTTTTTCACAGCGGGATGAAATTTCAGTTCAAACATAGTCGTCCTTGAAAATATCATCCTCTGAAAGTAATCTACCTCCCATTAAAAATTTTTTTGATTCTTCCCTCCGAACCAATATTTCTTCGGTCAATTCAGAATCTAATAGCAAAAGAAGCGTATCTAATTCGCCTTCGGTCAGATTCCGCACCCCTCTATAGATTTCTATTGGCATCAAGCGATCTACGACCCCCATTCCTCGTTTCATATCTTCCTCTGTAGCTTCCATTGTCAAACACCTAATTCTACTTCAAAATCCACGCATTTAAAAGTTTGTGTTCTTTTCAGGGAATTTGCGTAGTTTCTGTAATGGTCAACCCGATGGTGTACACATAAGCCTCCTTTCGCATTCATCCGGAGATAGCCCATCCAACCCCTGGTGAGGGGCGTCATTCTGCAATAACCTCTTCTTCCAAAAGTCTCATCAATTCTTCTGCATTATCCCATTCCCGGCATGCCAACATTTCTTTTAGTCTTCGCACAAATCTTTCGGCGATTCCATTTGTAGCAGGTCCATGAGATGTAATTCTGATATACGTGATTCCTTTGGATGTGCATAGTTCCTGAAAAGCCTTAGCAATAAATTGTTGTCCATTATTCTCTGATGGTATAGATCAATTCAGGAGGTAACAGTCCTCTCAATGCTTTAATTACATCATCTGCTGTAAAATTCTTCCCACTTACAAAAACAGGAAGTCCAGGGCATTTTCTCGTGTAATTATCGATTATTATGTAATGATCAGACAGATATGCAACAGCACGAAGAACATGAAAACAAGGTGGTCAGGTCCCATGGGGCAGCAATGTCCGCGTGTTCTTGATCAGATTGGCCATTACAGAAACCAGATCGTGCTTGCATATACCGATAAGAGCAAGTACGCCGACGAGATCAATGCTTCCAACTGGTACGATATCCTGAGGAGAGATGATGTCAGGTTCGGGTTCTCGAATCCGAACGACGACCCGTGCGGATACAGGTCACAGATGACGATCCAGCTTGCAGAGGCGTACTACGGCGATGATATTATCTATGAAGACCTGATCGAGGCAAATTCTGCGCTGGCAATGGTTTATGACGCGGCAAACGGTACGTACACCCTTAACATGCCAGCATCCGAATCGATCGATCCGTCTGCGAAACTGATGGTCAGGAGCATGGAGATGGAACTCATAGCGGGTCTTGATGCGCAGGAGATCGACTACTACTTCATCTACAGAAGCGTTGCAGAGCAGCATGGTCAGTTGTTTTTGGAACTGCCGGCAGAGATCGATCTCTCAAGTGTCGCGTATGCTGACACGTACAAAACGGTTCAGGTCGTGCAGGCAAATGGCAATCTTGTTACCGGAAATCCGGTCGTGTATGGGATCACGGTTCCTACGAATGCACGGGATCCTGAGATGGGACTTCTGTTTGTGAAACTGGTGGTAAGTCCGGAAGGGCAGTAGATATTTACCGATCTAGGGCAGCCGCCGATCGTGCCTGCGGTTGGAAGCGGAGAGGTGCCTGAGTAAGTGTGAGTGGGGGCGTGGGGTCTTTTGCTTTTGCAAGAGGGTTTATGTGGGCGGAGTTCTAACGCATGGTGCATGGAGCACCGAGAACTCCGACATGCGGATTAGAACAACGTGAGATGAAAAACCATGAAAGCAAAACACGAAAGCATGAAGAACCATGTTCCAAATGGACTCTTAACTCTTGCAGTTGCTGCGTTATTTCTTACTTCGATCGCGCCGCTTGTGAGCGCGGGGTGGGACTGCCGAAAACCAATAACGATAAATAATTCTGGTGATGCTTTAAGCGACTATCAGGTTCTGGTCACGCTGAACAGTTCGAACTTTGATTATTCGAAAGCAAATCCTGCCGGCTCAGATCTGAGGTTCACCGATTACAACAATAGCGTTTCTTACTATTACTGGATAGAGACTTGGAATATCACGGGTACGAGCAAAATTTGGGTGAATGTTTTTTCTGTCCCTTCTGTAGACTCGAAGATGTATATGTGGTATAACAATCCATCGGCGAGCAGTGAAAGCGATGGTGATGTTACTTTTGTGTTCTTTGACGATTTCGAAGGAACGAGTTTGGATACGAGTAAGTGGAATGTAGTTACGAATAGAGGAATATTAGATCTTGTCGATGGATACTTAAGACTTTATCGCCCTGCTAATATGGCGCAAGAGATTGTGAGTGTTCCATCCTTCTCTGGATGTACTATAATAGAATATAGACAAAAGATTTTGCAATCAAACTATTATTACAGTTCAGTTTACTATGGAACATCGCCTGACATTTCTTCAATAGGTTACAGCCTGTACCCCGCGTATGAATCAGCTCTCTATACGGGAAGTTACAAAGCCCCTCTGAGAAGTGGATCTGAACCATCTACCGGTGGAGATATTATAACTGATCCTCCTGTGAATGAATGGTTCAAAGAGAAATTTATAGTACTACCAGGTCACATTTCAAGAGTCTTGAATGATGGTGGGAAAGAGACCTCCACAAGATACGCTGGCGTGTCAAGTGGTAAGATTGGATTATGTGCTAGTAGTGCATTTTCTTATGCTATGGAGCATCACACCGATTGGATATTTGTCCGTAAATACACCGATACTGAGCCCAAGATAGAAGTTAGCGCTACCGAAGATGATGTAACAGGGATGGTGGATCCAGTTCCAAAACTTCCGATTCCAACATACATCCGAGACACCGACACCGATGACGACGGCGTGCCCGATGTCTGGGATATGGATAACAGCACCCCAACAGAGTACTGGACGGATCGGCAGGGCGTCGGGCGAATGTGGGGTGACATGAACGGAGATGGTAAACTCACATCGGTGGATGCGCTCATGATCCTGCAGGCGGCGGCAGAAGCGATCAATCTATGAGGGGGGTGAAATATGATGTATCCACGTATTCCAATCGATCCAAATGTTTGCCATGGGCAAGCGTGCATCAAAGGAACCCGCATTCCTGTCCACCAGATCATAATATACTTGCCAATGGGGACACAATCGAAGAACTCCTGACAGAGTATCCTTCACTCGAACTGGAGGATATCCTTACCTGCCTTGACTATGCAGCATCACTGACTGAAGAGCAAGTTACGCCTATTGAGGCATTGGCGAGTACAGCATGAAGATATTCGTGGACAAGATTGACGTCATGTTTTTCAACCGACCAGAAGAAATTAAAAACACTCTGAAATGAACGCAAAAGGTTTATATAGCATGTACAAACGATTGTTTGTTATAGGATGAAATAAGATGAGAAAGGAGGTAAACGAACATGGATGCAGATGAACTCGCGGCAAAAGTAGACAAACTTATAATTGAGTTTGACAAAATAGCCAACGATCCGGAAACGATAAGAGAATCAGAAGAACTTCATCGAGTGGTTAGTTATTTATCTCCTGAAGATTTGTTGACGCGCTTCACGATCTAATTGGGCGTGAGGCGATTTCAATGGAGGTGTGCTCATTCGACCAGGCACAACATGAGTTGGGTGGTTCCAATCAGGCTAAATATGTATGTAAATATGCAAAAGATATAAACGTTAATACGGTTGTTATTGAAGAGAAGTACATAGATAAAGACTATTTGATTGATTTCTCCAAATCCCATGCGCGCTCGTTTGACACTCCTTCCACTTTTACGAAACGTTTACATTTTTTTTCAGAAAAATTTTCCACTGAAGATTTTAAAGAAGCATTGGTAAACTGCGGTGAAACGTATTTAGGTAGATTGGGAGACTCATATCTTGGTTTTGTAGTCGTTAAACCTATCAATGATATCAATGGAAATCCGTTTATCGGACGCACCATTTTAAAAACATATCAGCATAATATAACTCAAGAATATCGTTATTTCATACACAGAAGCTATTCAACATCTCTTTATGGCATCTCCTTTGGTATAGATTCATTACCCTTTCAAGCTCAGGATATGGCTGTTGGAGCATGTGCAACAGCAGCGTTATGGACATCGCTACACCCATCACGCAATCTTTTTGGGATTCCTTCACATTCTCCTGCTGAAATAACCGAAATTTCTGTTTCGTTCCCACACGAGAATCGCAATTTTCCATCATCTGGCTTAACTGTCATGCAAATGATAAATTATATCCATTTGATAGGGCTGGAGGCTGAGGTAATAAATATTGGGGCAGTGGCAGAACTAAATTCTGAAATAGGTGGCTATATGGTATCCGACGCCGCAAAAGCATATATTAAAGCGGGTTTACCCCTGATCGCTACTCTCCGGTTAAAAAATGATAAAAATATTACCGGGCGTCATGCTGCTGTTATAAGTGGTTATCGTTGTGACCAAAATGGTCATGTAAAAGAGTTGTACGTGCATGATGATCAAATAGGACCATATAGCCGGGTGATGCCAGATGGAAATTTTATTCGATGGAAAAATGAGTGGATTGATAACTTTGGTTATGATGAAGTGTCGGTTGAAAAATTGCTGATACCGATTTATCCAAAAATCCGATTGGCTTTTGGTCATATCTACAATATTTATCTGAAAGATAAACAAAAAGCCATTTCCGAAGGACTTGATATTGAGATATATCTGACACAGGTGAAAGATTATAAAAGATTTTTACTGAATAAATCCATTAAAGATAAAGAAATAATACTCACTAATCCCCTACCACGTTTTTTATGGATTATTAGAACTTATTATGATCAGATACCAGCGATAGATGATGTTTATGACGGAACTGCTGTATTTCCCAAAAAGCTTCGTACAATACGTTTTTTACATTAATTTACCCACCTCATGCAGACCCTGCCCCCAAAACATGACCGCCTGCTCACCGTCTTCCTACTGCTTGGTCTCGTGATCCTCGCGTTCATACTAACCCCGCTCCTCTACATGGTCTTTGGGCAACTAATCTCCAACCAGTCGGGCTTGATCGAAGCAGTCAACGATTCTGCGGTAATAAAATCCATCCTCTTGACGATGTACACGGCACTCGCCGCGACCACCATAGCATTCGTATTCGGCGTGCCGCTTGCATACTTCCTTGCAAGACGCGACTTTCCGGGCAAGGGAATCATTGAGAGCATCATCGATATCCCGATCATCATCCCGCACACGGTGGCAGGTATTGCGCTTCTCACGGTCTTCGGGTCGCATGGATTGATCGGCGACCCATTATCGTCGACCGTCAGGTTCAGGGATGCGCTCCCCGGAGTCGTGGTTGCGATGCTCTTTGTCTCTGTGCCGTTCCTGATCAATTCGGCGCGGGAGGGGTTCCAGAGCATTGATCCGCGCCTCGAGAACGTTGCCAGATCGCTCGGAGCATCAGCATGGGGCGCATTCCGGCGGGTCACGGTTCCGCTCTCTGCCAGGCACATCCTCGTCGGCTCGATACTATGCTGGGCGCGGGCGATGAGCGAGTTTGGAGCCGTCATCGTGATAGCATACTATCCGATGATTGCGCCAACACTGATCTATGAGCGCTACATCTCCTACGGGCTTTCTGCGTCGAGTCCGGTTGCGGTTCTGCTGATTGTGATCTGTCTTGTCGTGTTTATCGCGCTGCGGATGATCTCCGCGGGATGGAGGCGGTATGACCGCGAGTAGGGGTTTCATCATGGAACATCAAGTGAAAACTTGCCCTCCGTGGAAATTGATTAATAATTTTAATTGTTAAAATATAATGATTGGCAAGTATGCATTGCGAGCATCGCTATAGAGAACCACAATTTCTTGATCCGAACGCCATGCAATCGAACAACTTCGTCTTCGGAAAACCCTTTAAATGTTGGAACTACAATTATGCATTAAGAGGTGATTCGGAATGAAATTTAACGTCGTGATCAGTGAAGGAGAAGACGGCTGGTATGTCGTCGAATGTTCATCTCTGCCGGGTTGCATCTCTCAGGGAAAAACTGTGCCAGAAGCATTGGAAAATATAAAAGAGGCTATCGAGCTATATCTTGAACCGGAACAGGATATCGAGGTAGTAACGGGAGGGCGGATGTTAGAGGTAGCAGTGTGACGAAATTGCCGGTTATTTCTGGGGAAAAAACAATTAAAGCACTATGTAAATCCGGTTTCATCGTCACCAGACAGAAGGGGAGTCATGTCCGGCTGAAGAAAACAACATTTGAAAGGACGATCACTATTACAGTGCCGCTTCATGATGTTTTAGATCGTGGTACACTTAAAAGTATTATCAGAACCGCAGGGCTGAGTGCGGATGAGTTTGTCAGGTTACTATGATCGAGATCAAAAACCTATCGAGAAGCTGGAAGGAGTTTTCACTCAACATCGATCTGCACATCAAAGAAAAAGAGTACTTCGTAATCCTTGGACCAACCGCATCCGGAAAGACCCTGCTGCTCGAGTTGATCGCGGGTTTTTACCATCCCGACAGCGGCAGCATCACGATCGGTGAAACAGACGTTGCCGACCTCCTGCCAGAACAGCGGAAGATCGGATTCGTGTATCAGGATTATTCGCTTTTCCCGCATTTAAACGTGGAAGAGAATATAGAATTCGGATTGAAGCTCAAAAAAACCCCTCATGATGAGCGAAGAAGGAGAGTACAGGAGATCATGGACCTCCTCGGCATATCACACCTCTCGCACCGTTATTCGCTGACACTCTCAGGCGGAGAGCAGCAGCGGGTTGCGCTTGCGCGGGCAATCGTCGTGGACCCTGCGATTCTCCTCCTTGACGAGCCGCTCTCTGCGCTTGACAACCAGACGCAGAACATGCTTCGGGACGAGTTAAAGAGGATCCATCACGAGGCAGGACTCACGACGATCCATGTTACGCATGATCAGACAGAGGCTGCGATGCTTGCTGACCGGATCGCTGTGATGATCAGGGGGTGGATCGTGCAGGTAGGAACGCCTGAAGAGATATTCAATTCGCCCGCGAATACCGAAATCGCGGAGTTTGTCGGAACCGAGAACATCCTCGAGGGAATTGTCGTCTCAAACGAGGGCGGGCTTGCCACGATCGAGGTCGGGGTACATGTTGTGGAGGCGGTTTCCGGTTACAGCGCTGGCGAACACGTACGCGTCTGCCTGCGTCCTGAGGATGTTTTCGTGTCTGTCGGGGCTGCGGCTTCCGAGATCGAGCGCGGGGATCGGGATCGCCGCGAGAGCAGTGTGAGAAACGCATTTCACGGGACAGTTACGCAGATGATGCCGTATGGAGCTCTTACACGCGTCAAGATCGACTGCGGAGTTGTTGTCGTTGCGCTGATCACGAAACAGTCCGCAGCAGCGATGGGGCTTACTGTGGGCAGCCCGGTCTGCGTGTCGTTTAAAGCAGCTGCTGTGCATGTGATCCGGTGAGGGGGCTGGGACATTGGATGACCGCGGAACTGGTATCCTGTCTGGTGCTGATAGCCCCACCCATGGGAGGTTTTATATGTGATGGGTTTTGATCTACCCAGCATGGAGCGCCAGGAACTCTGTCACAATCGATGCATGGTTTTGATACTGGCTGATTACATGCAAGACATCGGTGCAGCCGAACTAAATGCGAAATCGCTATGTACAGGCTCCGTACTTAAGTCGGGGGTTTGGTGACTTTGGAATCCATCACGATGCTTTCGCGCGTATGGGGTCGGGTGTGAATCGGATGGCCGGGAGGGTTTTGTGGGGTGGAGTGGGACGTGAATGGAACGGAGATACACCGTATTTTTGTAAAAATGATGCTAAAACGCTTGTGTTGATATAGTCAAAAAGTTTATATAACAAGCAAGACTGAGTTGTTCTTGCGAAAAGAGTATGGACGAAGGAGGCAATGTAATATATGAACGATGTGTCCGATACACCAACAACAATGGAAACAATTGAGTCGGAACAAGAACCTCGTAAAAAAGTTAAATTTGTTTTTAAGAAATCTGAAGAATATCAAATACATTATGCGAATGGCGCATTTGGAGGAATTACTCCTCGTGGTGATGTACTATATCATCTCTTTTTTGAGTATAGAGATTTACCTGGAGAAGAAGAGCTGACCCTTGAAGAAGGCAAACTTAAGCCACAAGAAAAAGATCTTCCCGACCTTGAAATAATAAGGGATTTGAAAGTTGGTATAATTATGACGCCGGAACAAGCTGAAAATTTAGCTAATTGGCTTCTCAGTAGAGTTGGCGAAATTAATAGAGATCTCGAAAGTAGAGAAGGTTGAGATGTATAATTCAAAATTATCCTCGGATTGGCAAGATGATATTCAAAATAGATTTCCCTTATTAGAGGGAACCTCTATTAATCAATTTAATTCCGGATCGTTTAGGCAAGTAGAAACTGATGTTAGAAGAATGGGTAGCTGGTTGACATATCCTGATAACTTTTTTGAATCTATTTTTCATCGACCCGGGCTTACAAGTAGTAATAGTTCCATACCACCACATTCCAAACCTTTTTTGTCTGACGAGATTGTGATTGTTCCGCTAAGAGAACTATCTTATAGCGATGCAAAAAAAGAAATATCAGAGTATATCAAAAAAGCGGGAGATAGGAAAGTGTATATTTCTGAACTGGCTGAGGAGTTATTAATAGATTTTGAATTAATAGAGGAAATTATAGAAGAACTTGAAATGTGTAAGATGGGTTGATTTTAAAATGAGCAATTATGATTTTATTTACGGCTCTAAAATAATTGTTCAATGTCAATCACAAATAAACATCTATCCCTGTAGAGGCCAAAGTGAATATAACAACTATTTAATTCTATTAAAGAAAACCCCTGATTTTTTCACATATTTTTGTAAGCCAAAAAATGTTGTTAGATGTTATGTTAGAGAGTCTCCAGAAGAAGATTTAGATAATAATATTTTAAGCAAAGTTGGCACAAATATTGACGATAAGTTAGTAGAGCGAACCCGTGCTTTAACTTGGAGTAAAACTATGGGGAAAACTAGACATATTAGTGGAAGCGGTCATGGAAAACAACAAATGATTTTTAAGGCTCCGACTTTTTGCGCTAGAGATATGGGAATCGATTTTGACCCTAACAAATATTCTTATTCATCTTCTTAAATAAAAACTTGAATTCAAAATAAAATAAGTCTATTAACCCATGTACTTATCGGATGCCTTCGCCCCCCACCCCCATCCACGCTTGCACGAACACACCAACACGCGACCCCCATCGGTCAAAGATGCCCCGCTCTTTAGAGCGGGGTCGGTGACTTAACATCCCATCGAAAAACGCGAAACCCCGACACATCACCCATTCACATACTCTGCTGCGCAGAATTATGGCATAGCACCCCTTCGGCAAAGAGAACCCAGCAGCCACACATCCCCCAAAACCGCACCCATATTCGCATTTCGCCCTGTGGTCACCACACCAATCGATCCGCCCTTGCATATCTCGGCACATCACCTACCCCCTCCTTGATATAGTCCTACACCTCCAAGAGCACCCTTGCAGCGGTTGTAAGCCCATCACAAATCATCCATCCACTCCCACGCTCTCGCTGCCAGCCGCGTTCGACCTATCCAGCAAAAACTTCCGGTCCAGCGATGCCATGAAATACCCCGCTCTCGGACATGATCTCTTCCCGAGAATGGATATGTAGACCGCCTGAAACATCGGCTCTCTGCTATCTCGCGTTGCAGTCCCATCCGAGCCCTATCGGATTGACCATCTATTCAGGCACTCGGGATCGGTTTTGCAGAGTTCTTCCCGCCAGTTGAAACATATAATGAACCGCAGATAAACGCGGATGAACGCAGATTTGTTAACCGGGTATCTACGTAAATCTCGCGTGCATCTACGGTTAATAGAACTAAAGATAGGGATGATAATTGGAAAGTAGTAAAAAATCGCTATAATATAGGTATTTCTCATTTACTTTATTCATTAGTGAGATCTGTGTAATGCAAATTACCAAAGACCCGAAACATCTTGCTCGCAGAGATGCCGGATTTCAGAGACCACATACACGAGATCATGCAGGTCTTTGGCTGCCACGCCTCCATGGATGCGGGACGCAAAGCCCTATAAGCCCTGCTCTCTGTTCATCAGAAAGATTCTTCACAGCATCAGGCAGTGTCTCCTGCACCTCGAATTTGGTAGAGTCGGGCGCGTATGAGATAAGCCAGTTCTCGACGTTCAGAACGCGCCGTCTAACAAACTCCTCATTGTACTCGCTATAACCGCTCCGGTTGAGCACCTTACAGAGACCGTCGAAGTCGGATGCGATCTGCACAACGGGCACGAGGTGCGTGACTCGTACAAAAATATTAAGTCATGAGAAAGACGAGACAATCTCATGTCAGGGAGAATTGGCACGGAAGATGCAACAGCAATTGTTAAGAATTATTTTAACGTAGTGAAAGGTGAGTTGAAAGTGGGGCGAATACCACTCATCGATGCTTTGGATTTTAACATCATCAGTGTTGAAACTGTAGACGGATTATGTGTGGTGAAGTGTGAGTTCAGAGAGAATGTGTTCTCAGATAAAAATCTTAAATATACAATTAAATTGAGTATGGAAAAGGGAGAGATAACAGAGGTTAAAAGAGATGATGAATGAGCCGCTTTTCAAATTCAAAGAGATCATGCTTGATACAGGGCCTTTATTGCTCTATTTAATCGGATTTTACAATGAAAAAGAACTCAGACGATTTAACTATAGTGAAGACGAATTTATGCCTCTGTGTACGTTTTTAAGAGACTTCAAAAAGATTTTTGTCACTCCTCATGTCTTGGCAGAAGTCTCAAATTTAGCTAAAAACAGGCTTAAAGAAGAGAAGTTCTCGGAATTTATAAAATTTTCGATATCTATCCTCGCACGTTTAGGGGAAGAACACGTTGATAAGAACGAAATTCTGAAGAGAGAAGAGTTGCCAATGTTTGGTATAACTGATGTCTCGCTCGTATGTATGACAGAGAGGAATAGATTGCTTTTAACAGACGATGGTCCTCTGTTCTGGTATTGCAATGGAAAAAACATGCCGATAATCCATTTAGATAGGATAAGGTTCATTTCTTGAGTTCTGTTCACATTATCGAGGATGCCCCGCTCTTCAGAGCAGGGTGGCGCGGCTGGGGCTTAACATCCCATCGAAAAACGCGAAACCCCGACACATCACGCCTTCACACACTCTGCTGCGCAGAATCGTGGCATAGCACCCCTTCGGCAAAGAGACCTCGGCAGCCACACATCCCCGAGAGCTCCCTTGCAGCGGTTGTAAGCCCAACAAATCATTCATCCACCGTTAGCCACTCCGGTCTCTGTGTCGTTCAAGGCGGCTTCTGTGCATGTGATCGGGTGAGGGGGCAGACACCAGATGACCGTGGAAACCGCGGAATTCTTAAACACCGTCTGATACTCAGGTATATCACATGTAAGACCTCGGTGCATCCGGATCGGATGTGGTTGGTGACCAACATCTTTTTGATCAGGGCGCAGCCATACATAAGTTTACCATGCCTGAGACAGGGATGTCAATGTCCTTCGCCGTACCAGAAAGAGAGAAGATGACGCCAGCGATCCACCTGATGAATGTTAGAGCAAAACAAGTGGACCTTGAGAGTTTGGAACCGCGATCTCGGGTGATTGAGCGCAGGAAAAGTTGCAGCGAGGATTATCGATGAGCAGACCGGATGATGCACAAGACTACACGCCAGATGAGGTTATCGAGTGGTCTGAGAAGTACAGACCAAAAACACTCGCCAGAATCGCGGGCAACAAAAAACCAGTGAGCGACCTCTGCGCGTGGGCTAAAGCGTGGAAACATGGGATACCTGACAAGAAAGCAGCGATCCTGTATGGAAAGCCGGGAATTGGCAAAACAACGGCAGCTTATGCACTTGCGCATGATTTTAACTGGGAGGTGATCGAACTGAACGCGAGCGACCAGCGGACAGCGGCTTCGATCCGGAAGGTCGCGGGATCTGCCTCCAGGACGGCAGCGCTCTGCGGCGGCATCCGGTTGATCGTGCTTGATGAGGCAGACAACATCCATGGCAATGCCGACCGGGGTGGGGCGCAGGCGCTTGGTAAGATCATCAAAGACACATCACAGCCGATTCTTCTAACGGCAAACGATTTGTACGGGGTTTCACAGAGCATAAAAAACCTGTGCGTCCCAATAGCCTTCCGTTCGATGCAGAGCAGGTCGATAATCCCGGTGCTCAAGAAGATATGCCAGAATGAGGGGCTCTCCTGCGATGTCGATGTTCTCCAGAAGGTCGCAGAGACTGCACATGGTGATGTCAGGAGCGCAATCAACGATCTGCAAGCCGTGGCGGCAGGGAAAAGCGAATTGCGCGTCGAAGACGTGGTCACATCTTCACGAGATCCAAGAGACACGATATTCGATGCATTAAAAAAGATATTTAAAGGAAAGGACATCAAAGAGGCGTTGGATGCGACGTATGGCATAGATGAGACGCCGGACGACCTCATCCAGTGGGTCGATGAGAACCTGCCTGCCCAGTATCGCGGCGCCGATATGGCACGCGGCTTTGCCATGCTTTCACGCGCCGATCTATTTCTTGGTAGGGTCCAGCTCCGCCAGAACTACCGGATGTGGCGGTATGCAGGCGCGATCATGTCATCCGGTATTGCGGCCGCAAAATCCCGCGAATACCATGGAGCGCGGTTCATGCCGCCATCGCGGTGGCGCAGACTCAAGAGTACCAGGACGAGCCGCCAGATAAGGGACGCTGTATCGGAAAAGATCGGTCTGGCATGCCACATCTCCCAGAAATACGCACAGTTAAACGTCCTTCCATTCATCAAGATCTTGTTCTCAGATAGTGATTATGCGGTGCCTCTTGCAGCACGGATGGATCTCGACCTTGATGAGATTGCATACATAACCGGCAGCAAGAAAAGCACAAAGAAGGTGAAGACGATCCACCAGGAAGCGCGGGAGATGACCGATGGCGAGACATCGGAGCGCATCGAGACGTTCGGCAGACTTGGCGCTTACAGGGAGGGTGCCGAAGAGGGGGCTGGAGCGGTGCGGGCGGAGGTTCGTGTGCGACCACAAAAGCCTCGTAAGGAGCCAAAGAAAGAGGAAAAAGAAGAAAAAGAGGAGAAGAAGCCGCAGACCTCGCTCTTTGATTTTTAGTGTGTGGGTGATCGAAGAAAGAAATAGAGATGGGAGGTGAAAAGGTATCACAATGGCCGAAGCAGAAATAATAGACGTTGTTCATAAACATGATGTGTTTAAACCGATCGGAAAAGTTGAGCCAGTAGCTGGGTCAGTCGTGAGACAAATCAAGAAAGTGATGACCATCCTCACGACGACTTATGGATGTTTCAAAAGAAAATACGACAAGCTGTGATCTATGCAAAATATTAATAAAGATATCGTGCCTTTATAATTCGAGGAGGAAAAATATATGAATAACATCCTGTCGAAAGTTGTCGGTAATCATGCCCGAGTGGTCAAAGGTGGTGGAAGAGAATGGATGAGACGTGTATGGCAAACACTATGAAAACCAAAATAGCACATCCAAAACTAAATTCAGGAGATTGGTCAGGTAGTTGCCTATCCACAGAAAGTACGCTCCATCAGCTTTCTCCATATATTGGAAAAATTAAGTCTGTTTTTGCAAGAAAGTTAATCACAACATACTCAAAACCAAGAGATATCATACTAGATCCTTTTGCGGGCTCTGGTACGGTGGCATTCGAATCACTGATTGCTGAAAGGCATGCTATCGCAAACGATGTGAATCCGTATGCAGTGACTTTAATTAAAGCCAAAATGTTCCCACCCAAGTCTTTTGAGGAAGCGATTAAAAAGGTTGAACATTACAATTCTTTGAGTGAAAAACGTAGTAAAAATGTTGACTTAGAAGAGGTGCCGGATTGGGTTAAAAAATTCTATCACCAAGATACATTGAAGGAAATAACTTCCCTCAGCCAATTGCTGCGGGAGAATAACGAAAATTTTTTGCTTGCATGTCTCTTAGGGATTCTGCATCATGAGCGTCCTGGTTTTTTGTCTTATCCTGCAAGTCATTTAGTTCCATATTTGAGAACAAAGAAATATCCCCCAAAGAAATACCCTGATATGTATTCCTACAGAGATGTAGAATCGAGGCTTATTAAAAAAATACAAAGAGCATATAAACGATTCCCTGAAATCGATAAAACGTTGGGAAGGATATGTTTTCAAAAGGATGCTAAACAACTGGTTCTGCAAGAAAATAGTATAGATGCTGTGATATCAAGCCCCCCGTATATGAACGCCCTTGATTATGCCAGAGATAATAGATTGCGATTATGGGTTTTAGGGGAAAGCGACTATAAAAAATACGATGCTAAAAGTCCAAGAAACATTGAAGACTTTAAGAAGTTAATGAAAACTGTGATGAAGAACATCTATCCTGCACTGAAGGTGGATTCTTACTGTATATTTGTTCTTGGAGATGTAAACAAATCAAAAAAATCAATTAACACTGCATCAGCCGTTATAGGTCTTGCAAGTGACATAGGAGGTTTTAATTGTGAAGGATTCATTCGAGATGAAGTACCTGCTTTCAGAAGATCTAGAAAAGATGGCGCGTGTACAAAAAATGAGTGGATAGTTGTATTAAGGAAGGTGAGTTGAACAAATGGGTAAATCGGACTTGCCACCAGTTGATTGCTTTGTTGGAGAAAGATTTGGAGATTACGAATTCATTGAAGAGATAGGGCGAGGAAAAAGAGGTGTTGTTTATAAAGCTTACAATAAGTCCATCGACCATTACAGAGCATGTAAGATAATACCACAAAAAAATCTGGGATCTGCTTGGGAACTTGAAATTACAAAGGTTGTTAAATTAGAAGGGATTCAACGAATTGCTCAGTATATAGACCACGATGCAAAATTATTGGATAATACCCCCTATGTGTGCATTTTATGGGAATATATACAAGGATGCAATTTAAGAGATTTTATAAGAGAGAATCCAACTGCAATAACACTTGGAATCATAAGTGCTATAACTGATCAAATATTCAAGGCATTTATTGCAATGAAAGATCGAGGGATTTCGCACAATGACTTGCATGAAGGAAATATTCTAATTTATTACGATACTGGCATGATTGACCCAGACATTCCCAGAATCAAAATAACCGACTTCGGGATCGGAGGGTCCCATAATGAATTAAAGCCCAAAGATGACTACAGAGAATTGGCGCGGATATGCTATAATTTGCTCAACTTAATCGATCCATCGAATCTCGATGGCAAAGATAGGTTTTTTTATGATAGATTCATAGTATCTATTCAAAAAAGACTCTTAGAAGCAAATCCCACCGTAGGACATTTTGTACAGAATCCCCAAGAACTAATAAAGATTTTGAGGAGGATTCCTGATGAATATGATACGCTTGAAGTCGAAAGACCGAAAAAATTAACTCATCCTTTTGATTATCTCCGATGCGAGCAGATAGGCAATTCTTTTGAATTGCTTCAGCTTTTATATTCACAAAATTTTCCGGGATATAATGACCTTCTGCGAAGGAATAATACTATTTTGACGGGACCGAGGGGCTGTGGCAAGACTACTATCTTCAGAAACCTAAGCCTAAAAACTCAACTAATAGCAGGAAAAAGAGAAGGAGCTACAGGAGATTTTATAGGGATCTATTACCATTGCACTGACCTCTATTTTGCTTTTCCTTATCTAAAGTCGGAATTGAACGATGTTAAAAGACAAGCGATAATCCACTACTTCAATTTGTCTATTTTATATGAAATATTGGATTTATTATCTGAAGCATCTAAAAGATTTGAAGATTTAGTCAATGAACGAGATCTCATCGATCTTCAAATATTTTTAAAAGGATATTTTAGTATATATCATCAGCCTCCAGAAGGGTCCAATATCATCAGGCATTTAATGTCCTTTATAGTGGGAGAAAAAAAGGCTGTGAGGGATTGGTTCAATAAAAAAAAGGTGCGAAAAAGCCAGATTTTTTGCCTTTGGATTTCATCAAAGAAACTTCTTTATTTTTACAAAAAGATATAAAACTGTTCAGAGATAAACCAATATATTACCTATTAGACGATTACTCCCTGCCAACGGTGTCTGAGCAATTGCAACGAACATTGAACGATTTTATTTTGTTCCCTACTGAGGGGGCAGAACATTTCTATAAACTATCAACTGAGAGCATCATCACATTTTACCCGTATAATTCCAAAGATAAATTAATGGTTGAAAATAGGGAATATGTAGTCGTTGATATAGGCAGTTATTTCCTTCATTCAGATTCCTCGGTAATTGAAATTTTTCTTTCGGAAGTCATCAACAATCGATTGAAAAATTCGGAAGAAATAGACGCCAAGTATCATGATATTCAATTGATATTAGGAGAAAATCCATATAAGTCGTATAACAAACTTGCTCGTGAACTGCGAGCAGGCGGAAGGGTCCAATATTATGGTTGGGAAACTGTTGTTGATTTATGTTCTGGTGATGTGGCTAATATACTTGAGTTGGTCAAGCGAATGTTTGAAGCCGTAGGTCCAGAGAATTTTTCCGATCCAGAGGGAGTTGAAATGCCAATAGCTTATCACAAAAGCGATAACTTAAAAACTACCCATATACAGGATAAAGCTATAAGGGAGGCAGGAAATGAATTTTTACAACAAATCGGAGCAATTCCTGTAGAAGATTGTGGTCCACAACTTAAAAAAATAGTCGAAGCGTTTGGGCGAATTGCTCATTGGTATCTACTAAACAAAAATTCTAAAAATTTGGAAAGTAAACCTCCACAACAGGCATTTAGGATTGAAATGCAAGAGCCACCTGATTTGGATGAAACTTCGAAGAAGATATATGACAACCTTATAAAATATGGAATATTCCTTCGAGACATAAGAGGAAAAAGTCAAAGGGGGAATGTTGTTGATAGGCTATATCTCCGGAGGCTTTTGATTCCAACCTTCAAATTAACACCTAGCAAAAGGGATTCCGTGCGCATGGATAAGGAAGAAATTTTATTACTATTAAAAGAACCCGAAAGGTGCAAAGACGCGCCAACAATCAAAAAAATGGCAAAGAAAGCAAAATCCTTGCTGGATAAAAACCAAGAGAGGCTTTTTGATGAATGAGTTGTCTTTCTCGGAAGCCTTCCCACAGATGGAACCTCTTGACCCGTCTAAAATTCCAGAAGATTCAGTCTACATCGGAGCTGCAGGTTTTGAAGATAGATGTCTGGCATTTCTTGAAGAATGCAGTGAAAAGAGTATAAGATTTCAGAAAGTCGTTGGCGTAAAATATGAACCATTTGATGAAAAGAACAAAGTCAATGAATTTGAAGAATTAGCGATTAAGGTAACTAAAAAAAGCAAATCAGAATGGGTAACTTATGATCGCCCCAATCCTGAAGAATTTTCTAATTCCATTAAACACTTGGAAAAATTAATTGGTTCAGCAGAAAATATTGTTATCGATATTTCAGGCATGTCAAAATTTTTGATAGTAGTATTGCTTTACGGGTTAAGAGAGCGTCCAGGCAATATTCATATCATATATTGCGAAGCAGGAATTTATCACCCTTTAAGAGAAGAATATGAATCTGAAAAGGAAAAACTTTCAGAAGATACACCGCCTTCATTTCTTACTACTGATGTTTATAAAATCGTTACTACGACCGAATTATCCGGTACATCAATGCAAGGAGCACCATTATTGATAATTGCTTTCCCCACGTTCAACTATAAAGAGATGTACGCATTATTAAATGAAATCACGCCACAGTGTTTGATTAAAATTGAAGGGAATCCTAGAGAGGTTCATAATCAATGGAGATTGGAAGCTATACGCCATATTAATAGAAAGATAGCTCGCGACTTTGCTCCGAATATTGAAAATATATCTGAAGAAGAGTTGAGTACGTTTGATTATCTAAAAACAATTCGCATCCTTAATGATATCTATGATAAACATAAATACACACATAAATGCATTATAGCTCCAACTGGTAGTAAATTGCAGACACTGGGAGTTTTATTTTTCAAACAAATGTATCCTGAAATACAGTTGGTATATCCTGCTACCTCTAAGTTTTCAAAAGAATATACTGAAGGGTGTACGAAAATTTGGCACATACGATTTGAAAATTTTTCTCGCTTTATGGTAGAACTTGGGAATTTTAGAAGGGCTGGATTGATGCAGTTGAAGGACATGTTACAGGACTAAAGTGGCTTTGTAGAAACTTTTACCGATGTGACAAAGAAACATATCTTCAAATCACTCACCCAACGAGCGCATGCCCGCGCCAAGTGAGATCGCCTACTCGCGAACGTATACTCCGATAGATATGCAAGTTTCGGCACGGGCAGGTTGTCCGGGCATTAATCAACACGCCCGACTGCTCGATAAACGGTATATGCCCAACGATCAGGACGCCGCAATCAAAAACGATGGCAAGACGTCAGAACACATCGAGAAGTTCGGCAGACTTAGCGCCTACGAATGGGCGGCTGGAGCGGTGCGGGCGGAGGTTCGTGTGCGGCCACAAAAGCCTCGTAAGGAGCCAAAGAAAGAGGAAAAAGAAGAAAAAGAGGAGAAGAAGCCGCAGACCTCGCTCTTTGATTTCTGATCTGCGGAAAAATGTAAGAAGGTCAGAGCGCCCTCACACCCCCTTGACAGGGATGGTGAACGAGAAGGTGCTGCCCCTTCCTTCCTTACTTTCTGCCCAGATTCTACCGCCGTGCATCCCAATGATCTCCTTTGCCATCGGGAGTCCGAGACCAGTCCCGCTCGACGCGGCATCCACCTTATAGAACCGGTCAAATATCTTATCAAGCGCATTCGCAGGAATCCCTATGCCAGTGTCCGATACCGAGGTCAGCAACTCGCCGTCCCTGACCTGCGCGGCTACTGAGATGCGCCCTTCTGACGTGAATTTTATTGCATTGGTGAGGATGTTTGCGAAAGCGCGGGTCAGCCTATCGCGATCGCCGGTGATCGCCGGAAGATCATCAGGTACATCCATAGTAAGCGTGGATCCTTTGAGTTCAGCAGTCTGCTGCATCCGGTCGGTCACGTCGTATATGATGCCGCCAAACGAAATCTCCTCTTTTATAAGCGTAATATTCCCGGTCTCGATATTTGCGAGTTCGGCGATATCGATGATCATCCGCGTGATGCGGTTTATCTCCTGCTTTACATCATACAGGCTATCCTTCTGCTGTTTTGTTATCTTGCCAAGATGCTGATCCAGAAGTAGTTCCGCATGTCCATCGATAGACGTCAGCGGAACGAGCAGTTCCTCAGCGGTTCTTGCAAAGAACTCGTTTCGCTCCTTTTCTGCTGCCTTTAGTTCGCTGTTCTCGGAGATCAGTCTGGCTTCTTCGTCGGGAGTACGTCGCTCCACGTTAAGTCCCGCATAGCCCATCAGAATCAGTGTGACCAGCCATATCCCAAGTTGCACCACCGCATTCTGTGCAGCGATGGTACTTGCAACCGCAATGGCCATCGTCCCAACAAGTGTGAGTATCAGTCCGGTTCGTGTAATATTGTGCATTGATTACCGCCTTACCTATTTGTTATACGTACTGGTTCGAGTCCAATTATATCTATCGGACTCGGGCGGTGTGGCTGTAAGTGACCGGGCGGGGTCTCGGACTCTGTAGTTACTCACCGAGCCGGCTCACCATCTTAACAGCAGCCTCGACTGCACGCTTCGCATAATCCACCCGCTGATGCGCTTCCATGCGAGTCATCTTTGGACCTGATATGCCAAGTGTGACCGGTTTTCCAAATTCGAGCGAGAGGTCCGTGATCTTCCTTGCTGCATGTTGCACCACGATCTCATCGTGTCCGGTTGCACCTTCGATCACACAACCGATCGTCACCACCGCATCGATTCCCTCGTCAGATACGAGTTTCTTGATCGCAAGCGGCATGTCGTACACTCCGGGGACCATGACCGTCCGGGCGACCTCCGCACCAAGAAACGTTGCATGTTCTCGCCCAAGGAGTTCCATCTGGTAGGTCAGATCACGATTGAACTCAGATACTACAAATCCCAATCGAATAGCCATATATATCAATCTCCATCTAAAAGTTTAAAAATAAGAAACGGAATTCGAGAAAGTGTATTTTGAGGGGATGGATGGCTGAATGAATTCAAACAACCTGTAACTGATTTCCCGAATTCCATGATTATAGTTCTGGACCCGAATGGTAGATAAATGTTAGGGTTCGCGACATCAGCCCCGAACCGAAACTGCGTAATGAAACCTGGGCAAACTCGATTACACAAGTGTTCTGAAATTTTTATCATGTATGCAGTAGTTCCGAAACCCCCTACTTCCGAACGAGAAAGACCTATGAAAGACAGTTTCACATAACTCCAAATAGCTTTTGAGCTTCAATCTGATAATATCTTGATAAAGTTTAGCCCATTCTTGATAATCTCTCTAAAAGAACCATTCTTATATCGTATTTACATGGCAATCTCTATTCGGAACTACACCCGTTCGGAAGTACTGGTATGGCGAACCAACATGCAATGATGGACGATCTCGATTGCTCGATTCTCTGTCACCTCTGCAAGAATAGCAGGGCAAGTACTACAGCGATCGCGCAGAAACTGGGGGGTTGCACCTCGACGGTGCATAATCAAATCAATCGGCTGAAAGAGTCGGGAATCATCGAGCGGTTCAGTCATCCTCGATCCGGCGGCTGTCGGGCAGAACGTCACAGCATATATCGGGATCAATATCGAATCCGCGGAGAAATCGCAGTCATCAACCATAGCACAATCGAGGCAATACTAACAGCAACCGTGCATCTGCTCGGAGGGTCGTTTATACTGATTATATACGAGGCTTACACCCGTACGTTCCAGAGAAACCTTCTGATTCTTTCCATTGGAATGTTTGTCTTCATATTCGGAGCGATTTCGACATATTTGACGAACTGGTGCTATCAGACTATATTTAGGAACCGATGGAACGTACAATTGCATTGCTGATCGGAATACCGGGCATTCTGGCTATGCTGTACTCGACTATCAGGTCATGACCATCATGGGTGGCGATTACCACAAACCGGATCGGTACTCATCGTTTGCCAGAAACTGGAAACTGATCGGGATAACATTCAGGAAAAGATGGCATAAGGGCAATATTCAGGATAAGGTACTCTGGCGCGTACTCGGAAAGGATCAGTAAGTCAGAGCGCGGGGACGCAATCATCCGCAATGCCTGCTGTGAAGCCGGACTGCTGGATGGAGGGATGCTGCAAGAGTGAACTTGGTAGTGCGACTGCGACACCACTGGCAACGATCGAACTGATGTACCTACTCTCTGGCACACGTGCAGAACTGCGCAACATAAATGGAAAACCTGTGATGAGACTCGTGGACTGCTCATACTCTGATGTGCTTGCGGGCTTATGGGCAAGCCCCAATAAATAACTTCTCTGAAAGCTCTCCGATGTTCACTTTAGCTTTAGCGTTAATTGAGACCCTCAAAGTCTCCGGATCCTCGTCTGACTGGTGATTGACTTTATTAACATTCTCAAAAATCGCATTGGTCTCAGGAATCTTCTTAATACTACTTTGTCAGATTAACCACCCATTCAGGCGCATGATGTTGGTTTTTTTCCAAACGGTTTGAGGTCATGCCACCACCCTCCGTTGATTTGTCTGTAATGTGACAAAGTAGGACTGAGATGATCCGACGTTCTCAGAAAATGATAAAACATCTCCCACAGTCAGTCGCCACGCCGCCTCCGAAATCGTTTCGTCACCCACTTCTCAATCTCGATTACGAAAAATCCGGGAAGCGCAAAGAGGATTATGAGCCCCCACCAGTCAAGCGGCAGAGATTCCGTTCCGAGAATGGCATGTCCGATCGGATGGTAGACGATTGTAAGCTGTGTTATAATAGTGATTGCGATACCTGCAAGTAGCCACCTGTTCGAGAACGGGTTGAACGTGAATGCGGACTCTGTGATCGATCGCGCAGTGATGACGTAGCAGAGGTGTAGCAGCACCACAGTTGTGAATGCAGCAGTCTGTGCCGGTCTAAGGAGCTCTGCAAGATCTGCGCCCACCACCAGGTTTCCATTGATTATATGCATCCCGTGATAGTAATACATCGCAAATCCTGCTATCGCCATCACAATAGAGATGAGCCCGACCTTCCGGAAGAACGGGGGATCGGTTATCCGTTCATCATGATCTCTCGGAGGTTTTTTTAGCAGATCCTTCTCCATCGGTTCCATGATGAGCGGTAGTGCCAGCGCTACCGCATCGAATAGATTGATCCAGAGTATCTGCATAGGTTCGAGCGGAAGGCAATCCCGGAAGAGTATCAGGAACGGGGCAAGCAGTATAGCCCCTATAACCAGCAGTGCCTGTCCGCCATTTGTCGGAAGCGTGTACAGAATGACTTTTTTGATGTTATTGTAGACATGTCTCCCCTCTTCTACAGCAGCAACGATCGTTGCGAAGTTGTCATCAGCAAGGATCATGTCTGATGCTTCCTTGCTCACCTCGGTTCCTGTGATCCCCATCGCAATCCCGATGTCAGCGGCTTTGAGCGCAGGCGCATCATTGACGCCGTCGCCAGTGACCGCAACAACCTCTCCGTGCTTCTGCAGCGCCTTTACGATCCTGAACTTGTGTTCGGGCAGTGCCCGCGCATACACGGACACATCCTCAACCACCTCATAGAGTTCATCGTCGCTCATCCGCGACAGGTCATCTCCGGTGAGTGCGCGCTCTGTATCGGTTCCGATTCCGAGTTTGCCCGCGATCGCTTTTGCGGTCGTTACATGATCCCCTGTAACCATCGCAACCCGTATCCCGGCACTCTTGCACATCCGCACCCCGTCTACCGCCTCATCCCTCGGCGGATCGATCATGCCCTCGATCCCGAGAAACGTCAAATCCGTAAGATCGTTTCGATCGATCGAGATCCTGTCCGGAGGCACCACTTTGTACGCCATGGCAAGCAGCCGGAGTGCTTCTTCTGCCATCTCCTCCGCCTTTTCAAGTATAACCCTCCTATCTATCGGTTCGATGCTACCGTCCGTCATCCGGGTCCCGCACATCCCGATAACCCGCTCAGGTGAGCCCTTCACATAGATAATGCGCTCTCCGTTCCTCTCGTGGAGCGTAGCCATATACTGCTGCTCCGAATCAAACGGCACCTCATCCAGCCGCTGTATTGATCCGCCCTGCGTCGATCCCGCATCCTCTTTGATCTCCTCGATTCCTGCTTTCATCGCGGATACGAGAAGCGCGCCTTCGGTCGGATCCCCGATGACGGCGTGCCCGTCCTCTCCGACTACCTTAGCGTTGTTGCAGAAATAACCCACCTTCAGCGTCCCGATCATCTCTTCGCTCATCCGAGATGGTGTAAACTCGCCTTCCGGCTTGTATCCCACCCCGCTCACCATATAATCCGTTCCCCCGCTGTATATCCGCGATACAGTCATCTGGTTCTTAGTAAGCGTGCCAGTCTTATCAGAGCAGATCACAGTGGTGCACCCGAGTGTCTCCGCGGCAGGTAGCCTTTTTACGATCGAATCTTTGCGCGCCATCGCGGTCACACCGATCGCCAGAGCCATCGTCATCACCGCAGGCAACCCCTCTGGTATCGCAGCGACTGCAAGCGAGACGGACGCGAGAAACGCGTAGACTATACTGTACTCAAACCATATCGCCAGCGCAAAGTTAAGAATGGTGATCGCGAGTATTGCAACGATCAAGAATCTGGTAAACTCTTCCATCTTCCTCGTAAGTGGAGTTGTTATCTTTTCAGTCTCTTTTATCAGTTTCGCGATCCTTCCAATCTCTGTATGCTCACCGGTTCCGACAACAGTCCCTTGACCCACCCCTTTCGTCACAAACGTGCCACTGAATACCATGCATCTCTGATCAGCAATCGTCCCCGATCCCGCGATCGGGTCAGTATGCTTGGTCACAGGCACGGATTCACCTGTGATCGCTGCCTCGTCCGCGCTCATATTCTTTGTGTGAAAGAGCCGCATATCCGCAGGAACCTTGTCGCCGCCTTCGAGGATCACCACATCCCCGGGAACCAGTTCCAACGCCTGTATGACTACCTCTCTGCCGTCCCGTACCACTGTCGCATTCGGCACCATCATCTTCAGAAGTGCCTCGGCCGATGCCTCGGCTCTCCCCTCCTGGATATACCCGATGATCGTGTTTGCGATGACCACAGCAACGATGACCGCCGTATCCATCCACATATCAGCACCCGCCCAGAGACTGAGAGCGCTGGTTATTGCGGCGGAAGCGAGCAGGATATATATTAAGGGGCTCCCAAACTGCATCAAAAACCGGACAAGCGCGCTTCGCTTCTTAAATGTCAGTTCGTTGTATCCATAGCGCTCAAGTCTTGCTTTTGACTCCTCTGATGTTAGCCCTGCCTCTCCTGACCCAAGGGTTTCAAAGACCTGTTCCGCGGTCAGTCTATACCATGCGGTTTCGTTCGGTGATTCGGATTTGTTCATCGTAACACATCCTCAAGCGTGTAATTGATCGCCAAGAGCGATCCGCCGATGCCCCCGCCAGCATGGCAGGACATTAAAGCAAAACATCCTTCGCCCATGTATACTCCCGTGTATTATCTGCCAATAAACCGCATCACAAGGATTATCTTCTATTTCCGAATATTTAAAGATGCAGGTGGCGCGGCTGCCATTACATGGATCGCAGCAAGACACCGCCCCCGCCCGACCCCAATCACACAAACATCTTCCTGAGACTCCAGAGTGTCTTCGGGTTCTTCTTGATCAGTGCGACCAGCAGTCCGAAGAGGTCCATCGTGGTAAAATCAAGACCATCGACAGAATGCGCAAGCTTGTTAAGATCGTCATCCGTAAGTGATACGAAACGATCCTTGACAGCAAGCGACCGGTTCAATCTCTTTCCGAAATCCTCCATCCAGCCGGCGTCGTATTCCTGCAATCTCTCCAAAGAGACATCCCCCTCCGCAATCGCACTGGCAGCAATGTCCCCTGCGATGCTTCCTGCATCCATCGCATTGGCGATACCGCCGCCTGTGAGCGGATCGACCTGATGCGCGGCATCGCCTACCAGCATCAAGCCGTTTGCAACCGTCCGTTCGATCGGTCCGGATGCTGGCTCGCCGCCGACCACGAGTTCGATGATCTTGCCATCGGGGTAGCGAGTCCTGACAAAGTCCTGCAGCAGATCGATCGGACGTTTTCCCGGGCTGCATGCATTTCCGCCGATCCCGATCCCGACATTTGCGCACCGGTTGCCCTTTGGGAAGACCCATAGGTACCCCAACGGCGCTACCGCACTGCCAAGGTGGAATTCGCAGCGATCCTGATCGACATCGATGTCTGCCACAATGAACTGTGCGCAGGTATTAATGTCAGAGGGTTTGAGTGTGGTGTCGATGCCTGCCCACCGCCCGATCCGGGATTCGATGCCGTCCGCACCAATAACGATATCAGAACGGATCTCCACTTTCGAGCCGAAGTGCATTGCGGTGATGCCTTTCACATACTCATCTTCCATGATCAGACCTGTTGCCCGCGTCTTGACCTGCACATCTGCTCCGGCAATCGCCGCGGCATCGGCAAGCGCACGGTCAAAGAGTTTGCGCTCGAGCACGTACCCAACCTCGCTTCCTGAAACATCCTCTGATAGTTCGACACTGGTGCCGTCCGGAGCAAAGATCCGTGAACCCTTGACTTCAGCCGCAATCCATCGATCATCCGGTTCTATATGCCTCTTGATCCTGGGTTTCGCAACACCCTCTGCGCACCTGACCGGATCCCCAATCTCCTGGCGCTTCTCGATCATCAGCACGTCGCATCCGCGCATAGCAGCAGTCTTTGCAGTGACTGAGCCGGCAGGTCCTGCGCCAACAACGATGATATCGTATTTATCCCTCATTTTAGCACCTCAATAGCCCCGATCGGGCATATTCTGGCACATGCCCCGCATTCAGTGCAAGTATCTGCAATCTCGATCCACGTCTCTATGAGTTCGATCGCGCCTACCGGGCAGACCGAGACACATGCGCCGCAGTATCCGCATTTGTACCGATTAACGCTGATTATGATAACTCCTCCCTGATCTTTTCCGTAAGTATCCTGCTGATTAATTTGCCGTCCGCCTTGCCACGCAGGTTCTGCATCGCAACACCCATCAGCGGACCAACCGCATCCATTCCGCGTTCGCGGACAAAATCACTCCGCTCCACAACAATCCTTGCAATAGTATCTGTAATCTCCGCATCATCTATGCCGACGATGCCGATGCTCTCTGCTACGGCTGCAACCGGGTGGTCTGGCTGATCTGCAAGCACGCGCAATATCTCGATAATTCCCTCTTTCGCAATCGTATTATCCGCTACCAGACCGAACAGCTCTAAAAAATGTCTATCCGAAAATTCCCCGATCCGGACACCATCTTTTCGGAGTTCGGTCAGGGTTGCGGTCAGTGTCCGCACCACAAGAGCAGCATCCACGTCCACCGAGCCCATGACCCCCTCAAAGACATCCAGATATCTGGAATACACCATCTTTTGTGCCAGATCCTCTGAAAGATCATATTCCCTGACGTAACGATCCTTTTTGTCAGCTAGTAACTCAGGGATTAAAATACCCTCGATTCTGCCGGATATCGGAACCGGCGGAACATCGGTCTCCGGATACATCCGTGCAGCACCCGGAAGCGGTCGTAGATATGCGCTGACACCATCGGGAAGCATCTTTCGAGTCTCCTCGGGAATTCCTATGAGTGCCTGCTCTGCTCTTTCGGAGACCGCTTCTATCGCATTCGCTGCCCGATCGCGGAGATCGGCAACGATTACCACGCAATCATCAGTCTCTGCGCCCACGAAATCCCGGAGCGCGCCGACCTCGGCATCGGTTACTCCATAAGCAGGCAACTCATCGGTGTGGAATATCCCGCCAACGCCTGCTTTCTTTGCATGATCCGAAAACTCGGATCCAAGACGGCGGTCTGGCTGGATCTCTGCTCCGACCATGCCCCCGAATCCATGCAGGCGTAATGCAAGCACGCAACCATTCTTAATTGCACGCTTGATGACCGCTGACTCAGTGTTCTCAAAGATGTGCGTCACGTTCGCAGTCTCGCCGACGGTTGCGCCCCTCTTCTTAAGTTCCTCCCGGATATCAAGCAGTCTGACCTGGCGGAGTGCTTCGTACATAACGATGGTCTCGATCAGGTCGAGTTCCTGAACTCCCTTGATCTCGACCCTTGCGCCCTCTGCAATCGAGATGTTCACATCCTGCCTGATCGTGCCGATCCCGCGCTTGACCGCACCGGTTGACCGAAGAATCATCCCGATCTGCTCGGCAGTCTCTCTTGCGTGCGCGGGCGAGACGATGTCAGGCGCGGTGCCGATCTCGACCAATGGTATCCCGAGCCGGTCGAGTGAGAAGACGACTGTATCCGCTTCTTCCCCAACCCGCTGGGCAGCGTCCTCTTCAAGGCAGAGCACATCCACGCCGACCCTGCCTTCCGATGTCTCGAGGTAACCATCGGTTGCGGCAAGCGATGTGCGCTGGAATCCGGCAGTGTTCGAGCCGTCGATCACGATCTTTCGCATGGTATGAAGCTCGTCGACCGGCTGCATGTTTAAGAGGCGGGTGGTCATGAGCGTGGTATCGATCGCTTCCTCGTTTAATTCCCGCGGCGGCTCTTCATCGTTCTCGACGAGACAGGTACTCGGATATGCCTTGTACCTGAATTTGCGGATTACTTTCGCCTCTTCGAGTGCTGCCCGGTCGGTCTCACCCATCTCACTCTGCGTCGGTCGCAGGTACCTGTAAAACTCGTAATCCGAGTCATCTGTGTCCCGGAGCAGTGTCGGGCATCTGCAGAAGAGTTTATGTTTGGTGTTTAGTTGCTGGTGGATCTCCAGCCCGGCTTTCAGCCCGAGTGTTTTATAATCGAGATTCGGGGTGCTGGTCATCTCTCTTGAATGGATCGTTTTGGTATATATTTGTTATCGCAGGCTCGCATCTATGGACTCCCAAACAAGTAAGATACCCTGTATATATCTTGAAGCCCCATCCGCGCCACCCCGCTCTGAAGAGCGGGGCATCCGCGGGAGGATATGGGGTGGGATGGTGTATGTTCGTCAATGCTAGCATAGAGTTCGATTATCGTTTTCGCATGTTTGCAGTGACAGAATACACGAAGCCATATACACCCCGTTATCCGACGTGCGTACCGATCTTCTGTTTTTGCAAATCGCCATATTTTTCTTTGAGTTCACAGAGAAATCCTTCGCGATCAGATAAATACTCTTCACTCAACTCTTTACGAATTTTTCGCTGAAATTCCACAGCATCAAATTTCTTTTTCATGAATAACCTCCCTTGGGCTTCTAATTTCCAACATAAGATAGCCTAACTTTAAATTGACCGAATTGAAGGCATGGATACGATCAAGATTCACAATGTGCTGGAAGTTCCAGCTAACCAGTACGTCGACTCGCTCCACGGATGCAATTGCTATGTGCTGAGCATCTGCTATATGTCTGGCACCCACAACTCTATCATCAATATAATTCTGCGCAAGGCTCTCTGCTTCTTCTGTGAGAGAAACATTTTCCACATCAGTATCTGGAAGGGAGAGCAAATTTTTTTTCACACTTTCCGGAGCTCTTTCAAGTTCTCGCCGAGTAAGGTTAGATATAACAGCAGTTTTTAAGCCTTGCCGAAACTCCTCGAATAGTTGAATGGACCACTTGGAGAATTCGTAGTCCTCGCATCCGCCAATGACAGATGTATCAATATAGATTCGTTGTTTCGTTTTATCCAACTCCGGTGTTTATTGAAGACACGATTTCAGATACTGTAACTATATCTGAATTCTTTACTTAACAATATCCTCTGGTATCAGCAATTCTCATTTTGAAAAATTGAGTGAACCGTCTCGCAAAGCAAATGTAGTTATATAACATCATCTCAAAAATATACCCCATAAGTCCACAAAGATATGCCTGGCGGTGTTAACAATTTTAGATCAAATCATAAAATCATTTCGATTGGTGATCCAGAGCTTTCCAGACAAACGTACTGGAAAGAATTTGACATACACCATGGAAGATATTGTTTTGAGTGCTTTTTCAGTATTTTTTATTCAAAGCCCATCGTTTCTGGCTTATCAAAAAACAATGAAGAACGCAAATGGAATGAGTAATGCAGAAACTCTTTTTACAATCGAAAAGATCCCAAGCGATAATCATATCCGTGATATTCTTGATAATGTTCATCCTGAGCTACTTTTTCCAGTTTTCGATATGATATTTGAAATGTTGAAGAAAAACGGATATCTCAACTCATTTCGTGGCATCAATCGGAATCTGCTTATTGCGCTTGATGGTACACAGTGTTTTTCATCCGAAAAAATCCATTGCAAGAATTGTTCTGTGACACACCACAGAGACGGAACTACAACGTATCATCACAGCGTAATCACCCCTGTAATCGTTACACCCGGTAAAAAACACGCTATTTCGCTATGTCCTGAATTCATCACCCCCCAAGATGGTCATGAGAAGCAAGATTCTGAAATTGCTACTGCTAAACGCTGGATTTGCAAATACGCAGGTAAATACGTAGCAAAACAGACTACTATTTTAGGAGATGATCTGTACTCCAGACAACCGTTCTGTGAAGAGCTCCTGGAACTTGGATTCCATTTTATACTTGTTTGCAAGCAGACATCACACAAAACGCTTTATAAATGGGTAAATTTAGTGGAATCAATAGGTAATCTCCATGTATTCACTATAAAGGTACTAAATGGGCGAAAGACTGAAATTCATACATATCGATATGCTAATAAGCTCCCTATTCGCGATACAGATGATGCTTTAATGGTAAATTGGTGTGAATTGACCATCCGTAACGAGGGCGGAGAAATTCTCTACAAGAATGCATTTATAACTGACCATATAATAACAGCGGAAAATGTAACATCCATCGTGCGTTCTGGAAGAGCTCGATGGAAAATAGAGAATGAGAACAATAACACCCTTAAAACGAAAGGATATAATCTGGAGCATAACTACGGTCACGGTGATGACCATCTGTCAACAGTACTTGTGACGCTCAATATACTGGCTTTTTTGATTCACACGCTTATGGAATTTATCGATGAGAAATATCGTCTGCTTCGCGATTCCTTGCCAACGCGCAAAACGTTTTTCGACGATATCCGAGCTCTAACGCGCTATATGTGTTTTGGAAGCTGGGATGATATGATGGATTTCATGCTAAAAGGTCTTGAAATTGAAATGCCCCCTAATCAGAGATGATCGTTGGATTCCAACTGATTCGTTATCCAATTAACTTTTGTTTTGCATGATTTCAGTGGCTATTGGATTAATTTTGCTTATCATTCTGAAAAATCAGTTGATTTGGATTGCATTTGGTCTAATCGAAGATAAGATTGTGATTGGTGATGTGTTTCGATAGCAAAAATTTGAGTGAACGATACGACAGTTTGGGTGAATGGGGTCATAATTAGAATTGCTGCTCTGGTATGGCTTCGGGACAATATTATTTTTCTGGATTCGACATGTTGTGACATTTTTTGGAAGATTTATCGTGAAAACCGACCGCTATCAGCCGGTATTTTTGTCCCAAAGCCCTCTGGTGCCAACGCACCCCACAAACCCTTTCCGAACACTCGACCAACCCGACCTCCGCTTACTCTCACGCCAGCCTTCCGAAGCCCCGTCCGCGCCACCCCTGAATGAAGTTCGGGGGCATCCTTGGCGGTTGGGCTTACCTTTTCTTTCATGCATCTTTTACTTTTATTTCAATTTGCATATAATGTTTTGCGTGTTTGCGAAGTGCTAAAGGCATTTGAGTGAAGTGTTGCGAACCGAAAACACGCTGTTGGGCGCTGCTCCATGCTCTATTTTTTTTCAACCTGAAAAACATGTTCGCTACACTAAGACTTCTTCTAATGGTCTTCTTGGTGTGTGCTCCTTCTCTGGTTCTGCATATCCTAACCGGAAGGTTTGCTGTGGGAACACATTCTCTTCAGGCAAGAGCTTCGCTACCTCAGCCTTCACTTCAGGAACCTCCAAGAGCTCCCTTAACTCAGCCTTCACTTCAGGAACCTCAAGTATTTGGCTCATGGGATGTATGGCCATCCCAAGACTTGTGGCGGTCAGGGCAATTCTGTCGAAAATTTGGCCAGCCATTACCTGGGATTTCCGGTTGTCAGCCGCCGAGGCTAGGGCGATTAGCGCAGGAGCACTCAGGAGCATCTCAGAGTCCTTCTTCGTTTGCCCCTTACTGATGTTGAGGTAGGTTAAAGCCAACTGGCTTATCTTTGCCATCAACCATGGGGTACCAAAGGCGCCTTGCCCAAACCAGAAAGCCAGTTCTTTTGTATAGGCTCGATCTGTTAACTGGATGGCATCCGCACGGGTAATGAGCTCGTCGATCCGGTGTCTAAGCTCCTCTTCGGTATAGAGAATATAAGGCCCCTCGTTAGTTGAGAATATCCAGAAGCCATGCTCATAAAAGCAGGCATGTAACTGAGCCATCTCCGCTTTAGGTATCTTTCGTGTCTCGAATATGTTGTGGTTGGTATATCTTTTTGAAATCTGCTCAAAGAATGCTGGGTTCCTGGTTTTCTCTATTTTTTCCTGGGGTGTAAGTTTCACCACCGCTGCAAGGCTATCTACACCTTCTGGAAAGTATTCCTCCTGATGAGCGTATCCGAAATGCTCAGCGGCAATCAGAAGATTCTCCAGAGCACAACCAACACTGATGTATAACTCACACTGGTCAGCATCAGCGACCTTAAGCCATCTGTCCTTATCAGCAAAAATATCGACTTCGCTGTCCCGAATGTGGAATTTCCATGGTTGACTATTATGGCTGGAAGGAGCCAATATTGAATAACTGAGTAAAAATTTCAGTTTCTCTGTTGAACTCCCTTCACGAGGGAAATCTCGCTCACTGACTTGCCAGGGTGTGACCTTGGGATCATATTTCTCCATCTTTCCGAACCTCCGTTCATTTTTGTATGACATAGAGTTGGCATCATTTCTTATAGCCCATGTTGTCAAGTAGGGCACATAGCGCACCTCTTTCCGGGGTAATAGCCCCGAGGTTACTATGCGCCCCCTCACAGAACCGGACTTGAAGATTTCCCTCATCCGGCTCTTCAGAAGCACATCCTCTACAGATTCAGGTGTATAGCGATTGATATATCTTCGGCTTCGGGAGCGGATTAAATTGCAGAAAACGATTGAACTAAAGCCCAGTTGTAGCTTTTCCTCTGGCTGCGACGATTGATCCATTTGAAAGCAAGTCTCACGACATGGTGGTAGAAGTTCTGCAACGATCGTATGTTCCCGCTCATTCCGTAGTAGCGGTAATGTCCGAGCAGCTTTAGTTCCAGCACCTTCCACCATTCTTTCAGTTGGACAAGATTTCGGATACGCTTCAGCCAAATATTCATCTCCGTCATCTTCTGTCTGAACTTCTTGCGCGAAGTCTTCCGCCCAAGCTTAAACTTGCCTTTTCTGGTCGTATCGCAGAAATGTGTAAACCCTAAGAAATCAAAGGTCTCACATTTCAGGCCATATTTCTTCGCTCCCATGCAGGGGCATCGTCCGAACTTGATAATCTTACTCAATTCTCTCAGATATCGTAAGTCCAAATTTGCCCATACGCCGTCTCAGTTCTTCCCCAAATACTCTGGCTTCGACTTCTTTCTCGAAACAAACTACACACGCATCCGCATATCGAATAAGCTGTGCCGATACCTGGGTAGCTGTTGCTTAACCACATCTTCAAACCATTTGTCGAGCGCATAATGGAGATATACATTGGCGAGAACCGGGCTTAGAATCCCACCTTGTGGGGTACCCATTTCCGTATCAAAGTATTTTCCTTCTTCCATTATGCCAGACTTTAGGAAACGACCGATCAACTGCAAAAGCGACGGATCCACGACCCTCTGCTTCAGACATTCCATCAATTTCTTGTGATCCACTGTGTCAAAAAACTTCGAGATATCCATGTCCACTACGAAGTTGACCAGACCGTTCATGATGATTTTGTCCAACTTTTTCAGAGCATCGTGGCAGCTGCGATTCGGGCGGAAACCGTACGATGTATCTATAAAGTCCTGCTCAAAGATAGATTCGAGAATCTTC
>PQXF01000010.1:41376-63697 GCA_003194445.1 Candidatus Methanogaster sp.
ATCCCCCCAGCTTCACAGCAGCCCGTTACCGGGCTGGGTGTGGGGTTCAGTTCTGAGGTGGTGGCTAACCTTTCCTCAGGCTGGATTTTCACCAGCTGGCGAGTATGAATTTATCTCGGCGCTCCTCCAGTATCTTCCCCAAATTCACTGTTTTCATCCCATAAATAACTTTCCATAACGTCCACGCATCTCGGTTTCCACCAGTAGAACACTTTCTCAAATTTTTTAATTGTAGAACAGAATTCAATACCACAACCCTTTTACACTACCTGTTACACATAGTATAAGTAGAACAGACTATGTATTTACAAACACACCCCAAAAAAAAGACTTGTTGCGGAATAACTTGGAAAAACCCGGAGAATAGATATCCGTGAAAAGGAGCAATGTGCGTAGAGTAATGGACGACTTAGAAGGCAGCATTTCGTAGAATTTTGTATCGCAACAAGTCTAAAGAAGAACTGAAACTTACGACCATGACAAATGTGCAAAAAACATTCTGGAGATGTTTAACTGCAAATATTTGGGAATGAACAGTCATTTAAAATCAATCGGGGTCAAAAGGATGTAGAACAGATTTGAAAATTGGTATGGTCCACGGATAGCGTTTTTTATTCATAGTGACGAAGATGGGTTATAGGTTAAAAAAATTCAGTTGCTTCTTTTATGTATAACTCGGGATTTCCAACACACAATTCTCCATGTTCAAATCCTTTAAAAACCTTAATTTTAGCATTAGGTAATACTTCTAAAACAGCTTTCGCATACTTTTTCCCAAACATTGCCTCCTTTGAACCATACCAATATGCTATATCTGTTTTAATATTAGCTATTGAAGCTGGCAGTGAATATCCAAAAGCAGATAAATGCAAATTTCTACAGCTTTCATCCGTCATAATAGCTCCAACATTCATAATCTCATCAACCATCTCATTTGGAAAAAAGGTACGGCTGAACATGTAACGTACAAATTTACTTCCTTTTTTCATTCTATGAGCCTGCAAAATTCTCATCATTATAGAAAAACTCAAAAACAATTTATTCATTGGAACCACTGGTCCACCATCAACAATTGCCTTATCGACTTTAAGTCGGTTTTGTGCAAGTACATCTATCGCAATTGTAGCCCCAAGAGACGCACCGCATATTGCAAATATATGCTCTCCATATATTTGAGTAACATAGTCTATTATATCAGTAGCAGCTTTTTCTACCGTAGTAAATGTGGAACTTTTTTCCGTATCATGTCCATCCAAAACAGGGACTATAACAAAATAGTCTTTACTGAAAACGTCTATCTGGGGCATCCACATTTTCCACGAAATACCATATCCGTGTATAAGAATGATTGCTTTATTTTCTTTGTTTCCAAATTCCAAGAAACGCATATACAACACCCCATTATTGTAAATACTTTTTTTATAACTGCACTTGTCTTTGGATATTCTTCCAATCCTTGCTCATAGATTTTTATTTCAGTTTTCATAGCAGTCTCTCCTTTCATAAGTCACCAAACCCCGGACTTAAGTCCAAGGTCTGTACATAGCGATTTCCTGCCACTCACCTTACCGTTGCGTTCAAGATCAAGTTCATCAGTAACCATACCAACGAGGATATTGTAAGACTGCCATGTTGATCGCATGAGTTTCATGCATTTGTGATGGGCCGCCATGACACTTAAAACCAACGCAGATTTTACAAGTGCTTGTTAAGTAATCCTGCCATACAATGCAGCATCACACCTCATATTGGTGGTGGTATGACGCCTCCCAGTATAACTTATTACTTTTCACTCAGTAGAACTTGAAACCGCAGACAATCAGTATCGGCACGCCTCTTTCACTAACGCGCCTCCGCCTTTCGCTTCCAATTCAACGCCAACCCTCTCGGCATGTTCCGCGTACCCCTCCACCGGAATTGTCTCATCCACCCGTTCATACCGGCTGCCGTCAAGAGACAGTACCTCGGCACGCACCCGGACACGATCGCCGCCCACCATCTCGGCAAACGCGCCGATCGGGACATCGCACCCACCGCCGAGAACGCTGATCACGATCCGTTCGATCTCGGTCTCGATTCTCGTCCGGCTGTGATCGAGCGCATGTACCGCATCCCCTGCGCCGGAGTTTGCAAGCGTCACAACCGCTATCGTGCCCTGATTGGCTGACGGGATGAAATGATCGATATTGAGCCGCTTAAATCCGATATCCCAGCCCAGCCGTACAAGTCCTGCCTCTGCCAGGATGATCCCGTCATAGACCCCCTCGCGTAGCTTTCTCATGCGGGTGTTGATGTTGCCGCGAAGATCGATGATATCGAGGTCGCTGCGGAACCGGTGCAGTTGGGCGGCTCGGCGGAGCGATGATGTGCCGATGACTGCGCCTGCGGGCATGTCCTCGATGCCCGTACTGCCCTCATCACCGTCGCCGTCACCAGCCCTCGTGATCAGCACGTCATACGGAGGATCCCGTTTGAGGATCGCTGCGGTCGTCAGTTGCTCCGGGCGGATTGTGGGGATGTCCTTCATCGAGTGAACTGCGATATCGATGTCAGCGGCAAGCGAGTGTTCATCGATCTCACGCACGAATGCTCCGACGCCCCCGATATTGGAGAGTTCGTGCAGCGGGCGGTCTGTAACCACATCGCCGTGTGTCTTGATGGTGCGAACCTCGGTCTCAACGCCAATCTTCTGCAACTCTCTGGCAACGATATCTGCCTGCGCAAGCGCAAGTGTACTCCCGCGTGTTCCGATGATCATATATGCTGCTCTTGGTTGCGGTGTGCATAAATGTTGCGAATCGAGGGGGGTGCGGGGATGGCCAGAGTATAACGCTACGGTGGAGGGGCTTTAGGATCTTTACAGATTTTCCGTGCCAATTTATCAGCAATTTCGGCATGGCGTGGCACCGATGATGTTTTTCTGTTTATGGGATTGAAATAAATCGAATGCCTGCTACCTTCCCGCAACAGTCGGCAACCGTGGTGGTTCAAATGTTTCAGCAGAGCACGACGTTTCATTCATGCCGCCACCAGTAATTCTTCTCTGATTGCATCTTTTCCCATAACTTCAATCCGCGTCAATTCCCTGTTTGCCTCGATGACCAGTGCTACAGCTTCTTTCAAGTTTTCGCGTGCTTCTTCCAGTGTCCGCCCTTGTGTGTTTGCGCCGGGCAGTTCTTCAACATAGCCGATCCACCAGTCTCCGTCTCGTTCAAACACGGCTGTGAATTTATTCATGGTTGAGCATCCTTTGAATGATGTGTGATTGTGCATTTGTATAACATCTTTTGTTTCGGATGATGTAACATTTGTGGTTTGTGTGGTGGCCGAAGGGCAGATGTGGCAGGAGACACACACAAAAAGCAGGACGCGATCGTCTCATTCTTTGGCATCACCGAAAATGAGATTGTGGCTGTAGTGGAAGAGAAGATTCCAGAACTCGTGCTCGAGCGGATTGCACTCACGGGGCTGTAGGGATGATGGGTGATGTGGCTTTTTGTGTTTTTGTATGGCGCTGATGGCGTCCTGTGCTGCGTGTTCGCGCCGGACAGTTCTTCGACATACCCGATCCATCAGTCTCAATCTCGTTTGGGTACTGCTGTCCCCTATGAGTGTTATGGCTGATATCTTGCAGGACGCCTTCTGTTTTGGTTAAGGTGACATCTGTGATCTGTGGCATTGTCCGTGAGGGGTGGCGGTGCAGGAGTATCGTGGAGCTGGGTGAAGGAGTTTTTGGGGGCGGAGGTATGTATTTACGTGGGCAAATATGAATATGTATTGGACTAAAAGTTTGATGGATAACGTACAACTAAAAGGAGAAGAAGATGATCGAAGATTGTGAAGTTCGGCCCGAGAACAGGTATATGCAAACTATGTTCTGGATTACACTTCGCCATATACAATTTAGTGCTAAATTTGGGGAATAATAATGAAAACAGCTTTTGTGATCATGCCATTTGATGATGAAATTGCAAACGATGTCTACGAGTTAATTACTAAGCCCATTTGCAATGAATTTGATTTAGAAGTCCGAAGAGCTGACGAAATTTTTACACCAAATCCCATATTGGATGACATTGTAGCAGCTATAGAAGAATCGACGGTGATTATTGTGGATATATCGGGAAAAAACCCTAATGTGTTTTATGAACTTGGCATGTCCCACATGCTTAAAAGAACACAAACAATCATAATTACACATGATGAGTGCAACGGCACTCCATTTGATATAGCCCACTTTAGAATTATAAAATATGAAAATACTATTTCCGGGAAAGCGATTTATGAAAATCAATTAAAAAGAACATTAGAACATCTATTACGTGATTATAAAATAATCTATGAAGATGTTTTTGAGCTGATGATAAATGTTCTAATGTCTGATGAGGTGGATGAAAGTAGCTTGTATGCACTGATGGCTTTGACTAAGGCACCCATGCCTCTGCACAAACATGATCCGCTTCATGTTGAAGGGCATTACAAAGACGGTGGGTGGGTTACTTCAGAATCCCGTTCTGCAGAGAGTAAAGTTTCACAGTTCATTGAGTTAGGTTATGCTAAAGTTTCTGGAGATATAGTCATTTTAACAGATAAGGGGAAAGCATTTATTGATCTTTTAGATGAGAGAGGGTTCGTTTGTGATTTCGTAAATGGGCATATTTTATCGGAAGGTTACGTCCCACACTGTAAGTGGGGGGACTAAAAACTCGAAAGCGAAGTAATGAATTGGAAAATAATGCCGAAAAATAGAAATGCTCGCTAAATTTCATATAATGATGTGTTTGCATCCCCACATCGTCAATAGTAGGCGCCACGCAGATCGTTAGGCGAAATTACCAAAAAAAGGCGGATAAATATGAAAAGAAAACTGAAGGTATATCTGGACACCTCTGTAATCTCAGCGCTGTTTGATGAGAGGAATCCGGAGAGGAAATCGCTTACAGAATCGTTTTTCAAGCAGATCGAAAGTTTCGATCAATTCGTCTCCGAGATCACAACCGCTGAGATCGAACGAACTCCAGATCCGACACTCCTGAGCAAGATGAAAGAGGTGGCACTACAACTCCCGGCACTCCCACTGACCGGTGACATTGAATGGTTAGCAAACGAATATGTTCGTTATGGCGCAGTTCCGGAGAGTTATCTCGAAGACGCATATCATATAGCGGTTGCCGTTATAAACGAGATGGATTGCATCTTGAGCTGGAACTTCAGGCATATCGTAAGGAGAAAAACCAGAGACATAGTCAAGATGGTGAATACCATAGATACATTCAGACAAATAGAGATTATGACACCGGCAGAACTGTTATAGGGGGTAGAACATGGACGGAATTACAGAAAAAGAGATGGAAGAAGTAAGAAAAATGGTAGGGGCGGAATTTCCTGACGATCCAGCGTTACAGCAGGTTCACATTGCAAGGAAAATCATCGCTAAAGAAGCAGAACTCGAGGGTCTTAGTTTTCTTGAGTATGTCAAATCGTTTGGAAAACGAGTTGGGGCTGTCTATCAAAGGCACAGTGTATAATAGAGCGCTACTTCCACCCTCGCCCCCATCTGGAGAACAACATCATGCCAGCCAAAACATCAGGACGCTTGCATCGTATCTGACCCCGCCATCTGTCACGGCTGACCGACCTTTCGCGCAACATACGCATCATAGCCCGCGGATGTGCCGGAACAGGTTGAAAGCGGTATGGCTTGGGAGGCGATCATCGAAAGACGCGGGCATGCTGGGCGCGGCACGGTATATATACTAAAAGGGCTCAAACGACTCACAAACAATTCACAAACAACTCACTATGGACATTCAGAAATGGAAAAATAATGGCAGAGGTGGTGCAAAAGTGAACAAAACCATAAAAGACATCAAACCGATTCTCAACGAGGCGAAAGAGAGACTTCAGAAAATCTATGGAGAACGGTTGAAGGGGCTAATCTTATATGGTTCGTATGCACGAGGAGATGCCACAGAAGGATCGGATATCGACCTTATCCTTCTTTTAGACGATATAATCAATCCCATTTCTGAACTGGAAAAGTTCTCTGGAGAGATTCATCAGTTAGACTTCTTATATGACACTGTGATCTCCATAATCCCTATTGCGGAAGGTCAATACAGGAGAAGGAGATTACCACTCATTCTTAATGCAAAAAGAGAGGGGATTCCAATATGAACAAAGATGAAGACATCTCAGAACTCATAGAAAAGGCGAAAGAGAGTCTTGATGCTGCGAAGAGTCTATTTTAGGATGGGTTCTATGATTTTTCTGTGGGGCGGTCATATTATGCCATGTTTTATACCACCGAGGCAATATTGTTGACCAAAAATCTATCCTTCTCAAAACATTCAGCAGTCATTGGCGCTTTTGGAAAGGAGTTCGTTAAACCAGCAATCCTGCCTAAAAAATTGCGAGAATATATAGTATCTGCCTTTGACATGAGACAATTAGGCGATTACGGCGCTCCGGGATCTGTGAGTGAGGTGCGGGCACAATCGCTGATAGGGGAAACAAAAGAATTTATAGAGGCTATCGAAGGATATCTGATAAAGGGCGGGTACATCTCAGTTTAGATTCAGAATACCAAATAACACCCCACGTGTCCACGATCATAAGGTAACATTATGCCGACCAAAACATTAAGACGATACATCATAACAGATCCTGCCACCTGTCATGCCAAAGGTGTGTTCAGATGACCAGATACTTCGAAGTAACGGACCGGGACTGCGCCGCAAGGATCGGCAGACTGATGCTGGATCCGCGAATCCGGACGCCAACGATCCTCCACTCTGAGTTGCTCGTGAAGCATCAGGGCAGCATCATCGATTCCGGGTGCGTGTGGGACCGGGACGGCAACCCGGAAAGATCGGCAGATCCCGGCAAACTGCTGATACTGCCGCACAGGTCGCTTCCGCCCCATACGCCACCCGAGATCGTCAACCGCACGGCACAACCACCATCGCCACCAGCAACATCAACATCACCATCGCCACCATCAACATCACCATCGCCACCATCAACATCACCATCGCCACCATCAACATCACCATCGCCACCATCAACATCACCATCGCCACCATCAACATCAACATCACCACCATCAACATCACCACCATCAGCACAGTCATCCCGCTACGATGGCGCGGTCGGCGAGGTGATCCATCCGGCGCAGGCAGATATACCTGGTAGAGATCGCGACCTCTATGTGCTCGGTGCGGCGGCACTCTTTGAGAACCAGGCAAGAGCACTCGTCGATGCCGTTCTGAGACTGAAGAATAACACGGCACCAGACACCGCGGTGTACGCGCCCGCGCTTGCAACGCCAGAAAACCTTGCTGTGCTGATCTATCTCGGAATCGATCTCGTCGACGACACCGCTTGCATAATACGCGGGTATCAGAACATGTATCTGACAAGAGAAGGCGCAAGATCGACCGATCGTCTGCGTGAGTTCCCGTGCTCATGTGCGGTCTGCACAGAGATCGGGACTCCGGAAGAGTTGCGCAGCCTTCCGAGGTTAGAGCGTGCCGGACTGCTTGCAGATCATAACACCGCCAGATTGAGCGAAGAATTGAGAACCGTACGCGAATGCATCCGCAATGGAATCTTGCGCGAGTATGTGGAGAAGCAATGCAGATCCACCCCCTACCTCACAGCGGCGCTCAGGTTGCTGGACTCTGAGCACACATATCTTGAGGAGCGCACCCCGACGGTGCGGAAGAACGTTCTCGTTGCAAACACAGCGGAATCGCAGAACCGTGTCGAGGTCACCAGATTTGCAGAGCGTGTGCTCTCCAGATTCACTCCGCCCGATGCCGATACTGATACTCTTGTGATACTGCCGTGCTCGGCAAAGAAGCCATACTCGATGTCACAGTCTCATGCGAGGTTCTTCGATGCGCTCAAAGGTTACCGGCAGCATGTCCATGAGATCATACTGACATCGCCGCTCGGTGTTGTTCCAAGAGAACTCGAGACGGTATATCCTGCGGCGCACTACGATATCGCTGTTACCGGAGAGTGGAGTCTCGATGAGACCGCGTGGGTAGCTGCATGCCTGCGCACATATCTTGCGAAACATGCGTACAAAAACATCATAGCGCACGTCATCGGCGGATTTTTCGATGTCTGCAAGATTGTTGAGCGTGATCTTGGAATTGAGATTGTGTACTCTGCTGCTGCCGCCGAAAGTCTGCTGTCGGATGGTTCGCTTGCCAGCTTGCGAAAATCCGTTGCCGGGATTGTGTCATCGCAATCGCGCGGCAGGATCAGAAGATCGCAACTCGCCACGGTTCGGGCGATTGCGGACTACCAGTTCGGGCTGGGCGTCGGGGAACAATTGATCCCGGATCGCGCACGGGTAAAATCAGGTAGGTCAGGATTCAGGATATTCGCGGACCGTGAGCAGATTGCATCGTCCACCAGATACGGCACGATCGCACCGACACTTGCAGGAGCTGCCAACATGCCGCCTGACATCCACAGGGTCGAGATCGATGATTTCCTGCCGAAAGGGTCGATCCTTGCGCCCGGCGTAGTCAGCGCCGACCCGCAGATCAGGCCGATGGATGAGGTGATCATTGAGGGTAGCATGGCGTTTGGGGTTGGGCGGGCGATGATGAGCGGGCGCGAGATGGTCGAGTCAAGCCGCGGGGTTGCTGTGGATCCGCGGGCGGTTAGGGGTGTGTGAGCTCGTGTTCCGTTTCACTTACGCATCTTCCTTATTCTAATTGTGCCGAGTCCTGACAGCAAGAGCAGGGTCAATACGAAACCAAGCGAGGTCATCGCGGGAATACACTTTTTTGTTGTAATACCTACAGTGCTCGTACCACTAACCCAATCGTTACATTCATCACACCAAGCAGTAACATATTGAGTGTTTGTGGTAATATGGCATTTGACTTTATGTGCATCGTATGTAATCGTTAACGTCTCACTTTTGTTGAGTGGTCCCGGGAAGAACCATTTAAGTGTTGTATTATCATTTACGTAATAACTTACTTCGGGCTCTATCTTTGCTGTTGTGTCGTTTGGGTAGTGCACAGTGGCACCGTTAACATAATTTAAGCTGTACGATAATATATCGGTTACCGTTATCTCGGTCGGGTTACAGCACCTGGCATGGGTCTCACACCTGTATTGCAGGAGGTCGCCAACCTCTGCCACTCTTGATGTATCCCATTCTGCGATCGCTGGATTCCACACCATCTTCTTAACATCTATGCATGGGGGATAATCCTCTACCTCGCCGAACTGGGCTAACCTGTATGTGTGAGATAGCTTTACAGGTGCACCTGGTGGGAACTGTGGTGAGATGGACTCGTATAGGGGATATGGTTTTTGACCTACATTCTCTCCATAGTCAAGTCTTACACGAACCCATGGGTCCGGTTGTGCATCGTTGGGCACGGTGAAGTCTATCCCAATTCGTTTGCTATTGCCGGCTGTCCAGTTATTACCCAAGCAATCCGTCATGTTCGGACCCCCCCACCATGTGGCAGGCTTACAGTTGGGATAAGGAGTGATATGCTCGTCAGGATCGTCCCAGTCGCCATCCGTGTTCCAATCGAAATATACATTGACATAGATTCTCTTCTTTGGGTCCTTAATTACATTGAATTCATCATAACGCCCCTTGTCAAAGTCATTAACAAATGGATTTTCTGTATTGACAATGAAATCTATTCTACCGGGTCTTTCAGGAATATAAGGCGGGAATAAGAATACCCCATCATCGAGTTCTTCCAGATCTGGAATTACACCTGGCATATATGGCGGCTCCGGATCAAAGGGCACTCTCATAGGAAGAGTGTTGGGTGGATTAATATCGGCATCATATGGAGATTCAACATCAGCATCGAATTCAGGGCTGACATCATAACCCAACCATTCCTCACCAATGTCCTCATGAGCAGCACCGATACCATACGAATTATCCTGTTTTGTTGGGTATTTATTCTTCTCAGTAAATGGATCAGGCGCATCGCCGAAGTCAAAACCACTTAGCATCCTTAATCTTCCATCATTAAATCTTCCATTCCATTTTTCTCCAGAAACTACTCTGTCAGCCAGGTTAGGTCGGGGATCGGTTTTTCTGAGTGTCCAATATTTTACATCGAGATGTCCTAACCATGGAAACAAAGACCAGGAGTGCGCCACAGAACCTGATACGAATGGTGTTGCCATTGAAGTGCCAGACATATAATCATAATTCTGCCTAAAATTAGCTCCTGTGTCCTCATTTAGCTTATTATTTAAGGTTACACTATATGTTGGCATCGTTGAATATATCGTCACCCCGGGAGCCACAAGATCAACAGAGTTTACTCCATAATTTGAAAAACTTGCCAAATTATCTCTGTTATCCGATGCAGCCACAGCTATTATGTTAGGGACATTATAGCTAGAAGGATAGTGTGGGATCACGTCGTTGTTTCTACCATCGTTCCCAGCAGCTGCAACAAAAACCGCATCTTTTTTATGAGAGAGTTCTATAGCTTTTTTGAGTTCTTTGGAAAATGGCCCTCCGCCCCAACTGTTACTTGAAATTTTTGCACCATTGTTTGCTGCATACCTAATGGCTTTAATTGCATTTCCTGTAGACCCACTGCCACTTGCATCTAAAAACTTCAATATCATCAAGTTTGCTTCCCAGCACACTCCGGTAACACCTTTTCCATTATTACCGTTGGCTGCTATGATGCCTGCAACATGGGTACCGTGACCATGGTCATCAAGGACGTTGTTGTTATTTTTGACGAAATTCCAACCGTGAAAATCATCTACGTATCCATTTTCATCATCATCATCCTTCAAATCATTGGTATAGGCAGAGCCAGTTCCGGTAAAGGTGATACGAGTAGCATGCCCACCAGCTGGAAAGAGTATTGTCCAAATGTTAAAGTTCCCAGTTCGATTGGAAGAGAAGGCAATTAGAGGAGAACTTGGGTTGGTATTAAGTATACTCAAAGTCAACGAAATTGCAGCAGGCCCACTGTCGGTCGCTGAATCTGTAGTAATCTGAGTAGCAGTACCACCCGTAGCATTGATAACCCATATGTCAATGTTTCCACTCCGGTCTGAATCGAAGAAGATTTGATCTCCATCAGGTGACCAAGTTGGTAAATCATCGGTTGACCCATTGGTAGTAATCTGTGTAGCAATGCCACCCGTAGCACTAATTACCCAGATGTCAAAGTTTCCACTTCGATCTGAGGAAAAGGTAATATTTGTTCCATCATAAGACCATGCAGGACTAATATCAGTTGCTACATCTATAGTAACCTGTGTAGCAGTACCACCTGTGGCGGGAATAGTCCAGATGTCAAAGTTTCCACTTCGATCCGACTCGAAGACTATTTTTGTTCCATCTGGAGACCATGAAGGATTGCAGTCATCAGATACATTGGTAGTGATCTGTATAGCAGTACCGCCAGTGACATTAGTGACCCAGATGTCAAAGTTTCCACTTCGATCTGAAGAGAAGACTATTTTTGTTCCATCTGGAGACCATGAAGGATTACTGTCGGTTGCGAGATCCGTAGTAATTTGAGTAATCTCAGAAATCATTCCACCAGAGCCAGAAACGGTATAAATGTCAAAGTTTCCAGTTCGATCTGAGGAGAAGGTAATTAGAGCGCCATCAGGCGACCAAGATGGTTGTATATCATTTCCAGGTATTTCAAATATGTCCCAAGGCTGGTTACCATTCGAATCTTCATCTATTAATCCATCGCCATCGTCATCGACGCCTGCTATGCCTGGAAAACCGTCTCCATTGGCATCTCCAAGCTGTTCCTTAGGGTTTCGCCATATAGTGCCTTTCAAATCTTCATGCTTAATGTCCACTCCAGTGTCTAGTATTGCTATAACTATGGAACTACAATCTGTGCAGTGCTCCCAGGCTTGAGGGGCATCTATATCAGCGTCGATTGTTCCATTATCTCCTATTATTTCTTGACCTCTATTGTTTAAACCCCATTGTTTCAGGTAATATGGGTCATCTGGTTCTGTGAGGTGAGTAGCTGAAACTGGCATAACTATAAGTACGATCGCCATTAAACCTATTACAACTGGTATTTGCCTCAATGCCTTTTCTATCGCCGTATATCCATCTGTTTCCATTTTTACCATTCACCATTCCTCCTTTTATTTGTTTAACCTGCGGGCAGACACATACCTGCATCGCGTTTTGTTCGTATCAGTTGTATAAACCTATGACCTCATACCATAGCACTTGGCGATACACCTATTGCTCCTGTGACTCATGTTACATAAACCTTCCGATTCGATCGGCGCGTATGAGACTATCGTGGAATTTTTGATTACCACAATCCATGAAAACCGAAAGGCTGCGCAGATGTCAACAATGTGATGCGAAAGATATTGCGACATGCGAGGTGTGTGGGGTCCAGCTCTCACGTATCGACAAGCACCTGCACCGCATACCCCTCATCCATCCGTTCGATCACCATATCATGAAATGTGACCGCCTTCACACCGACCTCGAACCTGTGCCGCCCCCGATCGATCGGTTCGCCAGAGACATGCGCTCTGAGATGATACCCGCCTTCCACCTGCTCGATCTGCTCCACATCGAACCTGCCAAATACAATCTCTTCGACTTCGAAGAGGTACAATAGTTCCGAAAGAAAATCGTACAGCAGATCCTTGCAGTCATCAGCGGAGAGATCGATATCTATGGTTCGTATCGGTTCTATGGTTGTGACATCAGGATCGATCATCACGCCAAACATCGCACGCGCGGCGTACTCAAACGCCTCTTCGATCGTTCTTCCATGCACCCTGAACTTCACATCGGCAGGATGGTCGAGATACTCGATATTGGGTGTTTGCATCTCGTATGCACTCCTAAACATTCTTAAGCGCGGCTTTGATCAGTTCCCCGAGATCGAGGGAAGATCCCGACTGGAGTGCAGCGTGAACAGCAGTCTCTGCCACGCTTCTTGTGTATCCGAGCGAGACCATGCCCGCGATGGCAGCATTTGCAGTATCTGCCGGATACTCGGTATCTTCGGATATATCTTTGATCTTGTCCTTGAGCTCGAGAACGAGCCGCTTCGCAGTCTTTGTCCCGATGCCTGAGATGCTGCTCAAGCGGTTAATGTCCTCGTTGTACACGGCAGATTTGAATTCATCAAACGATATTCCGGACAGGATATTTAAGGCGACGCCTGGCCCGATCCTTGATGCTCCAATCAGCAGCCTGAAGAACTCGAGTTCTCTTGTGCTTGAGAACCCATACAGCATGAGCGCGTCCTCCCTTACGTGGAGGTGGGTGTGCAGTTGCACAGGACTTCCCGACTCTGGCAGCGCGCTGTATGTAGACGTTGGGATGTGTAGCTCATACCCGATGCCGCCGACATCGACGACTGCGCGGTTCCGGGATTTTCTATCGAGAATTCCTGTGATGTGTGCGATCATAATCCGTCATCCTTCTAACTCACGTGTTAATTACCGCAGCCCCCTTTCAGGGCTATTATCATGGTTGGTATGTTGGTGCGAACAGTGTCCTGCGAACCCCCGCAGACTCCATGTGCCAGTGTATCGAGGTCAAGGACATACTCTTTGAGCTGGAGAACTGCGAATAGTATGTGCTGTGCAGGAATCAAACCTGTATACACCGTCAGCACGGCGTTACTAATCCCGATCTTCTTTCCGGTAATTGTCACAAAGACTGTTGACAGACTGGACAAGCTTCTCCATCGAGCATTCGCTATCAGATACTTTCGCAATCTCTCTTCCGTATTCTCTGATCTCTCTATTCAGTTCTTCAATGCATGAACAAAAAATACCCCTACTATCATCTTTTTCCGTATGTTCACTTGAACTGATGATCAGCTTGACATCTTTAGGCAATGCTAACTCTATTGCAGCTCTCATTCTTCCTCACCTCCTTTATATCCATTTGCTAATGGCATGCACCTACATCACCACCTAGCTCCTATGTCTTCTTCAGTATCTCACATCCTCTCATGTGTTACAAGTCTGCAAGCCATACTTCTTTAACCTACCGATCTCTGCGCTCCCTGCCACCACCCGCAGGATCATGAGCGCGTCAACTGACGTAACCCGCCATATCACCGATACTTTCCTCAAATATGGTATCTCCGATCTGCGACGCCGCCGACATCGACGACTGCGCGGTTCTGCGATTTTCTCTCAAGGATTCCTGTGATGTGTGCGATCATAGATCCGATCATCCTTCATAACTTATATGCTAATTATCTTTGTCTCTTATCCGGGTTTGAACGAACCATGTCACAATACACTTAGAATATTAGCCATCTGATTTTTTTCAAGTCACCTCAACGAATCAGGTCGCACAGGGCTTTTGAAAGTACTTTCCGTACACCGGGACATACCAATAACAACACCAGTATCGATATAACTAAGAAAAGAAAGATTATCTTATAAATCCCTGTAAGAACCAGACATACGAACAGAACCGCTATCAGGACACATGCGCCCAGATAGAACTTCAGAATGTTTTTATCAGGCATCTTTCTCCATGGCCCACTCCGTGATGATATTTGCGCTTGTTCTTACGATAAGCACCGCTAAAATCACGGTGAGTAACATTCCGGCAATCAATATGACGGATACCACAATATCATGAGCGGTGCCTAACTCAGGAGGGATGAATGGATCCAATATATCGGCAGTAAAGTAGATTGCATTGTATATACTATTGTTGATAACCTCTACTGCGTTCCGGATGGGTTCGCTGGTACCCTCGATCTTACCCAGTTCCGTATATACTATAAACGGCAGCACAGTAATAATTAATAATACAATCTGCAGTAATAATTTATTTATTGATTCCATAAAAATCCTTAAAAAATAAAAATAAGCCCGAATGACCTATTTTAATATTCTTCCTCCTTTTTCGCAACACCCTTCTCCAGTTTTTGTGCTACTTCGTTTGCTGTTGCTTCGATTTCGGCTGATATTGCCATTCCAGAGGAATACAGCGCGTATACTGCCCACAGGAATATCAATATAAGCAGAATTCCAGCAGCTCCTTCTGATATCTCAGTAAGCAGCGAACCGATGAACAGGAATGTGATGACCACTGCAAATACATATACAATGCCCTTCACAGCCTTCTGGTAATGCGCAACCTCTTCATCACTCGCGCCTTCTCTGCCAACATTGACCGCTATCAATCCACCGATCGCATTGCACAGATCCTTGATCTCGCGGGAACTGCGCCATAACAGTACCAGTACCGCCAGGATGGCAATCGCGCTTATGACGGTCGCCGTTGATACTCCTGCGATATCGAACCCGTGTCCAAGCGGTATAAATACCAGTATTGCAAACAGATAAATTAAGATTGCAATACTCACATACACGACGAGTTTTGGAAAACTGTCGTATATCTCCCTTTTAGATTCTATTCTAACCTCTTCTTCAGTCATGAGACATACCTCGCGTCTTGATGGACGTGTAAGATACAAAGCTTGTGCATGGTAAGCCACGTACCGCCCACCATACAACCGCATCGCCCTATACCTATTGGTCAGTATATCAGCCACGGTACTTAAAACTAACCGAGCTCTATGCACCACGGTCGGTTGCTACACCCACCATATACTCGAACACCTCCATCGGTGATTCTTTTCTCAAGTATGGCATCCCTGATCTGCGATGCCGCCGACATCGACGATTGCGCTGTTCTGCGATTTTCTATCGAGGATTTCTGTAATGTGTGCGATCATAATCCATCGTCCTTCTAACTCACGTGTTGATTACCCCTTCTTCCGGGTTATTATTATGGTTGGTATGTTGGTGCGCATAATATCCCGCGAACCCTCGCCGCCCCCACAAAGTTTATATACGATTACAACTCATTATGATAATAATGTGAAAAGATTCTATACCGATTCGAAAACAGAATCAGATCACATCAGAGGTTGGCGCATCGGCTCCGGGGGACGTCGGTGACACAGCTAAAATCACCAAAAGGGGGCGAACAGTATGTATTGCAAAGAATGCGGAACTGAAATCACAGAAAAAAGGGAAGTGTGCCCTAATTGCGGGACAACACTAAAGAACAAGAAATCGATTGGAAAAACATTCGTAAAGGGGTTTTTCTACAGCATTGTCATCCTATTCGGGTTGATGATGATCGGAGCGTTTATGTCTGGAGTAAATGAAGGAATAAGTAAGGATGCAACGACACCACCAAGTATGACTGTCGAAGAGATTAAGAGTCGTGCTTTGGCAATTCCTTATGATGATTTAATGAGGAACAACGATAATTATATCGGAGAAATTATCTATAGTAGGGGCGAAATTCTCCAAGTAAGTGAACGTCGCACCAATAATTATGTTTTGCGTGTTGCAACAAAACAAAGCACATACGGTTATCATGAAGATATAATATGGGTTAATTATAAAGGCAACCGATTATTGGAAGGTGATATTATCGATATATGGGGCGAGTCAAAAGGACTCGAAACCTACAGTGCTGTACTTGGAAATCAAGTTACTATCCCTGAAATAGATTCATTGCATGTGGAATTGGTTACAAAAGCTGGATAAACGAAATAAGACAACTATAACAACGTATGGCAAAGATGACTGACTTGAGCGGGCGGAAGCCTGCTCGTTTCTTTCTTTCCCTTCTCTTTTTCTTCCATTTTAACCATCATATCCAGATGATCAACTTTTCGAAGGGCGGCAGCGATATCCTGCAGATGCTTTTCTTTTTCGTTATCTATATATGTATTTCTTATTTTCGTTTTTTCACCTGATGTATTTTGGAAACACTTTTTGGAATAATTCGGCTTGAGTTTTAAACCATTCAAAATATTCTTCTCTTTCGTCTGACTCCTTTATATTGCCAGATTTTGAAATTTTTATCCTGCTTGCATTTTTATCAGGTAGCTCCATCCATTCTAATGTCTCATTCAATTCATCTTCAATTTCATCTTTATGTTTAACAAGTTCGGTATACAATTCTTTAGAATCTGGAATATAAATCTCACATGTTAATACATTTGATTTTGTATTGATACTTAAATCGATGTGTGCCTTTGGGCGTCCGAGACTGATAGTATACCAGTGTTGGGGATGTGTTTTGTGTGTTAGTCGCAGTGAAGTGGATTTACTCTGAGCATATTCTTTAAATCCGTTCCAGAATTCCAATTGCATCGTTTTCGTGTCTGTTATTTTAGGTGGCACAACCCCGTCGTAATAACGGACTGCCGCTTTAAGTCTATCAGCGTACGTACGAAGGTTACTCAAATCATCTATTGGCACCTTTTCTTCCTCGCCGCGATCAAAGAACCCCACATAGTTCGGTTCATGGTCAAAATAAAATCTACAAATCGGTTTTTCGATATTACCATCCAGTAGAACGTTGCAATAATTTTCTCTATCGTCCAAATCCACTCTATCAGGGCCAGTAATTTCACAGACAATATTAAAACCTTCTATCTCTTCTTCTGTTGTGACAATCTTTGGCTCCAATGCTGGTTTTAACCTATCCTTGAACCTTTTATCGATGGAATCATTTAGAGCATTCTGAACAATACCCTCAAATTTTTTCTTGATGGTTTTTGTCAATTTTCCATTGTAAACCTGTCTTGCGAAGAATATAACAAATTTATCAGAGGGCGAATCCAGTTCTCTCTCAAAAATTCTTTTTATTTCTCGTGTGTATTTCAGCTTCTTCGCAATCTTAATCAGAACATCGGGGTCATCTGGTGATTCTTTCCTATAGCCCCCCATTTGTTCTGCAAGAGTATAATCTATATCACGCATGTCAAGCTCAAGAAATGGCTCTGTGTCCATCCTATATTGCTTTTCGATATCAGTATAAAATTTATAAATAACCCCATTGGTAAGAACTCCAAATTTTACGTCAGTAATGTACGAAAAATACCCAAAAAGTTGAGCTGCATCTTTATCTTTCAGATTTTCGGTTGCAGATTTGCATTCAAATAGCATAATTGGCTTTCCATCCTTCATTATGGCATAATCAACTTTTTGCCCTTTCTTTCCTGGAAAGTCGCATGTGAATTCCGGCACAACTTCCGTAGGATCTTCAACATCATATCCCAAAGCTTTAATGAATGGCATAATAAGAGCATTCTTTGTCGCCTCTTCCGTTTCCACATGCCTTACTCGTTCAGAAACATGTCTGGATAATTCTTTTATCTGGTCTATGAAATCCATACTGTATCATCTCCCGCTATACTCCTCATTATATTACTTTTGCGAGACCCCACTATAAAAAACCTCCGTCCCCGCAGCAGTCGCCATGCTTTCATCTCCAGCTTAAGCCGGGCAATCGTGCTAATTACTGCCTGAAATACTAAATTCACCATTCCTGCCTTATTCCGGGTTATTGAATAAAACCATGGCCCTAACAATCTTATCCGGAGGTCCAATGACAACAAGTAGATCCCCGGCACAGAAGTGCAGATCCCCGTCCGGATTGGAGAGCATTTGAGAGTTCCGGCGCAATGCAAGCACTGTGACACCACACTTCTTCCGAAGCCCGATCTGAGCCAACGTCTTTCCAACCGCGGGCGCTCGCTTAAAAACCCGCAGCGTGACGATCTCAACGTCGGGAAGATGACGTTCCAAGCCCGGAAAAGATGCAGGCTCTTTTGAAATGCTTCGAAGCATCTCGTAACCATCTGACCGCACAACAGCTATGAAGCTCTCGATCTCATCTCTGGGTATGAGGTATTTCACCAGAACCCGGGTGAATATCTCCACAGAGGTCTCAAACTCCTCCGGAATAACGTCGTCAGCCCCTAAGTCATACAGGGGCTTCATTTCCTGAAGATAGTGCGTTCTTACAATGATATGGATCTTTGGGTTAAGTCTTCTGGCGATCTCGGTGATTCTACGGGTTGCAGCGGGGTCGGAGATGGCTATCACTACAATTCTTGCATCTTTGATGTCGGCATGTTGGAATACCGCCTCATAAGTTGCATCGCCATAATAAATCGGCTCACCCTTCGTTTTTTCAGCCCTCACTATGCCCGGGTCCATTTCAAGGATCGTGTAGGGGATACCCGATATCCCGGCGGCTCGCGCCACATTCCTACCGTTTACCCCAAAGCCGATGATGATTAAGTGATCCTGTTTGCGAGCACGCTCCACCCCCTGCACCGGATGCCAACCTGATCTTAATACCTCTGGCAGTGGCAACCGCAGTGCGCCGTCCGCTATGCGAGGTGCCAGTGCTATGATAAACGGTGTCGCTGCCATGGTCAGGACTGATACGGTCAGGAAAAACTGGTATGCAGGTCCGGCAAGCAAACCATGTTCAAAACCGGTCCTTGAAAGGATGAAAGAAAACTCACCGACTTGGCAGAGTGCGAGTCCCACTAAAACCGCAGTGCGGAGTGGTAATCCGAGTAAAAAAGATACAAAGCAAGCAATGACTGCTTTTAATGCTATGAAGCAGAGAACAACCAGTAAAATGAGTTCGGGTTGCCGGAAAAGAAAATCTACATCTAATAGCATCCCGATTGAGACGAAAAAGAAGCTCATAAATACATCGCGGAAGGGCAAGACATTGCCGAGTGCGTGATGGCTGTATTCAGATTGGGAGATGATCAAGCCTGCCAGGAATGCACCCAGTGCGAGGGAGAGTCCCATACTTGCGGTAAGCCACACAACTGCGAGACAGATCATGAAGACGCTTAACAGAAACAGTTCCCGGCTCCGCGTCCTGGCGATCTGGTACAGCGCCCGCGGCACTATCCATCTGGCAGCAACTGCCACCAGCAGGATGATACCGATCCCTTTTACCACAAGAACGAGGAGGGATTCGCCCAAATTCCCTGTTGCTCCAGCAAGCAAGGGCGTAAGTAGCATCATCGGAACGATGATAACATCCTGGAAGAGCAGGATACCGAGAGTTGTTCGCCCGTGTGGACTGTCGATTTCAGCCCGTTCCTGGATGAGCTTGAGCACGATTGCCGTGCTGCTGAGCGCTATAAGAAATCCCATGAAGATCGATTCGCCAAAGGTCGATTCGCCAAATGCAAGGTCGGTTTGCATGGCTATTACAAAAACAACCACAATGGTAATCAGCACCTGAAGTGAGCCACCCAGCAGGACCGATCTCTTGATCTGCGACATGCATTTGAGTGAGAACTCGAGTCCAATCGCAAAGAGCAGAAATACGACGCCTATCTCAGCTAAAACTTCGACTTGATGGACGCCATGTACCAGTCCCAGTCCATGAGGTCCCGCCAGTATCCCGGTTAAGAGAAATCCCACGATAGCTGGCACCCGGAGCAGATGGAATATGAAGAGTACAGCGATGGATAGTCCAAATATGATGACGATGTCATTTAGTAACGGTATTTCCATACACTAACATGGGCTTGGTTCCATATTGAAGATTGTTCAACCTCGATTGGACATGTTGGCAACCATCGACAAAGAGATCAACGAGAGGGACTGCTGAGAACTTCCATTCCATGAATGGAGGTTGATATATAAGTTGTGTCCTCTATTGGGTTTTCGAAACTTTTACCTCGAAAGAAAATGTCACCTCTTCAAAAGATGGGTGCACTATCCCTTCATCTGCTAGTGATTATGTGAATATTATTTTTATTCATGAGCGATTTAAAAAAACGTGTAACCACACCAATGCAATTGAGATCGCGGCACAGGCCGCAGGTACGCCGTTCAGTTCTATGACGTCATTTTGAGGTTGGATTCTGTAAGTTTAAATCGGTACCTATGAATGATTATATCACAAAATAACCATTTTCCAACCTTTATTGATTCCATTCTGTCGGTCCTATTGTAGTGTAACGTCTCACTACGATGTACCACTACCATTTTGCAGTGGAGATCTGATATTCAACACATAAAAGCAGAATGGGGACTGTGGGGGATTTTAGTGACGTAGAAATCCAACCTCATTTTGACCCCATAGGTTCAGCTATTTAAGGTACGGGCTTACCTGTTTTTGTGCGTCTGGTACTCTCCTCCGACTTTATTTTAGCCGATGTGTTGACTTTTAAGTGTGTATGTGGAGTTCGCCAATCCGCGGTTTCATCGCTCCGACAGGTGGTCGCGTCTCGCGGTGTGGCTGCCCCAGCCTGCGAACTCTCGCCGGAAGTCGCACCACTCCAACCGGTCAAGCAGCAAAAAGTTTATGACCGCCCGCGAAAAAGTTGATTTGATGAATAAAATAAGAGTCACGGTTTCCGGAAAGATTCAGAATGTAGGATACCGGGCAAAGGTCATCGGGATCGCAAAAGACTTCGGATTGACTGGATTTGTCCTGAATCTCGATGACGGGCGAGTTCGGATAATCGCGGAAGGTAAAAACGGCGATTTTGGAAAGTTTCTCGATGCAATACGAATTAAAAATACACTTATCGATGTCGCGGATGTCGAAGTCGAACATGCTGACGCCACCGGAGATTTAGCGGACTTCTATAAACTTGTCGGAGAAGGAGAGACTGATGAGCGGCTGGATAAAGCATCGGACTATCTCAAGGAACTGATTGATGTTACGAGGGACGGATTCTCAGGGATACTTGAAAAACTGAGCGAGACCTCCACAGAGATCCGCGGATTGCGAGAGGCGCAGGACGTGATGATCGAGAAGCAGGACGTGATGATCGAGAAGCAGGACGTGATGATCGAGAAGCAGGACGTGATGATCGAGAAGCAGGACGTGATGATCGAGAAGCAGGACGTGATGATCGAGAAGCAGGACGTGATGATCGAGAAGCAGGACGTGATGATCGAGAAGCAGGACGTGATGATCGAGAAGCAGGACGTGATGATCGAGAAGCAGGACGTGATGATCGAGAAGCAGGACGTGATGATCGAGAAGCAGGACGTGATGATCGAGAAGCAGGACGTGATGATCGAGAAGCAGGACGTGATGATCGAGAAGCAGGACGTGATGATCGAGAAGCAGGATGTGGTGATCGAGAAGCAGGACGTGATGATCGAGAAGCAGGATGTGGTGATCGACGAGACCCGAGGTTTGCGAGAAGACATGAAGGGGTACATGGACATGAAATTCGGGAAGATCGAAGGGGAGCTGGATCTGATAAAAGGCGCATTAAAAGAGCGTGGAATATTGTGTTAGGGCTTGATTGACACCATCCGCCTGCCGCCGGATCAGATCCCTGATTTGAACAACTCCCCGAATTCCCCCTCCTGATAAAAAACACACATGACCTGCTTCGCAGTGCTTATACTGTCGATGAAAAACTACTTACCCGCCCAGCCGCCACTATTGTTCCAGTAATCGCTTGATACCAGACCGGCAAGACTTTGGGACATAGAT
>PQXF01000010.1:65413-95060 GCA_003194445.1 Candidatus Methanogaster sp.
GAAATGCTGATGTTGGTTTTGAGTTCTATGGAATTCTTATCAGTTAAGAGGATATGTTACTACAATCACGATCTCGTATTATATATTGAATGCTCATTATTTTTGGATGATCTGTTGAACTGTCTGGCCCAATTAGCAGTTTCAGAACGGCGGCTGTTGCCACTGTTTTTGAGACTTTTACGTACCAAGACTGCCTAGCGGGGAGGTGTTACTGACACTAGCATCAGGCTATCACTTCCCATCGCCTCCAACGCAACCTCTGAACCATCATACAGACCGTACATCCTTGCAATTTGCGCGGGCAGGGTGATGCATAAACTTGTTTTGCTGCACCTTCGTACCTTGATTTTAATGCTCATGGTGTGGTGATATTATCTTTACTGTTATAAATATATCGGTATAGTTACATATTCCATCTATCTACTATCTATATCAACAGTAGATAACCAATATCTTTAACTCTCACACATACACAAATTTTACTGATTACACTCCTATAATCCCCACTTTTCGGTGATGCCCCGACACATCACCAAAAGGTGGGATAATACAACCATCCGCTATACATGAATTTATTAACTATAACACAGCATACACCTTGAGCTATACCCTCTTATATATTACGCATAAATATGTGTGTAATTGGTTTGTGCAACCCGGAACTTCGGAGAAAGTGCATATCCCCTGACTTTCGGTGAATTGAAATAGCATGCCCTTTTATCGTCACAGAACATATGTAGAATTACCAATGATAACAACGCGATTAGAGAATAGACGTTTTAAAAGGGTGGAACGTGCTATACCTATGTGACACCTTTTGGGCTGTAATTTACGTTTCACCGAAAATCGAGATATCCCATGATGTGGATATCTATCTGATTCGTCTCGATTATTGAACCACCATGCCCCACAAAACACCGATACTCCGTGATGGTAGAAGGTAAGTCTATTTTGATTCACCGAAATTCGGGCCATATCAACAAAGCCCTGAAGTTTCGCATTCTCTCTGGAGATTGTACGGATAGCATCGGTTAAACACTCCCCAATGTCGGTTGTCTGCATGACAATGTCACTCCATCTTGCTTTTTTCTAGCATATAAAAGCGAACGAGACTGTGATCTCCCTTTAACAATTCTTCGACCATATCTCTGCCACCATAGTCTACAGATAGTTTTAATATCTCATCTTCAAAGACATCTGAGAGTCTTTTCAGAAATATGAGTGGCAGAATGTAGTCTTTGTACTTGGGGCATCGATCCCCCCGATCTTACAAGCAGCCGCCCAGAGCCATGTTTCAAAGGTCTTTATATCGAGTTCATTTCCAGACATCCACACCTCATTTTGACCGGTATGATACCAACATCTTTCACCCCGTCACACCCTCATCCGGAATTCTGTAGCGCCATCCTCCCTGCAAGCACACAGCCACCGCCGCGGTTTCCGCCGATCGGATTCTTTGGCACGCCAAGCGAGTTCATGCACCGCGCCATCACCGCGGCACCTCTGGCAAGACCATCGTCCACGAAGACGACCTGACTCTCGGGATCATCGAAGAAGTTCATCTTCACAATCCGCTCGAGTATCAGTGCTGGCTTATTTCCAGTAATGCCGGCTCTCCCTGTGATTCCGATGGCAGTCTCTTTCGTTACGACCCCGGCGTCGATCGCTGTCTGCACGAGCCGCTCTACAGAGATCGCAGCGATCGGATCCATCATGGCTGCAACCATCTTGATCCCGTCGCTCTCATATACTTTCTTCCCGATATCAGAAAGCGCGGGCCGGTCGCTTCCGTCCTTGCCGACATCGCACCCGATCAGGACGACGCCAATCGTCTTTGCAGCGTTCGCATCCACAGGGACGCTGCCGTACCGATCCCTGCCCTCGGGAACGACTTCGATCGAGATGTGTTCGTGTACCTCTTCCGCATACTTCTCTGCCTGCTTTGCCTTCTTGCCGCTTGCTGATGTCTTCTCCTTGAAGACGTCAAGAGCAGTCCCGGTCCCGGGGTCCACCAGTCCGGTTCCCTGCACGATCGCGTCTGGTATTGCACCGGCAAGCCCACAGAAGTTCCCGATCGTCTTTGCATACGGGGTATCGCTGTTCGTGATCCTGCCATCGAGCGTCGTTCCGAAATCAAGCGAGAGACACGGGTTCCGAAAATCAACGTCCGCCCATTTTGCGCCTTCCTTGATGCCGGCTGTTGCAAGCTCGCCTTCCATCTCGTTTGCGACGATCTCGACTCCGGTTGCTCCGGTCGGCGGCAGCACGCCTGCAACAGCGCCAAGGAATGCAACCTTCTTGATCAAACTGTGTTTCTTGAACTGATCAGGGACCGTATCGACCCCCATCGCCGGAGTCATGTGTTTTGGCGACACTCCCGCTTTCAGGCAGCCGTCAGCCAGTGCAAGGACGAAATTTCCAACCTCCTCCGGCGATGCGAATCCAGCGACAACGCCTGTTGACCGCACCACGAAATGAAGGTTTGTCTCGATATCGAGGTTTGCCTCATTGAGGCAGTCTATGATCGTCTCGGAAACCAGTTCGGATACCGACTCGCGGGTAAACGCGACTCCGGTAAGTGTCCTTCCGAAGATATCTTCTCCCGCCTTTGGTGGGCGCACGTCCCGCGTCATCCGCACGGTCTTGTTTACGTGTTGCGCCATGCCGGTACTCATGTTGGTTGCTGTAAGTATACACTTGGTTGTGGTATTCCCAACCTCCACTGAAGCTGCGATGTAATAATCCTCAAGCTCCTTCTTGTAAATCGCCATCGGGTCTGGTTTGATGCGTACCACGTCTATCGGATCGCTCTTCGCAATCCTTGGTTTCGGGCCGAACATCTTCTTGATGAGACTCATAGATGCTATTTTCTGCGACAAGCTATTAAAGTTAGAGTCGTGGTGGTTGCGATGGGTGCATGAAAATCGAGGATGTGGTTTTCAACGTTTTAGTATTTGCTGTCTTTTCTGCTAATACGAACTCTTAAAAAGATGAAGGGTATGAATAAAGTGAAATGCTGGAAATGTTAATCGCCATAGGACTTTCGCTATCGGCAACAATCGGAATTGGCGATGCCATCGCTTTGGCAGGTCTTGCCAAGGGATTGATTGGAAGGATTGGGGAAAAGGATGCTTTCGGGATTCTGAAAAAAGCGTTAGATAAAACTATAAAAGAAGCGGAGGATGCTGAGGCTAAAGACATTCTAAAAAGTTTGGAAGATGATGAAAACCTATTGCGCAAGTTTCATGAGAGATTGGGTGTGAGTGAAGAGGCCAGAAAGTCTTTTGTTTCTCAATATTTTAATGGGAGAGACGATGTTCTCGAAGATTTAGCGAAGAACTACTATGAGTTGTTTTGCGAGAAGGCGATTAAGAAAGATGGGGCGTTTAAGGAGTTTGTAGTTACCGGACTCATGGGATTGAAGACACAAGAAATCATCACAAACGAAGCAGTAAAAAACGTTGAGAGATATTTAGAAGATATAACAGAAGATATTAGAAGGATAAAAGAAGCTGAATCGAGACAATTTTTGATTACCTCAGATTTAAACGAAGTGGGACGTGAGATTTCAGGGGGTAAGCCGGAGATCGGGTATGTTAAACGAGATGAGATCAAAGAAGTGAAGGACGCGCTGAAGATCACAAACAAGTTAATCGTTACTGGGAAGCCCGGAGCGGGTAAGACTCGGTTTATGTTGAGAGTCCTCAAAGACTTCGATTGCGATAGGTTCGTTGTGATACGGAGATTCTTCAGGGAGGATGGAATAACCACTCTGGATGCTGAATTACAGGAGTTCGATTCTTTCGTTGTGGTCTGGGACGATCTACACAGAGCAAAGGATGACCTCGTCAAATCAGCCATCAAACAGATCGAGCAGTTGGCAAGGGAGGGGGATAGGAGGGTTCTGTTCATCGGTACATCGAGGGCATCGGATAAATATTATGGATTCGAGCCTCGTGAAAAAGGGATGTTACTCGAGGATTTCAGAAGTTTGGAGCTCGTTGAGGGATGTGCTGCACACTTTGGTGTCTCTGTTAAGGATGACGTCAAGGAGAAGATTCTTCGGATTGGTGATGGGACGCCACTTTACGTGATCTCGCTTTTTTTTACATTGGAAGCACAGGGTAAAAAGGAGATAACACCAAAAGACCTGCAAACACTGCCAGAAAATTCTTTTAATATCTGGCTTGATCACCTGAAATTTCTAGAGAATAATGGGGAACTGAGCACGAGTGGGCAGCATGTGCTCAGGAGCATTGCTATTGCTATGCACGCAGTTGGAGGAATCGATTTTGAGATGCTTGAAGCATTCTATGAGCATGTATTCCGAGGAGATCCATATCATTTCGAGGGTGGTTTGGAAAAAGTCACAAATAAGTTCTTTGTTGGAAACGAAGGCGAAAATTATTTTATGCACGCGGTTCAGGTTGAGGCCATTGAAAGTAGATTCCCATTAGAACCATCAGAACGCTACATCGGAAGACTCAGAGAAGTTCTTACATCATTGGAAAGAGACGAGAGTGGGATGTTGTTAGGGGGTTTTGCTTTTTGGTTATATGGAAGCAAGAGATACAAAGAGTCTCTGAAATTCTGGGACGCGTTTATGGGGAAAGAACCGAATCGTGTCGAGGCTTACAACAATCGTGGAGTTGCTTACGCGAGATTGAACCAGCATGAGAGAGCGATAGAGGATTACGACAGGGCAGTGGAGTTAAACCCAGAAGATGCCGAGGCTTACTTCAATCGTGGAAATGCTTACGCGAGGTTGAACCAGAATGAGAGAGCGATAGAGGATTACGACAGGGCAGTGGAGTTAAACTCAGAAGATGCCGAGGCTTACTTCAATCGTGGAGTTGCTTACGCGAGGTTGAACCAGAATGAGAGAGCGATAGAGGATTACGACAGGGCAGTGGAGTTAAACTCAGAAGATGCCGAGGCTTACTTCAATCGTGGAAATGCTTACGCGGGATTGAACCAGCATGAGAGAGCGATAGAGGATTACGACATGGCCGTGGAGTTAAACCCGGAATATGCCGAGGCTTACTTCAATCGTGGAAATGCTTACGCGGGATTGAACCAGAATGAGAGAGCGATAGAGGATTACGACATGGCCGTGGAGTTAAACCCGGAATATGCCGAGGCTTACGGCAACAGAGGAATCGCACATGCAGCAATCGGAAAGTACGATAAATCAGCGAGAGATTTGAAGATGGGTGGGATTTTATTCTTGAAATCAGCGAAGGAAGTGGATGCGGTAAAATCTTTCGACTTATGTTTCAATCTGCGAGATAAGATCGAGAACGATGATGTAATTTACTGCGGGCTTACCAATTATCTCCTATCTCTGGATGCGGATGCTATAATCGAAATCAGGAAAATGCAAGCAGAAGACGAAGTGCTCAAGGAAATTTTAGATCTCACGTTGAGGAAATTAAACGGAGAGGATATTTCCGAAGAAATAAACGAAATAGAGTACAAAGAAGAGCGGGATGAAATGAAGATGCTTTTAGATATGCTAAAGACATTTTAAGTCTTCAAAAATCGAAGAGAGCCTGCTGCACGGTAGTTGTCTTGACCTGTTTCTTCTTGCGCGCCCCGACATTGCTTGCAACGCCGATCCCGAAGTCCTGCAGCCCTTTCTGCCGTGAGTCGTAGTTCAGTGTCTCGTGCCCCACACCGAACCCGCTGAGTATCCGCTCGACAGGGGGCAGTATCTGCTTTTGTATATAGTAATCAACATCAAGCGAGATGTTATGCTCTTTCACATACTCCGGATCCTCCGCACTATCCACAAAAAGCCCGTTTCCAGCGATGATCACAAATGGCACGCGGTCACCGATCGCCGGAACAATCCCGCCGCGGCTGCGAATCTTTTCCACCACCGTGATATGTGGCTGCTTACTCTTGTAACTCTCCTTTTTCTTGGTGTATCGTCTGGTAAGGATCAGATCTTCCACAAGATCCCAATCCTTCTGCACATCGAGATTCCTGACCCGATCCACGACGCCACGAACATAATCTACCGCATCATCAACTCTTCCTTCCTTCAAGACAAGTTCGAGGACTCGGTTTAGGGTATTTGATGTCAGACCGCACCAGTCACGCCTGACGGTCTCCATCCCTTTGACCTTGATCGAATCCTTCCATCCGTCATCGGTTTTTTCGAAAGCCCATAGTGCATACCTCTTTTTTGCTATGAATATCGCCCTGTGAACGATCGATTCAAATTCAAGTTCCATCGGATCTGGCAATTCATCAGAGACCATGCCGGCAACCGTTTTTCCGATCGATTCCGCATCGTCAAGCGATACCTCACTGTTCTCGTTCTCGTCATCGCCCCCACCCCATCTCCTGCTCTCGTGCGCCGGCATGATCTTGACGAAGACGCTGTCCGTGTCCCCGTATACCACTGATAGCGAAAACACCTTTCCGTCGGAGAGGCGTATCGTTCCGATAGACTCATCGATTAGTTCCTTCGTGTCTGTGATGTTCTTGCGCCCGAAGCTGGTCACCGCGTTTGCCAGGACGAGACTATACAAACGGGCTCTCGCATATCCGGAATATCCATAAAAGCTGTTTAGCAGAATCTTAAGTGCATTCTGGGTCGCATCCAGCACCCTATATTCTTCTTCGCCCGCGGATCGCATCATCTTCTTCGTCTCTGTCCTCCGGTCCAGAAGGTTTTCGAGAATGCCCGGCACGATGCCTTTGTAGACATTAGCAGGGACGAATTCGCCCCCTGATGGCGACCGGATGAGATCGAAATCCCGAACCGAGTCGGATTTGGATTTGGATTCAGACTCATATTCGGACCCGAGTAATCCAGTGCCCCCTTCTCCGGTTACGACGGTGCTGTAGCAGAGATTGTGCGCCATCATGATCGTCGGATACAGCGATTTGTAGTCGAGAACCACGACGTCCTTTAGAAGCCCGCGCGCCGGTTCGAGTACTGCGCCGCCTTTCAATTCCTCTGAATCGCTGTGCCGTTTGCTCGTGAGATCCTGTTCAGGTCTCGGTGGGATCACACGGTCCGCCTTCCTAAATTCCCGAAACATCAAGTTCTCGACCATCGAACTCTGCCCGCCGTCCAGCACATCCTGCATCAGCGCACCGCTCACCTGCGAAAGCGCAACGTACTTGTCAAGCAGTTTCAGATTAAGGAGTAGGCGAAGCGCAAGAACCGAATCGCGGCGTGCGTATTCGATGAACTCGGCAAGTTTTTCGCCATCATCATTCCAGTACTCGCCCATCTGCTGGAGCGAAACATCGAACTTCTCGATGTCAAGCAGTGTCCTCGCCACGTTCTTCAGCGTGTACTGCTTGATGCTATATGCTCTGCGGACAAGCGGCAGGACATCGGCAACAATCCTGCCGGTCACTGATACGTGCGTAACAATCCCAATCTTCCGGCAGAATACCGCCCTGTTGTCCCTGCCGATATTAGCATAAAGCCGCTTCCCTTGTGCCAGAAGTACCTCGACACGTTTCGTGATGTATGGAAAGTCGAACTCGTTTGAGTTGTACCCGAGAATCACGTCGGGATCGTAGTCCCGCACAACCTCAAAAAATCTGTTCAGAAGGTCCGCTTCGTCTGTAAAATGCTCAGTACCATCGCAATCCAAATCCGCCTCTTTCCCAACGAGAACGAGCGTCTCCAGCTCCCCTTGATGTGCCGGCTCAAACGCAAGCGAGATCATGATGATCGGCGAGCGGTCAGCAGTTGGAATGCCCCCGCCATCGACGAGACACTCGATATCGAATGCGAGGTACCGCATCGGTGCATTCCGGGTAATCTCGACGGGCGTAACCTGGGATACGACTGTCACCTCACTATCTACTTTGCCGAGGTACGCAGGCTCTGCCGACCCGGCTTCGTCCACTGTCCGCGCCCACCCCATGCCAAAGATGCCGGCATCGATCATGAACCGGTTTTTAAACATAATGTCAGTCTCGTACACCTGGTCCGCGTACTCCCTCACCTCGTCCCGGATCGTCGGCACATCCTTTGGCACGCCAACGATTACCTTTAGCATCTTTTCCGGATGCTCCTGATAGCCGACTGGCTCGTACCTCGAAACGACTTTGATTCTCTTGATTTCAGGAATCTCTATAAGCGAGTCCCTGGCAGAAGCGGGCTGGGCATAGAAATACGGCTCAAAATCAGGGACGAAACAGCAGACGCTTCGCCCATCCAGGTCGCGTCCGAAGAGTCTCACAACCGGCTTTCCGTTATCGAGAATGTAATCGGAATCGAGGATCTGAAACTCCATTATGCGTCTCTTGATGACGCATGATACTTATGGTTTGCCAACGTCTCGGGCAGCAGCTTGTAGGATCATGAGGGCATCAAGTGCGGTCACGTGTTTATCGTCGTTCATGTCCGCATCGCCGCACCATTCACCGGTAACAGCCAGACCGAGCGCGATTACCGCATCGGTTGGCGTGATCTTGCCATTGCCATCGAGATCGCCACGCATCGGATCCAGATGGATCGGTGCGCTTGTCAGTATCTTTGTCCTGTTGCTGAAGAGAACTTCACCATCTATAGAATAGTGGGTGACGTTTACAAGGCTTACCTCAAAGGCAGAATCCGCAAACCGGCTTATGTTGTGCAGTGTACCGGTCACAATTGGGTTATCCGGATCAGGCATCGAAAAACTCTCGTTGATCGTTACAACCACACTATCCCTTGTGCCGTTTATGTTCAAATCCAACCATGCATCATCATCATCATACCGATCAACTCCTCCGCACACAAGCGCACACCCCTCTCCAAGACGCCATACCCTGACCTTGCACCCAATCTCCTCAAAACTCGTGGTCCAGATGTCCGAATCATCGCTTTCCAGAGCATACGCGACCTTCAACTGGTGCAGCGATGGGGAGAAGACCGGAGATAATTCGTCTGACGGATTGTTCGTCAATCGTGTCTTTCCGGTCCCATCGGTATTCATCGCCCACAGATCATAGTCATCACCGCTGCCGGATCGAGAGGCGTAGACGATCCCTCCGATCGGGCTTTCTGCTGGCATGTATTCATCTGCTGCCGAAGATGTCAGTTGCCCTCTATTCGAGCCGTCAATATCCATCGACCACAGGTCATTGTTGCCGGATTCGTCAGATACATACACGATCTTTGAGTATATTGCTGCCGGATGAGTCTCGTTTGACGGAGAATCTGTTAATTGCATCACACTGGTTCCATCCGTATTCATGATCCATAGATCGAAGTTTCCGGATCGGTTGGATGCAAATACGATCTTTGGTTGTGAGAGCAAAGAACCCCAACCAGGAGGATAAGTGCCGCCGCCACCGCCGCCACAGGTATTCACACAAAACACCAAGTTCATAGAGTCATTGATTCCATAAGTACTGTTTACGGAGACTGTGGCGTTATGTGTGCCATTCAGAAGCGGTTCAACCGGCGTATAACTGATGCATGAATCTGTAATCGTTGCATCTGGTGTCACATTCACGCAATCGACGTAGATCGTCACCGTTTCGATATCGCCATAACCGACTGAGATATTTGCACTGATGGTCGGTCTGTTGTTACATGTCCCTTGAAGTTGGGGGTTTGTGATATAGGTGATCGTGAAATCTCGCAAGCCGTAACCGACCGTATGCCAATCGCTCTTCACTTCTACTGTGAAATTATGATCCCCGCAGTCCAGTGGTTCAGTCGGGACATAACTTATATTGGAGTCTGTAATATTTGTGTGAGGGGTTGTGGTCACATCGATCTCGTCCACTGACAGGTTCACTGCGGATATGTTGCCATAAGAGCATGAGAAATTGGCACTGATCGCTGGCACATTGTTGTCTATGGTGCCGGATGGTTGCATATCAAAAATCCGTGGTACCGGAACATTGACCAGTGCAGGGTCGATATCATAGTCGTCACCAGACAATTCGCTTCTGTTTGTGCCGTCCGCATCCATGATCCGGATGCTGCTGCTCTCGAATTGTGAAACATATACGACTTTACCATGCCAGATGAACGATGGGAACTCATCTGCCGTATCATTGGTGATCTGTGTATTGTTTGCGCCATCCGCATCCATCTTCCAGATATCAAAGTTACCTGACTCGTTTGAGGCGTAGAATAGCGTGCCCCCGTCCATATCCCAGACCGGAGCGCATTCCCATGCCGTGCCGTTCACAAGTTGGGTTGTTTCGATGGTGGCGATTCCGGATGCTGCTGATATGCCGGTCGCCAGCACCAGCACTGCTAAAATTTTGATCATGGTACCTGCATTCGTGTGAAGTCGCTTATTTTGGGTTGCAGTGCTATTCCAGCTAATAATATTCACTGATATGATAACATTAGGTCTCTGATCACATAAATGAATCTGTCCACCATATTCCAAATATCGCACATCGCTATAATTGACGTGGGGAGCAGCGTGGGCAGCGATCGGGTTTTTCGTGGTGGGGATGTTTGTGATTTCTGGCAGTATCTCGAATTTCGGTGAATCAAAATAGGCTTACCTTCCACCATCACGGAGTATCGGTGTTTTGTGGGGCATGGTGGTTCAATAATCGAGACGAATCAGATAGATATCCACATCATGGGATATGCACTTTCTCCGAAGTTCCGGGTTTCCCAAACCAATTACACACATCTTTATGCCTAATATATAAGAGGGTATAGCTCAAGGTGTATGCTGTGTTATAGTTAATCAATGCATGTATAATGGATGGTTGTATTATGAGGAAAATTCCGAAAAAGTTGATGAATGCATTGTCTGATGAGTTTTCTTCAGATCAGATTGAAGAAGGTCGTAAGCGTCTCGAATGGATCATGCGGATCAGGGATCGTGGTGAGGATTGTCAGGTTGTGCTTGATGAGCTGGATTTGGATCTGAGTTCGAATAGTTATCGGAACTATACTATAACCTGACTTTCGGTGAATTGAAATAGCATGTCCTTTTGTCGTCACAGAACACATATAGAATTACCAATGATAATAATGCGATTGAAGAATAGACGTTTTAAAAGGGTGGAACGTGTTATACCTACGTGACACCTTTTGGGCTGTAGTTTACGTTTCACCGAAAAATCGAGTGACCCCATGTTCGTCGTGATAGATTCATGCAGTCATTTAGATATGGAATCTATACAATCGCGCCATCGCATTCGTTTTGTCTGCGTCGATGTCTTACGTGTAATCAGCCAGCAGCGAACCCATCCATCAATCGTGGCAGAGATATTCCCGACTCATGCACAATAAACCCGAACTCATTTTACACAAAAGCTCCTCTCATGAGCGGGACTGTCAACCCCATCCGAGCGCCATACTTACACCGTTACATGCATCCGCGTCTCTTCCTGCCCGCGCCATTCCCTATCTGTCGCAGTCCTGATCAGGATCTTGTGCGCAGCAACTTCAGCCTTCCTTTTCGCATCGAACGCATCAGCACCCATGGCAAGCGCAATCCCCATTCGTTCCTCAACGATCCACCCGCTGTGATACGAAATAGGCTTTCCGAAGAGCTGGATGTTTGCGCCCGGAACAGACATCGCCTCGAAGAGACCTTTGTACATCGGATCGAAACCTTGGGCTGGCGAGATTATCACGTGGGACGCAGCGGGCATCAGCGGGTCGAAGAGCCGGTAACCATCCTCGATTCTTGATGGAACCGGGAGCCCTGTGATCGCACGAACATGCAAGCCACCCTCATTAAATCCCTGCGGATGCGAGATATACGTAACCATGCCGGTATCGTGCGGGCGTGGTGCGCATTCGTTGCCATAGACCTCTACCTTGCCATCCCTGACACGGACGAAGAGTTCGCATCCGAAGACTCCGACTCCGCCCAGTTCGTTTGTGATCTTCTGTGCTGCATCGTAAATCTTCCTTTCCGCCTCTTTTGCAAGCTTGGGGTCTTTTTCGATAGACTTTCCGATGTCATTCACGTTATGTGGAAGATACTCCTCGATATTCGGACTCTGCCACGATGAGTGGTAATCGCCATCGATCTGGTAGTGCCCGACTGGCTTAGGGAATGTGGTGACGATGTTACCGTCTTCATCCAGATGCCGCACAGCAAGTTCTGTTACCTCGGTATTAAACGGGATGTACTCCTCGATAATCGCACGTTCGCCTGATCCACGGGTCTCGTATCTGGCAGCGTCCATCGCTTTCTCGATGTCATCGCGGCTCTCGATGAAGTATGAGCCCTTGCCGCTGCTCGACATGATCGCTTTACTGAAGCACGGATACCCGATCTTCTCGACAGCGTCTGTAAACTCGAGGGAATCGTCTGTGCGGGTGTACGCGTACGCGCCTGTTTTAACGCCTGATTTCACAATTAACTCCCTGATGCGCTCACGATTCATCGCCGCATGAGTTGCCGCCGCATTCGGCGTGACCAGATACCCTTCCTCCTCGAACTCAAAGAGAATGTCGAGGTCGATCGCCTCGATCTCAGGTATGATTATATCAGGTAGTTCCCGATCCACGATCGAACGCATCGCATTCGCATCCATCATGTTGACTGTGTATGCCTTGTGCGCGACCTGCTGTGCTGGCGCCCGTTCGTACCGGTCCACCGCGATGACTTCCATACCGAGGCGCTGTGCCTCTATCGCGATCTCTTTTCCGAGTTCGCCTGCGCCGAAGAGGAGGAGCTTAAGCGACCTCTCTTCGAGCGGAGTTGCGAGAATCTCAAGTTGTTTCATGGTATCCTAACTCCGGTACGGTGTTATATGCGGCAAGGTATTTATCAGTACTCAAACAAAAGTGCAGGTACAATTCGGATCGAAGGCAATTAGACTCGAACAAAAGCTTGCAACGTGCTTTGTTCTGCACAGGATGTGCAATACCAAAATTCGTTTCAACATATCCATGAAACTACCACCAACGATACTGGTACAGGAAGATGATTTTCACAACGCGTGGGCGCGGGCGGTACGGTATGTGCTGCGCGACGGACGGAAGATAACAATCGGAGACGCATCCGAGCCAAAGCCGATACGAGATGCGTGTGTGTTATTCGAACTCACTGGCGACGCGATCAGGCAGATAGAGGATCGAGAACTGCACCCGCAGTTTCCGTTCCAGCATATCGACCCATACTGCGAGGAGTTCACGAGAGAGTATCTCACACAGTACGTCGAAAAACCGGATCAGGAGCGATTCTCATACCTCTATTTCGAGCGGCTTGCGATGTACGGGGACCTCGATCAGATAGCCGCCTTGCGCGAGTGTCTTGCCACGCAGATAGATACAGGGATCGCATCGAACCGGGATCAGGCGATTACGTGGCAGGCAGAGACCGATCTCGGGAGCGCGTCACCTCCGTGTTTGCAGCGCATCCGGGTCAGGTATCTTGGTGGTCAGAGCGTCGAAGTACACCTGACATGGCGAAGCCGCGATCTCTACACCGCATGGCAGGCAAACATCGTTGCAATCATCAACATGCTAAACCGCGAGGTGATCCGCCCGAACAATTGCCGGATTGTGAAACTGATTGATTATGCGGACTCCCTGCACATCTACGAGAGTGACAGTGATGGGGCTGAGAGGGTAAAACTCCTGCCAGCCAGTCCGCAGAAGCAGAAAGGGTTGTGGGAGTACTGAGTACTGTAGTAGCATTCCGGCAATGGTCTGTGCATATCCACATCCGGAAGGTCGCTTCCCCGGTTAAATGACTGAGGAGACGCGAACAGGGCGTTACCGATTCAGTGTTTCAACGCTTCTGTCTTATCTACTACCATGACATCCTTGATTGCACGAACCGCGCTGAATGGAATCAGCATATAATTCCCTTCCGCCCGATACATGTTCCGATCCACAGACATATCCGGCTTCACCACGAGATTGATCAACTCGCCGGTCCGGATGTCTATCACGATGTTGTACAGCGCACCAAGTATCGATCCGTCACTGCTCATGACGTTCTTCTTTGACAGGTTCTTTGCGAATATTTTTGCCATTAACATCCCTCTCGTGTTGGTGATTATCACTTATACTTCTTTATATTTAAATTGTTTTACCAAGAGAACGCCACGCAACAGATGACGTCAAACCCTATATCTTCCGGAAACGCAAATCATGAGTATGGAAAAGCCAGAGCATTACAGGGATGATTGCAACAGGATCGCGTGCATATATGATCCTCTTGTCAGATTCATCTCCTCCTTCTTCGGCGGAGAAGAGGGCTTGAGACGGCTCACCATCGGTAAAATGGATTTGAAGCCGGGTCAGAGGGTTCTGGATGTCTGCTGCGGGACGGGTACGTTGTGTACGATGGTTGCAGAGGTTACCGGGAGTAAAGGAGAGGTAGTGGGAGTTGATCTATCCGAAAACATGCTTAAAAAAGCAGAAAACAAGAGCGAAGACAATATACGATTCTGTTACGCCAATGCCGAGGAGATTCCATACGCTGACGGATACTTCGACCACGCATCCGTGACCTTTGGCTTACATGAGATGCCACATTCCGTTCGGATGAATGTGCTTTGTGAGATGCGAAGGGTGCTAAAGCCGGGCGGGAGGATCACCGTCCTTGATTATTCGTACCCAAAACGCACGCTGGCTGTGCTTCTATTCAAGGTATGGATGCTTGTGGAAGGAGAGACCGCAAGAGATTTTATCAGGAGAGATCTATCTTCGATGATACGGGATGCCGGATTCGATGTGATCGAACAGAGCGTCTATTGGATGAACACAATCCAGATCGTGAGTGGTGTGACTGTAGAAACATATAATAAGGGCAGTGGTACAGAGCAATAAGGGTGAAATGAAAGATGGACGAACCGAAAATAGAATTGGAACTTGACGAACTCATAAAAAGCGCGCAGAAACAGCCAGGTGTCACAGATCTGATGTTCGTTTATGGTCAATATGATGAAATGATGCAGAAAAGTCGGGAGTATTTAGAAGGGGTAAGACCGAAAGTCATTATCTCAGCTAGTTCTAATTCATCATAGGATTGAGGCTCTTTTATGCCTATATGGGGAGAGATTCTCGCCGAATTGAGACATACGGAAGAACAAGGAGTGAAACCACCGTTTGATACAGTTCGGCGAAAATACCTGACTACTGCCTACAAAAATACCGGACGTAACACTATACTTTACGCAACAAAGTGGACTCAAGCAGGCAATATCGATCCTGAAGTTATCAGTATTACCGATGAAGACATTCAAGGATTGATGGAGGTGATTCATGGCTTAAAAGGTCCAAATCTCGATTTGATTGTTCATAGTCCGGGAGGTTCTCCAGAAGCTACTGAGGCGATTGTTTCGTATCTCCGAACAAAGTTCAGTGACATCTGTGTGATTATCCCGCAATTGGCAATGTCGGCAGCAACAATGCTTGCCTGTGCATCAAACAGGATCGTCATGGGAAAACATTCGTTTATTGGCCCGATAGACCCACAACTGATACTTCACACCCAAGTCGGAGTCCAGGCGGTTCCGGCACAAGCCATATTGGATCAATTTGAATTGGCAAAATCTGAATGTAAAGATCCGAAGATATTGGGTTCATGGATTCCGATTCTGAGCCAATATGGTCCCGCGCTTTTGATTCAATGTAAAAATGCATTGAAACTATCTCAACAACTGGTCTCGGAATGGCTTGAATCGTATATGTTTGCGGACAGAGAGGATGCCGAAGAAATTTCCAAGAAAATTGCAATCGACCTTGCAGACCATAAAGAGTTTAAAAGCCATGGGCGTCATATAAATCGTGACAAAGCAAAAGGAATGGGTTTAATTATTGAAGATCTCGAAGACGATCAGGAATTTCAAGACCTTATCCTGTCGGTGTTTCATGCAACCACTCATACTTTTGAGGGAACAAATGCGGTAAAGATCATCGAAAACCATAATGGGAAGGCGTTTGTCAAACAACAGCAAAGGATTTTGGTTCAACAAGGAACTACTCCGCCTATCTCATCTGCTGAACTTTAGGAACGATTTTTGGGATGAACACAATCCAGATCGTGAGTGGTGGGAATGCAGACCGATGAAGCGGAAGCGATCCGCGAACTTGCAGCGTGCATCAAGGATGCTGTGCGGTTGTGCATGAAGGGCCGGGATCCTATAGGAGTTGCGTTCTCAGGCGGCATCGACAGTTCGTTAGTCGCAGCCATCGCAGCATCGATAGATCCTGATATCGAGTTGTATGCGGTCGGGATGCATGGCTCTTATGACTTAAACCATGCAGAGAAGGCAGCAGCACTGCTCGGGATGGGGGATCGGCTGAGGATATGCGAGTGCACCGAAGCGGATATCAAATCAGCGATCCCGCAGGTGCTTCATGCGATAATTCCCAGCCCTGCTGGCAGTGGCATCGATGGACGTTACATGCACCCATTACAGACACAAACCACGAGCCCTGTTGCAGCCGGGATCGGAATATGTATATATCTCGTGTCAAAGTGTGCGCATGAGCATGGAATGGAGTTGTTGCTGACCGGTCAGGGCGCAGACGAACTCTTTGCCGGGTACAAGCGTTATGAGCAGGCGTTCGACGACGGGATGCTTGGCATCGAACTCGAGAAGGACGTGCTCGCACTTCCTGCCCAGATCGGTCGGGATCTTGCGGTTGCAAAGCTGCGCGGTGTGGAACTCGGCCTACCGATCTGCAATAGTGATGTGGTGGCTGTCGCACGTGGTATCGATGCCCGACTTAAGATGCGGAAGGAGGGGGGCGAGTATATACGAAAATACATCTTAAGGAGAGTGTCTGAACAGTACCTCCCGCACAGTCTGGCATGGGCGCCAAAGAAGGCAGCGCAGTATGGCACAGGCGTCCAGAATGCACTCTACAAGATGGCGCACAGGCAGGGACTCAGGCAGGAGGATTTTTTAAGCCGCGTCTTTGGCGATATATAAATCCCCTATGCGGTAGGCTTATCTCTTTTTAATGGTCCAGTGGCATTGTTTGCATATATCATTGAGGGGGACCGAGTTGTTTCCAAACGATTTACGCAACTGGATGATAGCCGGATGATTACGCAATCCTTCCGACTTGTAGTCTTTGGCAAATCCTATGTTAGGGATACCAAAATCCTCCCCATAGTCGCAGGTACCAAGCTCGCCTATCGAGTTTATTGTTGCGCCCAGCCATATCTCGTAGCAACGTTTGTCGCGTCGTTCATCTTCCGGCAGATCCGGTCTCGATTCTTCATCTGCACCGCAACTGCATCCTTCCATGATCGTTAACCGCCAAACCCCCAACTCTTTTGCCAGTTTGCGCATCGCTCCTCTTTCTTCTTTGTTATACTCAAACTCAAGAAATTGGATCTCGATCTTCAGAGGACTACTTTTTTTCTCTGATAGCAACGATTGCAGACGTCTGATGTTGCTGATAACTAAATTAAAGTCCCCGCCCCGCCTGTATCGGGAATAACTTTCTTGTGTTGAACCATCCAGTGCAACTATCAAATGTTCAAGACCGCAGTCTGCGATTTTTTCTATGGTTTCATCTGAAAATTTCAAAGAAAAATTAGTGCTTACGCAAGTACCCACGTTGTTAGCACTCAGGAAATGTATCATGTCATAAATTTCCCCATTTAAGAAGGGTTCGCCCTCGTCGTAAAGCCATACTCTGAAAAGGGAGGGGACAAAATCTCTTAAGGATTCTTCGAATAATATGTATTTCATTGCCCCTTCTAGCCTATGACCCGGATTACTCTCTGACACCTCTCTCGTGCCCCCTAACATACAACCCGGGCAACGCAGGTTACAATATGGGCAAACTTCAATCCGCAGATATAGCGGATCGGAATGAAGAACAGATCGTTTTGTTACCATTTCAAATAGACAAACTGAAGCATTGAGTAATTTTTTAAAGGTCAGATGTTTGAGCGTTATCGGAAGGGCACGTCTTATCTGAAATAAAAATGATGATGTTGTCTTTAAATCGCCAGATAAGAATACTCGCGTCTTGCATTTTTTAGATTGTGCTATCCACAAGTTCATTTTTCCACCCGACTACCCCAGATACAAATTTAATTTTCATTGTATGCGAGATACAATTTATCTGCCGATGCCCCCAATCTCAAGAGTAGGATCGGATACCGGGCATGACGAAGTTCTCTCTGTTCCATACACTGTACGTCAGAACCCGTCTTATTAAAACATTCCGTAGTAGCGGGATCGGGTAAGGAGACGAGAGTGCATATATGCGGTTACATCATACGGAATATCAACGACATTATTCCGGGCTTTGCATCCTTAGCAGGTTTTGATTGGAATGGATTCATCGCCATAGTAGGGGCGCCCATAAAATCCTGATTGATACGGTCGGTTATTTCTTTGAATATCATCTTATATGCGGTACAATGGGGGTCCACTCCCTCTATTTTACCGCTGTTAGGAACTAAGGCGTTGTAGGGGCACCCGCCTCGACAAAAATCGATGTAAGGACAACCTTTGCATTCCCTATCCACATAGTCCTTGAACTGGTGCATAACCTTCCATGCGTCGGATTGGGCAAGATCGTCCATGCTGGGATGATCGTAGACACTGCCCATCACATATTCAGGCATGCCCACGAAGCGATAGCAGGGATATATGCTCCCATCAGGTCCCACCGCAAAGGTACTATCCATGCAATCCACGTAGGTGCAGACCGTGCCCCTGCGCGTGAACACACCTTTGCACAGGTGGTCGATATTCATAACTTCGATCTTGTCCATGTTTTCCAGATATTTGTCCAGAAGGAAAATCAACAAGTTCCCGTACTCTTCCGAATCAAGTACCCATTCATCAGAGCTTTCGGAACGTAACGACGGTAGTGCGGGGTGCAATTTAAGAGTTAAGCCATTCTCTAGGAAAAAATTGAAGATATCCTCTTTAAACTTTACAGATTGTGCAGTGAAGGTGCAGATGAATCTCACATCAAGACCGTTATCACGGGCAATTTCATAGCCCCTCATGGTTTTATCGTAGTATCCAACGCCCCTCTGCAGGTCATTAAGTTCCTTTGGACCATCCAGGCTGGAACCGATCGGAATATTATACGCAGCCAATACCTTGGCTAATTCAGGGGTCATCTTCCAGAGATTGGTCTGCAGGGCAAAAGCCGGTTTCAGATGACTTGCGCCTTCTGCCAGCAATGGCAACGCTTCCCGGTAAAACTCCGCGCCGGCAAGGAGCGGCTCCCCACCATGGAAGGTGAAGGTAACCTGATCATCTCGAAAATCTTTTAGCCATGTAACCACTTCCTTGATGGTCTCGATGGTCATTATAGGGGAATCTTCTTCGGAACTCCAGCAGTAACTACAATTGGAAGGACAGCCCAGAGTTGGGATTAGCATTACGTGAAAGACCATAATATCACCTTATTTCAGCTTTCTTCTAACTTTCTTCAAAGTATTAATAGTTTTCCTGCGATTGGGGGTGTTGCCCAGCCAGCCTTGCAGGAGCATAAGCGCGTCGAGGGGGTGTGACCTGGGCTGGTGAAAAGACGTTCATCCAGCCCACTAGATTAATCCTATTTCTGTTCCTTTTTGTCACCCCGTCCGCAATAGACAATGGATAAGTGGCGTGCTGAATGCGGCATGTTTCACAAATATCGATGAGTGATCACATACTGTAAGATCTTTGCATCAAGTACTGAACGAAACAAAAATGGGATCAGTTTGGTATAGTAGTTCCGTTAGTCCGATTATGAACCCCAAATATCATCCAATTCCTTCGCGGTGCAAGAAAAACCAGTGGCATTCAGTTCAATCTACCTGGCGCGATGTTTTGTCCCAGTACCAAAACGGAACAAAAATAAGACCGATTCAGTTTGAGGTAGACGTATCTTTTCATCACCCTAGGTGTGACCTAACCCATCGTGGTTGACATCGGCAGCGGCGAGCGTTGTGGGGTCGCACGGGGCGGAACCGCTACCGGTTGCGATTACAAGCGTGATCGCGGCGTCTGCGAGGGTGATGTTGCCGTCGCGGCCCGAGGTCACCAATCCGTGGCGTGCCGCCAGTCCACGGCTGCATGAGCGGGAAGCGGTCGGTAATTGTTCCGCCGGGGATCGGGCGACATATTTAGAGTTATTCTATTAGGACAGACCCTACCAATCCAAAACCAACTTACCCGATTTTCCAAGCAGATGAACATCCATTGTTCCGAAGAAAATTCTACCAACAAGACAGTCGATATTTAATCTTGGGTGCATATCCACTCCAATAACCTCAACTTCTTTCTCCATATCGCCTACAGCTACTGCTCCTTTGAACACAGGTAACATCAGCGTTCCTCCGGGGATGAATATCTCCTGTTCCCGCACGGTATCGAGCAATTCCTCGCATATTACTCTCGGTGCAGTGCAATAATCTGCGCCAGAATCAAGAATTCCGATTAAACTGATCTTCTCGGAACTGCCGCTTATTTGCACAGGAAGTATCGGTTTACCATCTCGATATTGAAATTCCATGTTACGCCCTACAATATTGCAATTGTATCCTCTGATGGTCCAAGCCGGTGTATGAACGGTTCTTTGATCCCCAATTCACACAACCTTTTCATCACCGTATCGTAGGTATCTCCGATGGAAATAACTTTTCCGTTGTGCATTCCGATAACTTTATGTGGGTATTTTACTTCCAATTCACTCTCCATGCGCTTAAACGCCTCGAAATCGTCCATTTTAATCAGTCCTCATACGGATGTGAATTTGTGTTGGGTTGTTATAATTCTATCGCGTCAGCCGCCGCCTGCAGGATCATGAGCGCGTCGAGGGATGTGACGCGCTTGTCGCGATTCACGTCAGCGGTGGCGAGCGTTGCGGCATCGCACGAAGCGGAACCGCCACCGGCTGCGAATGCAAGCGCGATCAGGACATCCGCGGAAGTGAGCGTACCATCGTGGTTGAGGTCGCCTTTCAGTGACGTGTCGCCAGTCCATGGACGCATGAGCGGATATCGGTCCACGCTGGTGCCGCCCGGGATCGGGTATGGGTCGTTGCCGATGCCGTTGTAGTCGGAGTAGTAGTTGCCAGCGGAGCCGGAGTCCCACGCATTGGCGCCATCGTCGTAGGCGTTGCGGTTGGTGTTGTTGAGGAGGTTGTTGTGATAGAGTGTGTTGTTGCTCAAATAATACAGGTATACGCCGAAGTCGTTGTTTGATGCGGTATTGTTCGTCAGCCTATTGTTGCTTGAAGACAACAGACGGATACCGTAGTTGTTCGAGTTAGCGTTGTTGTTCTGTAGTGTGTTGTTGGTTGACTCCCCCATGTGGATGCCGTCGTAGATGTTCGAGTTAGCGTTGTTGCTCTGTAGCATGTTGTTGGTTGACTCCCAAAGGCAGACGCCGCGATCGTTGTCCGATGCTGTGTTGCCAGTGAGCATGTTGTTGGTCGAATCATGCAGGTCGATGCCATATCCGTTGTTCGATACGCTAACATTTTCTATCAGCGAATTATCGGAGTATGCGAACAATACACCTTGCACGTTATTCGTCAGTACCACGTCCCTGACCGTTATGTTTGTGGAGTTTATGGCTCCAACAAAACCAGCATCATCCGGTATCTGTCTACTCTGCTGGTCAACCCAGTAGTAGATTGGTTTTCCATCCACCATGTTGCTCGTGTCTATGTTCTGGGCGTATTCAGAAAGACTAAAACCCCAAACACCGAAGTTATATGTGTTTCTGGACATCGTGTTGTTTGTGAGCGTGTTGTTGGTCGACCTCCACAGGCTGATGCCCCAGTAGTTGTTTGATGCTGTGTCGCCCTGCAGTGTGTTCTCGCTTGAATGATCTATGTTAATGCCGTACCAGTTGTTCGAGTTCGCGGTGTTGTTCGTGAGCGTGTTGTTACTCGAATCCTCCAAATAGATGCCATTGTAGTCGTTGTTCGATGCGTTGTTATCAGAGATGTAACAATGATTCGCATTGCTAAGACGAATTCCAGCTCCACACCACTTTGCCATTGCTCCCGTCATCGTAAACCCACTGATATTCACCCAACTTGTAGTTACCTCAAACACATGATCTGATGCATCCGCCACCTCAACCGTCACAACCTCAGCCCCCTTGCCTCATAGCGTTATGGACTTATTCACATTCACATTCTCGACATACTCCCCAGCATACACAATCACGGTATCGCCATCAGCCGCGTCATCCACCCCTCCCTGAATCGTGTCCCACTTATGCTCCGAAGGATCATCACTGAAATCATCATCCACATAGATCGTCTTCGGAACCGAAGGCATCGAAGCATTCATGAAAAAGTCCCCAGTCTCAGGTCGATAAACCCCGATATTATCATCGCAATCGTCGTCCCAGTCCTCGATGACAGGCAGATCATCAGGCTCGCCAAATGCCACGCTCCGGTCCGCATATCCCACGCGCCCGATCACATCATTCACCCCCTCCGGATCGGCATCCGCGCCGTAGTACGCCATCACCATCGCGGCAGATGTGAGCGCACAACCCGAATCACAGACCGCCTGCCCGTCGCCGCCCAGTTTGTCGCTTCCCCACCGCGAATCGCACGGACTGAAGTACGGCACAGGTGGCATGACTGCCGCGGATGTGCCTGCGAGTAGCAGCACAATCAATACCCCGAGAACTGTTCCAATCCTACACATTCTCCATCGCCTCCCGTATCGCGAGCAGATTTAGCATCGACTGCGGTTTTATCGTATTAGAAAGTGGATCCGCAAAGAGAATGTTCTCTTTAACCAGATATCCCTTGGAGACCTCATCTATCTCATTCGTACTGACTTCATCACGGGTTGCGAACATCTTTAATGCGGAGACCAAAATTTCATGATGTACATCGCAGCATTTGTTGCCCATTGTAATCTCAGACCCCAGCTCCTTAACGATCTTCAATCGAGTCATAATCTCGCCCGTTCTGAGCTTAAGCATGCTACCTGCCACATCTTCTATCTTCTTCTCGCTTCTCTTTTCATTGATCAGCCTGACAAGAGATACTGGTTTTCCACCAACGTAATGCCATGCAATCTCCTTCTCATGCATATTAAACCCGTGATGATCCAGAAACGCCATCGTTGTTTCATAATCAAAATCATCTGCCAGCAGATACTTGCATCGTTCAGAGAGCATCGCCTCGCTGTAAACGCGCTCGATAAAGAGCGAGTCCGAAGTCACAACAAAGACGTGTGCCAGATGTAACTCCTTTGTGAGTCGCACAAAGAAATTGAACAATTTGTAAATCAGATGTCCATCGATCTCCATGTCCCCGATCACCTGCAGTTCATCGATGATTAACACCGGCATACGTTTTTCCGATATCTCAGTAAAGAAACGTTCGATGTATCTGAACATATCTTTACTTTTATCTTTCTTCTCAAATATCTGTTGGAACAGGTTTACCGGTATCGGAATTCCGCTAACAATCTTCAGATCCTTGAGTGCTGATCTCGCATATTCGCTAATGTTATCGACCGCACCACCCTCATCGATCTCGAAGAGTATGCTCTGGAAGTCTTCATAATCTGTGATGAACCGCCCACGCAAGTTGATATAAAAAGGGGCATAACACTCTGGCAGGTGGTCGATCAGGTGGTTAATCAACGCAGTCTTTCCAGAGTTTATCGGTCCGTAAACGAATGTGATCAGGGATGGCTCGGAATCCAGAATATCTGTGATCTCTTTCGTCTCCCGTTCTCTATCGTGAAATTCAATTCTTTTCATGCCCGTGTCTTCATGTCCGTTCGGTCATAATTCTATCGCGCCACCTATCCAGCCTTACAAGATCGCGAGCGCGCCAGAGGGGGTGGCGCGGCGCCACCATTGATGTCAGCATGCGCCCGGGCGTTCGGATCGCTACACCTTCGCCCGCGCTCACTGCAGGTACGCCGCACCCGAACGCTTGACCAGTTCATCGCAGACTACATCCGGCTTTCCTTCCGTGATGAACTCACCATCCTCGATTAAAATTGCGCGATGGGATACCTCCCTCACGAAATCGAGGTGGTGGCTGATCAGGAGGATCGTCGTCCCGAACTCAGCGTTGATCCTTTTCAGCGAGTTGGTGATATCCCGAAGCGTTATCGGGTCGAGATCCCCAAACGGCTCATCGAGCAGCAGGATATCCGGCTTCGGCGCAAGCGTGATCGCAAGCATCGTCCGCACCTTCTCGCCGCCTGACAACTCCTGTGGGTACTTATCCAGCACATCCATCGAGAGATCGAGCGCGTCGAAGACCGATTCAGCATATTTCACGGTCTCTGTGCGCGGGAAACGCGGGAATAGTATGCCAAAGATATCCGGGGAGAACCCGAGCGATTCGAGTTTGTCCTTTGCACCGGTCTCTGGCATATCCACAATCTGGTAGATCGTGTCAAGTACGTGTTCGGTGATACCGAGTTCTTCTGCCCGTTCTTGCGCCTCCTCTATTACATGCTGCCCCTTAACGCCAAGTTTGAATGCGAGCTGGTCTACGATCGTCTCGTGCGGGCTTAGCGCGAACTCCTGGAACATGAGCCCGATCCGTCTTCTGATCTCCATCCGCTTCTTGTGGTACTGGCTCATGTTGACCCACTCGTCATCTTGCCTGTAAAGCACCTTCCCCTCCTTCGGAAACAGGAAACCGCACAGCATATTCCACAGGACCGTTTTTCCAGCACCGCTCGGACCTATGATCGATGTGATCTCTCCCTTGTTGATGTTGAAGTTGAGCGAGTCGAATCTGAGCGTCTCGCCACCGATCGATATGAGATAGAACCTGTGCGAAACACCCTCCACCTTTATGGCTGCCTCTCTCTTGCCAGGTTCAATTTTCGATAGCGGAATCGGATCGGGCATCTCCTTTAAAAACTCGGTTAGTACGTATTCGGGATTGCCTTCGAGGATCACTTTCCCGCCGTCGAGCCATATCAGCCGGTCCACGAGGTACCTGTGAACCTCCGGGAGGTGTGATGCACAGAGCATGGTAAGCTTGGTCTCACTGTTCACCTTCTTAAGCGTGTCAAGAATCTCCTGTTTGGTCGCAGGACATGCCATTGTTGCGGGTTCGTCGAGCAGAAGTATCTTTGGCTTTTTTGCAAGCTGTCTCGCTATAATCACCCGTTGTTTCTCGCCGCCGCTCAGGGCGTAATCGACATGCTTTGCCTTCTCTTGAAGCCCGACCATCCTGACGTACACCATAGCCTCTTCCACCAGTTCATCATACTCGGGCAGGTCTGCCGGAGGAAGACCTTCGTAACCGATCCGAAGCGAGTATATCTTCCGGAGGACGTCGTTCACTACATAATCAGACCACAGCGCGAATGACCGCTGGAGATGTATCGCAGTAATTTGTTTGAGCTTTAAAAAAATATCACTACCAGAGTCCGGCGTTACCAGAAGCTCATCCAGTTTAAGTGTTCCCTCATCAAACGTCTCGAACCCACGGATGATATTCAATAGCGTGCTTTTCCCGCCGCCGCTTCGCCCTATCAGACCTACGATCTCACCTTCATCTACGTTAAAACTAACTCCATCGAGCGCTCTTATCCTTTCTGTGCCGATGGTGTACTCTTTTGCGATATTGTTTACTTCCAGCATGTTTGCCATTTGAATCCTCCTGCTGCGCGCGAGTTACTATCTTACTTACGATCCGTATTTAACGTTTTGATCTCGGAGGGGTTGCCATTGTTAGATTTTTTCGGCTCTCTGGTAATTCGCGTCAACAAGTGTCTCGTAGATGAACTGTGCTGGTGTGGTAGTAAGTGCTTAGCGATGGCTGCACCGATGCTCTCGCATTCACGAATTGCACTAATAAACGAATTGCACGAATTCCAATACGTAACAAATTTGTGTCATTTGTCCAAATGCGTAATTCGTGACTGTGAGCGAAGCGAGCAGTGCCGGAGGCATAAAAACTGCCAGAAATAGACTAAATTCATGATAAAACCCTCGAAACCAAAGTAGGGGGTCTGGCAAATAATCGATAGGACCGGTCATTTTTGTACTGCAACGCGAGATGCCAAAGACCCGATTTTTTTACTGAATTGTGGAAACACTTGAGTAGTGGTCCCTATCTACCAATAGCAGGAGCAGGAGCAGGAGCAGGAATCGGGAATATGTGGAAAATTGGTTGGATGGACTGTGATTAGACATAGTCAATCGTCCCTGACCGTTCTGAGAGGTGGAAATCGTTTGTGTTATACCGAGACGCAAGGGTGCAAGAGCGTGATATACATATATAATTACACTAATTTTTTGCCTGTGATAACACTTCGGTCTGCAACTGTGGGTATGCAGTCTATTTCAGAAAATCCGGTTTCATCCAACATCTCTGCCATTTCAGATATTGAATAGCATCTCCCTTCAGTTGAAAACATTAACAGGACAGAATACTCTGCTACTGGCAAAGGACCGTTTTTTTCTGCATTCAGATGTGCATCGTGGATCATTATCCTGCCACCCGGATTTAGACGCCTATACGACTTTTCAAGCAGTGTTTTGACCTCATTAATATCCCAATCATGCAGGACGTTAGAGAAGAGATGAAGATCAAAGCCACCGGGAAACTCGTCTTTGAACATGTCTCCGGAGATCACCCCGATTTTATCTGACATTTTTCTTTTGTTTATCGAACGTTTGGCAATACGGTCGACAGGTGGCTTTTCAAGGACGGATGCGGAAAGATGAGGTTGTTGCGACACTATAGCCGATGAATAGATGCCAGACGCTCCTGCGATGTCCAGTAGTCTGCTGTACCCTGATAGATCAATCGTTTTTGCAAGAACCGGGGCAAGATATGCACCACGACTATCCATTCCTGCTGTGAACGCTTCCGCAAATTTATCGTCCTCCATCGCAAGTGACCACTCTTTTTCATCCTTCTTTGCACCCCAGTTTGCGGGTTTACCGGTCTTTAAAACCTTTAACATCTCCTCGCAAGTGGGTCTTTCCTCTAATGATGAGATGTATGGTCCCAAAAACCACGGGGACGGCTCGACCAGGTGATCTTTTGAAAGTTCAGTCGGATAATATAGACCTTCCTTTTCTTCTATCAGGTCCAGTGACTTGAAAAGGGTGAGCATTACATCTGCGGGTCTCTCTTCAATCTGCAATGAGGAACAGACTTCCTGCAGATCTGCCGGATTCTTATCAAGCCATGAAAATAGATTAAGATTGGAAACTGCGGCTATAAACAAGTCCGCAGAATAGACGCTGTCCCTCAATCTAATGAGATTGCTCGGGTCGGTCGATGGAACCTCGATCAAATTTTCTAATATCATCGTATATCTATTGTCGCTCTTCTTTTTCTTTAAATCTCTCGATCCACCCGTATAGCACCCCAGCCACACATCACCACCACAGTATCTGCCTTAACTCTTCCCTCCTTGCCTCGTTTGTGGAATCCACACCCCCGTCCGGCTCCACAACCGAGACGATGATCCCGAAGCGATCAGCACCACCGCAATCAGCGTCTGACAGCCGGAAGTCGCCTTGCATGTGCGAGTGGATCAGTTCCACGGTGCCCTCGATGTCAGGTACATACACCTGCCGATCCTGTAGATTCCGCCGCCTCTGCCGGTAGCCTATATAGAGTTCAAGCATCGTGACCCCGATTATGGAGTTTCTGCTCCCGACCAGGATGTCGCTTATCGCCTGCTGCTCACCCTCGCGGTGCAGTACGAGAAACCCGGACTCCAGCTCCTCGTTTTTGGCGATACTGATCATTTCCCGGAGGCATTCTCCAAGACTTAGCCCTTTCGTCGGTATCGCCCGGCTGAAGTCCTCCGGAGTCCGGGATATTTGACCCGAAAGGTAGGGGGCAACCGAGTCCCGGTTTATAATATCCCCGACCCTCGCGCCCTGGATTCCCCAGATGTTCGACTCCACCCCGAAGCGCTGCTCCTTTAGAAGAAGCATCTCAAGCCTTGCCGCAGCATCCTTGTGCCGGTTCATGCGCCGCTCCCTGAGGTCATCAGAATCTGCAACAACCTCGATCACACGTACCCCGAAAACGTCACCAGCAAGTTCTGTTATCTGTGAGACCAGCGCATCCTCCCCGAGTTCCATGACATCGAAGACACCTTCGATCGTGGCTTTCAGCGCGTCATACATGCTCACGTCCACATATATGACCCCATCCGCGCCCTTTATTGGCAGTTTCCTATGTTCTACCACCATCCGTTGCATAACATCCATTGCATCCCTCCGAAGCAGTATCACGGGCTGGGAACTCCTGACCCTGCCTTCGAAGATCGCGCCCACCCGGCTGTCGATGAGTTCGATTGCAAGCGTGGTCTTGCCACTTCCCTGTGGACCAAGGAGGATTATCAGGGGGTGGCGGTCGAGTTCGAATGAGAGGGTTCTCTCTGCCTCCCCCCGGTCAAGTTTTGAGGTGTTGATGACCATCATGATGGTAAACTGCACTGTTGCAATGCGAACATCAATAGCCGAAGCTAATAAACCTGTTCCACGCCGGGGCAGATCTGTCAAAGATGCTTGCGAATCTTACAATCCGAACCGTTAAATACCGCTTCTGCACAACCAATTATAGTGAGCCAAATGACGGTTGGAATCGTAAGTTACGGGGCGTATATACCGCGTTATCGAATCAAGGTATCCGAGATCGCAAAGGTCTGGGGTGCGGATGTGCAGAGCATCACTGGCGGTCTTCGCGTGCAGGAAAAGTCGGTGCCGGATATGGATGAGGATACAGCGACCATTGCGGTGGAATCTGCAAGGAATGCGATCAATAGGGGTAGTATTGACCCATCGCGCATCGACGCCATCTACACCGGATCAGAGAGTCACCCCTATGCTGTGAAGCCAACAGGCACCATCGTGGCGGATGCGATTGGCGCAGCACCCAATCTCACGGTCGCTGACTTCGAGTTCGCATGTAAAGCCGGAACCGCTGGAATCCAGACCTGCATGGGTCTTGTCGAATCCGGCAGGATCGATCTCGGACTTGCCATCGGCGCTGATGTCGCACAGGGGGCGCCTGGGGATGCGCTCGAATACACCGCTGCCGCAGGAGGGGCTGCATATATCATCGGCAGGGATCCGGATCAGCTGATCGCAGAGATCGAGGGCACGTTCTCGTTTACCACGGATACGCCCGATTTCTGGCGCAGGGAAGGCATGCCATACCCCGAACACGGAGGCAGATTCACTGGTGAGCCTGCGTACTTCAAACACGTAACATCGGCTGCGCGTGGACTGCTAACTGAGCTTGACACCAAGCCTACTGATTACGATTATGCCGTGTTCCACCAGCCAAACGGCAAGTTCCCGCGGCGGGTCGCAGCCAGTCTCGGCTTCACTTCCGAGCAGATCGATCCCGGAATCGCGGTGACCACACTCGGAAACACGTATTCAGCATCATGCATGATCGGGCTTGCCGCGATCCTTGATATCGCTTCCGCAGGCGACCGGATCTTCATGACCTCGTTTGGGTCCGGCGCAGGGAGTGACGCGTTCAGTCTTCGGGTCACAGACCGACTCGACAGTATCCAGAGCGGTGCGCCGAGTGTTTCTGACCTGCTCGCTGAGAAGGAGTACGTCGATTATGCGACTTATGCGCGGCACAAAGGAAAGATACGGCTATAGGGCAATGGCACTACCTTAAGAAAATAATCCAAATAGAAGCAATAAAGTAAATGTGATCGGCATCTTATTATGCTAACATAAGGATTTGTAAATTATTATGAATCCACAAACGAGGTGCCAACAATGTTTGATTCCATCCGCAAACGGATTTCCCACC
>PQXF01000110.1 GCA_003194445.1 Candidatus Methanogaster sp.
CTTGTTCGTTAATATCCATAACGCATCACAAAGGACGCGTTGAACGGAGCGCATATCAAAAGAGTGTACGATGTATTGACCCTTTATTTGGCAAATGAAATGGGGTACGATCTATTGACCCCTTCCACTTATCAAAAAGCCTGAAAAATAACTCCCTGGCCTTACTGAGAACGGTGTCATCAATCATCACCATTTCAATGCGCGGTGAGAGCATAACATCGGAGATATCCTTTGCCACATTCTTATTTCCAGTGCGCACCATTGCCAGTGTCAGAGTCTCGTCATAGACAAAATCGGTGGTGAATATGGGGCCAAACTCCCTTTGCAGAGCACGTCGCAATAGGTAATCCGCCTCGCTATGATATATGTCTTTTTTATTCCTATATGCCATGAAGGCTCCGGTATCAATAAATACGGCCATTGCCCTCCCTTATTTATACAGGTATTCATCTACCATTGCGGCGTTGGTCGCTTCACCCCAATCTATAGCCTCACTCCATGCCGGGTCATCTCTTAACGCGGGCATTTTTTTATGAGTTCATCTTCATGTAACAGGGCATAATCCGAGATCTTATCGAGCAAGTTTTGAAGGGATATCTTCTTACCAGTGCTGATAGTGAATTTCGATTGCAGGACATCCAGTTTATGTTTGGTGATGCCTTTTACTTTTATACTTGCGTACATCGACATTTCCTATTTAAAAGTAGAATGTTCTACCATATAATTGTTTCGTGTATGTAGTAGATAGCTCAATTACCCAATTATATCGGAAAAGTAACGATGAAGAATGCGTGGTGATGAGTTTATTAAGTTAATAAGTTTGGGTAAAGTTAGTAGGAGTATGCTAAGCGCAGGTGGATCTCACGGGTGCTTAACCGAACACACATGGAAGTCGATGGGAATCACGTGAAGAATGTTACGACCAAAAAATAGCGGAAACTTTGGGGGCATGCAGCCCTAAGCTGCTGGTTTTGATTTATGGGTGGGAAACTTGGGCTATAATTGGGTATCTTAATAGCCGTTCTTCGGGTGGTTGCGTTTATCATCATAGCCGGCGCCATATCCGGAACTTGATAAGTTGCGATGTAGCCACCATTGCAAGCTAATGGGTATGGGGTGCTACAACCGCGGCCGTCAGACATAGTTCCGAAACTTTTATATACTAAAATATTATCTATATCTAACATGAAGTTAGAAATAAGTAACTTCGAGAACATAGACAGCACAGGAGAGTAAAAACAGGTGAATAAACAGACGAAACAGATAGCCGCAGCCCTGCTGGTTCTTGCAGCCGTGCTTACCAGCGGGTGCGCCGACCAGATCTCTGAGATGTCCGCGGACGAGATCGCGTCCATGATGGAGGCGAAACAGGAGTCAATTGTTGACTTCTCAGCCACGATGGTCATGACCTCGTCGTTTGGCGGAGAGGATATGCTTATGCAGGCACGGATGGTGACGATACCGCCAGACAAGAGTCGTGTCGAATACACCGAGCCAGCCGAACTTGCAGGCACTGTGATGGTCACAAACGGCAGCACGGTGTGGACGTACGACCCTGCAAAGAATCAGGTGACAAAGATGGCGCTTCCGGAGGATATACCATCTGAGATGGATTATACCGAACTCGTCAAGAACCTTCTGGACAAGAACGACATATCCCTCGAAGGCACCGAGGATGTTGGTGGACGGAGCGCTTATGTGATCAAGGCAACGCCGAAGAACGAAACCATTAGCGGACTTTTTGCAAGGACTCGCGTATGGGTCGACCGTGAAAACTGGATGCTTCTCAGGATGGATATGTACGATAAGGACGACAATCTCATCTCGAAGGTGGAATACAAGGATATTACGTTTAACACCGGAATTCCGGATAGTGAGTTCATATTCGAGGTACCTGCTGGAGCCGAGGTTGTGGAGACGTCGCTTGAGGATATGATGCCCAAGAAGATGACACTTGATGAGGCGAGAGCCAATCTCACGTTCGATATGGGGGTGCCGTCGTACCTGCCGGATGGTTACGAATTCGACCATGCGATAGTAATTGGTGGCGAGCAGGAGGTCGTATCGCTACAATACACGAATGGAAATGAACGATTGTACCTATCAGAGAGTATCAGCGATGATTCAGACCGGTCAGAATCTGCGATGGGTGAACCCGAGATTGTGAGCATCAATGGTACTGATGGAGAGTTTGCGCCAATATTTGGCATGAACACGCTTCAGTGGAGCGCTGATGGAATCGATTATTCACTGTCCGGTGTGATTGAGAAGGACGAGATGGTGAACGTAGCGGAGTCGATCTGACTCTGCATTTTTTTATTTATACGAGATATGGTAGGCGATGTTCAAATATGAAAGGAGCGTGCCAGAATGGATTTAAACAGAAAGAAACTTCTGCGGATGACATTTATTACCGGCATAGTGGCGGCAGTTATCTGTCAGGATGTTGTAACTATTTCCATATATCTCATTACTGGAAATATTACTATCATCTCTATAGAGTCTTTAATACAATTTATACTGATTGTCGGGATGTTTGTGATCGGCGTTCCGATCATATTATATATTATTGGCTTGCGAAAAGGTGATGAAATTCTCGTTGATGAACGGACAGTCAGCATATCCCATAAAAGTGCTACGAATGCGCTTATAGTCGTACACATACTGCTGATCTTTCATCTCGTCTGGAAATATGATTATTGGTAGTTTATACTATACAACCCTCCCCGTCGCAATGTTTTCTTATGGCATATCTTTCTGGTACTACAGGAGGAGCACCGATCATAGAAAAAGTGAACGCTTGTCGACAATGGCAAAGGCGGATTTAAGAGCGCTGAGTCTGCCTGGGTTCCTGCTATTCAGCAGTGTTTTGGGTGCTGATTACTTCTATCTAATAGGGGATGTGTAAATGAGTATAAGGACAAACAAGAAGATTCTGCTATCCATGGGGATCAGTCTAAGCGTGATCGTGCTGGCTGTGGTATTATTGATCTTCGGAACGCCTTCCAGAGCCATGCCCTTCATCGGTCTGGGCTTGATCGTTGCCGGGCTACTCATGTTTGTTATATCGTTACACACCGCAACGAAACCGGAAACCGAACTCGTTGCGGACGAACGGGTTGCAAGAATCAATGAAAAGGCAGACAAGACTGCGTTCTGGCCGGTTCTGGTATCGATAACCATCCGGTTCTGGTCGGATCGGGCATGGTCGCGTGGAATCGAACTCCTATACTTGTACAATGCGGCGTTGTTTGCCGGAATAATTTCGTGGAGCGTACTCAGGTGGCACTACAGCAAAAAAGGAGACGTGATCCGATGAAATTCAGAAAAGATAAAGACATCCTGCGCTTCTCAAGTATTGCCGCTCTATTGATCCTCGCTGGTATACTTATGATGAATATTCTTCCCGGTCCCACCTATCCCGGGATTGGTTATACCCTGATCAGTATGGGGGTTATTGTGCTCATCATGGCCATCATCGCCGCGGCAAGACCGAAAGAAGACCTGACACAGGACGAACGATCCAAGAGAATCAAGGAGAAGGCAGGTTATCATGCGTTCTTGATTCTGATTGTGACTATGTCTCTTGTTCAATTAATATCCATGTCCGGAAGACTGAATCTTGACTATAGGAGTGTTTCTACCGATCTCTTCCTTGTCGGGACATGGTCATGGATTATACTCAAATGGTATTACAATCGGAGGGGTGACACCCTGTGAATACCAGAATCAAGGAGCTGCGGGCACGATACAACCTGACGCAGGAGGAGCTTGCAAAGAAGGTCGGGGTGAGAAGAGAGACGATTGTGTTTCTCGAGAAGGGGAAGTATAATCCGTCGCTTAAGCTGGCGCATGATGTCGCAAAGGTTCTGGAGACGACGATTGAGGAGTTGTTTATCTTTGATGATGACTGAATCACCTCTGCCCCATAATGTCATGTCCAATCGCGTTTTGGATAACGCTTACACAGATAGAGACTTTGCATGGAAAGTATCCACTTCAAATTAAGTAGTAACGGTTGGGTTTGCTATGAAAGTAGGACACTAACACAGCCATATTTATCTAATTATGATTAATTATATATAACATTTTTGATTGTAAATGCCACTGATTTAATCTCTTTCAAAGATCCATCATCT
>PQXF01000111.1 GCA_003194445.1 Candidatus Methanogaster sp.
ATTCATAACGATGGGTACGTGATTGTACCAGATCACCCCGCTGCCGGTTTTCGAAGGCGAAGAGCGATTGTCAGGCTCGGAGATTTCGGTTTTTGCATGGATCACACCAATAGTAGCTTTTTGGGGCAAAGTTTCGGCATGGATGACACCACCATCACCTCCCAATGGCGAAGATTGTGAGCCAATGACACCGTTCTTTACGACGATCTCTGCCTTGCCGTCATCATCCACATCTCCGATCGCAGGGTTTTCTACGATTCCTCCGAGATTATACCTCTTCTCTAAAGAACCACTGCCACCGAAGATATCGAGATAACCTTCGGTCGATCCAACGATTATCTCTAAATTGTTATCATTATCCGTATCAGCAATTGCGACAGCAGAGATGACGTAACGATCATTACCCATCACTCCATTTCCATCACGAGGATAAGACCACGATTCATAGCGATCGAGACAGTAGACGTCCTGATTGAGCGTATTGAATATGACCTCAAGCAGACCATCGCCATCCACATCGCCTGCCGAACTCTGTCCGGGCCGATCATCGAGATCATAATACCATTCCAGGTCTCCGGTTGCAGCATCGATCACATACGACCGGTTGTCACCGCCAAAACCCTCATAATACCATGTCCCGAATGCTATCTCCAGTTCACCATCGTTATCGAGATCAGCGATCGCTGGCAGGCAGACTGCGTTTCTGTATTCCTTCTGCCAGAGCATCGATCCGCTCTCTGCATTCAATGCAAATACCCCATCGCCATTTACGCCGATTATCTCCTGCTTTCCGTCGCCATCCACATCTGCCATCGCCTGCCAGATGTTATGGCCGCCTGGCGTAACCTTCCACAATTCGTCTCTTGTATCCCCATTCAGCGCATAGATGTGTCTGTCCTCAGAAAGGTAGTAACCATCCCCAAATACGATCTCCTGCTTTCCGTCACCATCGATGTCCGCAACGATCGGAGGTGAGACAATAATGTCATCTGCGGTGTATTCCCACTCATAATCCCCGGATGCGGCATTGAGGATGCAGATTTTGGAATTGTGGGTTTCTATCACGACTTCTTGCTCTCCGTCATCGTCTACATCCTGTATCGTGGGCGTGTTTTTAGCATCCGTGATCCCCGTGTAGGTCCAGATATGATTGCCGTCTCCTTCAAATGCACGAATCGCGTCCTCGTTTGATACGACGATCTCTTGCTTTCCATTGCCATCGATGTCGGCTACTGTGGGATATGCGATCTTGTCGTTGTAGAATATTGTGGTGTGGTGCATGGTTCCTGATAGGTCGCCTCTCAGAGCTGAGCGTCCTGATCTCTGTGGATCGTGGTTTAACATGTGCCAATCATCATATAGCCGACCACGGATTCGTAATGTTGGGTCGCCTAAAAGGACGTACTCTGTGAGGACTTTTCTTGACTTGATATCCGGATCATCTCTATATGCTTCTTCTGTAATTGCATATTTCCAGCACTTTCCAACTGTATCATAATCACTGATTGCTTTCCAGAACATTTTGTCAATCAAGCCTGAACGTTTGTTCACGGCATGGTACGAGACCCTGGTTGCACCCAGATACGTTATTCCGCCTCCATTCGGGTTTAACAGGAACGTCTCGCCGATACATTCATCATCTATTGGCCGCGGTAATGGATCGATACCGCCTGTGCCTTCTGGCATGTCAAAGCCTGCGGTATAGCATGCCTTTGCTGCGATTATCGGTGTTTTTTCACCATTGGTTAAGGAGGCGGCATCTGCATTCGTATATCCTGAGCAGGACCAGCTTTTCAATCCCCCATGACCTGCATAATTCACAAATCTTCGCCCTTCATTTATCGCATCCTGTACATTCTCTGCAGTACAGGAAGCTCCGTACAACTTTTGAATATCAGATGACGGGACGCCCCAGTCTGTGAAATACTGCTCTGTTTGATCTTTAAACTCTTCGAAATCACTAAAACATTCATCATCTGCGACCAGTGTTGTTTTTTTAACCCAGTCGGGATCGTATGCATTGATCTCATATTTTACTATCTTGTCTATCAACGTGTTTAGCTCGGCTTCGCTGCTGGCCGGGAGTCTTCCTATGGACACATCAGGTCTCATATCAGGCATATCATTGACCGCCAAATCGGGACCCATTGCACCATATAACCCATCGCCATTCATATCCCAGTGAGAGTGAGTGCCCATACCGTCACTGAAGATGATATCAGCATGATACAGGTCGCATGGCACGTATCTTCCATCTCCTTGATTGCTATCATTCACGTATGCATACCTCGTTGGCACGCGATCAACATCGCCAGCAAGGATCACATACATTGTGTCATCCAGATCATGGCTATCGTATATATAATCCTTAATCTTTGCCTGAAGGTCATCACCGTCAAATCCTGCAAAATTATTATTTATCCATGTCGTATCAGCGACCCTTGTGGAGATTCCAGTATTGGTTTTCCAATCAGCCAGTATTTCACACTCACCAACAAAATCCGGATGCGTTATGATAATACACTCGCAATCCTCTGCTGCACTTATGCCAGTACTGAGTAAGAAAACAAGGGCTGTGATCGCTGTGATTAAACCCGTCATATTTCTCATGAATAGTCGTCCTCCGGTACAGGCACACGATAAAATATCGAAACTCTTGCATTTTTGTATGCGATGATCCTCCGATCCGCCGGGATGTACTGAATAGGGAAGATATGAACCACTACTTCACCTTCTTGAATCCTATCATCGGTATAGGGCCGATATTTATATTCTCTTCCAGGATATAATTCATGCGATGCGTATGTTTCGTTGTCGATCGTATAGGGGGGTGGTGTGTAATTTAACCAGTAACAATCCTCCTCAGCACTATCCATCATTGCTGGTTGTACCGGTTTTATAAATATATTGTTAATTTCAACAGGATTCTTAAAAGTAACATTTATCAACCCTACATAAGAATTTCCTGGGATTTTAAAGCATTTGATGAGAAAAGGAACATTTGGTTTACCAATACCAGTCAAGGAACGTACCTCATCTGTTTTCGTAACTTCAAAACCGATATCCTCCATCGTTATGTTAGAAATATAAGGTTCTAACAATCCTGCCAATGCAGGTGTCGTGTCAACCTCATGATGAATCTCTTTTTGTTCGCTCTCGCACTCCACAACAATGCAGGTTTCGTTTATCTCATGGACCCCTTCTAACTTTGCAAGCGCAGCCTTTATTCCCCGATCTTCACTTCCGGAGACGATTAATATGTGCTTTTCCGGATTCCATGGGTTTTTAAAAAGTTCCAATACTCCTTTCCACCGTCCCGGGTAATTGCGCGTCACTTTTGTCATAGAAGGATCTGATTCGTATATTTCAGTGATTACAGTATTCACATCAGGAGGGCGTCCTTCAAGCATTACTTGAAGAGGATGTCCGAGAAGGATCAGGTTACACTCTGTTCTATCGCGCTCTGTAAGCTCTGCATCAGTTTTAATCACAGGCGTATTCCCTGTGAGGTTGTACAAGTTTTTGGCTATTGTCTCGGAGCCTTCAATCATCCAGGGAAGGTATGGGGATCGGTGAAATGTTCTTCCCCTATATTCAAGAGTTTTGTTAGCGCTCTCTCCGATTACGATTATCACATCCTTTCCAAACAGTTTTGGATAATCGCTCAACGTCATATCGGATATCGGCGGTGTTGCTTCTAGCGCAGGTATCTGTAACGGACTTGGCGTTATCTTTGATATGGGCGTTGCACTCGGTGTAACATTCAGTTGCGGTGTCGGACCAACCGTTTCGATTCCATGATCTGATAACTCTTCGACACATCCGGATAATACCGCAGCGATCACCACTGCGGACAACATCAATATGGTGGTTCTGCTATTCATGTTATTCACCTTCTTCTTTTCGTAGCATTTAGTCACGCATACACATATAACTTAAACCTTTTGTCCCCCAGGGCTTTGCAAGAAAGCACCCTGCGGGTGCAAATCAGTTGTAGCTCTGGCTAAGCATCGGATGGTTCCAATCAGGTAATTTGCATCCAAAAACTTCGTTTTCCTTTGGTGGCCCCTTCTCATAGTACACGAAT
>PQXF01000112.1 GCA_003194445.1 Candidatus Methanogaster sp.
GTGCATATCCCATGATGTGGATATCTATCTGATTCGTCTCAATTATTGAACACCATACCCCACAAAACACCGATACTCCGTGATGGTAGAAGGTAAGTCTATTTTGATTCACCGAAATTCGGGTTATACTATTCTTGAACTCTTTAATCTTGGTAACTCGCTCGATCACTACTTTCGCATCTTCATCTGACCATTCCCTGAATGGGGTGGTTTTTCTGACTTTCCTAATCGAATTCAAAATGCCACCGGTCGACATCCTCCCCTGGGAATACGTTTGCAGCACCACATCCGTTGAAAAAAGAAATATATTTCGTATCAATTTTTTCTTATCTATCTCTTCTTCAAAAAGCTTATCTACAACCTTGATCATGAATGGGATCCAGGGCTTCTCTTCATTCCCATACTCCCATGATCTAAAAAATACCGTTTCATAACTCATGGATTGTAATATATTCTCCATAATCTGCATGAAACTGCTTTTTCCTGAACCCCAGCTTCCAAAAATGCCAATGGTGAAGGGTGTGTCTTCCTTCGATATATTTTCTATGATATCAATAACACCATCTGCATAATCCTTGAAACCAAGTTTGTCCTCTTCTGAAAACCTCACCGCAACATCTGAGTATTTTGATGCCATATTAAGCGATCACTCCGTTTCCAAAGGCACCCTTAACCTTTTCTGCCATTGCCGCGCAAGCAAACGCTTATTTGCGCGACATCGAGATGGGGCTGGTGCGATTCGAACACACGATCGACGGGTCTCTCCGAACCCTCGAAGGTCGAGGAGGGCACATCAGTGCTCCAACGGCTCATCACATACCCGCCCCGTCGGGCAGGTATCAGTAGACCCGTTGTTCATCATTTATCCGCTGGAGCCCGTCGCCATACCTGGCTAGGCCACAGCCCCTGTGGGCCCGATGCGATTCGAACGCATGATCCCCGCCGTGTAAAGGCGGTGTCATAACCGACTAGACCACGGGCCCTGTGTCTTGATCAAGTGATGTTATGCTTCATAAGATATTCGGTTATGGTGGAAGTGTCGCGACTTGTGGTGCTGACTTAAGTAACACTTGAGCATAACGCCTACCGATTCAGGTGCGCATCCATGCCTCCTGTTTCCAGGGACATCCCCTTATCCAGCTCCTTATGCGCCTGCTTTGCCCCGGTGTACGCGGCAATCCCGTGCTCGGTGCAGAAACGAGTTAGCATCTTGTAAAAGAGCGAATGTTCCCCTGTCGTGATGACTGCATTCCTGTGCGCCAGCATTAGGATATCCGGATAACTCCCGCGGATGATCGTCTCTGCACGGATGATGTCTGCTATGCGGTCGATCTCGGCAGCATCGTCCGCGCACCAGACCGGAAACTCGATCCGGCTCGGAAGATCGCCCATCCTCATGTAAAAGAATGCGATGCTGTCCCTGTGCTCTGTATACATATCGAGCACCGATGGGCTGTCTGCGCCGCGGCGGTCGTCCCGGTTGCAGACGAACGCCTTTGTCCGGTCGCCCCAGTTCAGCATGCCCGCAAACAAGGCCGGATCGAAGAGTCTTTTCGTCTCGGGAAGTCCATAGATATGGCGCATCATCGTCACAACATCCCTCTGCACGCTCACGTCCACATACCCGATCACAGGATCTCCGGTCTCGTTCGATGCGTCGAGCAATCGCCTCATCGCGCCTGTGTATATCTCTTTTACGTTCGCGCGTAGCGCATTGATGTGCGAGGGCACCAGCGTTCCGTCGAGCAGCAGGTAGATTCGACCGTCATCCATGTCCATGTCCGTATCCCGGTCTGTGCCTGTGTCCCGGTCTGTGCCTGTGTCCCTGCCCGAGCCCGTGCCTGTGTGCATCAGATCGATTAAGGCATCGCATTCGAGAGCAAAGCGTCTGGCATCTACAAACGCCTTACTGAATGCATACACCTCTGCGTCCGCAAACTCGTCAGGCGTGACCAGGACTGCGCTTGTACGTTGCGCGTACCCGGATTCTTCCGTGTGCCTGTTCCGGACGCTGCCGATCTGCACGACCGCGATCGGGAGGCCATAATTTTTATCAGGATATATCTGGCTACCATCCACAGATCCGACCGCAACACCTGCAAGCACAGAGTCCACCCATTCCATTGCATCATGCCTGCCGTTCCATGCCGCAGCCGGACGGAAACGTCTGATGGTCGCTCCCGGCTCAAAGATCTTTGCGCCACTGTACTGCGGAAGAGCGCTGTTTAAGGACGCATCAGCACGATCCAGATCCGGTATCGATTTTTTGTATTCTTCGAGTTCGCATGAGGTCTCACGCTCGTAGTCAAGGATTGCGGATCTCCGGTCTTCGAACTCGGATGAGAGGTCTGATATGTTGAGCATGGGAGACGGGCTACCTCAGTTCCGTACAGGCTCGATCACCAGCAGATCCTTCTGTTCTGCAATCTCCTTTAAGAGATCGACAGCTTCCGTAAGTTCGGACTTCCCTACCGCCTCGATGAGCATGTATGCAGATGATTCGCCTTCGATTGCTGGCATCGCAATGGAGATGTCAGTAACCTCTGCAAAACCGGTGCGGTCGATGCAGTCGATCGTGTCCTTGATGTCGGTATGTATGATATGCCCGATCAGTATCACAGACTCACGTTCGATCAGCGGATTCTCATCGATACTGGCAACCGCTATGCCGCTTTTATCAAGTTCATCGAGCAGTAACTGCCGCTCGGCTTCACCGATCTCGAATACGATCTGTACCGGAATCTTGTTCCTCGTGGTCCTCTGGTCGCGGTGATGCACAACGCTGATAATATTCCCGCCAAGAGCTGAGAGTGGCGTCAGTGCTGCCAGAAGCTGCCCCGGCTTATCCTGCAGTTCAAGGGTTGATGCGATTCGCATTGGTGATGATATGGTTTTTCGGGTATAATAATCTTGACGCATGGCATGCTGTCAATTCACTGGTACCCGGGTTTTGACTCGTCTGTTTTCAGATGTTTGAACTCACCATTCAAAGATTCGTTCAAAATAAGTACCAATAGCCTTCATCCGCGTAGGACCTATCAAATGATTGGCATGGCTACCACCGTTTCCACACACTCACGCTGGAATCGGGATTACTTGAAACCCGAAACCTGATCGGCAAGGGCAAATACATCTGCCCGCCAATATTTTAGACATGCTCGATTCCGCGGACGTGGCAGGGATTGTTGCGCCGATACCCGAACTTGCAAGCATCATGCTCATGTTGTCGGATCGATGATACTGATAGGGTTGGCAGGGCTTGGGAGAGAGAAGTAGAAACCCGCGCGTCTACATGGAACTGTGGTGATGGTCGGGCAAACCCTGACTGTTCTTAATTTTCATCTGTCTTGTGACTGTGGTGATCCTGATATCCGCACATCTGATTTCATTGACTGCAGTGCTTCCCAACCCAATCGAGTTCCTAATCACACATTCTACACAGAATCAGCATCATTGCCATCTCTCATCCTCTCATCGATCGCTGCAATAGATATAGTGGTGATAACGGTGGTCTTTGGGATCGTTGGGCTGATACCGATGATGTAAACGACAGATACGGTCGAACGGTTCGTATGCAACGGTTTTTGCATTCATGAGCATACCAAAATCTAAAAATTAATTTTGATTAATATTATCTCGAAAAAACATAATACTCCTCGATAACTTTATATAATATGATGTTACCCATTATACCCAGTACTGTATTTTATAGACTACGAGGTGAAATAAAAATGAACATATACACAAGAATGTTGATATGCTTAACAGCAATCGCGGTTCTCGCAGCACCATCCTGCGCAGCACCAACACCATTCATGATTAGCGGATGGGTCTTCTATGAGAACGATACCACATGCGATAATCCAGCGGTCAACATAACGAATCTGAACACCATTGCAGAATGGCAGGCTGAGTCCAATATAAGTTCTAACGGTTATGTTTCAAATGAAAGTAGGACACTTTATATGTGAAGCAAACCTTATGTAAAACAACCCATGTGTCAAATAAGTGTCTAAAATGAAAAAAGAATTATTAATCTTGAAACGTAAAAAAGCAAA
>PQXF01000113.1 GCA_003194445.1 Candidatus Methanogaster sp.
AACACGCCGTACTCAGCACGCCACATACCTATTGTCCATTGAGGACGGGGTGACAAAAAAGGAACAAAAATGGTAAGGTTTTGAGATGTGGAACTCACCCGAATATGGAGAGTTTTCATCACCCCAGGGTGGCGGTACATCGACTGGGACACTAAAAGGTACATCGACGAGGATGACAGCGTATGGCTGAGGGTGCATGCGACCGATGACCTTGGTGCTTCATCGAGTGATGATACCGATGGATCGTTCATCGTCGATAACGTTGCTCCGCACCACTGGCGAGACTTCACTCCAACAGAGTGGGTCGCAGACCAGACACCTGACTGTACGATCGAGGTGAAGGATAACACAGCGGGCTTGGATGTCTCAACCGCTTGTTACAAGTACTCGAGGAACGGAGGCTCATCGTGGAGCGGCTGGAGATCTGCAAGCTGCACCGGAAGCGATGGCACCACATCATATCAGACGATAACTGCTGGCTCGGTTCCGTTCAATCAGGATTCTGGGATGCAGAATATGATCAAATTCAGGATCGATGATGCTGCAACGAATACTGGTGAAAGTGATGAGTATACGGTAAAGATAGATACAGCAGACCCATCAGCACCTGTAATCTCCTCCCAAACGCATCCGGATGAGGATGAATGGTACTCTGGCAGCGATCTGGCATTCACCTGGACAACTCCATCTGACACTTCCGGAATCGATTGTTACAGCTACATCTTCGACCAATCAGCCACCACAACGCCGGATACGGCATGCGAACCCGCTGGAAACTCCAAATCATACACAGATGTAGCAGACGGAGTCTGGTACTTCCATGTCAGGGCGAAGGACAATGCCGGAAATTGGGGTGCTGCGGATCACTACAGGGTGCAGATAGGTAGCGGCGAAGCCAGCACCACCGACGCCGTAATCGCGCTTGCTATCGCAGCGGGCAGCCGCGAATACGACTCGTGCTGGGATGTTAGCGGAGACGGGCAGGTCACATCGCTCGATGCGCTGATGATCCCGCAGGCTGCGGGGGATGGAGATCCGGAAGCGCCAGCAATATAATCTTCGACAGATCCGGATGCAGGTGTTGATGCAGCAGAAATGTTTAAATCTAATGAGTACGTGCGACCAAATATTACAAAAAAATGGAGATGAATAGCATGAATAACAGAACTACAATAGTGGTATTATCCGCAGTGCTGATCGCTGCGATGTTGTCAGGATGTGTGCAGGAGACTTCAGAGATCGAGACGTCGGGTGGTGCGCCGCAGTCGAACATAACGCCGGATGCGGCTCAGCCAGCACCGGCATCGGAAGCGGTATCTGGTTCTGTGATGGCACACCCCCTATTCGCGAATTGGAGGTATATGAGTTATCGAAATCTATCCATATCGAATGCTCCCGCGCTCAACCAGACTGCACGAATTACGTATTCTATAATTCCGGATCGGGATATGGAGATTCTTTATGTTCATGTTGGCATTCCGGATGATGGATTTGAACTTATAGATATTGACGATACATGGCCGCATACCCGGTATGACTGGACACCTAGCGATGCTAACACTGCCACGTGGTATCCAACAAATCTTTCGAAGGATACGATGTATCAGTTCAATGCCACAATAAAGGCTGTTAAGACTGGTAACTGGACACTAAGTCCCAGCGGGAGCAACAAAGGAATCTACCTATCAGTCTCCGAAGACTCCGCATACCTCTGCGATGAGCCGTTTCCAGAGCCAATTCAGTATATGGTTCCGGAAGAACATAAGATACCTGCGGAAGGATGGTCTGAAGAGGGAGAGGCTGAGCGGGAGAAAGAAGTAGATAGGAGAGCGAAAAAGGAGGATATAGCGCATGACGAAACTTTGGTGGAGGCGCCTCGATACACCCCCACCAGAGATTCGGTTTCAGAATCCCGGACTGGTACGGCCTATACGACAGCAGATTCGTCGATGCCAACCGAAGCAAAACCACCGCCCTCACCTGTCGCCATAAGCGATGAAATGATAGAAGAGAGCAAATCGGCTACTGAAAGCAGCGTTACAAAGATTTTTACCGAGGATTTCGAGGGCGGCCTCCCTGGCGATGGCTGGACATGTTATGACAGTAATTCTGACAGTGGAGAAGATTATTGGGACGATACGGATGATGGATATTTGCAGGGAGGCAGGAGTGCTTATTGTGCGGATATGAGTGATGTTTCCGATAAATATGATAAAAATATGTGGGCTTGTATGCAAAGGAAGTATCTCATGGATGCGAGTGGTTGGGGTTCTGCTGTTCTCTCATTTCATACATGGTTCGATATGGATAGTGACCCGGACGATACGCTTAAAATAATAGTTTATGACAGCAGTGGCTGGCATACCATAGCAACATATAGCGGCAACAGTGATGGATGGAAATATAAAAGTGTCAAAATTCCAGCTCAGTATCTCACCTCACAATTCTGCATTGGATTCCTTTTTTCATCCGATGGCGATGATAACACCGATGAAGGTGCTTATATCGATTTTGCATCACTGATCACTCCGGAAGGATATTTAATTGTAGCTGGAGACTTAAATTTCATAAATAGAGAGCTGGATGCTGAGCCAATGGAAGATATCAGAGTAATCCTCTTAGATTATGACTTTAGCAGTGGTCCTGACTGGTTGTTTAAGTATGATTACACAGACCAGGGCTATTTCGAGTTTACTTCTGTCGTAAACAGTGATGATGATGAAAGTGGGGTATTGGACCCTTATGTTCAAATCGAGTGTCGTAATCCGGATATTGCGTATGTGGTTAAGGACGGTGGAAATCCTTACACGTTATATACTGCCAGTTATATTAACGTACCGGATGGCATATTTTACACTGGTAAACCCACAATGCCTGATAACCCGGCGACTTACAAGGCGTGGTGGGTTTTCGATACCCTGCGAGATGCAAAGAAGTATCTGGAAACAACGGTCTCTTACGACATGCCTAAAGTGGATGCCTACTGGCAGTGGGGTCATGACGCGGACTACAGAACTGGCATAAGTGATACGCACTGGAGTTCGGGTACACCTCAAAATCCGGGTCCCTTCATCTATCTCGATGGTAAGACTGGCGATGATGGCGGTAGCGCAAACGACCCCGATTCAATCATCCACGAATACGGGCACTGCGTGATGTACAAAGTCTTTGGAGACGATTATCCACCAAACGATTGCAGCGATGGTCACTATATGAATGGGATCTCCGAACCCGGATGTGCGTGGGTTGAGGGCTGGGCACACTTTATGCCGCTTGCGGTTTTTGGTGATAAATACTATACAGACACCACCTACTTCCCCCGTGTTTTTGGCACCGATACAGCCAACCTCGAGACCAGAAACGGCAACTTAAACTTCCCTGACGGCGACTCATGCGAAGGCAATGTTGCCGCTGCACTCTGGGATATACACGATGATCATGACGAGATGTACGACAGGCTCTCGGACGGGTTCGTCAACATCTGGCATGTTTTAGAGGAACAAGATCAAACCGGGAACGAAGACACCTTCAGTGACTTCTACGACTCATGGTGTGATCTTGGTCATGATAAACCGAGAGCAAACAGTGCGATCTTCCAGAACGACATAGACTACAACCGCGCCCCGGGTGTTGTTGTCGCCAACCCTGAGCCAGGTAAGGTCTACTTTGGTGTAATTCACACCCTGACATATACTACCGATGAAGACGGCGATGTTCCGCAGATGGAGATCTGGTTTTCGCTGGATAATATCGAGTGGCATCTCCTTGATCTCCCGATTGAGCGTGGCGGATACTCAATCCGTGGCGAAGATGAGTGTTGGTACATCGACTGGAATACCACACACGAAATCGATGAGGATGACAGCGTATGGCTGAGGGTGCATGCGACCGATGACCTTGGTGCTTCATCGAGTGATGATACCGATGGATCGTTCATCGTCGATAACGTTGCTCCGCACCACTGGCGAGACTTCACTCCAA
>PQXF01000114.1 GCA_003194445.1 Candidatus Methanogaster sp.
CGTCGTCGATCCTGTGAACAAGCCAAAAACGAGGCGTTTTTATGGGGGTGCGCTGTCGGATCAAAAGAGATCCGTGACTCGATGACCGAAGCCATCGGCACCCCACTCCTTAAATACCTCATTCTTGAGATACACCACTGATGAACTATGACCTGATAGTATCGGGTGCGGGTCCTGCCGGGTCGGTTACTGCAGCGGCGGTGGCTCAGGCAGGATATCGTGTGCTGGTGCTGGAAAAGGACTCGTCATGCAGATCACCCTGTGCAGGATACATCGGCAGCACCATCAACATCGAACTGCCCGAGGGCTGCACCATCCAGTCAAAAATAAGAAAAATGCGCACATATTTTCCGGATCTGTCCTTTCATGACTTCCAATTAAACGGTTTCGTGGTTGATAGATCGTCCTTTGACATGGCGCTTGCGATAACGGCGGAAGAATCGGGTGCACAGATCAGATGGCAATCTCCGCTGATCGATCTGACCGGGGACTGCGTTAGATTTCGCGGTGGCGAGGCTCTCGGAACGATCATCGTCGGCGCAGATGGTGTCTTTTCGAGGGTTGCATCGCTTCTGGGCGAGGGCAGGCAGAGAGTTGCATTTTGCGCCCAGTATCACCTGAAAGGAATTAAGCCGTTACCGGAACCGGATACATGCGAGATATTCTTTGATGCGGATTATGCGCCCGGCGGATACGTATGGATCTACCCCACAGGTCACAACTCCGCGAAAGTTGGTCTGGGGATTACCAATGCAGGTTACATGTCTCCGCACAAATATCTGGATGCATTCATCAGTGAGTCCGCTGTGGCAGAGCGGCTCTGCGGAGAACGAACCGAGTACAGGGCAGGCGCTCTTCCTTGTAGGCGACAGTTCCGGCATGGCAGACCCGGTCACGGGTGCAGGCATCAACAATGCGATGCTGGCAGGCGAGATCGCAGGGAAAACGATAATCAATGCCCTTGAAAATAACGACATGACACTGCTCGGTCAGTATGAAACCAGGACCCGCAGGCTTCTTGGAAGACCGCTTGCCAGATCACTTGTGAAGAGAAAGAAGCTGGATCGCTATTGTGCTTCAAACGAGTTGCTACAGCGACATCTGCCCGAAGTATGGGCGACGTTTGAGGAGTACTGGGCATGACATGGAGATTCATCGATGCCGGCGGAATCGACGGTTACTACAGCGCAGCACTCTTTGAATCGATAGCAAAACACGTTGGCGCAGGCAGGGTAGCTGAGACGATTCTATTCTGGCGTGTCAGAACCCCGGTCGTGTATCTTGGATACCACCAGTATGTAGAAGATGAGATACACGAGGATTACTGCGTGGCAAACGATATCCAGGTAATACGCCGGGTGCTTGGAGGTGGATGCGGGTTTTGCGACGGGGACCAGATTCTTTTTTCCGTTATCGGGCGCGAGGCGGGTGGTGTGATACCTCCGGACATCGGGAACGCATATTCGCGTGTCCTTGGTGGGGTGGTATCGGCGCTTGAGGCTCTTGGCTGCGACGGTTTACTTGAACCTGCCCGTAACGCGGTCTATTCGGGTGGGCGCAAGATATCTGGGAATGCACAGGGCAGGTTCGGCGGCGCAGTGCTTGTCAATGGCAGTCTCCTACTAGACTTTGATTTCGATGAGATGGACCGGGTGCTGAAAGACCCCGTAAAGAACCTGACAGCAGGTGTTCGGCATGCGAGGGATGGAATGATCACGCTCTCTGATCTGCTCGGACGACGCGGTTGTGAGATTTGGTACGTGAAGGGGGCGCTGAAGAGTGGTTTTGAGGATGCGCTTGGGGTAACTGCTGTTTGTGGTGCGCTGACTGATTCGGAGGATCAGCTGGCAAGCCGCCTCGTGGAGCGGCACCGGAGCAGGGATTGGATCTACCGAATGGATGAGAAGCGGCGGGAGCGGCTGGGACGTGAACGACGGGTGGGTTAAAGTAGAACGATATTCACGTCGCTATTTGTGTGACTTCGTGGGGGTGGTCACTTCCACTCGCGCTCTTGGGGAAGAGTTAATAGATTCCTGCCGATATTTTGATAGAGGTGAAAGTAAATGAGTATCCATGTTATCCGGCTATCTTTCATTCTTTCAGGTTTGAATCAACTATTATACAAGTTGTCAACCGGAAGAGGGTGTAAATAGTGATGAGTACAAAAAGAGAAGTTGTGGGGAAACTAAAGGGAATATTAGAAGAGATTGGTATCGAGTATTCCAATATCCTCTTATTTGGAAGCAGAGCAAGAAAGGATTTTGAAGAAGATAGCGATTGGGATTTTATGATAATTCTCAGGGATAAAATAGACACTGAAGGGAAGAGAGGACTCTGGTATGAGATTTACAGGAGATTTCATGACTACTTCCCTCTGATCTCTGTGGATATAATTTTAAAAGACGAACAATGCTTCGAAGATGAGAAAAGAGTGGTGAACACGATCTCCAACGAAGCATATCTGGAGGGCATCGAAGTATGAAGGAGGACGTATCCCGGAGGTGGCTTGCAAAAGCGGAAAATGATTTAAAAGCCGTAAAACAGCTGCTGACATTTGAGAACGCTCCAACAGATGTGATTTCCTTTCACTGCCAACAATCTGTCGAAAAATACCTCAAATCATATCTGACACTGGTTGATGTGAGGGTAAAGAAGACACACGACTTAGAAACCATTTTGTACCTATGTATAAAGGAAGATAAGGACTTTAAAGAGTTGGATACCGAAGAAATATCCAATCTTACATTTTATGCAGTTGAAATCAGGTATCCGGAGGACTACATCGAACTTACGATCGGTGAGGCAGAGGAGCTTTACAAAATTGCGCGGAAAGTAAGAGATTTCGTGAGGGGAAAGTTAAAAGAGAAGGGTTTGAGATGGTGAAACTGATCATGTACTGCGCAAACGCCACTTCAAACAAAATTTGAACGATAAGAACCCTAATATCAGCGGTGAGATATCATGAGCTACGAAGGATACAAGCAAGGCAGACACAAATCAAAAGGCGGTCTAATCCGCTCTTTTGTCAGGTTGGAAGGTAATAGAATCAAAGACATCGAATTTTCAGGAGATTTCTTCTTATTTCCGGAGTCGGCAATCGAAAGTATCGCCAGGTCCCTGAAAGAGACCGTTGCCGATCACGATTCCGTTCTCTCCGCCGTGCAATCGGTCTATGAATCGGAACAGATAACCGCACCGGGCACAGCATCAGAGGATTTTGTGGCATCCATCATGCAGGCAGTCGAATCGTAGATTAATCATGCGCGGACAGGCTCTCGCCCCGCTTCTCAATAATTCGCTCGACCAGAGCCACGGGGAGCGTATGCAGAAGTACAGAGCACAGTCCATCAAAAAGCACGGCAGGAATCTGAGCCTCTTTGTCACATCAAGCTTCTTTCCATCCGTATCGCTGACCGGAAGTAGATGCGAGTTAAACTGCAAACACTGCGAGGGCAGACTCCTGTCACGCCTGATTCCCACAGAGTCACCTGAACGATTGGAGGAGGTCGCACGCCGCATCGCGAGAGGTGGCGCCATTGGCATGCTCGTAACTGGCGGGTGCGATGCGAACGGGAAAGTCCCGACAGCAACCGTGGCTGAATCCATCAGACGGATCAAGCAGGAGACCGATCTGATCATAATCGCACACACCGGGTTTATCACTCCCGATGAGGCGTGCGCTCTTGCGGATTCCGGTCTCGACGGTATCGCATTCGATGTGGTCGGAGATGCGGGGACAATCCAGCGCGTCTACGGCATAAACGCGAACCGGGAGGATTATACTTCACACCGCCACAACTTGAGCTTTTTCAAACCTCTGAAACCGTAATGTGAGCAAAGAGTCAAGTTCTTCTTTGTAGGTGGTGTCCGTCTGGTTCAGGCAGTTGGTGATGGCATTTTTGAAA
>PQXF01000115.1 GCA_003194445.1 Candidatus Methanogaster sp.
CGGAGTGAAATTGACAAAAGAGGCAATGAAAATCTGCGAAGAGAGAATTGAAAGATCAGGAAATTTGCCAAAGTGGGATGTCACCATCGAGCCTGCATTCGGGTAAGTTATTTATTGGGGCTTGCCTTGGGTATGGGCGGGCGGCAGCAAAAATCTCACAATAAATTTTAGATATTATAATCTCAACAGTAACTTGCTGCATTCCTGAAATACGAGGCGACGAACTCGAGTCATGGTTTGCAGAGGATATTAAATCAATGTAGCCCGGGTTTCTGGGCGGTCTGGCATATTCGCGATGAAAAAAAGGTCATCCGCGAAGATATACGCATCAGTCAATCTGCTGTCTGATTGCTAAAAATTAACAAAAACATCCACGCAGGGATGCATAAAATATTCCCTCTCTGCTCAAACAGATTCTTTGTGATAACCACCCCAAAAACCAGATCATGAACATCCATAAAATGCAGCAGATTTTTCAAATCGTGGTCGTAGATGTGATTCTGGTATTTAACCTCGATCGGCACAGTCCTGCCGTTCATTTCCAGAATAACATCCACCTCATGTTTCTGTTTATCCCTGAAGTATGAGATATTCCTGATTTCCGGTAATCTCCGGGACTCTTTTGTTGCCATGAGGTTCGAATCGATGACCGATTCTACCAGCAGCCCGATATTCTCATCGGTAATGTCACGGATCCTTAACAGAGAATTCCGGAGTCCTGAATCGATTATAAAGAATTTACGATTTGATTTTATCTGTTTTTTCACATTTTTTGAATAAAGGGGTAGACTTCCGATTAAATAGGTAGATTCCAGGTAATAGATCAGATTTATGATAGTACCTGTACTGATTGAAAGTGCCTGTGCGATTTTATTGAATGATACAGGCTGGCAGTTGTTCTGTGCGATGTACATCAGGATTTTTTCGAGATACTGCGGGTTTTTTATCTGGTAAAGCACAGCAATATCACGATATACAGTCTTTTCAATCACGTCGCTGAGAAGCGTATCTTGCCACATCCGGATATCATTTTCCTTAAAATACTCCGGATAACCACCAGCCACCAGATATTCATTGAAGTATAATACAATTTCATTCTGGAATTGTGTCAACTCAAAGAAGAGATCATCCACGCCTACATGACATAAGTCTCTGGTTGCATAAGGTTTGAGCAAGTCGCTACTGCCTTTGAGTTTGATGAATTCCTTGAAATTCAGGGGCATTATCTTTACCTCGGTAATCCTGCCGACGAGAGACTCTTTCGAAAATTTCAGCAGATGTGTTGCGCTTGAACTTGAGACTATAAATTTAATATTATATTTTAAGTCATAATATCTTTTAAGCCAGAGGTTCCAATCCTTCAGAAAGTGCATCTCGTCGATTACGATATAAAGTCTTTCAATATTCCGCACTGGCTTTTTAATGATCTTTTCGAGATATTCATCCATCATTATTTTGAGGGGATCGACTACCATCGTGATCAATGGGTCATCCATCGATATGAACAGAATATTCTCTTTTCGGATGCCGCTCTGTAAGAGATAGTCTATCAATTGATACATGAGCGTGGTCTTCCCAACGCGCCGCGGACCGATGATTGCAGTAATACGCTCTTTATCAAGCAGATCGATCAGTTCATCGAATTCATCCCTGCGGTTCGGCTGCAAGAAAACCGGGGCAACCGCACCGGTTCTCCACCATTCATTCACCTCTTGCAAGTATCGTATGGGCTCCATGGAGTGTGTATCTTCGCCTAACTTCTTATATGTTTCCATTATACTCGACACAAAGTTGGATTTTTGTCGAGTGGGATCGATAAGTTGTCATACAGTAAACTTTATATATTATAACATCAACAGTAGCCTGCCGTCTTCCTAAAACACGAGGCGGCGAACACAGGAGAGATGAATCTATGGAAAAGAATAAAACATACTTACTTGCCAGTATCCTCGTGATGCTGGCACTACTGTCGCTCTCGCCCCAGGTAGCGGCACAAGAAGAGAGTATCGAATCATTAACAGAATCGGTTGACGGTCTCGGAACAGCCCTGACCTTTATCTGGCTCTTGCTCTGCGGCGGACTGGTTTTCCTGATGCATGCCGGTTTCTCACTCGTTGAAGCCGGGTTCACCCGGGCAAAGAACACGGCAAACATCCTGATGAAGAACATGATGACGATCTGCCTCGGTGTTCTGATCTACTGGCTTGTCGGCTGGGCGATCATGTACGGCGATGCTGACGTACCCGACGTCGCAGGAATCTTCGCATTCAGCCAGTTCTGCATGAGCGGCGCTGACAACAGTGTCTGGAACGCATGGTTCTTCCAGATGGTCTTTGCAGCGACCGGTGCAACCATTGTATCGGGTGCTATGGCAGAGCGGACCAACTTCAAGGCGTATCTGGTATTCACAGGGCTGCTTGTTGCGATCATCTACCCGGTCTACGGACACTGGGTCTGGTCTGGCACTGATCTTGCACTTCTTTCCGGAGACGGGAGCTGGATTGTGCAGATGTGCGGCGCAAACTTCCACGACTTTGCAGGAAGCGGCGTTGTTCACTCGATCGGCGGATATGCGGCGCTTGCCGGTGTGATTATCCTTGGTCCCCGGCTTGGCAAGTTCAAGAACGGATTGCCACAGGTTATTCCAGGTCACAACATCACGTTTGGTTTCCTCGGAGTATTGCTGCTCTGGCTTGGCTGGCTCGGTTTCAACGGCGGTTCAACCCTTGACGGCAGCGACGCCTTCATGAACCTTGCTGTTGCAAACACGTTCCTTGCTGCTGCTGCCGGTGCTGTAGCCGCGATGATCCTCACGTGGATAAAGACCGGAAAACCTGATCCCTCGCTTACCGCAAACGGCGTCCTCGCAGGGCTTGTCGCAATCACTGCACCATGCGGCTCGGTTGAGAACTGGGCAGCGATCGTGATCGGACTCGTTGCAGGTGTGATCGTCTACGCTGGTGTGATGTTTAATGAGGCAGTCTTAAAGGTCGATGACCCGGTCGGTGCGATCGCAGTGCACGGCTACTGCGGCACATGGGGACTTCTTGCAGTTGGAATCTTCTCAGTCGGCATGGGCACCGGAATCCTTGATGGTGCCGTGTACGCGGCAGGTGCACCAGGCTTATTGTACGGCGGCGTGAATCAGTTCATCATCCAGGTCGTAGGCGCACTCGCAGCCATCGTCTGGGCATTTGTGATGGGCTTGATCGTCTTCAAGTTGATCGACGTTGTCATAGGGCTACGGGTCTCTGAGAGAGAGGAGCTTGAAGGTCTGGACATCACAGAACACGGAATACGGGCATACCCCGAGTACATAACCGAATGAGGCAAGAGGTGAACAAGATGGCTGAAATGAGGAAGGTAGAGGCGATAATACGCCCGATGAAACTCGAAGAGGTGAAATCCACTCTGGCTGATGCCGGATTCGTGAGCATGACCGTTGTCGAGGTCAGAGGACGCGGACAGCAGAAAGGACTCGTCCAGCAATGGCGTGGACGCGAGTACTGCGTGGACCTGCTCCCGAAGACCAGAATCGAGGTCGTGGTCGCAGAGCGGGATGTGGATCAGGTGGTGGAGTTGATCCGGACTACGGCTGCAACCGGTAGCATCGGAGATGGCAAGATCTTCGTGATACCGGTCGAGCGCACGATACGCATCCGGACCGGGGACGAGGACGACGAGGCTATTTAGCCTCTTTGTCTTCTTTTTTGGTGTGTTGGTGGTAACAGGGGGTTTTGGATGCGGCAACTTCTTGAAGATTTAAGTATATCCCGGGTTTTGGAAGTGTATCGCAATTGCTTGCTCTCTCTGAAAAAGATGCTTGTCAATTCCTATAAAAAATGACTTTGAACTGCTCGTTATCCTTCTCTTCAATAAAATCGACAGTTATCCC
>PQXF01000116.1 GCA_003194445.1 Candidatus Methanogaster sp.
CGATAAAGTTTACCAGAACGGAGTGAAATTGACAAAAGAGGCAATGAAAATCTGCGAAGAGAGAATTGAAAGATCAGGAAATTTGCCAAAGTGGGATGTCACCATCGAGCCTGCATTCGGGTAAGCTGTTTATTGTGGCTTGCCTGAATTACGCCATACGCCAAAATAAAAAAATAAAAGTAGGCGTGAGCCTACTCATTTCTTCTTCGCCAGTACACCATAATGACCAGCGCAGCTATAGCAAGCGCCCCTTCGAAACCGGGGATCTTCTTGCCAGCTGGTGTCGCCTCCACCTCTGCCGGGCCTTCCTCTGTCTGTGTTACCACAGCAGTCGGCGTCTCCTTCACAACTTTCTCCGGTGGCGTTCCATGACAAACCGAACACGTTGGCGCAGTAGCGCTGATCCCGATCTTCGAGAGCAGGTGTATGCCCACTGCATCATGGCATTTGCCGCACTGTGGAATGATGATCTTGTCATCTGACGCAAGGTGGCACAGGTCGCATGCTACACCGATCGGAATGTGCAGATTATGCGGGATCTCCGTAGGTGTTGAGTTCGGTGCGGTTCTGTGGCACTTGTAGCAACCAAGCGGGTCTGACAGATCTCCGTGTATGCTCGCAGCATCGTCATAGTTGTGACATGCCTGACACATGATCGTCATGCCTGCCGATTTCATAGGCACTACGATGTCAGGTGCAGTCTTGTGACACTTCTCACAACTACCCATACCCTCGCCATGTACGGCAATGATGTCTCCGTGACAGTGCGCACATACGAGTTCCTTGCCTCCGAAAAGATCGTAGTGTACGTTCGCAAGATCGCCAGTGTGGCAGATTGCGCAGTCAGCGCCCTTCGAGACATCATGTACCTCGTGTATCGGACCTGCGTGACACTTGGTACACTGTGGTATACCGATCTCGAATGCTTCTCCGTGACATGCCTCACAGGTCACCCTTCCGGCATCCAAGCCAGCTTCATGGATGACATGCGGATTCCCGGCATGGCAGTCTGCACAGTTGACATCCTTTGCTTCCAGTGTCACTGATGCGAACTGGGTATTTGTAGCGACCTCTGCGCCATACGCTACTGTAACAATTAATGCAACTATAATTACGACCGCCAAAAGAACATTACAAGATTTACTTGTCATCTCATATCACATCCTTGTCTTTATTTCTGATCTGAACTAATATTGGAATTAGCACCTTTTCAATTATGTGCGGATGCTTATATGTTTTTCTGCGCAACACTTAAATCCATAGAGCATGTATGGTTATGAATATGGCAAAGTCACATGGTGAGCGGAGAAAGACCCGACACAAATTACAGAAACCATCGAGAAAAAGAGGGTTATCAGCGATCAGTAAGGCGATCCAGGAGTTTGAAACAGGAGATATGGCTCATATCATCATCGATCCAAGTATACATAAGGGAATGCCGAACCCCAAGTTTCATGGACGCACTGGCAGGGTCACAGCGCGGCGCGGTCGCGCATACCTCCTTTCCGTGCGTGATGGTAACGCCAAAAAAGAAGTTATCGTATATCCACAGCACTTAAGTCCACAGCAGCAGTAACAGCATAATAGTAGCGAGGTTTGGCATGATCGTAAAAAATGTCATCAATGAGGAACTTCTGACAATTTCAGAGGCAAAAGAACTGCTGGATCGTATCAAGGTAGATAGGGCAGAAGAAGATGAAGAGCTTGGTTATGAACTCAAGAAAGCGATCCGCCATATCGATGCATTCTCGAAGAACGATGCTGAACAATCACGCGCTTTGGTCACCAATCTGCTAGAACTGGGTAATATGAAGCCTGAAATTGCAATCAGGATTGCAGACATTCTCCCGAAAACGAGGGATGAACTTCGCAGCATATATGCGAAGGAGCGGTTCATACTGACTACTGAGGATCTGGACCAGATGCTGGATATAGTGGCTGACGTGGCGTAAGACAAATGGATGACAGGGGTGTTCCGATGCTGAATAGCGATAAGAGACCCGGAAAGGAAGAGTATGCATGGGTTCTGGATTATCTCCCGTATGGCGATTCGAGCGATAATAGACCTGTGTACCAGAAGAAGCCATCTGTACATGGGATCGGTGAGAAATACTTTGTTCTGGTCGAGATGGTGCCTAAGGAAGGGGCTGTGCCACAGATTGGCGAGCGTGCCTGTATCGGGGATAAAGGGCGCGATGTGATCGATCATGTAAAGCGGAGGCTGGAGTACAAATCCCTCACGCACGGTGCGCAGAGCGAACTCATCTATGTACTGGAAAAGATCGTTCTAAACGACGAAACGCGTTTTATCAATTTCATAAACGATGCATATCCGATATCTACCAGACAGCACATGCTCGAACTGCTGCCAGGGATCGGGAAGAAACTGATGTGGGCGATACTCGAAGAGCGGAAAGCCGGAAATTTCAAAAGTTTCGAGGATTTAACACAGAGAGTGAAGGGCTTACATAGGCCGGAAACCATCTTTGCACATCAGATCGAGAACGAACTCATGAACAATGTCCGGTACCGGTTGTTCACCACGAGACCTCCGGAACCATCCAGAAAAAAAGGCAGACGATGAAGCGATAATGGCACTATCCGATCAATACCTCCTGATCGATGATCTTGTTCTGCATAATATAATAGAGTACGCAGATCTCCATCATCGTGACGTAGTGCTGGAGATCGGTGCCGGCACAGGTGTTCTCACAGAAGAACTCATAAAACGCGTGAGGGCTGTGATAGCAATCGAATCAGATGCAGCATTTGCTGAACTGTTGAACCGGCGCTTCGAGAACACAAACGTGGATATCATACATGGCGATGCGCTCAAAATTAAGTTTGCGGAGTTTAAGTTCAACAAAATTGTTTCGAACCTTCCATATTCGATCTCTTCGGAGATCACATTCAAGTTACTCAAGTATCCGTTCGAGATGGCGGTTCTGATGTACCAGTACGAGTTTGCAAGACGGATGATGGCATCTCATGGATCGAAGGAGTATGGCAGACTCTCGATCGGTGTCCAGTACCGTGCTCTTGTGGAGTTGCTCGAGATCGTGCCGGAGGAAGCATTCTCGCCAGAGCCGGGTGTGCGGTCGGCAATCGTGCGCGTAACACCGCATGCGCCTGAATACGAGGTGCTGGATTATGATTTCTTTTCTAAATTCCTGACTGCGATATTCTCTCAGCGCAGAAAGAAACTAAAGAATTCGATTGGCGCGTTTACTGATATTAGAGGTTTGGAGCTGCCTGATGATGTGCTGAATAAACGTCCCGAAGAACTGCCTGCTAAAAGACTGGCTCGGATATCAGATATTTTATATTCTCGCATAAGAAACTGACCAGGATCACGGGTCTGCGCAATAGCATCGAAGCCATCGATACAGAAAACGATCTTGGATCAATGGTTGCGCCGCAGTGCCAGGTACGCAGCTGCAAGCAGTGCGAAGAACATAAAACCCACTTCGAGTCCGGTATGTTTTCAATAAGCTGTTTAGGTGTAATTAGCAGGATCATAGGCAACCCATATCCGATCCACATTGGGTGCAAAGGAACAGGGGTCTTCGGAATCATTCAATCCGTTGCCCCATGTATCACCATTCAGCGGGTCTGTGCCCATTATCAAGCTCGCTGAAATCGTCCAGTCCATCACCATTGGTGTCATTGTTCAATGGGTCCCACCAACCTGATCAGGGTTCGTGTGGTGGAATGAGAATGAAAAAACGGCGCTGTTCAAAAATCCAGTGATAGCCAAACATTTTACCATAGTATCTCATCACTTTCATCATATTGGAGCTGGCAAAACTATTCCATGTGGATTTCATACCAGATTTTTACCACAAT
>PQXF01000117.1 GCA_003194445.1 Candidatus Methanogaster sp.
AATCGTGATCTTGTAGTACATATTGAATGCTCATTATTTTTTGAATGATCTGCTGAACTGTCTGATCTAATTAGCAGTTTCAGAATGGCGGCTGTTGCCACTGTTTTTGGGACTTTTACGTACCAAGTCTCACCGAAGATGAGTTTTACCATACTTTTTGGAGTGGATACGAAAACACTCCACATTCCAAATGAATGGGTACCCGATGGTGTGAGCCTTTCCAGGTATGCACGAGTTCGAACATTCGTGCAATTCATACTATCTCTTGGTGCTGATTTTACCACGAATGCCACAAATTGGGCGAATACCACGAATTCGTCCTGTTTATTGGCGCATACCGCGTATTTCTAAAATTTCCAGCATTTGTACAGCTCATACGCTTGTATCGCAGTGATTCGTAAAATTCGTGCCATTCATGATTTTGACCGGATCTTTAGATATTATCCACTTAAACAAATTATGAGGATATATTATTTTGAGGATTTCCTAACACACCTCACGCCACTCGTACAGTCTCGAGATTTCTCGGCACCTGAGTTTTGATGTGGTGTTTATTATAAATCGAACTTGCAAGACTCAGGCAGTTTCTCTCATCACCATGCTCGGTCATCACCAGTTCCGGTTTCGGACGCATGTTCTTGATATATTTTACCAGTTGGTTCCGGTCCGAATGCCCTGAAAACCCATCGATCGTGCAGACCTCGAGTTTGATCTTGAGCAACTCGGACACACCTCTCCTTGTGATCGGTATCTCGGTCCTCCCCTTCTGGATACGCTGTCCCACAGTCCCCTCGGCTTGATAACCGACAAATATCAAGGTACTCTTCTCATCCGGTGCAAAAGCCTTGAGATATTCCATGATCGGACCGCCATTCATCATTCCGGAGGTCGAGATGATAATCGCGGGATCAATATTGCTTAAAAGATCTTCGCGCATCTTCTGAGAATCCACCTTGGCGAAACAATCCGCAAGGAACGGATTCATCCCTTTGTGGAAGATCTGATTCCGCAGATCGCTGTTCAGATACTCAGGATGCGTGGTGTGGATCGCTGTTGCCTCCCAGATCATGCCGTCTAAATATATCGGAACCCGCTCGATCCGCTTCTTCCGCATCGCCTCTTCGAGAACCAGCATCACATCCTGACTTCGCCCGACCGCAAAAGCAGGGACCAGTACCTTGCCCCCGCGCTCGATAGTCCTCTTCACGATCTCTATGATGTTCTTCTCCGCAACATTGCGCGGAGGCTGGAAATCGTTCGGACCGCCATAAGTCGCCTCCATGATCACGGTCTCCGCTCTCGGGAAATTATTGATAGCGCTGTCGAACAATCTCGTCTTTTCGTACTTGAAGTCGCCAGTAAAGACCACGTTGTGCAAACCATCGCCAATGTGGAAGTGAGCGACCGCTGATCCAAGGATGTGTCCTGCGTTGTGGAGTGTTAGTTTCATGTCAGGTGCGATATCAGTAACACTCCCGTAATCAAGAACGATTGTGTGTTTGATCGCTTCCCTGACCATCTCCGAGCTATACGGGATCCGCCTTCCTTCCTTGTTCGCGACATCAATGTAATCAATCTGCAGAAGCGCCATCAGATCACGTGAGGGGGGTGTGGCATAAACAGGACCACGGTACCCGTACTTGAACAAGAGCGGCACAAGCCCACAGTGGTCGAGATGCGCATGTGTCACCACCACGCCGTCGAGGTGGGTGATCGGGGAGACTTCAGGGATGTATAGATATGGTGTGCCGCCGTTATCATCAGCGCCCACATTGATGCCACAATCAACCAATACTCTCGTTTCCGGAGTTGATATTAAGAAGCAACTCCGCCCAACCTCCCTGCAACCTCCAAGCGCGGTTACGCGTATCCAGTTATCAGGAGATGTGATGCTGCGATGGATCTTCTCCCCGAGTTCCCGCAGGATTTGTTTGCGCTCGTCAAGACTCTCGCGCAGCACGTGTCTGACGTTCTTTATCGTCGACGACTCGATTGGTGGGGTGCGCACGACCTTTGGCGTCCAGCCGATGTGTCTCGTGATCTCACGAAGCATCGACCCGTGCTGCCCGATAACGAGCCCTGGCTTCTCTGCCTCGATCATAACCTCTCCGGTATCGCTATCGAAGCAGTAGTCTGTGATGCCAGCGTCTGCCGGCGCTATCTTTTCGATTGCAGCGGTAGCATCAGCAGGGTCGTACAGCACGCTCTTGTCAGGGCGTATCACGATTCGCTTTCGCACATCCTTCGCAATCGACCGCACGATCTCGCCGTTGTCTGCCAGTTTCCGCGGCTCTTTCGTGTATATCACCAGTTCGGGACCCTCAAACTCCACGTCCGAGATCGTCACTCCGACTGGAAGATTCTTCCGTATCCGCTGTCTTAATTCAGACAGTGTCTCTTCTATACCCATTAATTCCCCAGTTCGCCGATTTTCTTCTCGATATCATCCCCGTGCATCTGGACATACTGGTCTTTTGTGATAACTATCACATCGATTCCGTCGCCTGATGCCGAGTCCCGCTTCATAACGTTGTGAAGCGCACGCACCGCGAGATCGGCACCCTCGTCGGTGGTGATGTCTTCCCTGTATCGATCCTCGAGTATGCCATAAGCAATCGGCGACCCCGATCCGGTGGAGACTGCTTTTCGCTCTTCAAGCCTTCCCCCAAGCGCGTCCAGTGAGTATATGCGGGGGCCGGTCTTGTCCATGCCTCCGAGCAGGAGCTGAACATAAAACGGCATCATTCGCTGTGCTCCGAGTACGGTTGAGAGCAGGTTTGCCATCGCCTTGACCGTCATCGGCTCGCACGTCCGCATCCTGTGAAGACTCGATTCCACAGCGATGATGCGTACAAGCCGCTGGGCATCGCCGACAGCGCCCGCCGTGGTCATGCCGACGGTATCATCGATCTTGTATATCTTCTGCGCATCCTTGCTCGCGATGAGATATCCCATCGTTGCTCTCTGCTCACTTGCGAGAACGACGCCATCCTTGCAAACTAATCCAATCGTGGTAGTACCTTTTAGTATATTATCGTCCATTAGAAGCACCTCATAAACGAAAAAACAAGTTTCCCAATGAATTGCTCAGTTAATACTGTGATACGTCCGGTATATAAGGCTTTCCATGAAGCGAGGCTGCAACTTGCCTGGGTGCTGCATCGAATATCCGGTTATTTTAGTGGGATTATTCACCGAGGAATACATTAGTATCACCGGATACTGTCTGAAAATCTAGTGATTTACTCGATTAGTGCCATTCGTTCAAACGTGAGCATTTCTGACTGTGAGCGTAGCGAGCAGTGCCGATGCTCTCGCATTCACGAATGGTGACGAATGCCGCGAATCGCACGAATCTACTTTCCACAAAATCAGAGTGATTTCACTGAATACTTCGATTGTGCCCTAAAAGCCGATCTCCAGTCATCCTTGAGATTGGCGTCTTACGGGGAGTTTAAGGATATCCGGTCAGCCCGAATTTCGGTGAATCAAAATAGACTTGCCTTCTACCATCACGGAGTATCGGTGTTTTGTGGGGTATGGTGGTTCAATAATTGAGATGAATCAGATAGATATCCACATCATGGGATATGCACTTTCTCCGAAGTTCTGGGTTTGCACAAACCAATTACACACGTCTTTATGCGTAATATATAAGAGGGTATAGCTCGAGGTGTATGCTGTGTTATAGTTAATCAATGCATCAGTAGTTCCGAAACCCCCTACTTCCGAACGAGAAAGACCTATGAAAGACAGTTTCACATAACTCCAAATAGCTTTTGAGCTTCAATCTGATAATATCTTGATAAAGTTTAGCCCATTCTTGATAAT
>PQXF01000118.1 GCA_003194445.1 Candidatus Methanogaster sp.
CAAAACAACGGGATATCATGAAGAAATTAGAATCGGCACTCGATTCAATTAATTATATGAGGATTAAAGATTTGAATGGATGTACATATAACTTCAAGCTTCTCTAATTTAACTTGCCGCTATAATTTGCATAGCCGAAAGTCATGTATAACGTATTCGTAGCCGTTATAGTCTGGTTCCATACCTTTTGGTTCAAGCATATCAATCCATTTTGCTTGTCTTGCGTTACGACTCTTACAATGGTTCAACAGTTATCTCTTCATAGCGTTCTTATCCTGGCAGTTGATCCAGAACCCGGACTTTCTGATTTTCCATGTTGTTCTGCTGGCTTACTACGTAGGCGTTGCCGCACGTATTTCGCAGTAGAATTACCCCAAATGGAGGGGGTAGCTCGTTTGGGCAATCTGTGATGCAACTTCTTGTCAACAGGGATTCGCTCATAGTACTGATGAAGCAGGGTAATTCCTGTGGAGGGAAGGGGCGGACAGGAGTACGAGTGACATCAGAGTCATATCTGCCACACCCAGAGGTGGGCTGTAGATGATAACAAAACTGGTGTCTAATACTCTAAACGTTCTTATGTCGATAGCCATGAGAGCGAGGGGAGAATCCAAGATGCAATTTCACATCGTTAGCACACTTGATTACAGAGGATTTCCTAAAAGAATGCAACAGGAGAGGTAAAGAGAGGTAAATCTCCTGGAATTGACGGAGTAACAGTAGGAGAATACGCGAAAGCATTGGACGTGAATATCGCAAATCTGGTGGCAAGACTCAAAGCAAAGCAGTACGAGCCTCGACCAGTCTTGCGCGTCTATACCCCGAATCCAAACGGTGATAAAAGACTTCTCGGAGTTCCCGCCGTCGAAGACAAGATTTTCCGGATGGCAATTAAGAAGATTCTCGAAGCGATCTTTGAACAGGATTTTATAGACACGTCCTACGGGTTCCAACCCCATCGGAGCTGCCACAATGCTTCTGTTGAAGCTTGACAAAGTCATCACGACCAGTCCGGTCAACTTTGTGGTGGACATGGATATTTCGAAGTTCTTGACACAAGTGTGATCATAAGAAACTGATGGAGTGTCTGAAGCAGAGGGTCGTGGATCCGTCGCTTTTGCAGCTAATCGGTCGTTTCCTAAAGTTTGGCACAATGGAAGAAGGAAAATACTTTGATACGGAAATGGGCACCCCACAAGGTGGGATTCTGAGCCCAGTTCTCGCCAATGTGTACCCCCATTATGCGCTCGACAAATGGTTTGAAGATGTAGTCAAGCAACAGCTACCCAGGTATCGGCACAGATTATTCGATAGGTGGATGACAATGCCCTTTGCTTCGAGAAAGAAGTTGAAGCCAGAGCATTTGGGGAAGGGCTGAGGCGGCGTATGGGTGAATTCGGACTTACGATATTGGAGAGAATTGGGTAAGATTATCAAGTTCGGGCGATGCCCCTGCATGGGAGCGAAGCGATACGGTTTTAAGTGCGAAACCTTCGACAACCTCTGGGTTTACGCACTTTTGTGATACAACCAGAAACGGCAAGTTCAAGCTTGGGCGAAAGACCTCGCGCAAGAAGTTCAGGCAGAAGATGGCGGACATGAACACATGGCTGAAAAGTATCCGAAATCGTCTTGAACTGGATAAATGGTGGAAATTATTGGAACTGAAGTTGATCAGACACCAATCGCTACTATGGAATGGGCGGGAACATGTGATCACTGAAGAACTTTCACCATCATGTCGCAAGACTCACTTTCAAATGGATTAATCGCAGCAACCAGAGGAAAAGCTACAACTGGACTTTAGTTCAATCGTTTTCTGCAATTTAATTCACTCCCAAAAGCCTGAAGATATATCAATCGCTATACACCTGAATCTATAGAGGATGTGCTCCTGAAGAGCCGGATGAGGGAAATCTTCACGTCCGGTTCTGTGAGGGGGCTCATAGTAACCTCGGGGCCATTACCCCAAACAAGAGGTGCGCTATGGGCCCTATTTGACATTACAGGTTGTTTGTACCGCTGAATTCATTTAAAGGCTCCACACGATACGGAACAGTACAATAATCATAACCCATTGACCGAGTATTTCGTATACATCATCGCCTCGATCTGATTCGTGTGCATCGTCCGGGTCAGCAGACGGTAATCCGCTCCTTTCAGCGGAACTTTTCTCACAGGCGGTATCACAGCGCCGCCTCCCTTCAGGAATACCGCGCCCCCGCGCATCTTTCCGCCAACGAACCCTTTAGACTTCCCTTTTATGATCAAAACTCCAGCACGCATGTCAGCAGCTGCAAACTCGCCTGCATTCCCATCGATCACCACTGTTCCTCCGGAAAGCAGCGTGCCTGCATTCATCTTAACATCACCACAGACCCTGAGTTCTCCGGCACTCATCAACATGCCCACACTGAGATCCGCGTCACCGTTCACGACAACCGTGCAATCGGCGCTGCACCGTGCCGCGATGGTATCCCTCAAGATTCCGTCGGCAAGTATCAGTCTTGTTCCGTCAAACGTATTCGGTGGAAGTAATTCATCCGCCGAGCCATGGTGCAGAATATCGGTTATCGACCGGTACTTCCTAAAACCTGCAAGATCGGACTGTACCTCGATTATGTTGCCAAGCGGCTCTGCCACCTTCCCGCTCACGTAGATGCTCCCTGATGCCATGCCCATGCCCATCCTGGTGCCAACGTCCCCGTCCACGATAATGGTTCCTGAGTCGATGATCCCGCCAGTGCCGTCGAAGTAGCGCATGTCAGCACCGACATTCGAGCATAGCCGTTTTCCAGCATCGCCTTTGATTGTGACGGTCTCATTCTTCCGAAGCGCGGTTACAAGATCCCGGTACGTGTAATCAGTATCTTTCTGATCAGGGATGACCCCATCCGGATCCAGTTCCTTCCCCTGATGCTGCCAGTAGAAATTGTATGTGAAATCACAAACGCATTTTTGTGGCGATGTGAACTCGATCTCGATGCTCAATTCAGATCAGACTCCTTGCAGACTCCTTGAGTACATATTGGAAGATACCCCGCCGATCAGTCCCGCGATCGCGTCATCCAAAAATGGTCCGAGTTTCCCAAGGATTCCGGGTTTATTCTGGTCAAATCTGGTGAACTCGAACATGCCTTTATATCCGCCGATGTATTTTGCAATCGCAATACCAAGCACCTCATCTGCGATCAGATAGACCGGATCACGCTTAAATTCTTGCACAGTTATTCCTGGCAGTCTGTCGTTTTCGCCCTCTTCTTCCAGAAGAGTTGCTGCATATATGAGTATGCACAGGTTCGGATCAGACAATGCAAAATCCAGTTCACGCTTGAACGCACCTCTTGCAAGTTGCTCTGTCTCTATCCCCGGATGCGGGATGTAGAGTTCCATCGCTGCATCTGTGATCGCATCTTCGGTGATGCCATATTTATTGAGCGTCTCGAAGATGTCTCGTTTATCAGGCATATAATGGCAGAATTGGAATCGGGTCAGTAATAAATGCTTGGTTGGAGACTTTGAAACTTTGCCGGGGCATCTCGCGTACAAACACAAACGAAATTGCAGGACAAAAAAGCTTATGTATACTAGTTCTACTTTGTCACATTGACTTTTCGCGATGGATTGACTCAACACATCGACACTAATATCTTAGATCACCAAAAAGTCGATTACACTCAATATATAAGCATACCATTATATTTAGTTAGCAGTGATAATAAAGTTTCATGATATTCGGAATGAACCATGGATATTCAGAAAGAATACATGTAACAAACCACAACTCAGAATGGAGAAACTGTACACATACAGC
>PQXF01000011.1:0-24341 GCA_003194445.1 Candidatus Methanogaster sp.
AGGACAAAGTTATGTTGGTATCCTGTGGGTTGTGGAATTATCATCTAAAGTTCTGCTGAATCGAGGTGCTGTACTGGAAGGTGGAGTGTACGATTCTTATGTAGGGCACTATTTCGCAACATGTCTACTAAATCGACATCGGTAGATTATGCAATCATATTGGTGTATTTGGTCATACTCATATAAATAGTTATCTGATTCAATCGATATGTAGTGTAGCATTATGCTGATATCAAAAGTTAGGTCATACAGATTGCTGGGCGGCGACAGTCCGACGGCTAGCGGTTTTCAAGGAGGATTAAGGGCTAATTCGCGTTTCTTTGAAAGTCAAGTCTTACACTGTTCATGGGTTCAGCACCAATGTATCCTTTACAGACCTGTCTCTTGGTGATAATATCACCGAATGGCGATGGAACTTTGGAGATGGGACGCCGGGTGAGACATATAATGCGTCAACAAATCCTGATCATACGTATAACCGGGCAGGTGTCTATAATGCAACTTTGACCGTCGTCAACGGCACAGGTGGGATGAGTATGCACAGCGAGTTGGTAGATGTGCCTTTGAAGGGTGATGTCAATCGCGATGGAAAAGTCTCGGCTGCGGACACGGTGCTTATTCTGCAAATGGCTGCCTGCGGCACCAATAGTGACCCTGCAGCGGATGTAAATTCGGATAGAGCGGTTACATCGCTTGATGCGCTGATGGTTTCGCAAGCTGTGATGAAAGGGGTGAACGATGAATAAAATCGCAAAAGCATCACTGGCACTGGTTGTAATATTTATCGCCATCCTGCTGGCTATATTTGTGCAGAGTCTGTCGGATGGAAAGGAAGAGTGTATAACCGATCAGGTAATAGCCGATATCCCGATCAGATCCGATCTTGATATTTCTTTCCTTGGTCCGGGTAAATCGACGTCTGTAAATATGGTGTATACCCTGATCCCATCGGCGGATGTGAAGATGGATGTTTCAAAGGGCATCGTTCTTCCTGCGACGGTGGTATTCGTGGAGAGTGATCTGCCAACCGGTCAGATTACACTTAAAAAAAGCAGGAAATATAAGTATAAAACAAAGATAAAGGCACTTGTGAACGGGGATTGGGTGATCTATGCAGCTCCCGGCGTGTATGCGGATATACGTGTTGTTGGCGGTGACGTAACATCAGCAGGGGTATATGGAATTTCTAATGCGGAAAAGACGATCATACAGTACCGTCACAGAGAGAAAATATCAGATGAACAACGAAACGTTCTGCTAAACATCACAAACGACTGGCTGCAACGGTACAACTCAACCGAATATGAAAAACAAGATTTCAATTGCACGGTACTCTCAGTAGCTGGTTCAGGACTTTCCGGTATCGATATCAGGTGCTATGGATGTGAACTATGGGGCTATTCGAATTCGACGTTATCCGACAGGTACTACTTTGTCCTCGGCGAAGATGTGAATACCGGCATAATAAAGATCAAAAACGTGTACCGCTGGGCATACCAGACCCCCTCAGGCTACCAGCAGAAACCAGTATGCGAAGAAATTGCGATGAAAGGTGGCGGAAATGGTGAAACGGATTCGTAAAAACACCTGTGCCATCAGCAATACATAAAGTCAAAGGTTTCGGACTGTACCGTAGGGGGGCTGTGTGACTTTCGCCTCAAGACCCCCAAGTCAGCAAAAAAATCTCCGAAATATACCCAACCTCGAATACCCGGGGCACCCGCTTGCATAGGCACCTGCTCCCGAAACACACACCCGGCAGTCACACCCGCTTGATCCCGCACATCTCGCGCAGCGTCGTGCCAAGCTCGGACTCCACGATATGACTGACTCCAAGCGTCTTCGGGTGCAGATCGATCTCGACCACGACTGCATCATGCCCCATCTCCTTAAGCGGGAGCACCTGCCGCGGACCGTTGGTGATCGATATCACTTCCATTCGGAAGAGCGGCTCCATCGGAATCGCGTGCGGGACTCCTGATATGACCGCGAAATCGAAGTCCTGGTATTTCTCGCCGATGATCTCTCCTGCCACCGTTCCTGCAATCGGGTACTCATCAAGCCCGCCGATCGTCTCGTGAATCTCAACCCCACGCTCGCGCAGGTCCCGAAGGATGTCTACCGCATACCTTCTTATTCGCGGAAGTCCGATCTCGGTATCGAGGTTTGCGATGTTGACGATCTTTGATTCCGATCCGATCTGCTCTGCGCATTCGGAGACCGCGAGAAGTACGTCGGCAAACATGTATGCAGTCTCCTTCTTTGCATTTAAGATGTTGACGCAGTTTTTCCCGTCTTTCAGCAGCTCTATGATTCGCTCTGCAACCTTATACTTGAGATCGCCCCTCGATGGCTCGAGATACTCCTTGCTCGCTGCCCCGTGCTCCTGCTCAAGCCGGGTCGCCTCATGCAATAGCCCGGTCTGCCGTTCAAGCTCTGCGTCATCGATGATCCCTACGTCCCGTGCAGCTTCGAGGGTCATGATCACTCCGTGGGTGTTCTCATGGTAGCCGGCATGTACCTCTACCGCGATCACAGGAATATCGGTATCCACATCCTCGACCGCCTGTTTGAGGTCCTCGCCTATGATCATGCTGGTGCAGGTTCCGACGATCCCGATACGCTTCGGCTGCCAGAGGTCTATGACCTTTTCAAGAAGCGATGCGAGCAGTTCGCGCCCGCCAAAGACAAAGTCGGTCTCGTCCATCGCGGTTGTGACAACCCGCAAGTCATCTTCTTCGAGCAGGCGGGCGTGTTTGAATGAGCAGCCCGGAGGTCCGTGCAGGATTGCGACGTCGGCATCCAGATCGCGCAGCGTGTAAAGAGCAGCTACGATCGCACTCGGACGCGGGTGCATTATCTTAATATCGTCCATTGTGGTATTTTTAGGTATGACTGGTATTAATATTTGTTATTCAGAGGGGGTCAATTCATCTGGTACTCTGACTTCCATACTCCCAGGTCTCTCATGTCGAGCGTCTTATTGTGTTCCAAATAATCCACGAATGCGTAACATGCAATCTCCGTGATCATGATAATAACTCAGTCAATTATACTATCTATCTCGATTTTCGGTGAAACGTAAATTACAGCCCAAAAGGTGTCACGCAGGTATAACACGTTCCACCCTTTTAAAACGTCTATTCTTCAATCGCATTGTTATCATTGGTAATTCTATATGTGTTTTGTGACGATAAAAGGACATGCTATTTCAATTCACCGAAAGTCAGGATCTATCCATATCCAAAACGTATTTAAAATTAATTATTTCACAATTTTACATACGAAAGGTTATTAAGGTTATGTTTCCGTATCATAACTCTGTGATGTCAAAAGCAATATCACTAAGCCGATCCGTACCGTGTGCTGGCGATTGCGCACTACGCGACGTGTGGAGACGGAATATACACAGAAGGGTGATATGTATAATATTGAGCCCGAATAAACGAGAACAATTCCTCCCGATGTCAGTGGTACTGATTTCCACAGTGGATAAGGGAGGAAATAGGAATATAGCGCCTTATGCAAATGTGATTCCGATATTAAGGCCGCTTGACTCGGTAGCTATTGCATCATGGCTCAGACGAGATACGCTCGACAACATCCGGGATACGAAGGAGTTCGTGATCAATGTCCCGTCCGCGGATCTTGTGAACGAGGTGATGATCTGCTCGAGAAATTACCCGACGGGCGTGGATGAGTTTGCAGTGGCGAATTTGAGCGCGAAAGCATCACAGAAAGTGACCGCACCATCCATTGAGAGGTGCATTGCACGGATGGAGTGTACGCTTGATAGAGAGGTGACTGAGGAGGGAAAGTACTCAATCATCATCGGAAAGGTCGTACATCTCGAGGTTGATGATAGATATCTCGCAGAAAATGAGGATATGGATTTTGAGAGGGCGCGTCCTCTATCGATGATGCTTGGCGAGACTGGAATGTACTACACAGTGCCAGCGGGCACTGGAGACTACCGTAGATATGCTGAAATGTTTATAGGAGACAACTAATGAAGACGATAGCTATACTTGGTTTGATAATGCTGCTCTGTTCCGGATTCACCGGAATTGCAGCGGCAGACGATTCGATGAATATGGCCGGTGCGGTGCAGGATGCAATGGATACGCTCGGGGTCACAAATGAGACTCCGGGTCTCTGCGTGTTGACCGATGCCGGATACGCGAAGGTTAATGGAGAGACGACACAAGGGTGTATCGAGACAATCCGGAAGGAAACAGGTTGTTCTATCGGAGATGGGAACTTACTGCCGATCCACAGATCGGTAAATAAGCCACTCTGGTTTGCAATCTTTGATAACGCGACAAAGGACTGCGTTTACGCGGTTTACAAGAATGGAGTGTTCACAGCGACGGAGATCAATATCGCTGAAGAGAATGTAACAACCGGCGACGGCTGGAACGCGACAAAGAAGGCACTTGGAGCAGACGCGTTTACAATCGCTTGCATTGCGAATGCATGGGGTTACGGCGCACCTTATGACTTTTTAAAGTGTGCGGAAATCCACAACCACCTCTGTCCCGGACTCACGTCCGGCTACCTGATTGTGGACTACATCCGTGAGAATTACCCGCTCGGGCCGGGTGAGAGCTACACATGGATCGGATGCCCGAACTGGTGCAAGGAGGATGCCATCCAGGTTCTTCTGGATTTAACTCCTGGAAAGAAGGGCATGGTTGTAAAACAACGCTCCAAAGAACTCTTCGTAAAAGAGAAACCTCTTGCAGGAATTCTCATAATATGGAACGACACAGCAAAATCCGGGAGGGGTGTTGCTTTCCAGTACGATTGGGGGAAGATGTGCAATCTTTCTGACACCAATCTCACTGATTTCAAGCCACCGGGCGGTAAAACCAATCCTCTATTCTGGACGGTTCGGATAAAGGGTAGTCTTGGATTTATACCATATATTAACCAGTCAGATATGTTCGTATCACTGGCTTCGGACGAGTTCGCGGTAACTTCCGAACAACTCGATCGGGTGAAGATGGTAGGAGTTGATCCGTACGTCGAACTCGGGCTTGAGGAGCCAACCGAGGTGCGTGGAGACTTCAACGGCGATGGCAAGGTAACATCTGCTGACGCATTGATATTGTTGCAGGTGGCGGTCGGGAAGATAACTCTATAACGACCATGAACGAGAACGTGAGGTGAACCGGGCAAGGGTGAGAAATCACCCAAAGCCCCATCCACGTTTTACTCGGAGAGGTTCTGGTTAGGTCATGATCGGTTTGTACATTGGTTGGATTTTTTTGCTACTGTGTTTGTGATTATGCAGGTTAAGCGATCGTAAGCACCTTTTTCTCGGATTTCAAAGATGACCGAAAGTGACCTCATTTCCAGGTTTTTTCGATAGCGACTGCCAGTGTCCATCTTTTTAAGGTGCAGTCCCCCACTAATTAATGAGCATTATTGCTCCGGTCCATGCAGATAAATCTCCAAAATGTTTCAGGAGGTTTTGGATTGTTCGCATACGCGGTGTGAAACATTTCTGATTCTGACGGATTCTGTGGTTTTCAAAAGATGTCGAAAGATGAGACTTCTCATTCTTTGCGACTTTGTGCCCTAGCGTCCCTGCGTTCCTCTGATTTAACGCAAGGTCGCAGCGACGCAAAGACAAGCGAGTGACGCCCGCGATCTCTACACACGTGACGGCTACTGCTATCGACCACAGAAAACATCAGAACTAGAAACATTTAATATAAAAAAGATTTAGATAGGGTAGTGGTGAGCGAGTTATGCCAACCCAGAACATTTTGGCGGAAATTGTGCAGAAAGTTGTGGAAGCGGCAGTCCCTGATAAAATCATCCTGTTCGGTTCGAGAGCGAAAGGAGAACAAGCAAATGATAGTGATTATGATATCTTCGTCCTGAAGAGTGGTGTTGTCCATAAGAGGAAACTTGCGCAGAGAATATACCTCATGCTTGATGTGAATGTGCCGGTTGACGTGATCGTAGAGACTCCTGAAATATTTAATGAATTAAAAGATAATCCTTTTCTAATATATAATGAAATTGCAAAATACGGACAGGTAGTGTATGAAAAATAAAGATATTATTTCAGAATGGTTGAAAAGAGCAAGAAGCAATTTAGAAAGAGCAAGAGCGGAAAAGATCTCTGATGAGATACTTTATGAAGACCTTTGTTTCGATGCTCAACAAGCAGTTGAGAAATCTCTGAAGGCGCTACTTGTCAGACTTGACAAACCGTTCCCTAAGACGCATTCTATAGGAATGCTTCTCAAACTCATTGAAGAGACTGGTGTCGAGATACCGGATGAGATTAACCAATCTAAAATTCTCACGAATTATGCTGTGGACACTCGCTATCCAGGTATGTACGAACCGGTAAGCGAGGAGGAATATAACGAGGCGTTAAAGCTTGCAGTGGCGGTTTTTGAATGGGCGGGTAAAATTATAAAGAATGAAAGTTAAAATCGGTGATATGGGTGATAGGGGGTGAGCAACCCGGTTTCACTTATCGCGTCGCTTTCGCTGCAACGGTCATAGAACGCCGGGATCTTTCCTGCACGCCCCCAGTGCAACGATCACAGACACCCCTTTTGCAGAAAGCCTCTCCCGAAGCAGCTGCTCGATTGTCTGCCCGCCCGCGGTCTCATCGATCACGGCAACGTCGCTGCAACATGCACGGATGATCCGTTCAGGATCCGGCACCTTCTGCCCGCCTGTCATCGCTGAAACCCTGTTTGCCAGAACGATGACCAGAACATCTCTCTGGTTAAATTCCGCATCGATAAGTGCCTGCAACCCGGAATGGACTAGCCCGAAGTCGCCTATGATGGCGACACTCTTCGCAGGCATCCCTGATGCGACCCCGATCGCACCGCCGAGCGCGTAAGCGACGTCTACAACCCCTGTCGGCGCAGTCCGTATCGAGCAGCCCATATCCCCGGCGATCATCAGCTTCATGCCGCTGCTCTTCTTGACCGCTCTAACCGCCTCGTATACCGGTATGAACGGACAGTCATCGCAGATGTCCAGGGAGTATCCGCGGTTTTTCAGCGTCTCAGGAGTGGTATCGAGAACGATCTCATTTTTATCCATATTCTCGATCGCAAAGAGGATATCATCTTCTGTCAGACCACCATAAGGGAGATGTCCTGACCGTCTTCCGAGAATCTTGTAAGTCCCGGTTCCGAGTTGACCCTCGATCACTGGCTCGGTCTCCTCAACGACGAGGACGCGCCGGTCACAGGTGAACTCTGTTATCCGCTTCACCGGTAACGGACTTACAAACGAGAGCGATATATGCGGCATCTCGATTCCTTTCCGGCGCATGATCGATGTGACGATCATCGAAGAGTAGCCGGATGAGATGATGCACACCTGCCCACCTCCTGACCTGCCCCCTTCATGATACTGGTTGAGACGCGATCTTTCGGACATATCCTCGATTAGCGGATATGTATCCCTGTGAAACAACTGGTGCCTGCCATGCATCGAATATTCCCAGATCGCTCGGTCGAATGGTTCTGGCAGGTTCAGCGTCTGCGCCTTCCCTCTCCCCACATACCCCGATCTGAGCACATGATCCGTCGCCCGGACGATCACCGGCGTGCTCACGATCTCGCTGATGCGGTATGCTTCAAAGATCGCATCGTGCAGGTTTATGGGGTTTGGATCGAGCACTGGAACCTCTGCGATTAAGCCCCAGTATCTGGAATCTTGCTCGTTTTGGGACGCCACCGCCATCGGATCGTCTCCAGCGATGATCACGACCCCTGCGCCGATTCTGTGCGTGCTTGCCGTGATGAGCGGATCTGACAGAAGATTCATGCCGACATGCTTAACGATCGCCATCGACCGGATGCCAGACGCGGACGCTCCGAGTGCGATCTCGAGTGCAACCTTCTCGTTGATACACCACTTCGCATCCGCCTCTGTTATCAGGAGCTCTGCAAGTTCGGTTACCGGATACCCTGGTACGCACGTGATGCTTCTGACATCACATTTACGGACTGCTGATGCGATTTTATCTATGCAAGAGGTTGTTTCGGTCATGGTTTGTGGGGTGTTTTGGTGGTTGGTAAGCGGTCTGCTTGAGTAAATTGTATCGGCAACATACGCAAATATATGATAAGGAGTCGTAACGAAATAACCAGACTCACCTGATAGTCGGAAGTCGTTTGTTCTGTGGTGGCACAAGCATAGCAAACACCATACTTAAATTTGTGACATTCGTTTATTCGTGATTTAATCGCTTTTTACAGGAATCCGTATAAATAAATCACGATGGGAGTCGGTAAGTGCAGCCATCAGCAATCTAACCCTTCCTGAATGGATTGTGCATCAGCGCCTCGATTCCGGGAAGCGCGCGCCCGGATAGGAAATCGATGCAAGCACCACCGCCTGTGCTGATGTGCGAGATCTTTGACTCGATGCCGAGGGTGTACGCCTCTGCTGCGATGTGCCCGCCCCCGATTATTGAAAATTTCGACTTTGTTGCTGCAAGGATGAGTTCCCTTGTCCCGAGTGCGAAAGCATCCTTCTCGAAGATGCCGGCAGGTCCGTTCATGATCACAGTCTCTGCGTTCTTGATCCTCTCTGAAAAAGAAACCGCAGTCTCGATTCCGATGTCATTGATCGAGAGGTCGGTTGGCAGTTCGGATGTCGGTATCTCGACACGCTTATCAGGGGTGTCCTTGCTGGCACCCGCGAGGTCGATGGGTAGCTCGATCTTGTCGCCGTATTCGGCAAGCAGTTCACGTGCTCGTCCGATCTGCGTGGTACAGCCGATAGAATTTATAAAATTGAGATTCTTACTGCCGAGATCAGCACCGCTTGCAGCCAGGAACACGTTTGCAACAAGTCCGGTTGCGAGAATTGCGTCCACTTCATCACGCGCGGCAACGTTCTCGATAACATCGATCGAATCGTTCGCCTTGACGCCGCCAAGAACGTAGACTGTCCCTTTCTTTGAAAGCCCCCTGCTCAGTGATTTAATCTCCTTCTCCATCAACCGTCCGGCAACCGGTTGCAGAACAGTGGTAAACCCGACAACAGAGAGTTGTGATCTATGCGATACCGCGAACGCATCGTTCACGAACATATCTGCGTGCGGAGCAAGGCTCTTCACCATGCATGTTCCTGCATGTTCGGCAGGGGATCTGGAGAGAGTCTCCTCCGAATAGAACCGTACATTTTCAAGCAGGATGATATCGCCGCATTCCATCGACCTGATCGTGTCTATCGCGTGTGATCCGAATATATCGTCCACATACGTAACCGTCCGCTTGCACAGGCGCTCCAGACGCTGTGCATGTGCCTTCGTGGTTGTGAAATCAATCTTCCCGGGTCTGCTCTGGTGCGCGAGCAACACGACCTTCGAATCGATAAGATCGTTTAAGGTCGGAATATGGCTTTTAAATCGAGAATCATCCAGAATCGTCCCATCCGGAGACATTGGCGAGTTCAGATCGACCCGTACAAGCAGAGTCTTTCCGGTTGTGGCTACATCGTCGAGAGTCAGATAGCTCGTGGATGTCATGCATGATATTTTGTGCCACCCCTATTAACATTTTATAGCACCGGAAGTCAATACCAGGTCTGTGTTCGATACCATAACGACTGTCATACTCACCGCACTCTGGCTGATGCTGCCCGCGTACCTACCAAACCCGTGCGCAGCACTATTCGGGCGCGGCGCCGCAATCGATTCCGGCAGGAATTTCACCGATGGGCGAAGGATACTTGGTGACGGGAAGACTTACATCGGCTTCTTTGCCGGGACCGTGGCGGGAATCGTGATCGGGCTGGTTCAGATATTGATCGCACCGTACGCACCCATACCGTTTCCAAAATTCACGCTTGCCGCGATTCTCTGTCTCTCGATCGGTTCGCTGCTTGGCGATCTCGGAATGAGTTTTGTGAAGCGGAGAATCGGACTTGCGCGTGGGGCTCCGTTCCTCTTCGCAGATCAGCTGGACTTTGTAGCGGGTGCATGGATATTGACATATATTTTCGAGCGGGAATGGTTCCTCTCGAACTTTACAACGTGGATTGTGGTGACAATCCTGATCATTACCCCGATTATGCATCTGGTCACCAACATAATCGGATACAAACTCGGAAAAAAGGATGTGCCATGGTGAGTTCTGGTCACAAATATCAGGGGGTGATCGCTATAACCTGCGCGAATGCTCCGGATGTAATGCGGGCGCTTGCTCCTGATAACCTCTCGAACATGAAGATGGGGTGTGTTGATGCAACGTTGACGATTAAGGTATCGGCACCGAGACTTGGAACGCTGATCAACACGGTCGATGATCTGCTGATGAATGCGAAGATAGCGTCTGATCTGGCCAACGATCCTGGCTGATAGTGATGGTCCGGTGCGTTTTCAGATATCCAAAAATCGGAGTGGTAGATCTGGTAGCTGGAAGGAATATTGGGAGCATACCCTGGTAATCAGCGCAGGTCCGCATCCCGAAGCATCCTCATCGCTTCTTCCACCCGCTCACGGCGTGAATCGAGCAGAGCCACATCCTCCTGCAACTTCCCCTCAAAGACCTGAGTCACCCGCATCACATCATCGGGGTCAGGACCGCCACTTCCGCGGGTGCGGATGCTTGCCACCGGATCGAGCGCGTCCGAGATCGCAGGTTCGTCGAGACCGAGATCGCTCATGCGCTTGCCTGTTAGCGATAGCCCGATCTCATCGATCGCAGCGAGCGATGGCTGACTGCCTGCCCGTGCAAGCGTCCCGACGATCTGGTGAGCCGTCCGAAACGATATCCCGCACGACCTGACAAGCGTGTCTGCAAGTTCGGTTGCCATGGCAAATCCCGCGGTCGTCTGCCGCAGAAGATTTTCCCTGTGCACCTCCATCGTATCGATCATACCGGCAGTCATGCGAATGCTTGCAAGCGTTTCAGAGACCGCGCTCCAGAGATGGGGGGTTGCCTCCTGCAGATCCCGGTTGTAACTTTGTGGAAGCGCTTTTGTGATTCCGAGGATGCCAACAGCAGCAGCGATCACACTGCCTGCCTTCCCGCGCACCAGTTCGGCAACGTCGGGATTCTTCTTCTGCGGCATGATCGAGGACGTGGAAGCATACCGGTCATCGATCGTGACGAAATCGAACTCGGATGTAGACCAGAGGATCAGTTCCGATGCGATGCGGCTCAGATTGGTCATAAGAAGCGCAGACGCGGAAACAGACTCGATCAGGAAGTCACGTGCGCTCACAGCATCCATAGAGTTCTCAACGATCCCATCAAAGCCGAGCAACCTTGAAGTTCGTGCCCTGTTTATTGGAAATCCGGTCCCTGCAAATGCAGCCGCGCCAAGCGGGCTTCTGTTCGTGCGTGTGTACGCGCCGCTTAACCTGTCAAAATCCCGCTCAAGCGCGCCTGCGTGAGCGAGCAGGTGGTGCGCAAGTGTCGTTGGCTGCGCATGCTGGGTGTGCGTGAACCCTGGCATCAGAGTCTCGACATGCTCCTTCGCGCACGTTATCATGACCTGCCTGAGCCGGATCAGTTCGCGCATCATCACCAGTAACTCGTCGCGCAGGCGCACGCGGATGTCGGTTGCGACCTCATCATTCCGGCTGCGTCCGGTGTGCATACGCCCGCCCACGTCCTCGCCAACCATCTCGATCAGTCTCGCCTCGATCGCAGCATGGATGTCCTCTTCCACGGAAAGCGCGGAGATGCCAGCGTCCTGTATTCTATCGAGCGCAGAGAGTATGAGATAAGAGATTTCCGTTGTGATGATACCTTCTTCTGCTAGCATCACGACATGTGCACGGTCTACAGCAAGATCTGCATCAAATATCCATCGATCAGCAGCAAGAGAGGATGTGAATGCCAGAACATCCTCCGGCTGTGAAGAAAGGCGTGCTTTACGCATAGATGCGCCGATCGGGAATCGAACCCGAGTTCGAGCGTTGGCAACGCCCGGTGATAACCGCTACACTATCGGCGCGTGGAGATGCCGTGACCCGGATTTGAACCGGGGACAACTGCCTCTTCAGGGCAGCGCTCTCCCGGACTGAGCTATCACGGCACAGCCGTCTGTTGATGGGCCCGCTGCGATTCGAACGCAGGACCTCACGGTTTCTGTTCGTAGCAAACGGTGTTTGCAATTATTATCAGCCGTGCGCTCCACCTGGCTAAGCTACGGGCCCGATCGATAGATATGGTGAACTGTATGGTATTTTAATATTTCCCTGATAGCAGTGGTTCCGAATACCCCTACTTCCGAATACATTTATATTCTATAAAATATAGTCCCATCATCCAATAAATGAGGTGATGGGGGACTATGTTAACAAAACAGTCAGATATTAGCGCTGTACTTATGAATAAACTTTGCGGCGAAGGAGGTTTTATACGAGTGCCCGAAGGTGCAGAATACAGCGCAGAAGATGCGACCAATCTGCTGTTGCACGCTGCTACTTCGTGTTCGAAGTCTTTTGTTGCGAGATCGTCGTTTTTCATACTACAATGCATCATGCATAACTGTTTGAATGTATTGAAACAGGTCGTTTCTATCACGGCGTACATGCTAAAATCAGCTATTTGCAAAGGAATACGCGATTCCTTGTACGCAGTTTCAGACGAAGTCCAAACGATGGTGGTGCATAACTACATCCCAAGTCTAAATACACAACACAAGGTATAAAATCTGATGAAAGCGTACATTCTCGATCTCGACGGCGTGATATTCCGCGGCAGCGAAGTGATAGCAGGTGCGTCGGATGCGGTCAACCGGTTGCTAGATAGCGCGAGAGTAGTCTTCCTGACGAATAACTCGACAGAGAGCAGGGGCGCAGTCTCTGCAAGACTAAACGCATCCGGCATCCGGTGCACGGAGAGCGACGTGATCACTTCCGGATATGCTGCTGCCGTATATATCAGGAAGCGGTACGGCGCACAGAAGATCTATCCGATCGGCGAGGCGGGCTTGATCCATGAACTGAAAGCAGAGGGGCACGAGATCGATCCGGGCAGGGATGGGGGTTGGGTTGGGGATGGAAAGGATGGTAGTGGTGAGGGTGGTAGGGATGGTAGTGGCGAAGACAGTGGCGAGGGTAAGGATAAAGATGGAGTTGCGGACTTTGTCGTCGTCGGTCTTGACAGGGATTTCACTTACGAAAAATTAAGAATCGGTCTTTGCAACATCCTTGCCGGAGCATGCCTCATCGCAACAAACACCGACCCCGTTCTTCCGGTAGAGCACGGTTTCCTGCCGGGCGCAGGCGCTATCGTGCGTGCGCTTGAGACGGCATCCGGGAGATCTGCGTTTGTGATAGGAAAACCGAACCCGCCGATGATGGATGCCGCAATCGACCATCTGAGACTTCCTGCGCACGAATGCACGCTGGTCGGCGACCGCCTCGAGACCGACATTCTCGCAGGCAGCAGATACGGCATGAAGACTGTGCTTGTGCTCTCCGGCGTTGATACTGAGGAGAGCGCCAGGCAATCCCGGATCAAGCCGGATGCCGTGATCGGGAGCATATCAGAGATGAGGGAGCTTTAGCACAGGGCATAAACACAGCACCAGGTAGCATTAGCATATATCACAGAGGATACGAACGAGTAAACATGACAAAAATAGCGATCATCGGCGGTGAGCAGAGTGGAAGAACAACTCTTGCATCGAAACTTGGCAAGAAAGGAAACGTGTCAGACGTCACGATCTACGACTTTACCAAGAGCGGCACCATACTCACGATAACCGATGCCACCGGGTATCCGAAGTCCGTAAAACCGCTCCTGACCGCAATTGACCTATCAGATATAATACTTCTCGCAGTCCCGCCGGAAGGTCCTGATGCATTCACAGGCGAGTGCATCGTCCTGCTTGACCTGTTAAAATACAAGCACGGGATGATCGTGCTGACCAAGTCAGACACCTCATATCCTTACGCACTCGAGGAGCTTGCGCAGAAGATCAGAACGATCGGGGCTGGCACTGTCATCGAGGACTGGGAGTGTGCCATCGTATCTGCCGAGACGTTTGAGGGGATGGAAGAGCTAAAAGAGATGATATCATCGGTTGGCGCGGTAGTGGATAACGAGAATGCGGAGCTAAATGCGCTTTCGCCGCGCGTGACGGTCGATCACGTCTTTAACGTGACCGGCATCGGCTGCGTGATTCTGGGCGTGGTCAAGCAGGGCACGATACATGCGAAGGATAAGATGCTTATGATGCCGGCAGAGAAACCTGTCGAGATACGGTCGATCCAGCTGCACGACGTTGACGCAAAGAGCGCGGCGACTGGCGCGAGAGTGGGGCTTGCGCTTAAGCACATACAACCGAAGGATGTGGAGCGCGGAGATATAATCTCGGAAGAAGGAAAAGAGCTCGTTTCCACTGGTGTTACGCTTAACACAACACTTTCAAAGTTCACAAAACAGATTGCGGTTGGGGATGTGCTGCATCTCTTCGTAGGGCTTCAGTCAGCACCCGCACGCATCGAAGAGATCGTGGTAAACGGGGCGGGCGTGGGTTCTGCTCTGCCCGGCAGTGAGTGCACTCTTATGCTTTCAGGTTCAAAGAAGATCGCTTATACCAAATCAGACCGATTTATTCTCGCCAATCTGGATGAGAAACAGAGGTTTGTCGGATATGGTTTCGTCTTCCGATAACTTTACAACTCCAGCGGAAGATGATACTAATACATGGGCTCGTAGGGTAGCGGATATCCTATTGGGCTTCGGACCCAATGACTCGTGTTCGAATCGCGGCGAGCCCGTTAACACAACATAGGTGAGTAGCATGAACGGTATTGATGAATTAACAAAACGAGCGACTGAAATGAAGGAGAACGGAATGCATGTCGGACAGATCGCTGACGAGCTCAACGTCTCCAAGGAGACTGTTACATACCTACTGACACATGCCGGCAAGAAGACGGAACTGCGCGCGCCGCAGGATATGTCGATGGACTGGCGCAGCATCGGCGAGAGTTCGTACCGGTTGCGGTGCATCTCTGATGCGGTTGCGGACTTGGTCCTTGATAATGTAGAGGACGTAGCAGAGATCGACGTGGTAGTCGGTATCGCTGTAAGCGGCATCCCTCTGGCAAGCGTCGTTGCAAACGAACTCGGCACCAAACTCGCAATATTCTATCCGAACAAGCAACTCTTCGGCACTGAGAATACGGACGCTTCGGGAATCTTCAGCCACAACTTCGCAGACGCGAAGGGTACTACCTGTGTGCTTGTTGATGATGTAATCACCACCGGCGGAACGCTTACAGAGACGATCAAGCAACTGACCGAGATGGGGGCAAAACCGATAGCAATTGCGGTGCTCGTCGACAAACTCGGGAAGAGTACGATCGAGGGCGTTCCGGTCTTCTCGCTTCTGCGAACCCTCTGGGTGCGCTGAGACGGACTGCTGACTTCGGGGATTGATGGTTATTTCGTGCAGATTGCAAGCAGGTAGTAGCCGAGAGCGTTAAACGGGAAGATCCAGCGCACCATGTTCTCGATCCTGCCGGAAACTCGCAGGTAGAGGGAGGTATCCTTCTCGATGCGCTCTAAATGCGGGTACAGGAAGATCATCACACTGCCAACGCGCGCCTTCTGAAACCCTGCCCCCTTAATCTTCCCTTTAAGTTCCTTTCTTGAGAAATAGTACGTCCAGAGCCCGTCGATTACGAAGTCCCTATTTTTAAGGGCGTGCCTGACCCAGTCACGGTTTCCAACAAGGGTATGCCTGAGCCACCAGTTAAGATTCCACCGGTTAACGATGGTGAATATAACCCGCCCTTCTTCCACAAGTACGCGGTGCATCTCGCGAAATGCCTGATCGTACTCCGGTATATGGCTATACGCGCAGAACATCGAGATGAGCATCGAGATGCACCCCTCCTTAAACGGGAGCGCATCCGCACTTGCGATGACAAACGGTATCGAAAGCCCTCTATCCTCTGCCTTCTTCCTTGCGATGCGGATCATCTCTGAAGAGATGTCGAGACCGATCACGTCAAAGCCCTGCCCTGCCAGATCAAGCGTCTGTTTCCCGGTACCGCAGCCGACATCGAGGATGATGCCGTGCAGATCCTTTACGTTGTCAGACAGCACCGAATCCTCGACCGTCCGCATGTAGTCGAGTTGCGGATTTACGAGTCTCGTGTCGTAGTCGGATGCGAGGTTGTCGTAGTATCTCGGAATGTTTATCTCTGGCATTGTGCGGATGGTAGCTTCCGGATCACTTTGTTATCGTCATCCTGCACCCATCTTCCGTAAACGTTGCGTCCAGGTTCATCCCGATGTTTGCTGCCACTTTCTTGTGATATCCGTCTATGCAACCGTTGCAGTACTCCTCTCTGGATATTGGCATCCCCTTCTCCTTGAATTCCATGGCTGCCTTTAACGTAGCGCACGTCTTCGTATCGAGAACGGCACTTCCGGAATCGCCTTCTACCTCTACATCGCTGCCATGCAGGTTTTTACTCATGGTTGCGTAGTGGAGCGCGTATTTAAGCGGAGTGTCGATGCCCAATGCGTTTAAGTTCATGGCACAGCCCTCTGCTGCCATGGTCCCAAGTTCATCTTCTGCCTCCGGTCCCAGTTTTTGCCGGATGTAAGCTCCTGTGCCTACCAAAATTCCGACAAACATCTCTGAAGCTATTTTTTGGGTCTCTTCCTTACTTAGTTCAGGTATTTCTGCCATCCTGTTCACCTCCTTTCGTTCAGGTTTAATATCCAGTCATGGTATTTAAAATTATCTTCGGGCAAGGGGTCAAGTCACGTCACCCCTGAATAAATTCGGGGACATTCAAGGGAATTGGAGGTCGGGCGGCGGAGCGAGCATGGATGGCGGGTTTTAAAATAAGTTAATCATTTACCCAATTTTTTATAACACGCGTAGCAAACTGGTTTTGCTACAGTACTACTATATTCCGTTCCACAAGCATGGCAAAATTTCTCAGTATACTCAGGATCACTATATTTCTCCCAACTCTTGAAACATTTATAGCAAAGCGGTTTTTTGGGATTAAAATTTAAGTCATTTCCACAGCGAATACAAAAGCCCATATCTTTCTTCTGATGTCTTTTGTTGATTTTTTTAGGAACTTTTTTGGATGCTGTGAAAGCATCTTTTTTTGATTTTTCTGCTGGAAACTCAAGTTGCGGACTTATTTGCAGGAGTATCATTACTTCTTTGAATATATCATTGTATAGGTCAGGCTCTTTTTCTTTCTCAACTTTAATGCCCATTTCTCGATTATTTTGTTGGGAATACTGATACAAGTTCATAGAAGCGATGATTGCTGTATTTTCATTTAAATAACATTTAGCGTGGAGATTTTCACAAACGAAAATACTAACATTGTTTAATTCTTGCAAGAAGCTCGTATCTTCGGCATTTATTTTAGTATCTTTCCTATAAATTATACGCAGGTCGATTGATTGTGAATCTCGCACTTTGATTAGCTTTTTGAGACTATCTGCAATTTGGAGATAGGGACTCACTAAAAACAGCCTTTCCTTTGAATTTACAATCAATTCTTCGAGATTATCGGATATTCCATTAGTCCTTAAAAACTCTGCCATTTTTTTACACCTCATTGATTTGTTTTTACCATTCCTCAGTCACCAAACCCCATATACATCGCACCTCTCACATTCGGTTTAACTACACCGATATCTTGCACACGCTCTTCCAGCAGCAAAACCATGCACGAGTCTTGGCAGAGTTCTCCTCTCTCCATGCTCACAAATTGAAACTCATCCCACATAAACCCTCCACCAAACCCCCTTTTTGCGCATCAGTCCCCGCACACCTCCACATCCAGCGCGACATTGTACTGATGCGGCGAGTACGATCTGACGACCCGCCGATCCAGTACCCGTACAGTCCTGCCGCGGGCGCTTGCGGCATCCCTGATCGCAGCCTCAGCACCATCGAACAGGTCACCCTCCCCCCTGATGTCATAATAATGAATGATGCCGCCGGGTTTTAGAATCGTCAACGCTTCGTCAAGGAACTCCTCTGCCGAGTGCGGCAGGTTCATGATCACATGATCCGCGATATGGGCGAGACCGTGATCATGCGCAACATCTGCCGCATCGCTACAGATGATCCGCATGTTACTGATCCTGTTTAACGTCGCGTTTCTTTCCAGATACAGGGTCGCCACCGGATTCTTATCAATCGCCACCACCTCTCTGGCTGACTTTGCAGCAAGGATGCTGAAAGGTCCTGCGCCTGCAAACATATCGACAACGACATCCCCGCTACTGACCTGATCAGCGATGCGTTTTCGTTCGGTTGCAAGTCTTTGCGTGAAGTAGACGCGGGCAAGATCGATCTCGTACTGGCAGCCATACTCCTTGTGCACGGTCTCGGTCTTTGGCTCGCCCGCAACCACGCGGAGATCCCGGACCCGAAACTCGCCCTGCACAGGCGACAGCGCTCCAAGAACGGTCTTTATGTGCCTGTGCACCAGGAGAATGGCGTCCGCAATCATCTCTGCATCGGAATCATCGGAATCGATGATCGCAATATCCCCGATCATGTCATAAGACGGGGTAAATCCGAGGATAGACTCGAACGTTTGCTTTTCTACGCACTCAAAGTCCCTCTGCAGGAGTCTAACATCAGGAAATTGATCCGCAATCCCAATTTCATATTTAACCGGGAAATACAGATAAGCGTCATCCCTCTGAACCGCAGCGTCCTTCTGAAATGCACCCATCCCGACAAGCAAACTGCGGACAGGTTCGCCGCTCTGTTTGGGCACCTGTACACACCAGAGCTGTTGTTTTACTGTCATTTATATCGTAAACGCCCTTTTACCAAGTTTTTCAAGGATGCATCCGGGAATGTCCACCGCGGATCGCACTTCATCGATGATATTACCATCGCCCGTCGCAACAATCATGTCACAGTGCTTCAGATCGAAATCGACATGCTTTGATGTTCTCGCGTCTCCTGAAAGGGAATACACGGGGAGCAGTCCGCGAATATAGCGTGCAAGCATACCGCTCTTGCTGATCTGGGCATCGAAGAGGAAGGTAACAAAATCCGGCTCACATTCGGACAGCATCTCAAGAACCTGTCTGCAAACACCCTCCACTGGATTTTTGTAGTTCCTGAAAACACCTCTGATGTCCCGTATAAACCCATCATCGCATAAAAATACCGGTTCTCCAAAAATCACGCTTTCTGTTGCGATGATGACATTATATCCATCTATCATAATCTTTTTATCCTTGATGCCAGTGCACGGTATCCTTTTCCTGATGCGTAACGCCGCAACCCCGGGTTCGACGACGGAACGCATCAGTATGTGCCGATCCCGATTTTCCAGCCGGTAATGATCACTTGCGAACCGTATGACACCTGTGCGCGGGTATCCTCTCGACAACAGGTGCCTGATGTCCTCTGCTGCAAGAATCATTGTGGCTTCACGGTCGGTCATGGCTACCTCTGATCTGTGGCTGTTGCCAATTCGATATCCGATAACGGTCTTCTCTTCTCGCTCCATGACATCTTCCGGATTATCAAACACAATTTCAACGTTTCATCTGCACGAATCTGTTTGCGCAGTTTAGCCATAAATCTTTATCCCGATCTCTGCCACACTATCACCAATAACAACCTCATAGACAGATCAACGAATCAACGCCGCCGATAAGAAAACTATTAATGCGCCGCCACAGAGTTACACCGATGTTGAGCATAGCAATACCAAAAGGAAGCCTTGAGGAGCAGACGTTTCTCCTCTTCAAACAGGCAGATCTCGAGATCAAGAGGACCGAACGGGAGTACAACCCAAAGATCAACGACCCGCGGATCGGAAAAGTGAAGATCCTGCGTCCGCAAGAGATTGCCGGTTATGTGGCGGAGGGTTACTTCGATATGGGAATAACAGGGCATGATTGGGTGGTCGAGTCAGGCGCAGACGTGATCGAGATTGCTGACATGCCATACAGCAAGCAGGGTTCAGGAATCGTTAAGATCGTTATTGCGGTGCCTGATGACCAAAAAATAAAAGACGCATCCAATATCAAGCCACATAGCAGGGTGACGACCGAGTACCCAAACATCACCCGAAGTTATTTCGAGAGACTCGGGATTCCCACAACGATCCATTTCTCTTACGGCGCTACCGAGGCGAAGGTTCCTGATCTGATGGATGTCGTGGTCGATGTCACCGAGACAGGGTCGACGCTTCGGAAGAACAACTTAAAGATCATCGATGTGATGCTCGAATCGACGACGAAGTTGGTCGTGAACAAGGATAGCTGGAACGATTCCACGAAGCGAAGAGCGATCGAGGAGATACGAACGCTGCTTCTTGCTGTAATTGAGGCTCGCGGTAAGGTGCTTCTGGCTATGAACGTGCCAGCAGGGAAACTCGACGAGTTGATCGCCGCGCTGCCTGCGATGAAACTGCCGACCGTGACCAAGCTGTACAACTCCGAATATTACGCGGTCGAGACCGTGGTTGCGAAGGAGACTGTGAATATCCTGATCCCGGAACTGAAGCATCTTGGCGCAGAGGACATCCTCGAACTCAATATATCAAAGATCGTGCGCTGATGCAAACGCATTATCTAATATAACTTCAGATACATAACAGGTTACAATGGTAAGGAATCAGTACGAACAGGAACTGGAAGATCTTAAGAAAAATATCATAAAACTTGGCAAGATGGTTGATGTGATCATAAATGATGCGGTCGTATCGCTTAAGGCTATGGACGCAGCGATGGCTCAATCGGTGATCGATAGGGACAGGGGGGTGGATGATCTTGCATGCGACATCGAGAAGGCGTGTCTGCGGCTGATCGCGCTCCAGCAGCCGATGGCAGTCGATCTCAGGACGATTGCAACGGCACTTAAGATCCAGATCGACCTTGAGCGGATGGGCGATCTTGCTGTTGATATTGCAAGAGTCACGATATACTCGAAAGGAGAGCCGCACGTGAAACCCTTAATTGATATCCCGCGCATGTCCGATATGACGCGTGAGATGTTAGGTTCCGCAATCCGGGCATTTCATGATTCTGACAGCGATCTTGCTTATGCGACGGCAGAGAAGGACGATCTTGTCGATGGCTTGTATGATCAGGTCAGAAGGGAACTCATGACATATCTCGTAGAGGATCCGAAGAAACTCGCCAACATCTCGCACCTGCTCTTCGTATCGAAGTATCTCGAGCGGATCGGGGATCATGCCGTGAACATCTGTGAGAGCGTGATCTACATGGCGACAGGAGATCGGGTGCATCTGAACTGATTGCAAAATTGATGGCAGGGTGACACCATGGGAAACAATACATTCACCATAATCGGCGTGATAGTGGGTATCGTATTCGGAATAAATGCAGTCTCGGTACTGCTGGAATGGATATCCGGGTCAGTTGGGCTTCTGGGAATGATCGGATCGAGTTCCGGAATCGGACTGCTCATATCTATAATCATAGCAGCAGTTCTCATCATCAAGATCCGGATCATCACCAGCCTGATCACAGGAGCCCTCATCGGCATCGTGCTGAACCTGATCGTTACTGCCACGCAGGGCGCTGATATAATCACCTTGCTCTTCGGGTAATGGATCGTCAAGAGCGATCCATCGATGCCACTGCCTGCAAGGAGGGCATTAATGGAAGAACTGGCTGTAATAGTGCCGGTAGCGTCGTTTGAGCCGCTATCAGTGCTTAAGAAATCCGTAGATTGTCTGTTGGATCTCGAAAAAGGGGATCTGGATGTCAGGGTCACTTATGTCCTCGATCTCAAGGAGGGGGCTGATGACCGCCTGAAATTTTTAGAAGAGATGCCGGTTGCCGTGCTTTCTCGCATGGACAACCGTGGGCGGCGCGCTGGTGCGGTCAATGATGCTCTCGCGGCGTATGGAACGATGCCGGACTATATAGCGCTCTTTGATGTGGACAGCCGTCCCCTGCGGAATTTCCTGGTCGAATGCGTGGACGCGCTACGGTCGAACCGGGATGCGATAATCGCAAGCAGCGCACGTTTCGTCACGAACTCGGATGAAAACATCGTGACCCAGACGATTGCCGCGGAATATTTCTTTTTTTCTGATGTCTACCGCATATTTAAGATGGTAGGTGGATTTAACCAGTTCAACGGTCTGATCGGGGTCTTGAATATGAAACTCATGGAAGAGCACCGATTCAACCGGTTAAACGAGTCGGTCTCGTGCGAAGATCTTGATTTCACCCAGAAAGCGTATCTTTCAGGTCTCGTAGGCGTATTCGTGCCAGAGACGCTCGTGGGCGAGCAGGCGCCGTCCAGCATCAGAGATCTCTTCAACCAGCGCGTCAGATGGTTAACCGGCGCATATCAGGGGCTGCGCACATACCTGGAATCGTTTCTGCGGTCGAAGATCCCCGTGTCGAGGCGGTTGGCGTGGTTTCTTGCGCTGACGCTGCCCTTTGTCGCGTTTCTTGCTACACCGCTCGTGCCGCTGTACGGTCTTTTGTTGTGGCAGAGGTACGGTCTGCGCCGCGGGATTGTTCGGACGTTCGGACTCATCGCGCATCTCTGGCTGATCACGCTTTGTGGAATTGTCGCACTGAAAAAACAGGTGATCGGGCGCGGTGTTGAATGGAAAGAATCCCGGAGGAGCGAGGTTTGAAGACGCTCTTCCTGAAACATGCGGGGGGTGGGATTCGAACCCACGAACTCCTGCGAGAATGGGCCCTAAACCCATCGCCTTTGACCTGGCTGGGCAACCCCCGCCTTTGGGTATACCGTCTCTTGGGGGTCGTTTGCTAATAAATCTATGGCGGCGGACGCGGGGACTGCCGCGCCGGCTGGTGCTGATGGTCTCATTTGTAGGGGTTTTATGTAGGGGGGTTTTAACATACACTGTATGGCGCGAAAAGAGCTCCCTCACGATCGAGACGCGGTTTTGTTGCTGGCGGGTCATCTACCGGGTGCTGGCACTGGTGCAGCCAAACCGGATGCGAAGACGCGAGGTACCGGCGTTGTACTTAAGTCCGGGGTTTGGCGACTTCGGAATTTATCACGATGCTTTCGCGTATGTGGGGGTCGAGTTGGGCGCGTGACGAAGCAGCGTTCTGGGGTGTGTATTCGTCTAATCACCATATAAAATGCACCCAAAATGTTTATATAGCAAAAAAGTTTATATAACATGAGTGGTTTGAGATTCACATTCTAACAAAACGGAATATGAATAAAGGAGGATATACAAACATGCGGATGGTCGGACCTACCAAGATGGAGATGGACACACTCAATGCACTTCCGGAAGAACTTGTGGCAAAAATAGATCAGATTAAGGTTGAGTTAGATGAAATAGTCAACGATCCAGAAACACTAAGAGAAGCAGAAGAATTTCATCGAGAAGTCAGCGCTTTATCTCCTGAAGATTTGTGGAAGCGTTTTACAATTTAATTAAGTGCGGAAGGTGGTTTAATGGAGGTGTACCCTTTCGACCATGCACAAGATGTCTTAGGGTATTCCAATCAGGCTCGTTATATATACAAATATACAAAAGATATAAATGCTAATACTGTTGTTATTGAAGATCACTACATTGATAAGGATTATTTAATTGATTACTCCAAATTCTATGCACGTTCGTTTGACACCCCTTCCACCATCACAAAACGCCTACATTTCTTCTCAGAAAACTTTTCCACAGAAAATTTTAGAGAAATGCTGGTAAATTGTGATAAGGAACAACTAAAGGCATTGGAAGAATCATACCTCGGTTTTGTTGTAGTTAAACCCATCAGGGATGTCAATGAAAATCCGTTGATTGGGCGCACTCTTTTAAAACCTTATTATTCCGATATAGAACAAGAGTATCGCTGTTTTCTGTATAAAAGTTATCCGGTATCTCTTTACGGCATCCCCCTTAATATTGATTAATTACCATTCCAAGTTCAAGATATTGCTGTTGGTGCATGCGCAACAGCGGCATTATGGACATCTCTACATCCTTCACGTGATATTTTTGGAATCCCTTCACACTCTCCTGCTGAAATAACCGAGATTTCTGTTTCATTCCCATCAGACGGTCGCAACTTTCCATCACGTGGCTTAACCCTCTTGCAAATGATAAATTATATCCATTCGCTTGAAATGGAAACCGAAATAATGGATATCAAAGTGATGGCAAGGAATAATCCTAAAATAAACGATTGTATAGTTTCTGATGCCGTGAAATCGTATATCAAAGCGGATTTACCTCTAATTGCTATGCTCAAGTCAAGAAAGGAACTCGGCGAACTTTACACGAAACGGTGGTTGATCGAAGTGGATTTCAGATTCATCAAAACAGTTCTCCAAATGGATGTTTTGAGGTGTAAAACATCTGACATGGTTTGTAAGGAAAT
>PQXF01000011.1:27046-48715 GCA_003194445.1 Candidatus Methanogaster sp.
GACCATATCGTTATATGGGAAAAGCCGAAACAACGACCAGAATGGATGGATGAGCTCATGTACTGCCAAATGCCAGACACGTTGGCAATACGCGAGATTAAAATCAATGGAATGGTCATTACTACGACCCTTCTTAACCCAAAAGAAGTTACAAGAAAGGAACTCGGCGAACTTTACACGAAACGGTGGTTGATCGAAGTGGATTTCAGATTCATCAAAACAGTTCTCCAAATGGATGTTTTGAGGTGTAAAACATCTGACATGGTTTGTAAGGAAATATGGGTGCATTTGCTGGCGTATAATTTGATCCGAGCGGTCATGGCGCAAGCGGCGTATAGTTATAATCTTCCACCACGAACACCCGAGTTTCAAAGGCACGTTACAGCAGTTAAATGCATTTAAGGAGACATTTCTGCGCACTGCTAAAACGCGTTTGTCTATTATGTACGGATATCTTCTGGAAGCTATTGCTAATCATCGTACGGGGAATAGATCCAGACGTAGTGAACCACGTGCCGTTAAACGGCGGCGTAAACCCTATCCGTTACTCACTAAACCACGAGAAGAAGCTCGCAACGAATTGCGCAGAGGTGGGGCATCTGCTTAAGGTAGTGGTATTATGCTATGGACTCCCCCACCAAGCAGAAAAGTTGAATACGGTGGATGGGGGGAGGACGAGGAGTAGGTACAATCTTATCTGTACTTATATATTCCAAAAATTGGAGGCTTCGGACAAAATCGGATATATGGCTACCTTCGATCAAATCACCTTCGGTAACTTCTTTTATCCGCAAAACGATGATCAAAATTCGCGCCGCCGCCAAACACACGCCCACATTCACCCCATTCGTCCGACTTCAGTCGGGGGTGGTATGGATGGGGCTTCGAGATCATCGTCTCGGTTGTGGAGCCGGACATGGGCGTGGACTTCACGAACGAAGCGAGAGAAGAGTTGAGGCAGATACTGTGGCAGTAACCGTTATGATCGACCTATTCCCTACAACCAGCGACCAGAACATGCTCCTCGAGGTACAGCGGGCAGTTGCAGCACACGCAGAGACAGAGGATCGGTTCGATGAAATACGGACGATATCAGGAGTCGACCAAGCGTTCGCAGGCGAAAAAGTAATATCAGGCATCGTAACGCTTGATTACGAAACAATGGAAGAGAAAGACCGTGCTTACGCAATCGTTGCCACAGAGTTCCCGTACATCCCGACGTTTCTCGCATTCCGCGAAGGTAAAGCGATCGTCTCGGCATACGGAAAACTCGCCCATAAACCGGAACTCCTGATGATCGGTAGATGCGGCATCAACCACCCAAGATCTGCAGGGCTTGCAACGCATATCGGTGTTGCGCTCGATATTCCAACGATCGGCGTTTCCAAAAGCATCCTCTGCGGAAGGTCCGAACAGCCAGCTGGTACGGGGTCGGTTCATCTGCTTATGTACGGCGGCAGACAGATCGGATGGGTGCTCAAGTCAAAAGAGAACTGCAATCCGATAATAGTGGCGCCCGGGCACCGGGTTTCGATGGAGAGTTCGATTGAGATCGTGAAACACTGCCTGCGCGGATACAAGCTCCCTGAACCGACAAGACAGGCACATATATATGCAAATCTCGTAAAGAGGACGTAATGGCAGTAGCAAAGAGAATCACACTCGGCAGCGGTGAGCCGAAGCGATTGTTCGTCGGGGGGTTGCACGGCGATGAATGGATGCACACATCTGCGCTGCTTGAATCACTGGACGCCCCTATAACCGGGACGCTTGTGATCATACCGAAACTCACGGATCGCGCTTATGTGAGCACACTTGATGCTCGGTATTACGAGGGGTACGGCAGGGACCTCGTTGCTGCGATTATGGAGATAAAACCCGCGATATACCTTGAACTGCATTCGTATCGCGATTTTTATGGGTTGACCGATTTTAGGCGGATAGATAAGAAAGGCGTCCCTGCTTATGTCGAACTCGAAGACCGGGTTCTCATAGGTTCGATCTCGCCGATTCTCAGGAGAAGATGCTTTTCAGTGCGCGATTTCTGCGTATCGTTTGAGATTCCGGCGGAAGGCGGGGAATCGCGGAAGCTGGCAAAGGAGTTACTCAATTTCACGAAGGATTGTGTGAGCGCGGCTTTGTTTGTGGATTTTATGCTGAGCCGGTATCCTGAGCAGGGGCGGCGTGCGATAGAGAATTATAAGAGGTTTTATGGAATTGAACGTGAAAATAAATTCTTATCTGAGTAGTTTCTTAAATTCCTTAACGGTCATCCCAGCATCCCTGATTATACCCGCCATAGTGAATGCATTGATGGGGTTTGCACGAGGGATGATGATAATTCGCTTTCCATCGGTCATGGAGATGTGCTTACCTTCACGAACAATCCAAAAACCCGCTTTCTGGAACGCGCTGACAGCGCGGCGATGATTGATGCCTTGAAGCTTTGGTATGAACTTAAACCGGAACCTCTACGTGGCGAACGGTCCTGCCCACCATAAGGTCTTCAACCGTTGCTATATAGGTCATTATCGCGTCCTTCATGTTCTCAAGCGCTTCGTTTTCGGTTGTGCCCTGAGACCAGCACCCAGGTAACCCGGGACACCAGACTGCATAACCTTCCTCGGTTTGTTCGAGCAAAACGCTGTATTTCATAGATGATCCTGTAAAGTCATTTCATATAACTCTTCTGTATCCGAAAGCAGGCTGATAGGCGGCTAAATACGAACAGAAATGCGCAATCACTTGCTCAGCCGTTTCACCACATCATCGATATGCGCCATGTAATCCCGCAGGTTCTGCTCGATGCGGTTTAATTCATCGGTCGAGAGGGTTACGTCATCGCCGAACTGCGCAAGCGAGATCTCGCCGTTATTTGCGTTTAATTCCAGCAATTCCTTGAACATAAGGTATTTTTCGAAAGATTCAGGAACTAATTTTTCGAGTTTGAATCCGCCGAGCAACAAAAGCACATCAAATGTGTCTATATCCTCTTCGACAAACGTTACCGTCGAATAACGCAATTTTCCGATGATGTTATCCTCCACCCATCCCTTGAACTTGTGGTCGAGTGTCCGCTGCTCGAACTGTCCGATATTGAAGTAGCGTTTCGGCACGCGCACGATCAACCAGACCACGGTTGCTGTTGCGGGGTCCAGCGGGAAGAACGCATTCTCGATCGCATCATCAAGCGCAGATTCGATGCTGATCATGTCCGCATCGTTGCCAAGCGACATGCACGGCGTGGTATGGTAGACGCCGATGTGCGACGGGAAGACGATGTAGTCATTTACATCGATCACCCGGTTCGTATTCTTCCGACCCGGTGCCATCATCATATCGATCGCCTGCGCAATCATTCTGTTGATCTCGAAGTAATAATTGGATTCGCCGCCAGCCAGTTCGATCTTTCTTCCGAGGGTTGTATTATCGACGATCATCACCATGTCAGCATTCTGGTGGCTATCCTCGCCATACTTGAGCAATCGGGACAGTCCGCAGATCGCATTGAAATGCCGGTGATCCGCCTCGATCAGATCGGGCCATACACATAGCGCGAAGTGCTTGTGCCCTGAAGCGGTTCTCCCAGACCCATGTTTCATCTGGTCGATGATGTAGGGGATGCTGCCGTTGCCGGTACCTCCGCCGAGCGTCATGATGTCAAACATCGCATCACCGCTCGTAAGCCCGAGACTCTCGATTCGCCTTCTTATAATCTCATCGAAATCGATCCTCGCTTCATTCTCTCCAACCTTCCAGAAATTTCCTGTTCCGGTACTCTGTCTGCCAAAAAGCTGTACGCGCTCTCGCCGGATCGTTTCAAGTGCCTTCGCCTCTTTACCCCCGAGATGCTCTGCGATCTCATCGAGTACTTTCTTCAAATCCGCTCTTGCGCTGTTGAGGAGTAGGATCCTGTCTGCTATCGCCTCATTTCGCATACTTGCAAAGTAGAGGGCTGCAATCCTGCCTGCCCCCTCTCCTGATGCGATCAAACTCCATTTCGTGTAATCGTCTGAACTCGCTGATGCTGACATCATCCAATACTTTCACCGGAGGGTACTTGAATATATGGAATGAATGCGATAAGGTTTAAGTAGATTGTCACGATTCATCATCTAATTCAGGAGGCATCCAATGGCAGACGAATTCCCATTTGAGTTATCCCCCATGTTCGAAGGGGAACGGATCAGAAAGGACGGCATGTATATCGAACTCGCAGGACCGAAGAGCAAGGGCTTTGAACTGGTGCGTGCCGAAGGCATGGACGAGGTCGAGGACGGGAAGTTCACCCTGATCGGTCCGGATCTCTCTGATATGAACGAGGGCGAGAGGCATCCTTTTGCAATGATCTACCGTATAGCGGGCGAAGCAGTCGAACCCGACCTTGAGGCGATCGTTGAACGCCGAAATCACGATTTTCAAAATTACATAAACGGTCTCATGCATCTGAATCAGCGGTATGACATCTGGCTTCGTATCAGCAAGGATGCGGTCGAGAAAGGGCTTAATTCATTCGAACCCCTCGCAAAAGCGACCATGATGCTCTTTAAAAACGAGATGACCTTCATCGAGAAGATGGAAACCCTCTACATCACAGACGCTGACGAGATCGAGAAGAGACTTCCGGAGATCCGTGCGATATATGAGGCAAGGGACGCGCGAACGCGCGACCTGCATGACGAGGATGTGGACACGTTCTACGGGTGCACGCTCTGTCAGTCGTTTGCCCCGACCAATGTCTGTGTGGTAACTCCTGACCGGGTATCGCTCTGCGGTGCGATCAACTGGTTTGACGGGAGAGCCGCTGCAAAGGTCGATCCCGAGGGTCCGCAGTTCGCAATCGAGAAGGGGGAATGTATAGACGAGGTAGGCGGCGAATACACGGGAGTCAATGAGGTTGCGGTATCGTCGTCACAGGGAGAATACTCCCAGATCAAACTGCACTCGTTCTTTGAGTATCCGCACACATCATGCGGCTGCTTCGAGGTCGTCGGCTTTTACATCCCTGAACTCGATATTATCGCATGGGTGGATCGAGATTACGCAGATCCTGCGCCAAACGGACTTACGTTCGCAAACATGGCTGGGCAGACCGGCGGCGGAAAGCAGGTTGTTGGATTCCTTGGAATCGGGATCAACTACTTCAGGTCGCCTAAGTTCATCGCTGCTGACGGCGGCTGGAACCGGGTCGGCTGGATGCCAAAACACCTCAAGGACCGTGTGATCGCCGATATTCCCGAGGACATCGTGGATGCGATCGCAACTGAGGCGGATGCAACCGATCTCGACTCATTAAAGGCGTTTTTGGTCGAGAAGAAGCATCCGATCGTTGCAGAGTGGAAGACGAAGGAGGACGCGAAGGCGAAAGAAGCAGGTGCAAAGAAGCCTGCGGCCCCTGCCGCGCCGGTGCCGGCAGCGGGAGTGCTGCCTGCCGCGGGCATGCCAGTTGGTATGCCGATGCAGGTTGCTGGAATGTCACCCGGGTCTGGCGGCGGGATCAAGATCATCCTTAAGAATGCAAAGATCAACATCGAGCAGGTGATCGTGGAGCAGATCGAGGAGTGATGCGAAGCGCGAAGTGAGATTGGCGGTCGGGTCCCCTGGACCTGTTCACAAAAGGGGCTCGGGCCGCGACAACCGGATCGCTCTGCTGGTGTCAGCCGTGGCGGTCTGGTAACATCGCTCGGGCGCTCTCATAATCCTGCGGCTGGCTGCTGGCGCGATAGAATTATGACTGAGCGGACGCGAAGATACGAGCATGAAGAGAATCGAATTCCACGACCAGGAACAGGAGACGAAGGAGATCATGGATGTTCTGGACGCAAAACCGTCCCTGATCACATTCATATACGGACCGATAAACTCTGGAAAAACCGCGCTGATCAGCCATCTGGTTGACCAGTTGCCAGATGATTATAAGGTGTTTTACATAAATTTGAGAGGTAGATTCGTCAGCGATTATGATGATTTCATAAAAGTTCTCTTCGATGTGTAACATGTTGCAAGATATGAACGAATAAAAGAGTTCTTAAAGCCGGTAGCTGCTGTTCTGCCTGAAAGCTATAATGGAATTCCAATACCAAAAGATACATTCTTGAAGTTATTTAAGGAAAAAGAGATAGAGGATGTCTTCGTTTACATAGAGACCGTTCTCAGAGTTTTTTACGAAAGTGGACGTGTTCCGGTGCTGGTGATCGATGAGCTGCAGGTGATCGGGGATACGATTTACGTACATGCGGGTACGTATGTTGAGAATGTGGATGTGGACAAGGAGAGGCTCGCGCTGATCGGCGATGGCGCGGATGTGGTGACGGTGGGGGCGGCGGATGCGGCAGATCATGTGTTTGAGGTGACCGCGGATTGGGTGAGCATCAGTAATTCCCGTTCCGTCTACACTTTCGACCCTTAACTGTTTGTAGCTATATCACCGCATGCTGTTGATTTGTTTTGTGGTGGGACAAAGTGTGTTACGAAATGTTTACGAAATATGTGTAAAATGATGAAAGACCACCCTCTCTTGCATACGTTTACAATCACAACGAAAGTCACTAACGTCGGGACTGTTTCTTTGTGTTTTCGCGAACATTTTAAGTTATGAAGCACTTCTACTTCATCGTATTACACGACATACCGATATCGAGAGGCGGGTAGTCACACAACATTTTAAATGCGGGTGCTAAAAGAGAGCGGGAATTGCTGTAAATACAGCAACCGCAAGCGCGATCAGTTGAATTATTCGTATGTTCATATTTACAACTTCGTATATCCAATGCAAAGTGTACAAGGTGGGTGTGTGACAATCACACCCACTCCGGCTCTACCGGGCACTTGTGCTCGTATGCGTACTTAACCTGTTCATATTCACTCGTGGTTATCCGGTTACACTCGACATCGATACTCGCATACTGCATCCAGGTATCATCAATCCACCCATCACTGTTTCGATCATACATTCTCAAGACGCGTTGATCAAGTTCATCGCACCCAGTGGCTATATCTTTAAGAGTCCCGGCCATCGCCTGCAGGAGCATGAGAGCATCCACCGACGTGAGCTTGCCATCGCCGTTCATGTCACCCCACATTCGCCCGATGCCTTCTGAGTTCACCAGGTAGCCATGCGGGGTGTCCGATTCTTTGTCCCAGAGATCAGGTACTCCGTCGCCGTCGGAGTCTGATAGCTCTTCTTCGGGTTCTTCCGATGGTGGTGATACAGCACCCCTGATTATGCGCTCGACGAATGGGTAGAATCTCAGCACGTCGTCGTCTGCAACCCTGAAGTAGATGTTATCCGTGATCTGTTCGGTGGTTCCGGCATCCAGATCGATGGTTTCATCGTTTATGAGGGTGATCCCGGTAGAATCTGCGGTCACGACCTTCATGTTCCCACTCTCGTCACCGGTATCGATCATCAACATATTATCATCGATCAGGAAGACATACATGATCTGCACGATGTTGGAGTCGGTTCCTCTGAAGACCGCATCTACGTAGCACGAGAAGACCGGCACATCATCTTCTCCGCAGATGTCTGCGGTGTAGGTGTATACACGATCCTGAGGATCCCCGCTACCACATAAGATCACTTCGCTGTCGAGTTCCTTACCATCCTTATAAAGCGAGAACCATACCGCGTCTCCTTCGAGGTCGATCTGGTTTGGAACAAGAACAAATCCGCCGCCAAGGCCCCATTCTTCGCCGGTTGACAGCGTCTTCTTACCCTTACCCTCGGACTCTACCCCCTCAAACTCTACCAGGAGTTTGCAGAGTTTGTTGGCATTGTTATCGATTGCCACATACTCATCTGCCATAAATCCTTCGATGAAGTAGCCGCAGTCACCGCCGGGGTGACTACTCTCGACGGTCAAGCCTAAATCTTTATGGAGTTCATATTCCTGATAGACGGGATAGGTTTCGTACACCACGGTACCTTCATCGAGTACCCGATCAGACGGGAAGCTCATTGCAGATCCGTTGATCGTCAGCGTCTCTGTCGCCAGATCATCATCCAGCCCATACCAGAAACCAGCAAAGTTGCTGTAATCCCATACCTGATCCACATCGGGTTGGGGGTTGGTACCATCCAGTTCCACAACAGCACCGCGAACTTCATAGACACCCGGTTCTGAGTACTCAGCCATCGGATAGAACCGGATCGCAGAACTATCATCCGCAGTTATGAAGTAGATGTCGCCCATGATGTGTTCCGTGGTGTCCGTGTCGAGATCAATGGTGCCCTCATCGTTTCTTAGAGTGACTTCACTCCCGCTTACAGTCATCACTTCCATGATGCCATACGTATCACCGGTCTCGATCTCCGTGACCTTGTTATCGATCAGGAAGACGTACATGACCTGCACGACGTTGCAGTCGGTTCCTCTGAAGACTGCATCCACGTAGCACGAGAAGACCGGGATATCATCTTCCCAACCGATGTCAGAGGTGTAAGTATATACGCGATCCTGTTGAGTGCCATTGGTCGACACTACTTCATTGTCGAGTTCCCTTCCATCTTTACAAAGCGAGAACCATACCTGGTTATGTTCGAGGTTGATCCGGTCAGCAGTAAGAGTGAATCCGCCGCCAATGTCCCATGCCTCGCCGGTTAACAGCGTCTTCTTATCATCATCCTTGAACTCTACCAGGAGTTTGCAGAGTTTATTGGCATTGTTACCAATTGCCACATACTCATCTGCCATAAATCCCTCGATGAAGTAGCCGCAGTCGCCGCCGGGGTGATCACTCTCGACAGTCAGGTTTTTATTCTCGTGGAGTTCATATTCATGGAACACTGGATGGGTGGTATATGTCAGATCACCTTCGTCAATCGTCCGATCATTGGTGAAATGGTTTAACGCACCTGCCCTGATCCTCAGATTCTCCATCTCCAGATCATCGTCCGGATCGTACCAGAAACCAGCGAAGTTGTATGCGTTCCATACCAGATCCTCCTCCTGTGTACCAGTAAGATTCACTACCTCGCCGCGGATCTCGACAGGTCTGTCTGTATGGTGTGGTGTCGGGGTTGGTGTTGGTTCTGGCTCAGGAGTCGGGCATTCACATCTAATGTATGGATAATATCTGTAATTATTCACCATATCTCCGTCCCTGTCATCAGCAACATGTATCCGGAGATCCTCTGTGATCATGGTATCGGAATCCATGTAGAGCTTGATGCGCCTGTTGTTTACGAGCCTGACTGATTCGGGCGTAACCGTCTCCGTCGTCATCGTGCCAGCTCCGGTCTCGATGACCCTGGTAGGATCATCGTCGATCAGTATCGCGTATTTGAATTGTGCGACATTGGCATCTGTGCCGCGAAAGATCGCGTCCACATACACGCTGAAGATCGGTACATCAGCCTCATCCCCCACATCCGCCTGATACACAAAGGTGCTCGTTGTCGGAGCGTTCCACATCTCAACGGTATAGGCTCCTGGAAAGCCGTTGATATGCATATAGTTGCCAAACCAGTCTCCGGTTTCACACGGCTGGATAACTGACGATGCCACCTCCACACCGTTCTTGAAGAGCGAGAGCCATGCCTCATCCACAGCAAGATCGATCCGCGTCACAACAAGGGAGTACCCATTCCCGAGATTCCACTCATCCCCAGTTGCAAGTGTCTTCTTGCAGTCCTCATTCATCTCAAAGATGATTGGCGATATCACATACGGCTTACCATTGACCGCCATATATCTCTCGCCAAACCATCCGATCGCAAAGTATTCGCCGATCTCAGGGTTTGTGTAGCATGACTCTACCCGGTATGCCGTATACGCGAGATCGCCTGCCTCGATGGTATCTGGTACTGTAACGGTCGATGCGAGCGAGTCGGACATCAGGTTCCGGTCCACATCGTAGTAGAGTCCTGCAAAGTTCTGTCCGGTCCAGATGAACGGCGCGATCTGGGTTGCAGCGTCCACGACCTCGCCGCGGATCTCTATTGCGCAGGTTGGTGTTTCCACGGGTGGTGGAGCTACTGTTGGTGTCTCCTCTGGTTCCGCAGTTGGTTCCGGAACCGCTGTTGCAGTCTCTACTGGTGTTGGCGTCCCGATCCATCCCGGCGGGTAGGTGCCGTTACCGTCACCGCCACCGCCGCCCTGGGTCTCGTTTATCTCCGCGCCTGCTGGTATGCTGAATACCATAACCGCGAGTGCGATCACTATAATTGTTCGTTTGTCCATATTTATACCTCCTTATTGTATGTCAAAGTCTAGATTCACTATTTATCGTCATCATATAAAGTCTTACCTCTGCAGGGGCTTGCCGTATCGACCTGACACCACGGACCCTGACCGTCCCACACATCAGAAACCATGATTAGTCATGAAGGCGATACATCTGGTACAATGACCTCATTTAAGGAATTCGCGGATGCCTGCGAGACGATCGAGGGGATCGCAAGTTCGCTTGAGATGACGACTGTAGTATCATCCCTTCTCCGGAGGATCAGCGAATCCGGCGATCCCGACACCGAACTTGCAATCGTCTCCAGATTCATTATGGGCAGGGTGTTTCCTGATTGGAGTGATTTCGAACTCGGTGTCGGTCCTTCGCTCTTGTATGACGCGATATCGAGGGCATCGGGTCTGCAGGTGTTGCGGATCAAGCAACTGGTGCGTGAGACCGGCGATGTGGGCGAGACCGCAAAAGTCGCACTCGAGAAGGGGGATGAGGCATCGAAAGCGCAGACAACGTTTCTCGATTTCGCTGGCGCTGGCGGCACAGCTCCGGAAGCAGGGCAAACCATCACCATCGCGGACGTCTTTGAGAGGATGAACTCGATCGCTCATGCGTCGGGCAAAGGTTCGCAGCAGACAAAGGTAAAGCACCTGCAGTACCTATTCGGGACAACGTCCCCTGTTGAATCGAAGTATCTGGCACGCATCGTGCTTGAGGAACTCAGGATCGGTGTCGGAGAAGGGATCGTCAGGGATGCCATTGCAGAGGCATTCGGAGAGGACGTGGGTGCGGTTGAGCGGGCTTACATGCTGATAAACGACCTCGGCGAGGTTTGTGTGACTGCGCTTCACCATGATCTTGATGCGGTTGCGATCAGGATCGGCAGACCGATCAAACTGATGCTTGCGCAACTTGGCAGTTTCAACGATATCACAACGGTGTATGCAATCGAATGGAAGTTTGATGGTACACGGGTGCAGATACATAAGGACCGCGACCACGTTCGGATATTTTCAAGGAGACTCGAAGACGTGACGAACTCGCTTCCTGATATTGTGAAACTGGTAAAATCCAAGATAACCGCAAATCAGGCGATTCTCGATGGCGAAGTAGTTGCGGTCGGGGATGATGGGAAGCCGCTTGCATTCCAGGAGATTCTGAAGCGGTTCCGGCGGAAGTATGACATATCAGCAATGGTGCAGAAGATTCCGCTCTACCTGAATCTCTTTGATATCATGTACCTTGACCGCGTCTCGCTGATCGATGAGGATCTCTACACCCGGAGAGCGCGGCTAGAGGGGATCGTGGAACCACATGAGAAATTCAGTGTGGCAGAGCAGGTGTTGACGGACGATCCTGCTGTGGCGCACGCAGTCTACCGGGCGGCTCTCGATGCAGGGCACGAGGGCGTCATGCTGAAGAACCCGGATTCGGTCTATTCTCCGGGAAAACGCGGCAAGAACTGGCTTAAGGTGAAACCGATCATGGAAACCCTTGATCTCATCGTTGTCGGCGCAGACTGGGGCGAAGGGAGACGTGCGAACCTAATCGGCTCGTACTTGCTTGCATGTTACGACGCGGATACCGGGGAGTTCCTTGAGATCGGCAGGGTCGGCACGGGCATAACCGATGAGCAGCTATCGGAACTGACTGAACTCTTTTCACAATACATTATCTCGGAGGTGGGAAGCGCAATCGAGCTTAAGCCTGCTGTTGTTTTCGAGATTGCTTATGAGGAGCTCCAGAAGAGCAAGCATTATGCGTCGGGATATGCGCTTCGGTTCCCGCGGCTTGTTCGGGTGCGGTTTGATAAGACGCCCGAGGACGCTGATAGTGTTGAGCGGGTGGAGCGGCTGGCGGGAGGGGGGAGGGGCTTATGATGATGGCGATAATTGGTAAGGGCATATACACAAATTCACCAATTGCGGGAACTTATTTTTTTTGATGATTAACTTGACTTTGTCAGATTTGACCTGAACCCATCATAATCTATACTCATCTATCGCATGTACAGTAGTTAGGTATATTAATATCGAATTCCACATAAAGTACATCCACCAATAAACGAGGGAACAATGGATGGCATAAACTTTAACTTGTACACCAACGATCTGTTCAGGATATTCGGGAAATTTGCCAAAGTGGGATGTCACCATCGAGCCTGCATTCGAGTAAGTTATTTATTGGGGCTTACCATATGGCTGGTCATTCGGATAGATGATGGGGACGAGTCTGTAAAGTAGACTTGTTGCCAATTAGCATTCACTTCCACAAGAAAGCACCCTGCGAGTGCAAATCAGTTGCAGCTCTGACTAAGCATCGGATGGTTCCAATCAGGTAAGTTACATCCGAAAACTTCGTTTTCCTTTGGTGGCTTTCTACTATTTTCCAGAAACACCTGGATTCTCTCTGGCAAGTACCGCTACCGGGAACTAAGCACATTCGACACCCATTCCGGCCTATCTGGCGGATTTGAATCCAGAAGCTCCCTCCATGCCTCGTCTGTGAGCCGGTCCTCCATCGGCTGCTTAAACTCATAGTAACTCATGACCGGACCAGCTCCCACAAGGATTCTTCCATCAGGGAGTTTGTATGCAACAACGATCAGATCGACGTAGCCCACGCCCTCCTCGAGAACCTGCTCTGTATTGCCATCGGTATGCACATCAGCGACGATCGTTGTCTTCTTCGCCTTATCCTCGACATCAGCGATGACGCCATCAAGATCATCACCGAAATTCTTTATGAAATCGTAATCGTCCTTTGAGAGTTCCTCGTTCTCAAGTTCCTTTGACGAGATATTGACAAGTCTCGCAAGTATACTCTCGAGGTTTTCCAGTCTGCGCTTTGATGAACTGTCGAGAACATCCATCTCGGTAAGACCGCTGTTCGTCATCCTTGTTAGCGCAAGCAACCGGTTGTAGAACTCGGGAACCGGTTCGACATATCCAACGACGGGTTTCTCTTCTGCCATGGGCGGGGCACATTCAGCCACCATGGTGTAACTCTGTTTGGCATAGAGGATCGTGTCGTGCCTGAGTTCTGCCCATGATGCCAGAGCCGTTGTCAGTTCCTTGTCTTGCCATGCATCGGTCTGCATGAACGTCGGGTAGCCCGCGCTGGGGTCATCGAGCAGTGGCTTTAGCGCGAATAGCCACGACCAGTAGAGGTTCTTGTTCCATTCTGCTGCGTCAAAGGAGTCGAACTCATCCTCCAGCTCTCCATACTGGCGGTCATAGTCCTTGTAATTGGAGTCGTCCAGTTCGTCCAGAAGTTCCCTCGATCGATCCGACCCAAGGAGCGCCATAACATCGAGACCGCGAGGAAATCCCCTGACCGGCCTTCCAGCGCCATCGATGATAAATGTGAACGGCTCACCATCCCCCTCGTAGATGCCTGTATATGCACCGACGAGGTTCGTGAACATATACGAATCAGGAATAAACCGCTGTCCCATCAACCTGAATCCTGCGGTGTTGTTCAGACACTGATCCGCCTGCTCTGGCGTAAATGGCGGCAATATCACGCAATTCCCAGTCCCACCATATATCTCTGGCGATCCGTACTCAGCGAGTTTCGCTCTCAATTCCCTAATTGTCCCGTCATCCGGATCAGCCGGATCGAATGAACCTCCTAAAACAGAGTTTAATGCATCGATGTACTCATAAGGACCCAGATCATCAGAGAGCCCCACGTAAAAAGCGGTTACCGAATATATCCGGTCCCACTTGCCCAACAGTTCTTCATCAGTAGCGAATTCGGATGCTATCAGGCAGGCGCCCGTCGTCTGGATTCGTGCATCGTATCGTGAGATGCGACCCTCTGGATCGTAGGGGTCGGTCGTCCCCGGCGGTATCGCATCCGAGCCTTTGAGGAGCATGCTCATCCTGCCGTACCACATAAACGCTCTGAAATAGTTCTTTAATTTTTCTGATCTGGTATAGTGCCCTCTCGGGACATACTGGGAGTAATCTTCCTTGTAAATGAATATAGGAGACTCTACAAATCCGGAATGAACTTCTATCAACTTTAATTCGGATTCGACATCGTCCCTGACATAAGATGGGATCTCAAAACTGTAACGCGTCAGATCTTCTTTTTTGAAGTAAGCATCGGTGCAGTCCCATTCATTCTCACTCTGACAGACCTGGTCTGGCTTTGGTTTTAGCAGACTCATACCTACTGAAAAGTAAGCAACATCTCTTCTTGCTGCCTCTTTCAGATCCCCATCGGAATTTTTGTATGATTCCATCGAACTGTTCAGCAGTTGCTCGCTGATCTCCCGGACGAGGTCGTAAAATTCTCTTTCCTCGATCTGCCGCAGCGTCTCATCGAACTGGATATGATAGAGGTGCAGCAGCGAGTCGGTGGTGACGAAGATCGGTATCTCGGCTTTACTAAGCGTCTTGTACGGCTGTACGATATCCTCTTCCTTCCGGTCGAAAGGATTGTCTATGACAACGAAGCCGTTTTTTTCCAGCAGACTTGAGGCATCGTCGCTGAGCTGGATTTCTCCGGAGAATGGCTCATAGTTTGAGATCTGATTCGTCTGCAAGGGCAGATCGTACTGCGGAGCGTTTAGAGAGATTTCCAGTGGATCTAATGAATAATGCTTAGCAAAATCCATCTTTTCTGCTGTGGTGCTGGATATATCTATCGGTTCAGTCTTCAGAACCGGCTTTTCCGGTTGAATGGGTTCCTGTGGCTCCTGTGATTCATTGGGTCCTTGATCGACGCAGCCACCGATGATCATCGAAACGATCAGAATGATGATTATCGAATATTTACACCGCATAGTGATCCTGATGCGCTTACGCTTCATAAGCTTTTTGATGCACCCGGCTTTGGGTGGATTCCGTCTAAAAGCTCCGCACACAGAAACTTTCATAATTCTCAAACCAAGATCGGATCACAGGAGATCCTACGGTGATCGATAGATGGCTGACATCGAGATAAAACGCGGATACGAAGTCCTGCCTGGCAACAACGTCAGGTTCGGGATCAGGGTGATCAACACCAGCGATTCCGCCATTTCAGATGTTGAGGTCATACTGGATTACAATAAATCTTTTTTTGATCTCGAAGGCAGCAAGATACGGGAACTCGGCACGATACCACCCGATGTTCCGCAAACAGCAAAATTCGTGCTAAAACCGCGTGGCTGCATCCACAAAGCAGAGATTGGGGCAATGGTCAGTTACAGAGACCACCGCTGGAAGAAACGTACGCCGGAGATGCAACCCAAAGAGGTGCACTGTGTCTGCCCGTTCCTGAAAGAGAAATCGATCACGCGGGCGGAGTTTCTCACGCTTCTGGATTCCGGATACTTAGAAGAGCGCGGCGTCAATTTCGAGGGGATCATGGTCGATAAAGTCGTGGATTTCCTTCATCACACCTGCAAGAACCGATTGTACCGGGTAGATGAAATCCCGATTGAGAATGGGGCGATACTCTATCTTGCTGGTGATACGCTTGGTGAGAAGGTGTATTACCTGCTCACCGCAGTTGTTAAGGAATACGAAGGGGTCACACAGGTTTTCCTGCGTGCAAACTCGGACAAGAGCCACGGCTTAAACGGTTTTCTGAATGAGATCCTGGACAACCTGCGCCATCTCGTCCTGAGTGCCGAAGCACGAGAGATCGGGATCATCAAGAAGGAGCAGGTCATAAACATCATCGATTCGGTGGTGCAGCGGACGATGTTTGCCGGCGGAGAGAGCGCGGCGTCTGTGAACATCAAGGATAGTGTGGTGCAGCGCACCGAGATCAAAGAGGATGCGGAGAAGCAGAGGCGGGAGACCAAGGAGAGGCGGGCGAGAGAAGAGGGGGAGAGGAAGGAACGGGAGAGCGCTAGACAGGAAGAAGAGGAAAGAGACGCCCGCGAAGAGTCTGAGAAGAGAGAAAGAGGGGAACAGGAGAAGCTGCGAAGAGAGGGGGAAGAACGGAAGAGGAAGGAGAAGGAAGAACAAGAACGAATCCGGAGAGAAGAGGCGGAAAAGAAGGAAAGAGAGCAGAAGGCGAAATCAGAGCAGGAGAAGAAAGCTCGCGAAGAGGCTGAAAGAAGGAAAAAAGAAGAAGATGAACGCCGCCGCAGGGGAGAGGAGGGTCGGAAAGCAAAAGAAGCGGCTGAACAGAGAGAAAAGAAGAGGGCATCGCGGGAAGAGGCACGCCTGAGACTGTGACAAGAGGCGCATGCAGCAAAGGAGCAGGGAATCTCGCAGAAAACGATTGTGGCTGTGGTGCTGGCGCTGGGTGTGTTGCTGATCGGATTCTGGATGCTTGCACCGGGCGATGCGCCGGATCCCATCGAAACAGTGTCATCACCGACACGCACTGCTACTACTGACGTAGGGTGATGAAAAGATGTGTCTACCCCAAACTGAATCGGTCCCATTTTTGTTCCGTTCCGGTACTGGGACAAAAGCATCGCTCCAGGTAGATTGAACTGATTGCCACTGGTTTTTCTTGCACCGTGAAAGAATTGGACTGATATTTGAGGTTCATAATTGGACTAATGAAACTACTATACCAAACTGATCCCATTTTTGTTTCTTCAGTACTTGATCCAAAGATCTTACAGTATGTGATCACTCATCGATATTTGTGAAACACGCCGTATTCAGCACGCCATTTATCCATTGTCTATTGCAGACGGGGTGACAAAAAGGAACAAAAATGGGATCAATCTAACGGGCTGGATGAACGTCTTTTCATCAGCCCACTACTGACGCGTCCCGTGATCCAGAGGTTGCTCAAACAGTTTCGCAGACATCCACACCAGCCGCCGATCAGGAGGAGACCATTACAAACTCCATCGGTATGGAGTTCGTGCTGATACCCGCGGGCGAGTTTGAGATGGGTTCGCCGTCAGGTGAAGAGGACAGGGATAGTGATGAGGGACCAGTTCACCATGTAAAGATCGAAAAGGAGTTTTACATGGGCAGATATGAAGTCACACAGAAAGAGTGGCGAGAGGTCATGGGGGATAATCCATCATATTTCAAGGGCGATGACCAGCCTGTCGAGACAGTTTCATGGGACAAGGTTCAGGAATTTATCAGGAAGCTCAACGATAAGGAGGGCGCAGACAAATACCGCCTGCCATCCGAAGCTGAGTGGGGATATGCCTGCCGGGCTGGGACCACCAGTAGATACGCATTCGGCGATTCCGAATTGAAACTTGGCGATTATGCGTGGTATGGTGGCAACTCAAACAGTGAAACGCATCCGGTCGGAAGAAAGAAGCCTAATCCGTATGGGCTGTATGATATGCACGGCAATGTATGGGAATGGGTGCAGGATAAGTACCACTGTGACTATGACGGCGCGCCAACCGATGGCAGCGCGTGGGAAAGCGGAGATGGCGCCTACCGGGTCAATCGGGGCAGCAGCTGGTTCAACTTTGCCGGGAGCTGCCGGTCAGCAAACCGCGCCGACCGCGACCCGGGCGACCGCTACGGCAGCATTGGCTTTCGGCTTCTCGAGGAAACGTAGCTACTTTCCACCTTACCCCTTTACCACTTACATGTTGTATACATCTACATACCACAACCACGTAGCGCTTGCCCGGAGGCTGTGTGTGTGCAGCCGCACAGCCGGAGGTGCAAGGTGCCAATGATGCCCGCCGCAGGCAAGCTCGAAAATATCCGCACCGAACCGGAACACGTTCCGGATGAAACAACTTTAAGTATACGGCAAACGAATTTCAGAACGTAAAAAACAGAAAGGAGTTTTTCATGATCAGCACTGCCGAAGCCGTTAAACACCTGTCAATTGATCTCGGGATGAATGAGGACGTGCTTGTCCGGGAGGCTATTGTAGAATATATTAAATCCAGGATAAAGGCGTGTATGTGGGATAGGCTTGAAATTATGTCCAAATATCAGGTATCTTCCCTGAAGGAATTCGAAAAAAGAGTGCAGGACGGCAGTGTTCATGAACACCCTGGGTGGGAGGATTTGATCATTCTTGAAAATATTGAAAATTCGATAAACAAATTGAGAACGGAACTCTCGCATGTTAAAGACGTACCTATCGCTTGAATCAATTGCGAGGCAATTCAAAGAGGTTGTTATTGGAACAGAGATATTTAAGCTCCCTTCAGATGAACCTGCTAAATTGCGGATCGAGTTGATTGACGGGAGTTTTGCAGATGTCTGGATTTCGGTTTCCGGCAGATATTCTTACCACTGGAACAGGATCGAGGTTGATGGGGCGATATACCGTTACGATAATGCACCTCATAAAGTCCGGGCATCCGTAGCCACTTTTCCGCATCATTTTCATAACAGGAATGAGAAGACCGTGATTGCAAGTGATATGCCTTCGACACCTGAAAAGCAGATGGAATATTTTATGGATTTTATCCGTAAAATCATGTTGCAGGAATTGCCTTAAGTTCTGGCTGGCAGAAGGTTTCATAGACAAGACTGGCGAAAAAACAGCACATTGATTGTCACAGGAGATCAAGAAGTGAAACAGATGAAGGACAGCGAGACACCCCGCGGCGCAATAAAGAAGCCAATAATACTCCGTGAGTACGAGTTCTTCGGCGGGTGCATTCGCGCAAAGATTTCTGTTAAGAACCTGTCCGACACCGCGATCCTCGATGTTGCGCTCGATCCTGTGATCGATGAGAACATCCTTCATTTTGGCAGGTACGAACCCGACGAATATACCGAAAAGAGAGGCAAGATCATCCCCGGCAACATTTACCCGGATTCGGACCGAACCATCGCGCTCTACCTCGACCCACTGATATGTGTGAAGGAGGGAACCGATCTCGACTGCTTTGTCAGATTCAAGGACGCTTCCGGACGACTCAACTCGGTGCAGATGGAGACATTGAAGATACAGGTCGTCTGCCCGATATTTCGCACCGAGCACGATATCAACATCGGCAGGCTCAAGGAACTCATATCCGGATCTGCATTCCATGACAGCAAGGTCTACGCCATAGAGAAGGATTGCACCGTCCGAACTCATGGGATGCGCGAGCGCGCAAGTCCAGCTGCATGATGTGCGGCATGTCAAGACATTCAGGACCGCGGATGGGCAGAGTTATGAGGCATGGTATTACGGCAGAACAAAGGTAACAAAGAAAGATCTGGTGATAAAGATCAGTATCAACAGGGATACTGAAAGTATCGAGGTGTTTGCGGAAGGAAATGACCCGGGTGACATCACCGGGCTTCTAGCTGAGATCGGACGCAACCTTGCAAGGCAGTTTGAGGGATCGGGCAGAGTCCAGCCGGTCTTCAACATCCATATCAAAGATTCCGTCGTCCAGCGGAGCAATCTTTTGAGCTACTGCGAGATCGATGGCACCTGCGGTGGAGATGTGGTGATCGAGGATGCTTATGTGCAGCGTTCGAATATAGTAGCAGGAAATGTTGTGCAGCCGCGGGATGAGAGAGATGAGGAGGGGCAGAGAGCGCGGGAGGAAGAACGGCAGAGGAAGGAAAAAGAAGAGCAAGAACGGATCCGGAAGGAAGACGAGGAAAAAAAGGAAAGAGAAAGAAAGGCAAGAGCAGAGCAGGAGAAGAAAGCGCGGGAAGAGGCTGAAAGAAAGAAGAGAGAAGAACAGGAGAGACTGCAGAGGCAGGAGGAAGAACAACTCCGCAAGAAGAAAGAAGAACAGAAAAAATTAGCAGAACAGGGCAACAGCATTGGCATGAAGTTCACACTGATCCCTGCAGGCGAGTTCATGATGGGATCAGATGAATTTGATTGGGGAAAACCTGTGCATAAAGTGAAGATTAACAAACCGTTTTATCTCGGCACATATCCAGTGACCCAAGCAGAATGGAAAGCAATTATGGGCGACAATCCATCATATTTCAAGGGTGACGACCTGCCTGTCGAGAGAGTTTCATGGGACGACGTTCAGGAATTTATCAGTAAGCTCAACGAAAAAGAGGGTACAAACAAATACCGCCTGCCATCTGAATCTGAATGGGAATATGCCTGCCGGGCTGGGACCACCACAAGATACTCCTTCAGAGATTCCGAATCGAAACTTGGCGATTATGCGTGGTATGCAGAGAATTCCGGTTCAAGACCGCCAAAGAAAGGTTATTGTGCTGGATACGATAAAGACGACTGGTTTAGTTTGGAATGGAATTGGAAAACTCATCCGGTCGGTCAGAAGAAGCCCAATCATTATGGGCTGTATGATATGCATGGCAATGTCTGGGAATGGGTGCAGGATAAGTACCATAGCGACTATGACCTCGCGCCAATCAATGGCAGTGCGTGGGAAAGCGGAGATGGCGCCATCCGGGTCGATCGGGGGGGGCAGCTGGAGCCTCGATGCCAAGTACTGCCGGTCGGCGGGCCGCAGCAGTAGCGTCCCGGGCATCCGCCGTCACGATAGGGGCTTTCGCCTTCTCGAGGAAACGTAGCCACTTTCCACTTTACCCCTTTACCACTTACATGCTGTACCACTTACCTAGGCAACTCACAAATAATAATTTACCTGCCACCAGTTTTACATATTGATCTCTTGATCGAGTGACAACTAATAGAACTACATATATCCCATACGTCTGAGTTTCAGTAAAATTAAAGAACAAATGTTATTACAGCACCATTTCAAAATAGATTCAATATATCTATAGGATGGTTCGTAAGATGAACATAACTGAAATACCGGAAACACTCAAGTCGATCATCAAGAATACGGCAGAGAAATTGAGTGGTTTTAAAAGAAGAATCTATATTGCCGAGATCACCATCGAATTACTGGACAAGAGTGCTCGTAAAGCAGAAAGAGAATTTGGTTGGGGTAGAAAGACAGTTGAGAAAGGCATGATGGAGTTAACCACTGGTATTAGATGCGTGGACAATTATTCTGCTCGTGGCAACAAGAATACCGAAGAAAAGATGCCCGAACTCGGGGGAGGATATACGATCGATAGTTGGTCCGAAGAGCCAGACTGACCCCAATTTTCAAACGTCTCTCATGTATACGAGGATAACGGCGAAAGCTGTTCGACAGGCACTGATTGACGAAAAAGGCTACATAGATGATGAATTACCATGTGAAAACACGATACGGAATATTTGCTACCGTTTGGGATATCAAATGAAGAGGATTCAGAAGACAAAGCCACTTAAGAAGATTCCTGAGACCAATGCAATTTTTGAGAATGTTAATAAAGTCAATCACCAGTCAGACGAGGATCCAGAGACTTTGAGGATCTCAATTGACGCTAAAGCTAAAGTGAACATCGGAGAGTTTTCCAGAGGTGGAAAATCCAGAGAAGAAGAACCAGAAGAGGCTTTAGATCATGATATGAATCCTGATATAAAAATGGTTCCTTTTGGTATATTTGAACCAACAACGGATCATCTATCTATCGTATTCAGCACCTCGGTGGAGACCAGCGACTTTGTTGTGGATTGCTTGGAACTGTGGTGGGAAGAAAATAAAGAACGGCATGCGGATATTCGAAAGTTGGTCATAAATCTGGACAATGGGCCGCA
>PQXF01000011.1:49200-90942 GCA_003194445.1 Candidatus Methanogaster sp.
AGTGAAATTGACAAAAGAGGCAATGAAAATCTGCGAAGAGAGAATTGAAAGATCGGGAAATTTGCCAAAGTGGGATGTCACCATCGAGCCTGCATTCGGGTAAGTTATTTATTGGGGCTTGCCCTATACTACAGCAGCGCTCACCCAGAGGCTTAAGCGTCGCGCAACCGCACAGCCGGAGGTGCAAGCGCGGATGATGCCCCATCCGAATTGTGCCACTTGTGCTGGCAGACCAATGCCCTTTTAACCCTGGAGACTACCATTAGACATTGGTGATAACGATGAAACTGAAAATGGTACATAGGAGGGATGCGTCGGGGAGAGGAATGTTCAAATCACTCGGAGAAGATATGATTGCGGAGGAAAGGGCGTCAGAAGAAGAACTCTCCGAGATACATAAATTGAAGGATGAATCCATGAGTGGGATGCACGTAGAATGGGGAAAATTAAAAAAAGAACTGTCTTTGTGAGATTTCATGTACGACATAGTTGTTCACAGGAACGTTGCTAAAAATGTTAAAAATATTCCAAAACTGCATTTGAGAAAACTATCCTTGCTATTGGAAGTTCTAAAGACGAATCAACTTCCATACATAGAATTCGACTTGAAAAAGATAAGGGGCACAGATGCCACATACAGGGTTTGGATTGGAGCTTATAGGGTCGTTTATTTCGTTGAAGAGAAGGCGAAAACTGTACACATCTTGAAATTTGAACACAGAGAGAAAGTTTATTAGAATCATACATGTTTTATAGTATTGGTATGAATAATGCTACGTGTAGTGAACTATCGGGACGAATCCTCACGATTTTATCTGGTGCATATAATCTACAAACTGAAAAAGAAGGATGGGTATTTACTCAAAAAGGACGTTTTGTGTGAGCTGATTGGTGCGTGCCGATGACTGCCCGCCGCGGGGCGTGCGCGAAAACCCTTCACCCGCTCCCGTACTCCGCAGCCCACCCCTCGTACATCTCGACATCCTGCTCCTTCACCGCGCCCCTCATCGACTCAAACGACTTCTCGAAGTCCCCCGCGGTCAGTTCACGCACCTTAAGCCTGTACTCCCGTATCGCATCGACCGGCTTGTCAGCAAGGCTTTCGAGCGCGGGATTCTCTGAGCGCACCATGTTCCATATCGCATCGTTGCACAGCGTTGCGATGTCCCTTCCCGCAAACAGGTTTCCGGTGCACCTCTCTGCGACCTCGTCAAGAATCCGTTCATCGAGTTTGAGCCCGTTCTTTATCGTGTGAATCCTGATGATCTCCAGACACGCCTCTTTGTCTGGCAGTGGTATGTGTATCCGTTTCGGAAACCTGCTTAGGACCGCGCTGTCGATGTCCCATGGCGTGTTCGTCGCTGCCATCGTGAGAACGAAACTGCCGGAATCCTTATCCTGCAACCCGTCAAGCTCGGATAGCAACGTCGATAAGACGCGGCGCGAGGATTCCGCAACTTCTCCGGATCTGCTAAGCGCAATCGAGTCGAATTCATCCAGAAAGACGATGGAGGGAGCCTTCTTCCGTCCAACGCTGTAGAGTGCGGATACAAGTTTCGATGACTCGCCAAAGTATTTTGAGAGGACCTGCCCGACCTTGACGTTAAAGAACGTTGCATCCAGCGATCCCGCAGTAGCAGCAGCAAGAAGCGTCTTACCAGTCCCTGGCGGTCCGAAGAGGAGGATGCCTTTCCACGGCTTGATCGCTTCCGGTTTCTCCTCGATTATACTCAGCACAACAGACTCCTTAATCGTCTGTTTTACGCCATCCAGTCCGCCTATACCGTCCCATGTTATCCCGCTCGTTGCGATGAGGTTCTCTTCGACATACCTCTCGAACCCCTCCTCTTCCCCCTTGCCGGATTCAGCCTCGTCCGCAGCGGTATTATCATTGCCGCGACCATACACCTCTTCGCTTGTCCGGTACTCTTTTGGCTTGCTTTTTACAGGGATTATGCCTTTCTCAAGTTCTTTTCCAACCGATGTGTAGTTTTTGGCGAGTGTCAGGCGTTTCTCTTTCAGTTTATCGCTTTCAGTTACGCTGGCAAGCTTCCCCATTGCTCTGCCAGCCTTCAAAAAAGCGTTTGCTGCAGCAGGATAATCCTCATCCGCCATCGCCTTCTCGGAAATTTCCTTGTACTTCTTGAATTCGTTGTGCTGGATCGTTTCGATTTCGCCTATATATCCAATTCTAAGCACCTCCAGCTATTGGAGAGCATCAGCATGGTCGCATAATCTCTCGACAATTAAGAGTTAGCTCTATTGTGAATTCTTTCAGACCTGTGCCTCTTCTTCCCTCTTCACAACCATCTTATCTGTCGATTTCTCGATTTCTTTGAAGAATTCGTCCTCATCCATCTCGCCGGATTCGAGCTCATCCCACATCTCAAGTGCTTGCTTTGTCTCCTCTGAGAGTTGTTCTCCGCCAAATATGCCGACCATGGCGCCCTCGAGTTCTGATAGCTTGTCCTGCTTCATCATGTCTTCAACCGCAAAATCGCTTGCAATCTCTGTCACGCGGTCAACATCCATATCAAAGATGCGGTTTGCTACCGTGCTCGCCTGCTTTGCGTTCTTCTGCTCAATCATGAATTCAAGCATGTTCAGAGCCTTTTTCTGGCTCATGAGACCCTCATGGGATTTTTGCAGCTGCATCTTCTTCTTCTTTAAGACGTCAAGCTCCACCGCAAGATTGATCTTTGTCTCTTTACTCTGACCCTTGCCCTTCTGGATCGTCTTGAGCAGTTTGTCATTGGCATCCTCAATCTCGTCGCGCTTGATGCTTGCAAGCCGGTCTACCTTCAGCTGGTCTCGTTTGATCTCGTCGGCCGATACTTTCAGCGGATCCTTCTTGAATCGGTCTTTTGCCCATTTTCCAAAGTTTACCATGTTAGTTCACCTCAATTGTTAACATACCACCATACCCCCATAATAGTTATTACGGACAACTGTGATATAAATAGTAACGTTACAGGAATCTTGTAACTCATGTCAGACAAGGAATCGTTGATGAAACTGTGCAAAACGCTTGGCAGAAAGAAACGTGTGGATGTGCTGGACAAGCTTTCATCAGGGTCGTGTCGAAATGTGGAGATAGCACGCACCCTTGACCTTGACAGGACCCGTGTGTCAGAGGCGTTATCCGAGCTTACAGACGCAAGGCTCGTCGTTAAGTTCGAACGAGACGCAATCATCGGCGAGAAGCACACGCTGTATGTGGCAACACCATTTGGTGGCGAGGTTCTTGGCATCAGCGAGAAACTCGGCAGATTGAGAGAATCATTTCCAGGCACGGTGCTCGATTTCGGTGATGGGGTCGCTTACATCCTCAAGTACTATATGGAGATTGATGCGCTCGAAGTTGCGCACGAGACTGTGATGACGCGAAAGGGGCGAAAAGTCAGCCTTGAGATCATGCGGGAGCCGTGCGAGAAGAAGAATTGCGAGATAACGTGTGATCCGATAATAAAGAATGTTGTGCGCAAGTTTGGCAAGATCGATAAGTATGAACGGGGACCCGTCGGGGGGAAGTGCTGTTTTGGTGTGACGTTCTGGTATAAAGAGCAGAAAGGCTGAAAAGAGGATTATTCAAGATCTTTTCCGTGCTGTTGGATGCTGTTTAAAACTTCCTTGATGTACTTGATTTCGCAATCGAGTTCCTTCTCGAGTCGTTCTTCATCAGGCGGCAGCATTTCAGAGATGTTGTTTACGAAAGCCTCATGCAGGGTTTTGGAGATCAAGTCCCTGGCAAGTACATCAACCATTGTTATAATCTCCCCATGATTCAGAACGCTTCCGTCCAATTCCATCAGAATGGTTCCGGTATCCTCAAGTTCGGTTATGATACTTCTTTTTACGTATGTGAGGTCGCCCTGTCCAAGATCAGGGAAGTCGAGGTCCATTTTCCTGTCGAGAAATAGGTCGGCTACGGTTTTGGTTCTTTCGTATCCTATGATATCCGCCCACTCGTCCAGTATCTTTGCATTCATGATTTTTTAGTTTTGATTAAGTGGAATATAAGATATGTTACGGGAACTCTGGAATATGCTTCCGGTTTTGCAGGGTGTGTGTTGCTGTTCATTCACCCCAAACTTCGCTTTGCAGTTCATCGCCGCAGATACGGGGCAACACACCGATTGCGCTATGGGTGGATAGTAGCTCATTTGACTATCATTGAGCTGCGAATCATTTTATTATGTAACAGGGGTTCAAGAATCTCTGACGCATGCAATATCTCAATCCCCATAATTTCTTTACGCGTATTTAATTCTATTGAGACGCCATCCGCAACCTCAACGAATTCCTCTTCCGCACCCTCTTTCATAAAACTGTAAAGCGTGTCACTCCCGACATCATAATCAACCTTCGGTCTTTCCTTTATTCCTCTCATCATATCCATATTCTCATCCACCTATCCCCCACTCCTCCGCTCTACCCCACCATCTCAACAACGCCCTTCCGCCGCTTCAACACCACCCCTCGCCTCTTAAACTCCTTCCAGAGATTTATCTTTCTAAAATGCTGATCATAAACCCCCTTCACATATTCTCTCCATTCAGCATCAGAAACGATCCTCCTAAGCAAGAAGACACAATCCGCTGCCTTCTCATAAGAATAGCCCCCCATCGCCTCGATTAGCGATGCGGCAAGCGCTTTCAACTCGCCCCCCACCTCATCAGGATATTCATCCACCAGATACGACAGTAGTTCCAATTTCGATTCCACACCGAAACTGCGAGTTCTCTCTTTCCCGATCAACCTCCGCAGAAGCCCTTTATCCCCCAGTTCCATGCCGGAATCGACACAGACATCATAACACTGTGTGGAATAGCAAACCTCAAACAGATCGCGCAAAGCATCCTCGGTTCCGGATTTATCCAGCGCTCCTCCCTTCTTTATCGAATCAAGAACGATCATGTAGAAATATGAACTCGGCTCCAATCGAGCCCCGGGAGGTCCTTCCCCTGCCACTTTCGAAAAGAGACCCACCGCCTCATCGTGCACACCGGTCTCGTTGTAATATCGTATCAAACTGGAATGAAAACCTTTTCTGTGGGCAAACTCTATCGCAGCCTCTTTATCAATCCGCAGATATGATCTGAACCTGTTCTCATAAAACAGAGATTTTCCTTCCTCTATTAACTCCCTGGCTTCATCACCAAGTCCGCAGTTTATCAGAAAATCCACATAAGTCTGTTCATTCAGAAATTCCCGGATATATTCCTTAAACTCAACTAAAACCTTCCCATTCTCCCCCTCAGCCATCCTATAGAAGAACGGGCCGAGCATATCATAATTATCCACCCCCCGTAGCTCCTCCAACCGTCCAAAGTCGGAAGCCTCCAGCCTTTTCCTCACAAACGCGTCGCACAGGTTCAAGAATATCTCATCGCCGAAGTAATCATCCGAATAATCATCGTAAAAACAGCCATACTCTTCAGAGTTGTTCACAAGAAACTCCAGTATGTAGAATATCTGCTCTTTCGTGAGCAGTGCCTCATTGAATCGTATTAATCCCGAAAGATCGTCCGCAAATCCTTTGTCCGCATACCCATAATCCACAATGCGCCGCAGCATCGATCGTATCTGCTTGTCGAGTGCCTTGATCTGCGCCTCATCTGCCCCTTCTCCGCCACTCGCCGGATAGACCTGCAGATACATCAGGCTCGAGGGGTTCAGGCGCACAAATTCTTCCACGACCTTCAGGAGTTCGTCTCGATCCATCTCTTCCACCCGTTCCATGATCTCATCGCAATCGACGTACCCTCCGTCCGAGTACTGGAGGAGCACAGCAACGCCATGCTTGCAATTTCCCGCGTAAGGACAGGAGCAGTCGCATCCCAGACCGTTCAGATCCACCTCGGTCGTATATCCATGAGTCCCTGAAACCTCTCCAATCAGCCTCCCGCGAAACTTTATTACGTTCGTGACTCGCCCTTCCCGGAAGTACCCGAGACCGCGCTCGAAGATCGTCTCGCCATAAGCCCGTATTATCTTGCTCTCGTTCATGCAATCGACCGTATCATACCCATCTGTAGCCGGATTTTATAAGCGTATCCCACATCCCGTACCATCCATCTTCGAACAGCCTGATCGCTACCCCGATCCATATATCTCACACTTTCGAGCCACCAATGCCTACACGATCAAATGCCGCTTTTCACCTTCAGCAATCCCTTCGCCTCTTCCTCAATACACAACCCCTGTCGACGCACGCTCAATCCGAACCATATCTCCAACCCCCACACCCAGCGCATCCCGCACCACCCGATTGACCTTGATCACGCCCGGGAAGTCACCACCATCACCATCGTCATCCAGCGGCTGAACCGTCCCAAGATGCCCCGCTCACCAAACACAATTCTCGCACGATCGATCCTTTGCAGACCCAGCCGCTCCATCACGTCCGGATGAACCCGCACAGCATTGTCATATCTGTCCAACGGATGTGGATGATCAACCTTAAGCAGTATCTCGACCGCCCGGCTGTGAATCGCTTCGAGTACGCCAGTCGGAATTCCAGTCTTAATCGATAACGTCAGAAACTCCTTTCTGAGCCGCTCTCCGGTAACACCAGCCAATCGTTCCTGTATTCGACCCAGATCCTCTGGCGATATGTCAAACCTCTCCGAAAGATTCTCTTGATCCCCTACTTCATGCGTCGGCATCTCAGCCCTTTCAACCACCCCCTCAGACGCTTGCGGTACACCATCACGACGAGGCAAACTGGAAAGTGCCTGCTCCACGTGAGCCCTTATCCCTGTGAGTTCAGTCTTCGCCTTCGCCACCTCGTACATCGCCCCCGCCTTCGCATAATGGCGAAATGCCGCATCACGATCCCCGTTATGCATCAGAAAATCAGCAAGCAGCGTCTCCTGATGACCAGAGAAAATGCCCTCAAGCGCGCCCACCTCCTTTGCAACCCCGGCAGCACCATGTTCCTCGAAATACGGCTTGCATGTCCCAAAACAGGATGTGGCTTGATCGATCTCTGATTGCAGCAGGTGGAGGTTGTCGTGCTTCCGGTCTGAAACCAGATGCATCACTCGCGTGAGGTGCGCCCAGCCCATGCAGAAATTACTGCTCGCAAAAAACCCCTCTCTGGACTCGTTCGACGCTGCATGGATTCCTGCATCGCGGTACATCTTCGCAGCTTTGGTAAATCGCTGCTCAGACGCCTGATAATCTCTCTCGCCAAACGATTCCGCTGCCTTCTTCTCAAGATACATCGCCATTGCAAGCGGGGTCTTTGTTGTTACCACCTGCTTTTTCGCTGTCACTATCAGATGATCAGCGATCGATATTCGTAGATACTCCGGAACGTCCAGCCCATATTTCTCCTTGAAGTGTTCCACCATTCCCGCAGGGAGCGTTCCGAACGCGGCGGATGGGGCGGTCGGATCCATCGGCAGCGTTTTCTCTCCCGCCCCCACCGGCAGCTCAACATACACATGCTCCGGAAGGATCACAAGGATCGGCTCAAACCCGATTGACCCGAGCATTGCAGCAAGCAGGATGGACTGGTCGTCACAGTCGCCGGCACCGACCTCCAGAGTCCGTGCAGCTGGCTCTGAAGTACTCGCCTGCCGGATCGTTGATGTAGGCGACCTGGTCCCGCACCCACAGAAAGATTACGTCCACAATTTCAAGGAGATCGTCGTCAGACATTCCCTTGATGTTAAGCGGAGCACTGTACACGTCTCTTGCAAGTTCGAATGATTTCTTTCGTACAACCGGATCCCTCGAACCCTTCTTGACCTCTTCGATCATCTCCGCGATCCTGAGTATCTTCTTCGAAGGGATGTAACTCGTAGAGCCACAATAGGTATAATCGACCTGCGCTGTTCCTGATGATATCTCATAGCTCCAGTTTTTCGTCGATCTTTGAGCCAGCCTTGTGGAGGATTGCAGCGAGAACACCACTGACCCGACCGGCGACCTCAAAGAATGCGTCGAACTCTCCTGACTCCTGCAAAGCGTACTGGTACTCGGATTCGATGGATTCGATCCATTTTAGATGCTGATTTATGATTTCTGTGTCCATGGGGAACCGCTCTCCGTGTTCAATTGCTATTGGTTCGTGTAGAATTCTTCGTCGCTCGCCCCGGCGATTCCGCTGCTGTTCTTGGTTGCGGTGACATAGAAATTGAGCGATTCATTCGAACCCTCGTAACTTTTTGTAAGTTCCTTCCGACCTTTTTGCAATCTTTATCACGTTGATTTCCTTTTTCTCCCAATCGATGGCATAAATAATTCGGTAACTTGAGATTCTCGCCCTGTAAACATCATGCATGCCGCTAATCTTTTTAAGATCGTATTTTTTACTGGAAGCGGAGAGATTTTAAGATTTAATAGAAATTTTTTTATTCTTTCTGCTATCTGTTTGTCAAACTTTTGTAACGTCTTCAGTGATTTACTGCTCAGATAGACTTCAAACATTATTATAGTTCAGCAAGAATATCATCAAGTTTAAATCTCCTGCCCATCTCCATCTCTTTTTCGATCATCAGAATCTCCGACATCTCTTCACTGCTTACTTTCTCTTCGGGGATGAGTGAGTATCTTATCACCGACACTTCCGCCCTTAACTCTTTTAACTCGTCGTAAACCATTTTCATAGATACTTCCATATCAGCTACCTCTTTTTAGTTATACGCCACAAAGGTATATAATGCTGCACCTGCCCAGACCTACCGAATCTGAGCCACCGATGGTTTAGATTGCCTCTCCCGAATCAAAGTCTCCGCCATCGAGATCGCTTCGGTGCACGACGCTGCCTTTGACATTCACCTCAGCACTAGGGTGATGAAAAGATGTGTCTACCCCAAACTGAATCGGTCCCATTTTTGTTCCGTTCCGGTACTGGGACAAAAGCATCGCTCCAGGTAGATTGAACTGATTGCCACTGGTTTTTCTTGCACCGTGAAAGAATTGGACTGATATTTGAGGTTCATAATTGGACTAATGAAACTACTATACCAAACTGATCCCATTTTTGTTTCTTCAGTACTTGATCCAAAGATCTTACAGTATGTGATCACTCATCGATATTTGTGAAACACGCCGTATTCAGCACGCCATTTATCCATTGTCTATTGCGGACGGGGTGACAAAAAGGAACAAAAATGGGATCAATCTAACAGGCTGGATGAACGTCTTTTCATCAGCCCACCTCAGCACTGCCGCCAACACCGGCACCACCGAAACTCGTTCTCTGCACCACAGAATCAATGATGTTCACGACCTGCTTCTCCTCGATGATTCCGATCTCCTTTGCGGACTGAACAGAGCCAACGAGATGCCGGATGCTTGCTGCAATCTCGTTTAAGAATCCGTGCAAGCCATGTGGCTTGTCTGAGTATGCTCTGAGTGCGATCCTGGTTATGTCTTTCTCTTTGTACGGCTGGATTACAGCAGTGACGAGATAATACGCCCCCTCGCCAATCGATTCGCCTGCAAGGTTGAGGACAATCGTGTTATCTATCTCGTGTTCCCCGACTGTGTGAAGCCTGTGTGTGCAGGACTCTTTGATGAACGCTGCCGCCTCGTAAACCACAATTCCGCTGAACGAGAGTCCTTCCTCGATGTGTCTACTCTCCGCAGCAAGTTCCGCGAATTCGCCTTCAGTCAGGGCTTTTTCACGAAGGAACGGGCAGACGCAGTGAACCTCTTTTCCTCGCATCTGAACGGTGCATCTTTTGCCGGTGTGGTCTCTGTAGATTATGGTTGCGTCTATCTTTTCGTTGTGGACGCAACCCCTGGGCGTCAGCACGTATTTTGCAGTTCGCTCGCCATTCGGGTGGATGTTTGCAAGCGTCCGGACCCTATCACCTTTTAGCGAGAAGAGCGTTTTATCGTAGTCGAGTATCGTTTCCACGTCTGCAATCAGGTAAGGGGTTGGGTTGATTACGCGGATACCAAACCTGATGTCGTTGTTTGGCAGGACTTCGTAGCCACGTCTCACCTCGATTGCTGCGGACTCTCTTGTCGGTGTGGGTTCGGGCACTGGCTGCGGCGCCGGCTGTGGTGTTGGTGCTGGCTCTGGCGGAGGTGTGGGGTCGGGTGGTGCTGGTTGGGGGATTGGTTCCGGCGGCGGTGGTGATTGCGGAGCTGGCTTGGCAACGACGGTAGGTGCTGGCAGCGGAGTAGTTTTGGTTTCTCTGGTGGTAGATGGTTCAAATGTCGCGTCCCGCCGTTTTCCGCGGAGTTTTCCTGTAAGAAGCGCGATTGCGAGCAGTGCGATGATCGCGCCGCCTGCGAGTTTGAGCATCTGTGTGCTGTCATCGTCCGGTTTCTGGGCGGGTGTTGGCGTGGCGATCCGTGGAACTTGGGTTGCTGTCGGAAGGACGGTTGTGCTTGCGTTTGTGTAGATTCCGTTCCAGTTACCATTCTCGTCACGGAGAGATGCCCACACCAACGCACGATCATAAGTTTCGTCGACCTGATACGCGTTTAATGTGAAGACCGTTTCGTCGGTGCCGGAGATCGTTCTGTTTTCGTCATCTGCCAGTCGATCTTTGTCTGTATCGGATTTTTCGAGGCTTAAGACGAGTTTCCAGTTAGATGGGATGTTTTCCCAGCCAACCGTGACTTCTACACCTTCGCCTCCGCGAATTGTGAAGGGAGAGTCGAGGATGCGAACCGAGGGGGTCGTATCTATGCCCCCGACCTTTATCAGCCAGAAATTATACCCGCCAGAACCGTACGAACTCATCTCTCCTGCAAGGATGTAGCCACCGTCGGAGGTCTGCTTGACTAAGTAAGCCTCATCGTCTTCAGTTCCTCCAAAGGTCTCATACCATTCCTTGTTTCCATCGGAATCAGTTTTTACAAGCCAGAAATCAAGATCACAAGAACCGTACGATTCCGTATCTCCTGCAAGGATGTAGCCACCGTCAGAGGTCTGCTGGACCGAGTTTGCCCACTCGTTCCCAGTTCCACCAAATGCCTTGCTCCATTCTTCTTCAGGCGCCATTTCAGCACATACCACGTTCGCGAATACGAGCAACAGCACGATTCCGATGATACGTTTCATTGTTGTCCCTTGAGATTTTACATAGAGTTACCGAATAATAAATAATCCACATGTACCATTCCACACTCAATCCCCCCAACCATCTTCATTCCCAGAGCTGCCATGCAGAACGCTACCAGACCCCCCATCGAAATACCACTCCGCGACCAGCCCATTATCAGCCGCCCCCACACCCACGAGCGCGAGCAGCACCAAGACCGCCAGCCCAGTTCTACGCATCCCCAATCACTTCCTCAGTCCGATCGACAAAGTGTTCCGCCTCATTCAAGAGTTCGCCAACCTCATCATCATCAAGAACAACTTCAATATTGTAATTGCGCCTGTCCCGGATCGTCAAGCCATGCACTATACTTCTTACCTCGTCCTTGTTCAATTTCCCAAGTTTTACATACTTCCCGAGCTGCAAAATAACTCCTTTGTGCATCTTCGGCGAGATATCCTCCAGTACGAGGAATGTTTTTGCGGAATGGTTCATGGCATAATATGCATGGCTGACAGCACCTTCAAAGAATCCGCCCCTGTGATCATGCCACGCCATCTCAAGATAACGCCTGGATTTACGCAGACGCGCTTTTACATTGTTCATACAATAGGACTCCTTCTCGCACGATTTTTCTGGCAAAGTCGCTCATATTATTGAGTTGATATACGAGTATGGATGGTAGTTTGGAATAACGAATCACAAAATCCGTCACAACACCACAGATGTCGCCTGAGATGTTCTGATTCGCGTCCGTTGTCACTAAAATGTCGATATCGCTATCTTCCGTATCAACGCCTTTAGCAACTGAACCGAATAGTGTTATCGAAACTATTTCGTCGCCGGATGTTCTCAGAACCTCTTCTGAAAATCTTTCTGCAACTTCTTTTCGATCCATAATTACTATCCGATTCTGTTGTGTGGCATTGCCGACAGCATTCGTCCTCTCAGCGTCCAACCCCCACCCCGCACTCCGTGCAGAACTTCGTCCCGATCGGAACCTCAGCACCACACTCAGAGCAGATAACAACCTTCCTAACCTCCTGCACATGCGGAACCGCTAGTGCAGGTGAAACACCTCCACCCACAACAACACAACCAGTTATCCACCCCCTCCACATCAAACCAGCCTCCTCGCACCCTTAAGAACGCTCTTTATGAACAGGTTATCCCTCTTCATCGCATCAAACTCGTTCCTTGTGTAAACCAGTGGCTCTATCGGCAGATCAGTCAGATCAAGAATCTTTCCGATCCGGTCAAAGAACCGCTCCTTAAAGTTCCCGACGATGATCAGGTCGATGTCGCTCCCCTCATGAATATCCCCCCTCACAAAAGAGCCGTACAGGTAAACCTCGCAGTTGAACCGTTCTCCGAGATCACCCGAGAATTCCTCTACCTCTTCGAGAATCTCTTCACGCTTTCCAATATCAACTCTGCGTAGCGTATGCATTGTTCCGCATCCTCCATCTCATAGAATTCAGCAGGTGCTAACTCGCCAGCCAATCCGTCAGGATACCTTGTTGGGATGTAAAACATATCCAGATGGCGGGCATAAGATTCCACATCAGAAAAACCATTTTCTATCTTTTTGCACTCTCTCACCAATTCCTTGTTGGAGTGTGTTATAATCGAGGTGTACCCCTGCAAATAAAGGAAGAACTTGAGAGTCTTCTCTGCGGATTGCTGTGCCTGAAAACATGCCCAGTTATAGTGCCCGCTCTTCAAGCTATCCTTTGCGGCTTTCAGATCTTCTTCTGCCTGTGTGAGCCATTTCCTTGTCTCTCTCATCGTTTGAACACCTTTACCATTTCAGATATGCGTAACCATCGGGGATAACCATCAGGGAGTTTCGTAGCGCTTCACTCTCATAACCATTGGGCTTCATTCGCGCCTCATTCAGCTCGCCCAACCCCCGCCCCGCATTCCGTGCAGAACCTCGTCCCGACCGGAACCTCAGCCCCGCACTCAGAGCAGATAACGACCTTCCTGACCTCCTGCACCGGCGGTGCCGCTACTGGTGCAGGCGAAACACCTCCACCCACAACAACCGGCTGCCCGCTACCACTACCACCGCCCGTCACAACAGTCGTTCCGCCTGATGCCGCACCCTGCGCCCGTGTCGCAGCCGTGGTCCCCATCTGCCTGAGTGCTTCTGCCGTCATCCGCTCAACTCTGTCTCCGCCTTTGTCCGCCATCTCCTGTATCGTCCGTGCGAATGCGTCTTTGTCAGAGAGCCGATCCTCGTACATCCGCATGATCTCCTCAGCGCTCTTTGATCTGTACTTCTCCTTAAACGCATCGGCGATTGCCGCACTGTCCTTTGCCCCAAGAGCAAGTATCTGCTCCTCGGTAAGACCTGTCGCAAGCTTCATTCTCGCAAGTTCGCTCAGATGTTCCGCACCTTTCCCCTCCGAAACAGAGATGAGCGCCTCATCCGTAGCCGCTGAACGCGCCTTAAGCCGATCGGCCTCAAGATCGGCCTCTTTCTGCATCTTCTCAAGTTCGAGCGATTGGTAGCCAGCCACGTCCTCCCGTTTCGCTGCTTTCATCGCTTTTAGCAGTTCGATTCCTTCTCTCGCAGCTCTCGCATCTTCTTCGTCTTCTTTCCGCTCTTTCTCAACTTTGAGATCGTGCGCCTTTCGCTCCATCTCCAGTTCATGCAGACGACGTTTCGCGTCCATATCCAGATCGTGCGAGCGATGCTCTGCATCCATATCCAGTTCGTGCCGCTGTTCGATGCGACCTAACATCAATCTCCGTGCAACACTTCTATCCTCCCGGTTCTCCACGAATATCTGCTTGAGCTCAGCCATCTCGTTCTCTCGTATGACCTTGTCCCGGTCAAGCCCATACAGAAACGTCTCAAGCTCTTCCGCATTCCCGAGTTCATCCATCTTATCATCAGTCAGTCTTGCACGCATCCTCTTTGTGAGTCCAAGCCGCTTACTGTCGAGATCTTCTATCCCCTCGTCAATAACATATTCCCCTTCTTCAGACGTTAATTCTCTCTTTTTAGCGGCTACACGTTCTTCGTACTCGACCAGTTGCAGCTCGGAATCCTGCTTTATCTGCTCCCTCCTCCTGATCAACTCTCGTGCAGACTCGCCCCGTGCACCGATTATATCGCCCCAGTAGCTCTCATCGTAGTCGAAATACGGCAGGTACACGAGGTTCAGACCAGTTCTTTCGAGCGTAGTCTTCAGCAGATGCTCAAAGTCCTGCTCGATCTCTTTCTTCAGTTCGAGATTGCCATACAGGTCCTCAAATGAATACTGCTTGACCTTCGGTTGCAACAGATTCGAGATCTCGCTTTCGAGCATCGCCTCAATGTCGGTCGTATCTATGCGTTCTCGCCCCTTCATCAGGTTGTTTGCGAAGAGTATCGGCGCCTCGACACCCACAACCATCTTGGCCATGACTCCTGAATCAAAGTTCTCCGCCGTTCTCAAGCCGCCGATCCTGAAGTCAAGCCGGACGTCCGAATCATCCACAAGTATCACGGTTGCTCGCTCCCCGAAGTTCAGGTTCCGTATCGCATTGGTGAGCCCGCCGACCGTGTACGTCCCGGGCGTAAGTTCGCCTGTGAACCGTCCCCCCTGCAAAAATATCGCTTTCGTTCCCGGCATAACGGATATCTTCTTGCTAAAGACTCCTTTGATGTCGCTTACCTCAAACCGGCGTGCGAAGTCGAGCGGCTCTCTCCGCCACACCCTTACTTTGCCAGATTTTTCCGGCACCACCGCCGCCCTCACCCTCTCTTCTGCGGACTGAGTCATTCTGGCACCGCAGTTCGGGCAGAATTTGTGATCCGCGCCTACCGGCATGTCGCATTTGCTGCACATCATGCCGGATAGGAGATTTCCGCACTGTGAACAGAATTTACTCTTCTTGCTGTTCTCTGTTCCACAGTTACTGCACTTTATCTTGCCAAACATCTCTTTGGTACCTCCCTGTTCTACTTCAATTCCCCACCACAAAACGGGCACATCTTCCACCCTTCTTCCACGTCCTGACCGCAGCCGGGGCACTTTGATTCGAGTTCATTCCCACAAAACGGGCACATCTTCCATCCAGCCTGCACTATATTGCCACATTTCGGGCAGGTCTTTTCAGGTTCAGACTCGTGTTTCGGTTCGGATTCGGTAGCGCTCGTTGCACCACCCACCTCACTCCGCTGCACGATACTACCACTCATCTCAACACTCCTACTTCCCTCATACAGCATTTCACCACCCTCGTCTTCTTTAATCGCAGCGCCACCAACCGCACTTTTTTGAATAACACTCTCTTTGATCTGTGTAGCTCCGGAAGCCACGACCTCGCCGATAGAGCCGATATCAACCTTTGTTACCGTTTTATCCGATTCGACTACAGAGACCAGGAAACCCTTTTCAGTAGAGTGTTTCTCTCCATTTTCATCCGTGCATGTCACGTCCAGCTCCAGGCTTACAGAACCACTCTCTTGTGTTTTTAAGACCATGGGAATGGTCACGCACTGGTCAGGAGCAAGCGTTTCATCGTAGGTCTGCACTTTGTCCAGATCGAATTTCGAATCTTTTTTCACTGACACGGTCAGGTTCATCATCTCTTCGTTACTCAAATTCTCAAAAATAAAACCAATCTCTTTCCATTGATCCTGTGTCATCTCCGGTTCTGTCATCCGGATGCCCAGCGGGCTGACATGGATTTCCGCCTCGTTTGACGGGATGTCGTCCAGTGAAAATTTATTCTCGATCTCGCACATCGCTTTCGTTCGGAAATATCCGCCCACGTTTGCCCGGATCCTATATTGATACTCCATTTCTCCGTCCGGGTTTAACTGGCACTCCATCAGGGGCATCTCTCCGATCAACTCGAATTGAGGCGGCACCTCATCTGTTACAATGCAGTCCAGCACACCCGTTCCATATCGGCTTTTAAGTTTTATTGCCATGGTCACGGTTTCTCCGATCTCCATGTACTGTTCTGAGCACGTTCTGGAAAATGTGAGTATGGACTTCTCCCCTATCGATATCTTTGAGATTCCTTTTTGTATACCGCCAACTACTGATGCCGAACCGGATTTTGCTTTTTCTGTTATGCCGCTTGTGTCTATCTTTCCTTTCAGTTTATCTCCGGCACTGGTCATCGCCTCGACATTAACTTTCTCAGTTATCTTTTTTTGTATGTCGCCACTCTCTATTTTTTCTTTCATCCTTTTAGAAAGGTTTTTTAATCCTTTCATTGTTTCTCCCCTCCCCGCACCATACTTTCAATAATTCTATATTCCTTTTCAGATATTCTCTCCTTATTTTTCAGTTTCTCTGCCCCTTTTAGGATAACCTCATGCGTATCCGAAGAAGAACCGACGATGGAATTGTTGAATGTATGCTCTAAGACCTTCAATTCAAGTTCCTTATCATTCACCAGTGTCTTTGTCACACCACCTCTGATTAAAAGATCAAAACCTTCTCGACGCTCTATTTTCTTGAATTTGGTTAGTAGAGCTGAAGATAGGGATTTTGTCTCATCATCGATGTAGTTTGGTGGAAAGACGACGAACCTCTGCGTTCCTGCTTTATCGTCTTTGAATGCAGCGATGTAAACCGGTATGTATGCGAAAAAGGAGCCGTGAACATCTTTCGCCACGTCGGGCAAAGGCAGATTGATGCCCAAGTCGTTGATCCGGTCGGTCAGCTCGTTCTTCATATTTATAACGTATGCTTCTTTAGCATCTTCCAATCGCTCCGAGAGGCGATCAAGTTTTTGAGTCTTTTCCTGGTATTCATAACCGATGCTTTTTGTTTCGTTGTCGAAATTCTCAAGTTTCGCATCCAGAACCAACAGCTGGTCATGAAGTTCTTTTCTGCGGTTCTCTGCCTTCATTTTGATCTCCTTGATCTCTCCGTCTACCTCTACCAATTGCTTTTTGTATTCTGCGACTGCGTTTTTTAGCTGTTCACGTTCTTCAACAGTTTTGGTCTGGGAAAGTGCATCTTTTTCCTGATTATGCTTGTATTCTATGGTTTCCCTGCGGCCCACTCGGACAGAGAGTAGTTTTTCCTCATCCTCATCATTACCACGTTTTAACTGCTTGATCTCCAAAGCTTTTATCTTGAATGCATCTATCGTCTCCCTTCGTTTTTTGTTCCTTTCTGAAATCACTTGTTCGCACTCCGCATCCAGGTTTTTCTTTAGCGCATCGGTTTTCCTTGTTAGTATCCCGCTAACACTGTCTAATATGGACGGCAACCCGGATAATTTGTCTTCCTCGCAATCAAGCACCCTGCGAATCTCCTGAACCTCCGGATCGTCCTCATACCCCCATGTATCGAACACAAAAGTACCAGTATCTTCTCGTTCATACGCAAAACTTAGAAATCCTTTCAAGTCGTCCAGGACGTTTTTGCTCGGCAATGAATTAAACTCCAGCGCATTCTTTTTGATTTCCGTAACCGAAGAGAGGAGCGCAGAAAACTCGCGTATATATTCGTCATAGTCCGCCCCCACCTGACCGAACTTTTCCTCCAACGAGTCAAGATCATGCGCCACGACCTCAGGGAAATACAGCGTCTTTTCATCTGCAAGCATCTGATGCAGAAACAGGATGCATCGCTCCCTTCTCTCATAAAACGATACGAGCAAGGGTATGGCTAACTCCGCTATACCATCCATCACTTCTCCTGACTTTTTGAGCATCCCGCCGCCCTTTCGGCTCTTATTTACTTCAAGCAGCAATCCGGGCAGGTACTCTTCTTCCGAGACTTTGCCGTTCTTTGATACTGCAAATGGAATGGATATCATCTTCATGGTTCATCGCTCCTGATTTAACCTAATCTCGGTTTCTGGTGTTACGATCTTACGCCATATCATCCTCGTCAGTATAAAACTGTAGTGAATGTTCATCTCATCTGCCCTCCACAATACGGACAGAACTTCGGCGTCTTCGGCAGATTCAGTGCCTCACCGCAATGGGGCAGTTTGAGAACGGCTTTTCGCCACCACCACCGATTGTACTCCTTGTCGCAACCACATCTCCCGTAATTTTCGTACCACCAACGATATCACCCCCAGCAACCTGCTTTTGTCCAGAAACGTAGTCACCTGCGATAAACACGCTTGAAATGTATTCCTTTACCCTTGTCTGTTCCTCAAGTCTATCAAGCATCCTGTGATAAAATCCCACAAGAGCCGACTCTTCTTCTGCCCATGCCTCCAGAACCAGCCTCGAACTGCCGGCTTCCGAACCAATGACATTCAACTGGGCTGCATACTTCATCCCGCCTGCCGCACCAAGAGCTGCGTATCTGGCAGAGCCGCTGAAATACCCGGGCGCTGAATTCCACACAGGTTTGAGCATGGACATATTCATAGACCGCAGGGCATGGGTTGCGACATTGAACAGGGTTTCTGCTGGCACAGGAATCTCTTCGTGGGTCTCTTTTGTGGAGATTAGATTGGCTGTGTGGTCAAACCATGTGTCATCTTCGGTTTTAAATCGTTTCAGAATTGCGCATTTGATATTAACTTGTTTTGGCTTGATTTTTATTCGTTCGTGGTTGTCGGATGCGGTATCGTAATATGTGACCTCGCCTTCGATTACGCAGTCCCCGCACTCACCGGTCGGTCGAATGGTAAAGGTTGTAGTCTGGCGTTCTTTTGATTTTATCAGTCCAATCGTCTTCTCTTTTTCGCCGAGCAGAAATACCTGCGGCACGAAGAGGGTTGCTTTCACGTCTGCTATCGAGTGGTCGAGCTGGTTCTCGATGCTTACCTTGAAGTCGATGTTTGCGCCGTGGTATTCGGATTTGGATTTGAGGATGATTTTTGGTTCTGCTTCTTCTACTCTTGATTTGATCCTATCAAGTGCTTCTTTTGCATGTTTCCTGACATCCTTGTCATAATCGGTGGTTGCATTTTCAAGCGCAGGGATTGCTCTTGGATCGCCGATCTTACCGAGTGAAAAGGCAGCATACATACGCACAATCTTATCTTCATCTCCAAGAGCGGTTATCAGAGGCTCAACCGCCCTCACATCACCAATCTCACCAAGTGCTCCGGTAGCAGCCCAACACACAAAAATATCTTCATCGCCAAGTGTAGTTATTAAAGGCTCAACCGCTCTTCTATCGCCAATCCCACCAAGTGTTTCGGCAGCCCTCTCACGCACCTTCCAATCTTCATCCCCAAGCGCATCTATCAACCCCCCAACATCCCTCCGTCTTTCCAATTCATCTATATCAACCATTTACGAACACATCCGCGCATTGTTCTCCATTCCTCCGATCTTCAACGCCTCGCTGCAGTAGGGGCAGTTCGAGAGCGTCTTCTCTGCCGACCCCACCCCACCCCTCGGCATCCCAACATCACCTCGTCCTGCCCCCGCCGGCGATATCGCCCCCAGCAACCTGCTTATCCCGCCCAATCTCCCCCGTAAAATTCGCGATATGAAACACCTGCTGCCCCACCGTCTCTTCCGTCAATCGTGCCACCTGTATCCACGCCTCACCAACCGCAGTATCTCGTCGCCCCTGCATGTCCCTGTACTCGGCATAGATCTTGAACTCCATCCTGCCGTGTGGAAGTGGCTTCACCGAGAGCGCAAGCCCGGTCTCGTACTCCTGCTTCATCGTCTCAAGCGATGCGACAGTCTCGCCTTCCACAGGTGCGTCAAGCTTGATCTTCACATCCTTCGCAACGCCGTCCCCATTATTTACAATCCTGAGCAACACCCGCGAATACGTATCCTGCCTGAGATTATCAGTGGTCACGTCAACAGAGAGGTGGGGTGTGCCTGTGGTTTTGATGCCTGTTATCTGTGATTCCGCTTCCAGAATGCCATATTCGCATGATTCTATATGCTCGATGCAGGTTTCTCGGCTATATTCCACATCTTGATCGAACTCCATTCGTAACGACTCGTTGAAGTGTTCAACTGCACTTTCAAGTAGTGGCAAACTCTCTTTATATGCAGAAAGCGCTTCATCCCAGTTAAAAACAGCCTCGGATGCCTTTGCAAGACAATGATGATAGAGTGCACGATCATGATATGCACCACCAATCATGGTATGATACGATGCAATATCATCCTGTTCTTCAGAGATTTCTGCCGCCTCCGCAATTGATGAGTGTGAAGGGAGTAAGTAGCTTGCAGCTTCCCTGAAATATTCCGCCTGTTCGCTGCCGGATGGTGCATCTACAACAATATTGTTTGCAAGTAACAGATACTTATTTCCCTCTGCCATACGTGCATCCTTGGTCCGGATCAACCTGCTTTCTTCTGTTTCTGCCCTCTCTGCTGCCTGCAGATAAAGAACGATTGCCATATCTAACAACTCGACCGCTTTGTCCACATCCTCTGTTCCGATTGCTCGATCGCAACATTCCTCTGCCTGTTCCCATAGTTCCATCTCTTTTCACCTCACAGATCGCCTCTTCGCTTTCGCTTCCCGAATGCCTGCTCTGCACAATTTCATGTAGTCAAGGCAGTCTTTTCGGCTCTTCCTCCGATCCCTGTTGGATTCGATCTGCAGGGACTTATTAATATGCTTAAGCGCGGTTTTAAGAATAGAGAGCGCCTCCTTGTAGCCAGAGAGCGCAGATTTCGTGTCACCAACCGCATAAGATGCCCATGCAAGATAATAATGATGGAATGCCTGATCAGTATATGCGATACCAAGCCTGTTGTAATACGGAGCCTGGTAGCCTTGTTCTTTGACGATTTCCGCTGCTTCCGTTCGCGATGAAACTGCTGTAAGCATCTGATCCGCAGCCTCTTTCAGATAACCTGCCTGCTTACTTCCGGACGACGCAATTGCAGCGTCAACAAGTTTGCTAGCAATCATGGTGCATCTATTCGCCTCTGAATTCCTTGCATTCCCTATGCAAGCTGCTCTTTGCACTTCTGTTATATCTTGCTCTGCTGACTGCAGCCAGAGTGAGATCGCCTTATCCAGGAGCTTGATCGCAACATCTTCATTCCGTGCTTTAGCTGCTTCATCCTTGTATTTTGCTGCCTGTTCACATAGTTCCATTTCTATTCACCTCGCGGACCGCATCTTCGATCTCACACCTTGAATGCTCGCTCTGCACCATTCCATGTAGTCAAGACAGTCGTTTCGGTTGTCCTCCCTATCGCTGTTGGATTCTATTCGCAGTGACTTATTAAAATGCCCAAGCGCGGTTTTAAGAATAGAGAGCGCCTCCTTGTAGCCAGAAAGCGCAGTATCCAGATCACCAACCGCATCAGACGCCCATGCATGATAGTAAGAATAGAATGCCTTATTCGAATGTACAATACCGAGCCTGTTGTAATACACAGCAGAGTATCCATATTCTCTGGCGGTTTCTGCTGCTTCCATCCTGAGCAAACTGGCTTTGAGCATCTGATCCGCAGCCTCTTTCAGATAACCAGCCTCAACGTCCCCTGATGACGCTCTTGCCTTATCAACAAGTTTGTTCGCAAACATAACACTTCTGTTCGCCTCCGCAGTCCTTGCATTCCCAATATTAAGTGTTCTTGACATCTCTGTTTCACCTTGCTCCGCTGCCTGCAGCCAGAGCAAGATCACCTTATCAAGGAGCTTGATCGCCTCGTCACTATCTTCTGTCCTGCGTGCTCGATCCTTTAACTCCATCGCCTCGTCCCCGGGTTTCACTTCTTTCACCTCACAACCAGCATAACATCCTTAGCCCCCTCCTCCGGAAGGATGAACTCTCCCTTTCCATCCTCAACCATCTCCCTGAACGCAGCCATCACGATCTTCCTCGGAACCTGATACTGTAATGCCACCTTATCAGCCCTGAACTGCGACATACCACCGGTCACCCCCTCTTTAAGCTTCGCAACCATATCTCCGATCTCCTCCTCGATTGAAACGGGCACGAACCACCCGGAAAAGAGCTTCGTCTTCTTATCACCGTCGTTCCCAAAGACCTCCCCCTCGCTCAGATCAACAAGATAGACGCTCTTGTTCATGTTTCTGATGCTTGTCACCTTATCAATGATCCATTCGCTCCATCCTGTCGGCGATACCAGAACCAGAGCACCATAAGAATTTTTACCGCCTTCATCCGGTTGAATGAATCCCGTAATCATATCAGATACATCCTTTCCGACTTTCCGGTAAATGAAACCCTCTTCATCCTCCGGAACCAGGAATTTGATCTCGAACCTGATAGTCGCACGTTTTTTGATCATGCCTCTCGTGATCTCTGCCGTGATCCCTTCATCCGTTGCACCTATCTCCCAGGCACTCCTGCCGTACTCATCCCCTGTGAGTGGATTGGTAACTCCCCTGCTGGTGAGGCGGGACTGCATCAAGGAAAAATAATTCAGCCGCAGGAACAAGGCATCTTCCTTTGATAGCAAACGATCCCGTATCGTCTCTTCATCCTCTGCCAAAATGTTATCAATAGTGCTTTTAATCCGCTCCACCTCGCGGAGTTGCTCCAACACATTCGCAGATAGCAAGGATATCTTCTGCAACTCTTCACCCATCTGTTCCCTTTGCTCAACTTCAGACTCTAAAATCCGGCTCTCAATCTCCTGCTCCTTCTCAAGAATCGCTTGCTGCTGCAGGAGAATCCCCTCTTCCTTCGTTTCCAGTTGACTTTTCTTCTCACGCCATTCGTTCGCAATCCCTGAAACAACACCTCTGAAATCCTCGATCCGGGCGTCGATCAGTTCCCTGATGGCTTGTCCTGCCATACCCTCTGAAGCGTGCTCGCGGTATTCGTCGACTGACTCTCTGTGTACGCGTGTGGTCTCCTCAAGAACTCTCGCGTCCTCTAACAGTCTCCTGGCAGCAGACAGCACATCACCCATCTCGCCAGCGTCTCTGAAGAACAGCGGTTCCTTGTTCATCAGACTCCACCCCCGGCCGTTGCCATATCTTTCATCAGAAAGTCTGCCCTGTCCAGGAAGATGTTTCGCAGGTTGTCAACATCTCTCTTCACTTTTCTCATCTGCAAAATGATGTCAGACGTCTCTCCCTTCAGCACGTGGTCATAAACAAGGTCTGTTGCCTTCGTTACAACCTCCAATTCACTGAAGAGGTCTCTATCAAACTCCACCATCCGGTCCAAGGCGTCATCCGATACCTTAGCCTCCTTGAATAGTGGCGATAACCCGTAAGAAGCGTTCTCTATCTCGTTTCTGAAGAGGTCTATGGTGCTCTGAAGGTCTTTGATATGCTCCAGCACATCACGCCGCCCATCCTTGTATGCTAAGTCGCCGACCTCATTGAGCGTATTATACGACTTTTTCAGTTCCCGTGAAAGCTTATCTCGTACAGCCCGGTCTGAGTTCAGTCTATCCTTCTGCACCCGATAACCGTAACCCGGAATGATTTTCTCTATCAATTTTGACATCTGCAATCACAACCTTCATCGCGTATCGATAGGCACATCTTAAGACCACGACTCATATAATAGTTGTTACTCATTGGTTAGAACAGTTTTGAGTTTCAATTTAACACCAAAGTGAGTTGACAGCCCAGCAGGTACCTGTTCACCCAATCACAGAAACCTTCATAATTCCCAAACCAAGATCAGATCACAGGAGATCACATAATGGAAACGATTACCGCAAGATACGATGCAAAAATCATAGAAGAATCGATACAGCAATTCTGGGATGATAACGACACATACACACGCGTCCGGGACCTGCGAAAAGACAAAAAACCGTTCTTCTTCGTGGATGGTCCTCCATACACCACAGGACACATCCATCTCGGAACCGCATGGAACAAGATCATCAAGGATACGATCCTGCGGTACAGATCCATGAGCGGCTATCGCGTCATCGATCGCGCCGGATGGGACATGCACGGACTCCCGATCGAAGTAAAAGTCGAAGAGAAACTCGGGTTCAAAACAAAAAAGGATATAGAAACGTACGGGATGGACTCATTCATATCTACGTGCAAAGAGTTTGCAATACAGAATATGAAGGAGATGACGGAGCAGTTCAAGCGTCTTGGGGTATGGCTCGACTGGGACGACCCGTACATGACGCTTTCACAAAAATACATCGAATCGATCTGGTGGACGCTAAAGAAAGCGCACGAGAAGGATCTGCTCGAAAAAGGTCTGCGTGTGGTGAACTGGTGCCCGCGATGCGAGACAGCGATTGCCGATTCCGAGGTCGAGTACGGGGATCGGACGGATTCGTCGATCTATGTCAAATTTCCGGTGCTGGATGAGGTGGATACGTTCATAGTCATCTGGACAACTACCCCGTGGACTATTCCTGCAAATATCGCGGTTGCTGTGCATCCTGACTTCGAGTACTCGAAGGTACGGGCGTACAGGGATGGTAAAAGCGAGATACTGATCCTTGCTTCCGATCTGGTCGACCATGTGCTCCGGGAAGGCAGGTATCAGGATTACGAACTTCTCGATGTCTGTTACGGAAGCGATCTGGTAGGGATGCAATACAACCATCCGCTTTCGGATATCGTCTCAAAACAGAACGAATTTACACACAGCATCGTTCCGGCTGAGTTTGTGACCACCGAGAACACCGGATGCGTGCATATCGCACCGGGTCACGGCGTGGACGACTTTGAACTTGGATCAAAGTATGGACTTCCAGCTTTCTGCCCGGTGGGACCTGACGGGAGGTACACAGCAGACGTAGAGCCGTACATTGGCGTCTATGTCAAGGACGCAGACCAGATGGTTATCGATGATCTCGATGCGCGTGGGCTCTTGCTTGCAAGCGGGAAGATCGTTCACAGGTACGGGCACTGCTGGCGGTGCAAAACCCCGATCATCTATCTTGCAACCGAGCAGTGGTTTTTAAAGATTTCAGAGCTTAAGGATGCGATGCTTGGTGAGGTCGAGAAGGTGAGCTGGTATCCCGACTGGGCTGGGTCTGCGAGGTTTCATGACTGGGTATCCGGAGCGCGGGACTGGTGCATATCGAGGCAGCGGTACTGGGGCGTGCCGATCCCGATCTGGGTCTGCGACTCGTGTGGTAAGTACGAGGTGATCGGGACCCGCGATGAACTCGAGAAGCGTGCGCCGGCATCTTCCGTGCCACCAGACCTGCACAGACCCTGGGTCGACCAGGTCACATTCGAGTGCGGATGCGGCGGAACGATGCGGAGGGCAGAGGACGTCTTCGATGTCTGGTTCGATTCGGCAGTTGCATCGTGGGCGACGCTTGGGTATCCACGCGATGTGGATGCGTTTGATGAAATATGGCCGCCTGACTTCATCGTGGAAGGGCATGACCAGACCCGCGGGTGGTTCTATTCGCAACTCGGCGCGGGAATGGTTGCGTTTTCGCAGATTCCGTATAGAAGCGTGCTCGTACACGGGTTTACGCTGGACGAGACAGGAAGCAAGATGTCAAAGAGCCTCGGCAACGTGGTTGCTCCTGCGACCGTAATCGAGAAGGTCGGGGCTGATACGCTGCGCATGTACGTGCTATCCACGAACGCGCCCTGGGACGACCTGAAGTTTAACTTAGACGAGGTCGAGACCGTGCACCGTTTCATAAACATCCTCTGGAACGTCTACAGGTTCCCGCTGCCGTACATGATCCTCGACCGCTTCGATCCAGTGGCAGATGCGGTCTCGCTCGAATCGGTGCGTGGTGCGATGCGCCCTGAGGACCATTGGATCCTATCAAGGGCAAACTCGCTTGTACGCGATGTTACGTCTGCGATGGATGAATACAAGCTCCATACCGCGACCCGTGCAATCACCGAGTTCGTGCTCGACGATCTCTCGAGATGGTACATCCAGTTGATCAGGCCGCGCACATGGACTGAGGCTGAAGATCCTGACAAACTCGCGGTCTACAGGGTGCTATACGATGTGGTAACGACTGTTACACGTTTGATTGCCCCGGTAATGCCTTACCTTGCAGAAGCGATCTACCAGAACCTCGAAAGCGGAGAATCGGTTCATACATGCGATTGGCCCACCCCTGACCAGAGCCTGATCGATCCGCAGCTTGAGGATGATATGGCAGAGGTAAGAAGGGTCGTGGAAGCGGTTGCAAACGCAAGACAGGCAGGAAAGAGGAAACTCAGGTGGCCTGTGCGCCGTGTCGTGATCGCGCCTGCAAGCGAAGAAGTGGTACATGCCGTCGGATCGCTCTCTGCGGTACTATCAGAGCAGGCGAACGCAAAGGAGATCGTCCTGCTCGGCGTTGGCGAGGAATGGGACGAACTCGGCGTTGAGGCGATCCCTGATATGGCGAAACTCGGTCCCGCGTTTAAGAAGGATGCTGGAGAGGTTGCGGACGCTATCAGGGGAGCTGATGCGAGCGCGATTAAGGATGCGATCGATGCGACGACCGGAAGCTACGATCTTGATGGGGTCTTGATCACAGGCGAGATGGTCAGTTTCGAAAGAACCGTTCCCACGTTCGCTTTCGCGTCAGAATTTGCTCACGGAATTGTGTATGTCGATGTCTCGCTGACGCCGGAGATCGAGGCAGAAGGGTACGCGGCAGAGGTGATCCGTCGCATCCAGGATATGCGAAAGGAACTCGATCTCGAGGTGAATGAGGGTATCCGGATCACGGTCGAACTATCTGACGAACGGATCGCAGGTCTCTTGCAGGGCAGGGGGAGCTTCATCGCAGAAGAGGTTCGTGCAAAGGAGATATCGATTGGCGATGCAGCGGCAGCAGGAGATCTTGTGAAGGACTGGACGGTTGAATCTGTGGAGATGCGGATCGGTGTCGGAACCTGACCTTGAAGACGAGATAAGAGCGATCCGGTCTGGGAGACTCCAATGTTATAAGGAGGAAGGAGTTGAATAAAATAAAAGAACTGGAAGGAGGAAAGAAAATGGAAGAAGAGCGAGCAAATGGGTTGTACTGGGAAGAAATTCGCCAGACAGTAGCAGGACTATCTGCGTTTCCTGAACATTACCGGGCAGAAGTGCCGGGAGGGTGGCTTGTCCTGTCTGTGTTACATCTGTCAGATAGAGCTGGAACCGGTATTACCTTTTTCCCAGATCCTCATCACGAATGGACCGTCAAAGCAGACGATGATTAGGGGAGGGGTGCAGGTCAGGAGATGGAGGGAGAAGGTGGCACGCTTGTGGTGGTTGGAGAGTAGCTGAGGTAACGATGAAACAAATAGTAAAAGAAGTCGGAGAACTGGTAAAAAAGGAGTTTAACGTAGAGAAGGTGATTTTATTCGGCTCTTTTGCTTCCGGAGAACCTTCGCCGAGTAGCGACCTTGATATTTTAGTTATTATGGATACCAAATTGAAGCCTTACAAACAGTCAGCCTTAATCCGCATGAAGTTGGATGAAAAATTGGGTGTGAAAGTTCCCATAGACCTGATCGTGAGAACGCCACAACAGATTAACGAACGACTAAATTTGGGCGATTTCTTTATAAAAAATATATTAACCAACGGAGTCCATTTATGAAAGAACTGACAAAAGAATGGATAGACAAAGCAGAGGGTGATTTTAGTGTTGTTAATCGGGAATATGAGGCTAAAAACCCTATTTATGATGCGGTATGCTTTCACGCCCAGCAATGTGTAGAGAAATATATGAAAGCAATATTACAAGATAACAACATAAAGTTTGGGAAGGTCCATGACCTTGATCTCTTGTTGGAAAAATGTAAACATTTCGTGCCTCTTTTAGAAGAGCACAATGCGGAGTTAATAGAACTTTCCAGTTTTGCAGTAGAGATAAGGTATCCCGGTGTAACAGCGGCGGAAGAAGAGGCAGTAAATTGTATCTCGATAATGGAGGGGGTACGGAAGATTATAAAAGAGTATTTTGAAGAATAACCGAGACAGAAAAGGAAAATGGAAAAATGAGATTTGCATTCGTAAAGATTGGGATAAAAAATCCTGTAAATCAGAGAAATCAAGGGAAGAGCGACTGCTGGTCGATTCAGGTGCGATTTATACCGTGGTTCCGGCAGAGGATTTGCAGGAACGGGGGATAGCCGCACACAGTGAAGGGAGTTTGAATTGGCAGATGGCGAGGTCATTAAGCGCAAAGTAAGAAACGCCTACTTTGAAGATGAGATAAGAGCGATCCTGACCTCGATACAGGATGAAATCCGATCGAGACTCGATGAGTTCGATTCGGTCCTGAAAACCGGGGACGAGGAAAAAGTCTTCGCTGAACTCGTCTTCTGCGTATTAACCCCGCAGTCAAAGGCAAAATCCGCTTGGGCTGCCGTAGAGCGTCTTCTTGATAAGGATCTGCTGCTTGCCGGGACTGAGGATCAGGTTCTCAGGGAGTTAACCGGGGTGCGATTCAAGTATAAGAAGGCAGGATACATCATAAAAGCGCGGAACATGTTCATAATCGATGGTAAACTCGTCATCAAGTCCCGGATCAGCCGGTTCAGCGATGCCTGTGATGCAAGGGAGTGGCTCGTCCAGAATGTGAAAGGGATCGGCTACAAGGAGGCAAGCCATTTTCTGAGGAACGTCGGACATGGAGAGGATCTTGCGATTCTTGACAGGCACATACTGAAGAATCTGAGATCGCTTCAGGTGATCGAGGAGGTTCCAGCTTCCTTATCGCGGCGGAGGTATCTTGAGATAGAGGAAGGGATGAAAGAACTTTCAGAGGGGGTTGGAATCCCTATGAGCCATCTGGATCTTGTTTTGTGGTATAAGGAGACTGGGGGGGTGTTTAAATGAGAAGTATATCCAAAATTCGTACTTACTCGAGTATTGTGTGGGTATCCACATAGAAAACCACGAGATTACACAAGATTAACACAGAAATCTTGTGGTTCATACCACAGGGTACCTGAGCATGTTCCAAAATTCGGGGTCGGGTCCTGTGCCGCTTCACGCATCCCCAAAACCCTGTGGCTGTGACACCGTCTTCGGCAGTCTGAATCCGAACGTGCTGCCCTCTCCCATCTCGCTCGTCGCCCAGATCGCGCCGCCGTGTTCGCGGACTATGTTTGCTGCGATTGCAAGACTAAGACCGATGCCCTTGCTCTTATCGACCTGCCAGAACTCCTCGAATATGTGCGCCAGATCATCGGGAGCGATGCCGATACCAGTATCGGAGACACTGACCTTTATGCAAGTTCCGTGATCGATTGTGGTGACCGATACGCTGCCATCAACCGGTGTGAATTTAATCGCATTGCCGAGTAGATTCACAAGAACCTGCTCGATACGATCACGATCCCCATCGATGACGAGCCCGTCCGGGACATCGGCGGTGCATGAGATATTCTTCTCTTCGGCAACCAGTTTCATATCCGCAACAACGCCGCTGACCAACCCGGACAGGTCCAGTCCGGCGATGGTCAGTTCCAGTTTTCCTGACCGTATCTTTGACATATCGAGCATGTTGCTGATAAGGCGGGTCATCCGGTCACTGTTTGATACAACCTTTGAAAGAGCGTTTTTCTGCTTTTCGTTCAGTTCTCCAAGCTTCTCATCAGCCACAAATCCGGCAAACCCCTTGATCGATGTGAGCGGTGTTCGTAGTTCGTGTGATGCGATGTTTAAGAAGTCTGTTTTGAGTTGATCGAGTTCTCTCAACTCTGCATTTGCGATCTCAAGTTCCGTGTTTGCGCTTATCAGCTCATTGGTCACCTTCGCCAGTTCGGTGACATCCCTGAGCACCTCCACATATCCAGTGACGTTGCCATCCGCGTCATGGAGCGGCGCACCGCACGTCATGATCGAAACGATCCGACCGTTCCCATCGGTGACGTGCGTCTGCCAGCAGGTGCCAACGGGAGGGTTATCCGAATGATCCCAGAGGCGGCATCGTGTCTCACATTCAGTGCTTGGAAATAGATCATGACAGAACATTCCGGTGGCGTCATCTGCGCTGATGCCTGTAAACTCCTCGCAAGCCCGGTTGAACATGGTTATCCTGAAATTATGGTCAACAGCAAAGACGCAGTCGGTCATGCTCTGGAGGATGGTTTCGAGTTTGCTCCTCTGATCCTCGAGATCACGGTTGGCGAGAGCGATCTTACCCTCAAGTTTTCTGTGCGTATCCCCTAGTCTGGAGGTCATCTCGTTGAACCGCCCGGTCAATGTGCCGATCTCATCATCTGATATCACTGGAACCTGTACCGAATAGTCTCCTTTCGCCACTGCTTCGGTCTCTTCGTACAGTTGCCTGATCGGTTTTATGATCCGCTTCGTGACAAATATGGAGAAGAGGCTGATCAGGATGATGACACTAAACGTAACCGCAATCGCCCGTTCTAAAATCGTGTGCATCGCAGATAATATCTCATCATGGTCCTGTTCAACGGTCAGAAACCATCCCGGGTCAGGAACCCATACCTGAGCACCGATGACCTTCCTTCCGTTGCGATCGTAGATGCCGGAACAGTCCTGGCGGACGTCATGCCGTATTACCGGTGGTGTTGCTGATATATCTCTCGAACTGCTGACGAGATTGCCATACCTGTCGGTCAGGAAAGTGTTTACGGTTTCTCCAAGTCCCTTGCGGTCGCTTATGGTCCGGTGGATCGTGCTTATGTTGATCCTTCCAACCACCACGCCAACCGTTCTAGTACCAAGGATAAGCGGGGTTGATACAAGCATCGTTGGTTTTTGAAGTGCCGGGGATTCGTATACGTCCGTTATATGCGTTTCGTTTAATCCGGTGCGGTAATATTCACGCGATGATTTATTATCCCCAAGGGTCTCTCCATTTGTGGACGAAACGATGATCCCTTCTCCATCCAACACGAACACTTCCTCAAAATCGCCGGATTCCGCCTTTACAATATCCCCGAATTCCCATATCGTATCCTTTGCCTGTAGATATTCCTTGCTCGATGGATGTGTGGTTCTCATCACCTCTATATTGAAAGCAACTGCTGATGTGCCTGCGAGAACCCTCGCAGCGCTTTTCTGCTCTGCAAGCCATGTATTTATGTAATCCGCTCTCGTCTCCGCCACCGAGTTCAGGTGCATGATGGCATGATCCTCCATCGACTCGGCCGAGAGGGTGTATGTGTAGTACCCGATGATGCCAAACGGTACGATAGAAATCGCGATGAAGAGAAGGATCAGCTTGAACTGGAGCCGCATGACATACCCTTTGGTGATGCACCACTTAATTGTTGTTACGGGGCACTGGAGACTTTTTAATTCGTTCTGGTCGGTTGAAAACATGACGCCAACCCGGCAAATACAAATATGATTAGATGGGTGAAATCAGTGAAACCGGTGTTAATCTGTGGCTAAAATAGTATCAGCCACGGATTAACGTAGATGAACACCGATTAGCGGCGTAAATTACTTTTCAGATCGACAGTGCTCCATTATAGTAGTTGTGGTTGGATTGCACCAGATCTCGTGACTCCCTTTTGCTTGCCTATCGAAGACGAATCCTGCTCTCTTTAACTTCCTGATAACATCTCTTGTGGTCAGGGATGATAATCTCGTCGGGCGGTCACACTTATCGGTATTTTAACGTCTTGCATAACGTTTTGTGATGACTCAATCTCATACGGCAGAGGACCGCCATGCTCGACATAGGACTCGATTAGTTTTCTTGCAACATCCTGTGCTATCTCCACCGTCTCTGCTATCGACCTTCCCTGTGCGATGAGTCCCTGAAGGGTATTGCCCGTTGCAAGATAGCCACCTTCTTCCGGTTTTTCTATTTTTATGGATATGATGTATTCAGACATCTTCACCACATCGAGTTGTTTTTGCACCGTCGGTAATCGCTTTTCGTATGGCTTTTGGAGATGCTTCGCATTCAGTTTGGCTCCGCGGATGTGTTGAAATTGGACAATCTCGAGTATAAATCTATGTTACCAGCCACCGCCTGCAGGATCGTGAGAACGCCCGAGGCAGTGACACGGTCATCACCGCTCACATCGGCAGCGGTGAATGTCGCGGGGTCGCACGGGCGGCTGCCGGTGGCTAATCGAAGCGCGATCGCGGCGTCTGCGGGGGTGATCTGGTTGTCGCGGCCCGAGGTCGTCCTTGTAGTGGTTCGCAGTACGCAGTAACCGTTTCGGGCGTGGGTGTGGTGATGTCTGCACCATAGCGGGCGCTTGAGCTTCATGAGCAGTGTCAGCAGAACCAGCACCGTATGAACTTATGCCCCTCCAATGATGTAGCCACTATCTGTCTGCTGGACCGATTTTCGGGAGAGTTTATTTCATTGCGGCATTTTAATGTTTTATATATTGGATAGATGTGGTCGATAACTTTTAAACCAGAAGGTTACACATATAAAGGTACTAAATAAATGGTGAATGAAATGGCAATATCATTAGAAGAAGCTGCAACAATGCTCCATATGAAAAAAGAGACACTTATGGGAGAGGGGTTAAAAGCTTATTTGAAAGAGAGGGTTCGCGGATTAAAAGTCGAAATTGCAGCAATCTATCTGAGATATGGAGTATCATCTATTGGGGAACTGGACGAGAAGATAAACAGAGGCGAGTTGAGCGAAAGCGATACTTTTGATGACTTCACGAGACTTGATTATCTGGAAGGGAGAAAAGATAAAATAAGACATATCCTGGAGAAATTAATGTGAGTTACGGTGAACTGGCTGATATTGCCGAAGATGAGTTCTTTGATGTTGTCCTTTACTCACAAATTGTAGCAGGAAAGCTTCGTTTGCACATTGTTGATGAAAGTTATCTGGATGTTTGGTTCTCTGTGAAAATCAGGGGTAGGTTTGCATATCATTGGGAAAGAAGAGTGATAGACGGGAGCATTTACAGATATGACAACCGGCCTCACGAAAAATTGAGAGATATGAAAAGCTTTCCGAAGCACTTTCATGACGGAAGCGATGATGCGATAAGAGAAGGAGAATTCGGTGAAGATTCAAAGGATATTTTAAGAGCTTTTTTACAGATTGTCAGGGCAAAAATTCATCGTTAAGAGATGAGAATCAGAAACATCATGCTTCCATGGAATCCTGTCATCGCGGCTGGCCCCGATTGTACGATCTCATAAGTTGGAGCGTTATCGTGCCAGCCGCCGCCTGCAGGATCGTGAGAGCGTCGAGGGAAGTGACGTGGTCATCGCCACTGACATCGGCGGCGGCGAGTGTCGTGGCGTCGCACGGGCGGCTGCCGGTGGCTATCTGGAGCGCGATCACTGCGTCTGCGGGGGTGAGGGTGCCGTCGCGGTTGAGGTCACTTTTCAGTGCTGGAGATTCTATTATGTGAGAAATCATATTTTGGATAGTCATATAATTTGTATTCAAATCCGCTCACGGTGTCGAGCACTTCTTTAAAAATGTTTTTCATTGGAGACTTGAACCAATAGTTACACATAATAATCTCATTTGTTGGTTGTTGGCTTATCATTAGATTTAAGTTATATTTATAAAATAAAATTCCTGACAATTTTGGGGTTTCATCGACAAATTTCATTGCATTCTCGATATATTCTTCTCTTTCCGGGAGCGCCCCCACATTGACTAAAAATATAGCATCTCCATCAGTTTCGTCGAAATCAGACAGTTTCTTATCTATCTTAACTCTTAAATTACTGACATCTGAAGTATCGCCACCTGGAAAATACACTTCTACATATACTTGTTTACCATCGCTGCACACAGCCAGATCAAAATCCCCATCACCCACATTTGGCTCAAATTCATAAGACCATGAGCTCAATTTGAAAGCCATTGCAATACGCAACTCTTCCAATGTCCTGTAGAACTCTTGATGATCACCCTTGCATTTTACAATTTTTCTTCGTATTGTTTTAATTTCAGATGAATCTGGATTAAGTTCTTCTACAAAGTTAAGGAGATTTAAAATCAAAACATACTCATATATATAACTTCCTTTTACGATTTGATCCCATACATTCTGTACCGATTTATCATTTAACTCGTCTAAAGTTACCGGATCAGAGATAAACCTCATGAGAGGGTGAGCCCCATCTCTTTCTATTTCACTAAAATCAGTCCCAAGCAACAATTTTATTATTTTCTTTCTTGACGGCTTTCTATCCACATTAAACACCCCCAATTCACCGTTTCCGCTCCGTTACAGAAGATTATCATAATCGAGCACATCAGCGTTTGTAGATTCCCATGGACTCTCGTACCACAGTACACGCCACAAACGCGGGCGGGCTTATCTTCTGTGTTCGGAATGGGTACAGGAGTTGCCCCGCCGCTATGGCCGATGTGCTCGTATATTTCCATGTATCAACGTACGACCCAGATATCGCCTGAATTGAACCGACCGAAGTCGGCTCATACATCCAGTGATCTTACTATAGCTTGACCAATCTGATACGGATGTTAGTAGCCGCGGACTGAACACCTCGTTGCCTTGGTGCGTACATCCCGACTCTATCAAACTTGTCTTCTACAAGTATCCTTAGAGAAGTCTCTTTTCAGGTTTGGTTTCGGGCTTAGATGCTTTCAGCCCTTATCCATTAGTGCGTGGCTGCTCGGCAGTGCCTTGTCAGACAACCGATCGACTAGAGGCACCGTTGCTCTGTTCCTCTCGTACTAAAAGCAACTTACCCTCAGACTTCAAAACACCCCTAATAGATAGTAACCGACCTGTCTCACGACGGTCTAAACCCAGCTCACGATCTCCTTTAATAGGCGAACAACCTCACCCTTGGCTGCTGCTGCACAGCCAGGATGGAAAGAACCGACATCGAGGTAGCAAGCCACCGGGTCGATATGTACTCTTGCCGGTGACGACTCTGTTATCCCCGGGGTAGCTTTTCTGTCGTCTACGAGTTCCATCAAGAAACGACGTAGGTTCGCTAGACCCGACTTTCGTCTCGCGATTCCCTGCTTTGCGAAATCACGTCAGGCCGACTTATGCTCTTGCACTCTTCTCAGGATTTCCGACCCTGATGAGTCGACCTTAGGGCACCCTTGATACCTTTTCGAGGGCGTGGCGCCCCACCCAAACTGCCTACCTATCGGGGTCCCCTCCGGACGGAGGGTAAGAGCCGCAATTCTGAAAGGGTAGTATCCCAAGGTTGGCTCCACGCTCCCTGGCGAGAGCGCTTCGATGCCTCCTACCTATCCTTCACATCCAGAATCGAGACCCAGCGACAGGCTGCAGTAAAGCTCCACGGGGTCTTCACTTCCCATTAGGGGTCTCCAGACTCTGCACTGGAATGTAAGCTTCACCGGATTCTAGCTAGGGACAGTGGAACTCTCATTGATCCATTCATGCAAGCCGCCAATTAAGCGGCAAGGTACTACGCTACCTTAAGAGGGTTATAGTTACCCCCGCCGTTGACAGGCCCTTCATCCCGTTGAACCGGGGTTTCAGGTACCTGCACTGGGCAGGATTCACGGATCGTACTAGCCCTTTCGGGTTCGCGATCCGCTATGTTGTTATTAGACAGTTAGAGCTCCCTTGTCACTGCGACCTGCCTCTCACAAGGCAGGCACTCCTTATCCCGAAGTTACGGAGCTAATTTGCCGAATTCCCTTAGCTAGTGTTATCCGACACGCCTTAGCCTTCTCAGCTAGGGGCACCTGTGTCGGTTCTCGGTACGGACATCCAAACTCCTTTTTCACGGGCACCTGGACTCAGTTGACTTTGGTCATCACACATTCGCGAGGCTTCTCGCCATTACGGCACTCCACCCGCTTCGGTGCTTGAACGGCGCGACGGCACCGCTCAACATATCCGGATGCGTCAGGTCCTTTTCAGATATAGTATGGATGGTACAGGAATATTAACCTGTTTCCCTTTTGGCGTACTCGAATTGCGGTACGTCTTAGGACCGACTAACCCTCGGCTGACGAACATTGCCGAGGAAACCTAGCCCCTTCGGCGGTTAGGATTCTCACCTAACTTTGCTGCTACTGTTACCAGGATTTTCGTTCCTGCATGGTCCACAGGACTTTACAGCCCTGCTTCTGCCCAAACAAGACGCCTTCCTACGAGATTATCTTACGATACTCCGTGGTATCGGTGGTCGGCTTGAGCCCCGTCCATTTTCGGGGCCCCAAACCTCGACTGGTGGGCTGTTACGCACTCCTTAGAGGGTAGCTGCTTCTAAGCTAACCTTCCAGTTGTCTATGGCCTGGGACGCCCTTTATTTTTAACACTTAGCCGACACTGAGGGACCTTAACCACGGTCAGGGTTGTCTCCCTTACGGACAACGAGCTTACCCCGTGCCCGGACTCCGATCTTCTACGATGATAGCGACTTTGGAGTTTGACAGAGGGGCGAGGAATTTCTTCCCCGACACCCCCAATCAGTGCTCTACACCGCTAACGATCTCCGATCAGGTCATGCTGCGACATGTTTCGGAAGGAACCAGATGATGCCGGGCTCGATTGGCCTTTCACCCCTATACACAGGTCACGCGAACGATTTGCATATCAGTACCGCTTTCGGTCCTCCACGCGGCTTTCGCCACGCTTCAACCTGCCCACGCATAGATCGCCCGGCTTCGGGTCGTACCCCAGTGACTTCGGGCACTTGTATACCCCGCGCCATGCCCTTACGGGCTACGCGCGTGTTGCTTTCGCTTCGACTTCCGCTTTTCAAGCGTTAGTCTCGCCACCAAGATACACTCCCTGGTCCGTTCTTCAAAACGTATGATATGACATCGGCAACGCCGCCCGTACTACAGCCTCACGACTGCCTCCTTCACGGCGAAGATCCTTTCATGCCATACCCCACTATCACCATTTGGTTTCAAGCACTTTTAACCTCCATCTTTTGGATGCTTTTCAGTATTCCCTCACGGTACTACTCTGCTATCGGTCTCAAGTTGTATTTAGTTTTGGAAGTTGATGTCTCCCGGATTTCCGCGGGATTTCCGACCCACGGTACTCGAGGATCAGATCACGATCCACTGGTTTACGTCTACGCGGCTATCACGCTCTATGCCCCAACGTTCCAGATGAGTTCGACTTCACCAGTTTGGACTGTATATGATCTGCCTCACAACACCACATGTCTATCCTCTTTCGAGGAAAGATTCGGTTTGAACTCTGCTGTTTTCACTCGCCGTTACTCACAGCATCTCAATTGATTTCTTTTCCTGCCCCTACTGAGATGTTTCAATTCGGAGCGTTCCCGATCCCGAAGGATCGATGTGACTCGCGTCACATCAAGAAGTCTCATTCGGAGATCCCAGGTTCAATGGCTCCATGCGCCTCGCCTGGGCTTATCGCAGCTTGGCACGTCCTTCATCAGCACTTGAGCCGAACTATCCACCAAACGGTATAATTACCAGAATCCGTCTTACTAATTCAGTAAGCGTCTGGGTCGCACGTATACATGGCTTCATCAAGCGAGATACAGGTATCTCGCTCTTCACCCTTCCATGACAATGCGTATTTGCCATGTGCATCATAAATCACGTAACATAAGAGTGCTACCAACATACGTTGGGGGCTTGGAAGATAAAGGTTTCGCCGATGTAGCGCCAAAGTGCATAAGGTGGACGGGCGATGACACGGAAGTATGTCCATCAAAGACGGTAAACTATACATCGTCGGCATCGGTCCAGGGCATCCGGATTTGATGACCGTCGCCGCACAACAGGCAATCCTAAAATCGGAGTACGTAATCGGCAATACCACCTATCTCGACCAGATTGAACCGTTGTTGCCCGGAAGGAAGGTCATAACCAGTTCAATGGGCGAGGAGATCGCACGCGCCAGGCACGCTCTGGAACTGGCATCCCGGGGAAAGACCGTATCCATCATAAGCGGAGGCGACGCCGGAGTATATGGCATGGCAGGGATCGTGCTGGAGATCGCAGAGAAAGATGGCGCGGGCGCGGATGCCAAGATGGATGTAGAGGTGGATGCAGATACCCGGATACAGGTGATCCCGGGCGTCACAGCGGCAAATTCGGCAGCGAGTATTCTTGGATCTCCGATCACAAGCGATTTCGCGACTATCAGTCTGAGCGATCTGCTGACGCCGTGGGAGGATATCGAGAAGAGGATCGCGGGTGCGGCAGCTTCCGATTTTGTGATCGTCCTCTACAATCCAAAGAGCAGGAACCGGAATACAAACTTTGGCAGATGCATAGAGATAGTCAGGAGATATAGATCAGGGTCGGTGCCGGTGGGACTTGTGAAGAACGCATTCAGAGATGTTGAGCGCGCGGTTGTGACAACGCTTGAGCGCGCACTCGATTACGACGACTTCGTCGATATGCACACCACCGCGATAATCGGAAACAGCGAATCAAGGATCTGGGGGGAGCGGATCATAACGCCAAGGGGGTATCACAGAAAGTATGACTACTGATCACGAGGACGGGGGCACGGATGGGGCGAATCGGCAAGTTAACAGCTTCGTTGCAACGAAACTGTTATGTGCCGCCGGATACCAAAATCGCTACATGGACAGGGAGTCAGCAGATGGAACCAGGAGATCTATCGACCGGTTCATCGAGTCCGAAATGATCATCTCAGAGAGATTTATAGCATCTGTTTGGAAGATGTTCGGAGATGATTACAAGACGATCATCCGGAATCTCTCGCGCGAATATGAAAAACAGATCATCAAGTATCCTTCCGGAGATATGGATATGACCAACATGACCGATGTCGAGAGATTGCAGTTGCTCTTCGAGTGCGGTGTGAGTGTCGATGATACGAAGGCGGAACTTGCGGAGGATAAACTGATACGGACAACGCGACATTATAGACGCCATCTTGGAAAGGATGTACGAGAAAAGATTGGCATCTCCGCAGCCAGGGCGGGTCCTGTCGGCATTTGCAATCTGCCTGGTACGGAACGCGACATATCAGAAGGTTTTGGGTGGGCGGAAGGGTGCTTGCGAGTACGATAAGACCAGGGGACGCACCATACATTTTGATTTAATGGAGGATTGATCATGGCAACAACGGAAATGCTGGATAAAATTTTATCAGAGCTTATGAAGACCGGGGGTATCGAATCGAGCGTGATTGCGAGTCGGGATGGGTTGCTCATGGTATCGTGCATGCAGAAAGGTGATGACGAGACGTTTGCTGCCATGTCTGCAACGATGCTCGGCGCTGCGGAAACCGCATCCACAGAACTGGAAAAAGGAATACCTGACCGGGTAATTGTTGAATCGAACAACGGAAAATTGATTGCGATCGGTGCCGGACCAAAAGCACTGGTCGTGGTACTCACCCCGCCAGAGGTTAGTCTCGGACTTGTGCTCGTGGAACTTAGCAATGCAGCAGATGAGATTAAGAAAATTCTTACCTGAGGGCGATTATCTTGTGGATTGAATTGAACGGATGGATGGCAAAACTCCGGTTTTCTGCCTGCCATCTAATACCATACCATCAGAAATGCGGGAGACTGCACGGGCATACGTATGCAGTGAGCGTGAAGATACACGGAACGCGGAGTGATGAGTTTATCATCGATTTCGAACTCTTAAAGGAGTTGATTGCCAAGATATGCAGCAGTCTCGACCACCGCGTCATCATCGCCAGAAACGACCCTCGCATAAAGATCAGAACGGAGGGCGACGGCATAATCGTTGATATCGGCGAGAAAAACTACCGGTTTCCGGCAGATGATGTCGTCTTTATTCCGACCGATTCAACGAGCGCAGAGAGCCTGAGTGAGTATGTCGCATCCAGGATCTCGTCCCGGATGGGTCCGAATGTAAGCCAGATAGAGGTGCGGATCGATGAGGGAATCGGGCAGGGCGCAGGATGCATCTTGGATCTCGAGGCGGCATGAAGGCACAACAGATACTCTGCTGCTACAACGTTAACATCGATTCGGTGTGCACCGTCGATGGCGCAAAGGTTGCTGAATACTTAAGAGACTACAAGATTACAGATCCTCCGGAATCAATTGACCTGATCCGCGACATGAGTGATCTTCTTGCGCTTCTACTTGTGTGCATGAGACGCGGAACCGGCGGCGAGTACCAGCTTGAACTGCCTGCTGCCATAGGTGAGTTGTCGTCTCTGGTAAAGGATGAACCAGTGCTGCGCCTGGGCGGAAACGCAGGAATCGCTGCGGACGTCCTCTCCAAACTCGGAGCCGCGGTCGTAATCCCGAATGTGGCGTCCCTGTCAAGGAAACAGGCAGACTTGCTTGCAGGAGACGCTATACAGATTCCGGTTTACAGGGATAGGGATGGCGACATCGTTTTATCAAAGCCGTGCGATGCTGTCAGGGACGAGAGAGATTCCATACATCATGTCTTCGATTTCAAAAAAGGCGAGGAGATAGTACTGCCCGACCAGACGATCAGAGCACCGTGCGACAACCGCCTCATAGCAACGTATGATCCGAAAAACATAGCCATCTACGTCGATCCGGCATTCGAGGATTTTTCTGATGCGCATATCAGGGAGATGGACGGCGTACTGGTTGCAGGGCTTCACATGCTACAGGGACTATACCCGGACAGATCGACGTACCTCGATCGGATGCGCCGCATCACAGCGCAACTACAGGGATGGAAATCGTCAAACCCGGATCTTTTGATGCATTTCGAGTCAGGTGATTTTCTGAATAGCAGGATCCAGGATTATGTGATCGCAAGCATCTCAGGCATCGTGGACAGCATAGGAATGAACGAACAAGAGTTTCTCGGGGATGATGCCAGTGTTTCAGGCAAGGATATCATCGAAAAATCGGTAGAGATGATCGAAGAACTGGGGATGTCGAGATTATGCGTCCACGCCCGGGATTTTATCGTCAGCACCTTTGATCCTGCCTATATCGATCCGGCAGCCGAGATCGATGCGCTGAATGCGGGCGCAGCCGCGTCTGCCGTACGTGCAGAGAGGGGGTATGTGGATAAAGACATGCTTCCTGATGCGGCAAGGGATATGGTGCCGAACGGTTCCGGGGTTCGTGAATGCTCAACGGTTCAGGAATATTTTGGTGGAATGAAGGCCGGAGATGGAGTGCACATAACATTGGGCGGTTACTCTGTCTGCATCGTGCCGTCACTCTGGTGCGAGCACCCGGTAACTACGGTTGGTCTGGGCGATACCATGACCGCGGCGGTCTTCCTGCGGGAACTTGAACTTACGCACCGCAACCAAGGTTGATGGGTCTTCGAATTCCGCGAATATGGCTGTCAGAATCCGTATCCACTTCAAAAAGCATGGTAAAACTCATCTCCAGTCTTTCTAAAAATATACGAAAAACATCAATCTGTGTTCATATCAAGTAGGGCCCATAGCACACCTCTTGTTTGGGGTAATGGCCCCGAGGTTACCGTGAGCCCCCTCACAGAACCGGACTTGAAGATTTCCCTCATCCGGCTCTTCAGAAGCACATCCTCTACAGATTCAGGTGTATAGTGATTGATATATCTTCGGCTTCGGGAGCGGATTAAATTGCAGAAAACGATTGAACTAAAGCCCAGTTGTAGCTTTTCCTCTGGCTGCGACGATTGATCCATTTGAAAGCAAGTCTCACGACATGGTGGTAGAAGTTCTGCAACGATCGTATGTTCCCGCTCATTCCGTAGTAGCGGTAATGTCCGAGCAGCTTTAGTTCCAGCACCTTCCACCATTCTTTCAGTTGGACAAGATTTCGGATACGCTTCAGCCAAATATTCATCTCCGTCATCTTCTGTCTGAACTTCTTGCGCGAAGTCTTCCGCCCAAGCTTAAACTTGCCTTTTCTGGTCGTATCGCAGAAATGTGTAAACCCTAAGAAATCAAAGGTCTCACATTTCAGGCCATATTTCTTCGCTCCCATGCAGGGGCATCGTCCGAACTTGATAATCTTACTCAATTCTCTCAGATATCGTAAGTCCAAATTTGCCCATACGCCGTCTCAGTTCTTCCCCAAATACTCTGGCTTCGACTTCTTTCTCGAAACAAAC
>PQXF01000119.1 GCA_003194445.1 Candidatus Methanogaster sp.
GACTTGTTGCGATATAAAATTCTATGAAATGCTGCCTTCTAAGGCGTCCATTACTCCACGCAAATCGCTCCTTTTCACGGATATCCGTTCTCCGGGCTTTTCCAAGTTATTCCGCAACAAGTCTATTTATCCACAATCAACCTATTTGCTATCACCAAATTTGAAAATGGACTGCTTTGCATCATGTGAGATGTTGAGAATTCCTTGTCCCAATATCCCAATTTGAACATATCACGTATTACCTTAGCCTTTTGTGAAGTGGTGCTTTTAGATGTGCCAAAGTAGTTACATATATCGTCACCGCTAGCGTATGGTTCGAAATTTTGGTCAAAAAGAAGGTTGATGCTTCCTATGGCATGAACTATTGCCGCCGCCCAGATTTCAATCCGACCAGATAGAAATGGGACATTCCGCTTACGAGACATCTTTCGTATGAGTTTCTCGCACAATTGCTTGTAATCTTCATCTAGATACTCATCGCAAAACCCTGCGGTCATCTCAATCAGTTTTTGTGCCTTCCCAGCGATGATAGTCTTGTCTTTCATAAACAATTCCTCATTTTTCTGTTATTACGGGCAATTTCACATAACATCGATATATCCAAAGTTCACTTTGCATATACATCCTTCCATTTGAGTCTTCTCGCTCATTCTTCCCGACCTGAACTTTGTAATAGATGTGGATGCATAAATAACTTGCGCATTTTTGCAATGCATGATGTGTTGGTATGCTGGTCAAGAGCATTTCCGGGACTTATACATGCCGGTTTTGCGGTGGCATATTATCATTATCCTCTTCTGACTAACGAAACAACAACAGCAATACAAACCACCCTCAGTTCACACATCCCAATGCACCACCAGATCACACCCCCCGCACGGCAGGCACATCGTCTCAGCCACCCGAGCCCGCAACCCGTGCGCATCCAGCACCTCGCGCTCGAACCGGGCAAGTCTGAGCAGTCGATCGGCACCCGGACGTGCCGCATCCGGGCAGATATCCGCAAGATCAGGGCGGAGTGGATGCGGGTTTAACGCACGGAGAATCGGGATTACACCAATCTCCGCGAGCGTCTCCACGCCCTCCCTCACAGTTCCGTCCGACTCCCCAAGACCGATGATGAAGTTTGAGAAGACCCGGTTCCTGCCAAAGATGTCCACAGCATCCTTTAGCGAGGCAAGAACGAAATCGAGATCCATGTCAGCGCAGGCGCGCCCAAAGATCTCCCGGTCCATAGTCTCCACATTGTACTTGATCTCAACGGCGCCTGCCTCCTTCAGGCGGATGGATGAATCCCCGGTTGGATACACCGATACTCCTATTGGCAGATTGTACTTTGTGAGGGTTTTTACGAGATCAACAGCCCGGGTAACCTCTTCTCCGGGCGAGCGCTCGATTCCTGATGTGATAGAGATTGCACGAAGGTTGCCGGTCCGGGATGCATCATCTACCATTCGCAGGACCTCGTCTGCGGTTTTGGTTCTGCCTCTAAGTTTCGGGACCGGGCAGAATGTGCAGTTAAAGATACAGGATTCGCTTAGGGTGATGTATGCCTGCTCCGGGCAATGCAGCAGCGCAGGCTCGATTCTGCCGCGCACAAGTTCCCTGCCCTTGTAAAAGATGACTACGTCATCGCCGCCGTCATCGCCAACAGCAATGTGGGCATCGCCTGCACCATCACCAATACTGGTATCGACGCCATCGCCACCGCCAGCAACGCGGGTACCGCCTGCACCACCATCGATCCGCCGCAATAGGAGAGTTGCACCGGGATCGCTCTTGCACTCCAGTCGAACACGGTGCCCGCCCGATCTGAAGAAGAACGACCCGATTCCTGCACCCGGCCCAGCGGTTGACAGTCCTGACGCGAGAGTGTCGGAGGTGCCGAGCAGCGCAGGCTCGATGCCCGCCGAGCCCTCCGCTATAAGGATAGCTTTGATTCTTGCATCCATCTTATCCTGATATTGGTTTGTTTGCACATAAGATTATACACCCAACAGGATTGTTATCTGCGCTCCAAACCATGCGGCACAACAGCCCTACCAGCGGGTGCGAATGAATGTTCATGATATCTGTCTGCATTCGCGGGGGTTATCTGCGGCGATGCTAACACGTACTTGTGATGGCTGAAGCCAAGATCGAGCATCAGGGATACCTGACATCCCTACCAAACTCAGCTGATAGTGATCTTCTCCCTAAAGATACCATCCACGTCTGCAGTCACGACTTCTATGTCAACGTCCTTTCCGGTAAGTTCCTTTAATGCTCCTATGAGGTAGCCGCGCGTGATGCCGCAGATCGAAGAACTTACCGGGAGTTTACGATCCTTGAGAACATCCCGTACAAAGGATTCAAGTATATTAATGTATATCGCACTATCCTCTATGTGATCGACCTCTATCTCGTAGCCATACCACATATTTGTGCGATGTATAAACGTGTCCAGAGCTTCTTCGACATTTTCGATTATGCCGAACTGGTCTCGTGCCTTCTTGCCGAGCCTTCTCCCAGCGTCCTCACCCATGCTCACGAAGACCCCTTCACGATCCTCTGCTTTCACCATCTTATCCATCATATCCGATATCTCTCCAGCGAGTATCTTCAATGACTTGTTAAGCGCCTTGCAATCTCTCAATTCGTCCTGCAACGACTGTACATGTATCGATTCCTTGTCGGACATGATAATGCCTCCACTGTAAGAGAGGAGTTACTTTCATATAAATCTTATTTGCCACCCATCCGTGATCAATCCGCATCTTGGCTGGGTAAGACATCTGTTCACCGTCGAGATGAGATTGCGGAAAGCGCCGGGATGGTGAAAACGGGTAGGCTCTCCACACTTTCGCACCAGCAGATATGCTATGCGACAATATCTCAACATAGCCGTGGAGGTGATATCTCTTTACTGCAAGACCTAAATGCTGGTAATCCTTCACTTAACAATGATCTTTTCTTTGCAGACGCCTTCTATATTCCCGTATACGATTTGCACATCCACATCCTTGCCAGTAAGCTCCTTTAATGCTCCTATGAGGTAGCCGCGCGTGATGCCACAGAGCGGAGAGCCTATCGAGAGTCCTCGGTCCTGAAGGATATCGCGTACGAAACACTTGAATACATTAATGTAGATCGTACCGTCCTCGATGTGATCAACCTCGAGATCGTATCCATACCACGAGTCTGTATGATATATACAGATATCCAGAGCTTCTTCTACCTTCTCGATCTTGCCGAACTTCTCCCTCGCATGCTTACCAAGCCGCCTGCCAGCATCCTCGCCCATACTCACACATATATCCTTCGAGCCGCTTTTTTCTGCTATTTCATTAAGCACACACGAGACTTCTCCGGCGAGTATTTTCAATGCCTTGGTAAGCGCCTTATAGTCTTTTAATTCATCCTGCAATGACTGTATCTGTAGTGATTTCTTGTCGGGCATTACAACGCCTCCATCCCATGACTATAATTGCTGCGCATATAAGTGTTATTGTTTATTGTGAGTCGCCAACGTCGCAGTGATCAACACTTATAAAGAGATTGCACATTTTATCCAAATCGTCCTACTGTCATGTCAACCCTGTAATGTCGCAAAGAACATAACACATGTTCTTTATAATCAATATGAGATGATTGAATATGAAGAAATACATCGTGACACTTGCCAAAGAGGAGCGCGAAACTCTTGACGCAC
>PQXF01000120.1 GCA_003194445.1 Candidatus Methanogaster sp.
TCAACCAACACATCTCTTTCATCCATCCGCACCCATTTACCTACGCTATCTTTGCTCACCAGCAGATGGCGCGCTATTTTACGGTTACTCCAGCCGTTCTCGTGCAGTTCTTTTGCTTTTTTACGTTCCAAGATTAATAATTCTTTTTTCATTTTAGACACTTATTTGACACATGGGTTGTTTTACATAAGGTTTGCTTCACATATAAAGTGTCCTACTTTCATTTGAAACATAACCAGTAACCGAGACGTATCCTCGGCGACCATGCTGCTTCGTTTGCACTCGGTCATTGGGTATAGGTGCGGTCATGTTATATAGTGCCGATTGTTACGCTTGCCAAGTACATTCATGTGGGCTTGAGTTCTGACACATTTATGGCGCGAAAAGAACTCCGCCACAATCGACACACGGTTTCTTTGTTAACTGATCCTACAGTTGAGTATACCAAAGTACCGCTGGAGAACTCTGGCTGGAGATGTTGCGCTTGCTGTGGATGTGGTCATCCGTACTACCTGTAAAGAGATGAAGACCGGATACAAAACAGAGAAGAGCCAAGTTATTTATAGGGTGACTGATAAAGATTTATGTGAGAATCTGAAGAGCATCGGGTATAAGCTATACTTAAACAGGGCATAATACCTTATCCTGATACAGGGCCAAAAAATGAAGAGGTGCTTTGAAAAAATGAAAATCGGAAAAGTTGAGGAGAAAAGCATGAAAGTTCGTAGGCTCATCTTCACCATTGTAGGCATGGCTTTACTTGTCAGCCTAATTACGCCTGCCACTGTTCTTGCCGACGATCCGGATAGTGAATATTATCATGTCCGTACAGTAGCTCTTGTTGATGGGGCAAGTATCGAGGAGGTTATAATCAATGGCCCGCCGACCCCTCCGTTTGGTTATACGCGGACCACATGTGAACTACCTGAGCCGAATTCGAAGGCAAGTCTTAATGTTTTATCTGGCGTACCTGCTTTTAATTGGTCTTTTGGGTGTTCTGCAACTTCTGCTGCCATGATAGCTGGATACTATGACAGGACGGGGTATACCAACATGTATGCGGGGCCGACGAATGGCGGCGTTATGCCAATGAACAACGGCGTCTGGCCAGATTGGAACGATTCAAATAACGATACAAGGCATCAATGCCCGTTAAGTGCAACACGTCAGGGTCTTGATGGGCGGACTGCTTATGGTCACGTCGATGATTATTGGATTTACTATCAACAACCAGGACCCGATCCATGGAACGGTACTCGGCCAGAGCACACTCTGGGCGATTGTACTGGTGATTTTATGAGAACTAATCAATGGGTAACATCGGAATGGAACGTAGATGGTAGCACAGTTTTCTACAATATCGTCAATGGATCGCCATTATACGACTACCAGCTTGCAGAGATGGGGGTTCCGTTCACTTACGATGGGGGGTATGGACTCAAGCTCTTTTACGAATCCAGAGGTTATACAGTAGATACCATGTATAATCAACATATACAAGGACAGGGCGACGACCCTGCATCAGGATTTACATACGATCAATACAAAGCGGAAATAGATGCCGATCGTCCGGTTATGATCAACCTCGAAGGTCATACTGTAGTCGGTGTTGGGTATGATGACTCTTCTTCCAACCTGACGTACATCCATGACACCTGGGATTATAATACTCATACAATGATATGGGGTGGGGAATATGCCGATATGCAACACAGTAGTGTCTCGATAGTCCAGCTGCAATTGCTGCCTGTAATAACCTCCTGTGATGAATCTGGCAACGAGACAAACCAATTCGCGCCCGGCCAAAGCGTCTACGTTAGGGGAAGTGGGCTTGAAGCAAACACAAACTATAAAATTTGGATTCAGGATAACGCAGTAGAAGAAGGAGATGCACTTAACACTACGGAAAATCCTTCTACCACCACACCGAAGGCTGTAACCACTGATGCAGGTGGCAATCTTACACCTACGTTGATCTGGTCTATCCCGTCAGACGCACCGATTACTCACCACAGTTATGACCTCATATTCGATAATCAACAAGCTGGTACGGTAGGCACATACAATAGCACCTCTGATGGCATAGATTCTGCCACTGCTGCCGGAATCATAGTACCGATACCGGAGCTGTCGACGACAATACTGTTTTTGATTGGATTGCTAATGCTTGTGGGGTACATACGGTCGAGAAGAGGATAATAAAAGGAAAAGAAGCCAAGAAACCGTCTGGGGTGATTTGTTCATTCCAGAACAGGATCGATGGCTTCGGAATCTACACCAGCCGCAACTCTCCTGCGACCGCGTCCGGTTTATCGGACCTGCCAGGCCCTATGCCAAGTGCAGTGACTGTGCCAGGCGGTATCTCGGTTAGACCCGCGTCCGGGAAGCGATGCCGGAAGTCCTGCTGCTTCCGCGTCCATCTTCAGTCCATATATCTTAGGGAGATCCTTCGCAGGCAGCACGATCTTCTTCTGCCCGCCATCCTTCTATGCCTTGCGAGCACTCGAATCTGCTTGCAATGTTTACGCACAAAGGCGCGACGGCATCTCTGTATCCATAAGTTCCGCATATCCCAAACTGGATGCGCCCTTGAGGACCACGTATGACCACCGCGGGCACAGGGCTGATTCGATCTCGGTGTTTGGCGAGCGGTCCGCGACGGAGGGACCATACGGATTGGAGGTTGGAGCTGAGTTGATCCGGCTGATGATCCGGGACTGAAACTCAATCAAAAGACATCACCGCCCTCAACTCATCCCTCGGTATAAACCAGCCGTGTTTCAACCTCTTTGCCTTCAACCTCTTCAAAGAATCCACCAACCGACTTCGCGCATCCTCAACCGTCCCATCGTCCAGTAATATCTTCCCCTCAAGCAGCGCATCCACCACAAACCCGGTCTTGGCATCGACCATCTCGATCAGTTCATCCGGTGTCATCCAGATATCCTCGATTCTGGAGGGCTTTTTGACAGTTATAAATCCATATCTTTCTTTTATATCCGGTAGTCCTGATGCGATCACGAGTATGTCTACATCGCTCTGCTCCTTCGCATCGTTTCTGGCAACCGATCCGAATAGCAGGATACCGCGCACATCCAACCCGTTTACCCCCTCTACATAATCATTAATCATCTCTTCAAACATCTTTCCATCTCCTCTAACACACCCTCCAATTCAACCATATATAGAGATTCGAAAAAGGCGTAAACAGCATCCAACGTCTCAAGTGCTCGATCCATGATCTCTTTTGCTTTCAATTCATCGTATATCTCCGATGGTTTTATGATTCTATCTCTCGTCTCCCAGCCATATCTCGGCATGCTCCGTTGTTCCTCAAGAGACGAAGCGTTATCAACCATCTTCAGTAAGAGTTTGATCTGCTCTTTATCGAGTTGCAGTTCAAGTGTCATCTCCGGGTTGTTTAAGATGTCTCCAGCCAGTATATCGGATGGAAAATTCGTTTTTTCGGCACTGTCCAATTTTCTAGTGATAGGATAGAATACCCCTAATCAGAAACTTTTTAACTATCAGAAGTAAATATATCCATGGTGATAGTAAATGACCACTTTGGATTATGCTGTA
>PQXF01000121.1 GCA_003194445.1 Candidatus Methanogaster sp.
AAGAGCATGTAACGATATATCGAAGAGGTGCATAAAGCTGAATGACGGACGACTACTGATAATGGAGTATGTCATGCCACCGTGACACCTTTTGGTGATGTGTCGGGGCATCACCGAAAGGTGGGATCTGGCGAAAAGTAAGCATGCCGATCATCCGATGTGTCTGTGGTGAGTTGTGTTTTTCCAGTACCGTTAACGTTTGTGGTGTATATATCATAGTTCCCAGCCTCATCAGAATGATATACTATCCTTAAGCCATCAGGGGACCACACTTGAGTTTGCCATGATTGGGTTTGTGTCATAATGTCGCCACTTGCTATCACTATTAAATTCGTTCCGTCTGCATTCACAACTCTGATACCGCGACTTCCTGCAACGCCGGATGAAAAAGCGATCTTTGATGCATCGGGTGACCAAGCGATAAGGGTGCCGTGCGAAGGTTGACCAGTTGCGAGTATCTGCTTATTTGATCCATCAGGATTCATTATGGTAAGGTCAAGTGGCTGATCACAATCAGAACCGTGAACATAAGCAATTTTAGTACCATCAGGCGACCAAACGCAATAAAGGCTCTGTGGGTTATTTGTTAAGTCGGTCTGCAAAGACCCATCTGCATTCATTATCCAGACATCAAACCATCCGTTGGTATTATCTTTATCATATATTATTTTGGTATTATCTGGTGACCATTTGTACCGTCCTTCATTATTGGTATTGCTCGTCAATTGCGTTTCATGTGAACCATCAGAAGAAACTTTATAGATATCCGCATTTCTCCAAAAAACAATTTCATCACCGGTAGGCGACCACACAGGGTTGCCATCTTTTGCAGAGTCAGTAGTTAACTGTGTCAATCCCTCAACCGTAACCGCAGCGCTCACATATCCCGCGCCTGCTACCATAACCATCATAGCCGCAATCCCGATCAGAATAAATTTACACCTCATCTCAAACACCTCGAAACATGATACCAACCACCTCACTTCCTCGCGCGACCTGCGCCGCCCCCACCCCTGCACTCACAAGCACCAGCACCGCAACCATGCTCGCGCGGCTAAACACCCTCAAAAAAGCATTCGATCCTCCTATCCGGTTACACCTGTTCATGATCATCGACATCCGAGACGCCACTTACCCCACCCACCTTCTCACATAAAAAGGTAACCCATCTGCCACCCTCTCCGCGCAACCGCTGCACAGATGCCACCAACAGCCAGAACCCCCTGCCCGCCCGAGACCAGCAGAATCGCCACCAGCACACACAATCAGGCGACCATATCCGGCACGGCCCCGCGCATCCGAGTACCCCCACGATGTCAGATCGACAAAACAGACCGATCCCCGGACGAACAGTCATGCCTGAAAACCCTACAGCCCCGGGACCAGATGTCGCTATTGCACACCCGGAGGAGATGCCACCTGGTCTCGCTCACCACGGCGGCACCCAGTCTTGCCAGCGCCAGCCGCCGCCTGATCTGCGGCGTATGTGCCCCTGCCCGCATCCTCGCCCGAAGGAGCATGGGCTTTGCAAACCCTCCACAAGAACCACGTCGCTCTGCTACATCCCAGCTTACAGATTCTCCCTCGAATATGCAAGCGCGCTTTTAGCATCCTCGGCATCGATATTAAGCTTCACGTTATGCTCCTTAAGAAGGTCAAGAAACTCCGATAGTGTGAGTTTCGCTACTTTCGCGCCCAGCCCGAGACTGACCTTTCCATGCCGGTACAATTGCAGGGCTTTCATCTTCCTACCTTCGTCTATCAGACTCCGCACGGTTTCTGACATGGTGAGTCCTAAAACACCTGTGATGAAGTCGAGATCCTGTTTTGGTTCGTATCTGACCGATATTGTCATGGACATTTTGCTTCCTCCTTAAATATGTTGTAAACCTTTCCTGAATATCTGCCGTAATCGTTTAGTTTTCGCAGGTACTCGCATGTCTCGTCCCTGGTGAGTAGTCCGCGATCAAACATCCGTACAACAATTGCCAGAGCATTGACGAATGGAATCTCGAAGAGCTTACACAGCTTGATCAGTTCTCCATCATCCGTCAGTATCACCCTCGCATGCAGTTCGTTGTAAAGGACGTACACTTCTGCTTCTCCCGCGTCCAGTCTGAATTGTCCTGTTATTTCATCTGTACTCGATTTTATGCTCTTCACGACGATGTTATTCTCTTTAATCTCTCTTTCCAGCATCATTGCATCGAAATTGGGAGATACCGTCATTTCCTTTGCCACTTCTTCCGGGACGATGATCTTTCCGAAAGCGGAGAGGAATCTTCTTAAAATGCTCACCCTTGCAAGAAGTATGAGTGTCGAAGCGTCCGAAACGATCATATTACAAATGTATACATCTGTAGTTACATAAGCTTTTTCGCCCTACCTTTCTTGTTCGTGCTTGCACCAGACGCGCCGTACTGTCTCTTTGCCTACCCATCATAGTGTTCTTGTATAAAAGTGTAAATAAGAACCATCACGACACCCTTTTCACACCGGGCTTGCCCGCTCCCAGTAGTGCACATACAGATCGCGGCACCACCTGCAGAATCCGGAATCATCCCCCACAACCATCATCGAATGATCCATGCTGCCGTCTGTGAATGGCAGTTTGAACCCGCCTCCTCGATCTGTTACCGCACCACAGATCGGAATAGTTGGAAGCGTCCTGATCTCGATTGCGTCTGGTGGCATGTCTGCATCCAAAGTCCCGTATTCAGCCACAATAGCTGCGACCTTCTCTCGATACGTATCAGGAAGGATCGCTCTGAAGATGACGCCCGACTTCGCCCTCTCCACGGCTATCGGAATTATCGAGTCCATCAAACCATCAACCATCCCGCAGTGATACCGCTCTACATTCCGCATCCTCTCCTGTATGAAATTCATCGCCTCGATTGTGCCGTTGATGAACCTGGCGCCAGAGAGGTCGCCAAACCGCATGACGAGTTCGTGGGGGATCGGTGTGGTGTCATGGGTCAGGAAATAGTCGCTGTTCTTGTGGGCGAAGTCGATTCCGGGCAGAAACGAGAGTATGAGCCGCCCGAGTGGTGTTATCGCGTAGCTGCCGTCGATGAGTTTCTCGATCAAGTTCATCCCGCTGAGGCGCTCTATCTGGCGGGACGCTTCGGATGATGTTATCTCTATCTGGTCTGCGATCTTTGTGAACGTCATGGGCGCGGTCTCAAGCGCATGGAGCATCTCGAGCCGGGTTTCGCCTGAGAGTTCGAAGAGGAGTTTTGATAGGGTCATGGTCACAGCCTGTCCGTCACGGTTTTTTAGTCACGGTCACATGTCTGTAGCATCGATGATACAGAGGTTGCATCGGTGCTGCAACGATTCATATCTGGCGGAGCGGTACTTATACTTCGCACCACCACAGACCGAGAATTTTTTTCATAAGTGTCATTTTGGGCACTGTTCAAAAATCTAGTGATAGCCGAACATTATACCTCAGTCTCACATCATTTTCACCATGTTGCAGGTGGTAAAACCATTTCATGACGGGTTTCATATCGGCTTTCCATCGTAATCCGCG
>PQXF01000122.1 GCA_003194445.1 Candidatus Methanogaster sp.
TTGGCAAACTGCCAAAGGAATTGGGGGGCAGTCACTTTGGTTCAATATTAGTAAGTTTCATTTTGTACCAGTATTACCATGCTCATGTAACCCAACCCCTGATCAGTGAAGAGTTGCTGGAATTCGGAATCGATATCTCGGCAGGACAGATCAATCGTATCATCACTGAGGGAAAAGATGTCTTTCACTCAGAGAAAGACGAGATTCTCTCTGCCGGACTTGAGGTTTCCCGCTACGTCCACGTGGATGATACCGGTGCAAGGCACCAGGGACGAAACGGATACTGCACCCACATAGGTAATGAGTTGTTCGCCTGGTTCGAAAGCACTGAGAGCAAGAGTCGAATCAATTTTCTGACGCTTTTACGGGGAAAACACACTGACTATGTGCTCAACGATGATGCCTTTAAGTATATGGTTCTCCATAAGCTTCCCAAAGCCCAGCTTGAATTATTGACAGGCTATGACAAAAAACATTTCGGCACCAGAGAGGAGTGGGAATCTACTCTTCAGGAACTGAGCATTATTTCCGAAAGGCATGTCCGTATTGCAATGGAAGGTGCGCTTTTGGGGAGTATTCTTGAGCACGGCCTGAATCCGGATATCGTTATCATCAGCGACGACGCTGGACAGTTTAATGTATTCCTGCATGCCCTTTGTTGGATCCATGCCGAACGAACGATAAATAAGGTAGTTGGCATTAATGATAAACAGCGCGAAGCGATTGAAGATATCAGGACCCGGATTTGGGACTTCTATGACGAGTTGAAGGTTTACAAAGAAAACCAATGCCGTTCGGCACGTTTATTGCTTTAGCAGGCTATGGATAGGCTGCAAGGTTTTGGACTATGTTGTCGTTGAAGGTTTCCAGCAAATAATTCTTTACTGCAATCAGCCAATGAATGCCTATTCTCCAATATTTTTTTAGCCTTCCTCCGAGCAATGAAACTAAACCACGCACATAGAATCTTCCTGCTTGCGGATTGTTATCAGAATTTGAACAAGTTGCTTGACATTCCTCTTCTATAGATAGATTTTCTGAAGCTGGAGTTTTCTGTATTTCGCATTCTTGTTTGAATGACAGTAGCAAAAGGTATGCAATCATGTACAAGTAAAATTGTATTTGAATGCCACAAGGATCATAAGACATCAGATGTATTCCTTTTAGAGTTCTTTTGATAAAACGGAAAAACAACTCTACTTGCCAACGGTATGCATACAACATGATAATTTCATAGGTACTCAGATCTAATCTATTGGTGATCAATATATATGACTCACCCATAGATGTAAATTCAACGATGCGGTATACGCCTTGTTTTGTGTCATTGCTGAAAATAATTAATGAATCCTTGATGTTGTCGAAAAAATGCAGGAAACTAACCGGTATATTGACATCAAGTGACTTTTTTACCTTGTATATCATATTGGATTTTCCGCGTATAATAAACGATGCTTGTTTGTCGCATATGAATTTAAAAATCTCAAACGAGATATAACCGCGATCGCAGATATAGGTAACTCCTTTTTCAATAATATCTTTAAGGAACTGCTTTTCAGAGTAATTTCCTTCTGTACTAAGAAATTGAACAGGAATCATGCGATTCAGTTCAAATGCAAGATGCATCTTGACAGCATTTGCATTCTTTTTATATTTTGCCCAACACATATTTGAAATGGCTGGGAAGACAGATCCATCAATTAACAGTATTCGGCCTAGTTGCTGGATTTCAGGAATAGCAGGAAAGTTACAAGCCAGTAGCAATTTACCAAATATTTTTCGATATATTTCAGGATTATATCGACAGAATGCTTCAGAGTACATTGATTTCGAGGCACCAGGAAGTCCTATTTCTTTGGTAACTCGAGACGTCTTAATCTCAACAATTAACTTGCCGATGCTCTTTATCTGACAGATGATTCCAAATAACAGATTGGTTGTGAAAGCTGTAAACGAAAGCGTGTAGGTTTTAGAATCATCTTGCATAGATTTTTGAGCTTCCTCAATGAATGAAGATACCGGTTCGAGAATTGTTTCAAAAACATTTTTTTCAACTTTATCAATCATAGCGCCTCCCAGGTAAAAGATTGCGCTATAACTAAACCATGAAACAAAATTTTTGTCTATAGAAAAGATTTACTGTAATTTCAGTAGCTTGCCTGTAACATTGCAAAAAAATATTTAAGCAATAAACGTGCCGAACGGTATTGAAAGAAAACCCAAGCAAAGAAAAAAAGGCTGAGCTTGAAACCTGTTTCGATAAATTGTTCACGACCAAGACCTGCTGCATAACCTTGGATCTCGCGCTTAAGCGAATCCATAAAAACAAGCCGGAACTTTTGTTGGTACTTGAACGTCCGGATATTCCGTTACATAACAACTTGAGCGAAAACGACATCCGTGAGTATGTCAAAAAACGTAAGGTCAGCGGTTCTACCCGCAACGATCATGGCCGTCGCTGCAGGGATACCTTCACCAGCCTCAAGAAGACATGTCGTAAGCTTGGTATCTCTTTCTGGAAGTATCTCATAGACAGGGTGAGCGGCTGCTGTGAGATTCCATTACTCAGTGAGATCATTCGCCAACGGGCATCCCCAATCTGTTAGCGGTCTTGTCATGGCAGCAGACCGATGACGGTAATGGATAGCGGGGTTTGTTATTGCGGGAGGAATTTTCCAAACACCGAGCTACAGCTTATTAAACGCCTGATTGCGGACAATCCGGCATTGAGTCGCGCGGCTCTGTCCAGACTTGTCTGCAATATGCTGGACTGGCGCCGTCCGGATGGACGCATAAAAGATATGAGTTGTCGTGTGGCCATGATCCGCATGCAAAACGACGGTTTGATTCAACTCCCGTCCCCCAGGCATGGCAACAGTAACGGTAAACGCTATCTACGCCGCACCCCACAGGCAGAACCCGAGCCAGTCCCGTTCATCGCACCGGTCAACAGCTTGACAGATCTTTGTCTACAGCAGGTAACAGATCGAAAGGAATCCCATCTTTGGAACGAGTACATCGATCGCTATCATTATCTGGGTTACCATCCGCTCCCGGGTGCTCAGCTCCGGTACTTCGTTCGGGATGGCGAACGTATATTGGCCTTACTGGGATTCGGGGCAGCAGCATGGAAAACAGCCCCACGGGATCGTTTCATAGGTTGGACCTCAGAGCAACGCAAATGTAGGCTTCATCTCGTCATAAACAACGCACGCTTTCTGATATTGCCTTGGATCCGCTCAAAGAACCTGGCATCCAAAATCCTGAGTATGGCAACCAGCCGAATTTCCGACGACTGGCAACAACGTTATGGTTATCGTCCTGTCATGGCAGAGACCTTTGTTGAAATTCCTCGCTTTCACGGGACCTGTTACAAGGCCGCCAATTGGATCTGCCTTGGCAAAACAAAGGGCCGGGGAAAGCTGGAAAAACAACA
>PQXF01000123.1 GCA_003194445.1 Candidatus Methanogaster sp.
ATGACGATATGGCGCAACTACAACTACAACCACACTCATTGCATCCTAAATGGAATTATTCTATATTATCAAGAGATGTCAGTGTGTATGAGACAAGCTAATTTCGATAGGTTATTTTTCGGCAGCCTCTTAGGTGGATGTGGTGGGCGGAAAGTATGGATATCACTAGATTTTTCGGCAGTGCCCGCACAGGTATAGACCAGCCAGCCATATCCTGATTGGCGATGAAGGCATGAGGGATGTGCTTATTGGCTATAGCCAGACCGGGAATATGATTTGCAGAAGAACCCGAAAGAGCAGGGTGTGACAACTCAATTCCGTAAATCTGACCCATTCCCTCAGGGAATTTGATTTGCAGAAGAACCCGAAAGAGCAGGGTGTGACAACGTACACCATACAGCCGTTCCACATATCATCGCAATCGAATTTGCAGAAGAACCTGAAAAAGCAGGGTGTGACAACTCAATTCCGTAAATCTGACCCATTCCCTCAGGGAATTTGATTTGCAGAAGAACCCGAAAGAGCAGGGTGTGACAACCGGGAATCTTATACCATCGGCACCAGATTACCACAGAACCGATGACCTGTATCCGTAGACCCTAATCTGTAGATCATACTCTTGGATCGGGATTCGAGTGATCGGACCGAGTGGGAGTGAATTGCTGCAAATTATTATCGCATCTCATGATTCGGGGCAATCATGGTGGCGCTCAAAAATGTAAATACTGTTTGAGACTTAAACAACATCCCCACTAAAAACAATAACAATAGGCGCATTACTTTTATATGCAATATTTGGCTATATTTATACTGCATAAAATCCATGTACTCGGCCAGAGTATATAAAACACGGAATCGATAACAGTAGTCACTTTTAATAGTACAACACAATCAAAATCTTATTGCGTCATAAGGTGGCTACGTTACGACTCTTAAATTCCAAAAACGCCTCCACCACGCGCTCATTCTGCTCTGGCGTTCCGACGCTCACCCTGACAAGAGCATCTCCTGCGCCGCGGAATGACGAACAGTCTCGCACGATAATTCCTTTACGTGCAAGGAGCTCGCATACATCACCTGACCGGTACGGCGAGACATCCACGAGCACAAAGTTCGCTTCTGACGGATAGACCCTGAACGGAATCTCCATTAACATTCTGCGCCCGTCCCGAACAAGTGTAACACTCTGTTTCAGGTGCGCATCATCGCCAAGCGCTGCTATACCTGCCGCCGATGCAAGACTGCTGACCGAAAACGGGGTCGCATATCCCAGATACTCATCTCGCATCTTCTCGGGCATGACCGCGTAGCCAACCCGCAAGCCAGCAAGCCCAAATGCCTTTGAGAGCGTGCGACCGACCACCAGGTTGTCGTATTCCCGTACAAGGTGGATCATGCTCGTCCTTGCAAATTCGACGTACGCCTCATCGAGAAACACAACCGCACCGCAACCATCACAGCCATTGCAGTCACTGCACCCCGCAAGGATCGTTCTGAGATCAGACTCTGGCACCAGATTTCCGCTCGGGTTATTTGGGGAGCAGAGGAAGATGACTCGCGTCTCATCAGTCACCTGCGATAGGACCGCCTGCGGATCGAAGCCGGAGTTCTCGTCTCTCGGTATGAAGACCGGAGTACCGTGATGTGTGCGTGCTGAGATCGCGTAGTAGCTGAAGGTCGGCGCCGGTATGATCGCAACTCCCGGCATCAGCATCCTCATCAGGGTATCGATGACCCCATCCATCCCCGCACTTGCCACGATGTTTGTGCTCGGATAACCGGTGTACCCGGATAGCGCATCGCAGAGACCCGATGCATCGCTATCAGGGTATATGCTGACCTCGTTTGCATGCTCGATTATGGCTCTGACCGCGGCAGGCGTGGGTCCGAGCGGGTTTTCGTTCGATCCGAGTTTGATGATCGCATCTGCCGGGATGTTATGCTGCTCGCTAATCTCCGCGATCGATCTGCCGGGCACGTACTTGGTGTTGGGGCTGGTGCTGATGTTGGGTAGAGGTTTCATGTCTGTGATTGGGTTTTTCATGCTTGCTCAACTATATTGTGGTTGCGGGATGCCTTCTGTTTTATGTGTGTTTGGATTGATGCCCAAGCCATATCTAATAACTCTTACCGAACCTCGGGCTTTGGGACAAAATTCATGCACATCCCCTCCAGTGTGGCACCACGGCACCCATGACCTCCAGATACCCCACTCTTCGGATATTGTGCCCCACAAGCTTCAGCCGCGTCTCGGTCTCCTTCCGCGATTCAAGCCGTTTCCTCGAGTGGCTGCTCCAAACCGGCACTTCACCATCGAATTGACCGTTTCCGAGATCGAACGCATATGATAATTTTCTAACCACTCATGAGGGTCTTCCCAGAGTGAATAAAGCATATCATACCACCCAAGAGGCCCTTTGCTCTTAAAAGTCACATTACTACGCGGTAGGAAGTATGGCGTGGCGTTATTTTCCGAAACCAGATTAGTGATCCATCGACACCCGTAAATACCATCTCCAAGAACACTATCCAGATTGGGATGACAATTGAGCGTCTGATCAAAAGCCTCCGGAAACAGCGTAGTTTCTCCAACTGAGTGATTTGGGCTTATGGATATGCCTGAAATTAGCTTATGTCGAACTCCTATTCCCAGGACCGCATAAGAGAACCCTTTCTTCGTGCCAGTCGAGTTTGATTCAGGGAAACTGTCATCTGCTGGATCTTCCCCTACAGAGATTGCAGACTTTGCTTTCTTATTTCTCTTCTTAGAATTCTGTTTTTGACGTTTATCTGCATAGTTCTCCTTATTCGAGGCACTAAAGCCCGTACCATCGAACGAAAAAGTCTCCTCTTTGCCTTCTACGCTTTCATTGGTTATTGCTATAATTTCATCCAGAATCTCGTTTACCCGGTCTCGATCGTATCCGCGTTCTATTGTTTTGTAGGAAAAACTGCTGCTTATGCCCAATTTCTCCTGGAATAGAAGCAAGAACCCTTCAGCTAACCTATTTGACGATTCCAGATACGTTTGCAACAGTAGAGTTTTTGCAATGTCAGCAGGATCGGTTGGCGGTCTACCAGGTCCCCGTTTTCTGGGAGGCGTTCGTTCTTTTATTCGTTTATCGGCAAGATTTACAAGATCCCGTATGTTATTTAGATAATTTATCATCTCATAGATCTGCGCTTGATCATATTGTGCCCAGTCGGTTTTAACCGGCCCTTTGCTATCGTATTCGAATGTTCCATCCCGGACACTCTTGATGATTTTTTAAGTTCTTCTCCGCGCTGTTTAGGGGGCATAAGATGGAATCGACCAACAAGTATATAAGCATAGTGGTACATACGTCCATATAATGTGTAGCTTATGCGATGTTTCCACGACGATCGTATG
>PQXF01000124.1 GCA_003194445.1 Candidatus Methanogaster sp.
GAGCATGTAACGATATATCGAAGAGGTGCATAAAGCTGAATGACGGACGACTACTGATAATGGAGTATGTCATGCCACCGTGACACCTTTTGGTGATGTGTCGGGGCATCACCGAAAGGTGGGTTATTCTCAAAACAGACGCTGAATTCATCTACATATCAGACACGCCGGACATATCAGTCATCTGCGATTTTAGGTAGAAACCGTGTGTATATATGGGTGTGCTCAAATCGCACGATCTTAAAGCACCTCACCCGATCCCGTGCACATATACTTCGCAGTACTTATCACCGTGGCTCAAGAGCTTCCTAACCTCAAGTTCAGCCATGCCGTGGAAAGCACAGTGCATCGCACCCCGAAAGATTCCCCTGCAGACATGACACGCCTCGGCATCATCTGCAAGTGGACATCTGTTCACCGTGTAATGTGCGATACTGCCCCGCACATCCCACTCGGACTCGCGCCCCGGTATCTTATCGATCCGTGCAAGCGCATCCTTAAACTTATCACCAGTCCAGACCTCGCCATACTGTTTTTCGTAGGTATGTACGACCTGCCTACCAATCCTTCTTCCAAAGACCCGCATGTGCCGGTCAGAGTTGATATTTTTCTCCTTCAAAAACAATGAAAGTTTGCGTAACGGCACATCAAAGACATCCTCGACACCCACATACTCGAGTAGTTCTCTGATCTTTGTCTCGACCTCTGGTTGGTGTTTCAGCGCAATCACGTTACTGGTGATCTGGTAATCGTAATTGAGTCCTGCCGATTCGAGCATACACAGAAAGATGTTCTTCAGTTGATCCACCGCGCGCATACTCCGGTAGCCATGATGTATCGTTATATCCTCGCCGTCGATATCCATCCGGTTGACGATGCGCGAGGTCTCAGCGACGCGCTTTAGGTCGAGGAGTACTTCCTGCAGCGGTATATCCTCTGACAACTTCTCGCAGAGGCATTCGGAGGTCATGATCGCTCTTGGCACCTTGCCGATCAGAAGATCCTCGTAGAACTTCCGGTGCAGCGCAACGATCTCGTAGTTTGCCGCGCTGTACTCCCGAATCAGTGATCTCCAGAATTCCGGTTTTGCATGAAGTTCCTTAACAGTCTCCTGCATACAACCAACGTTCTTTAAAAGATCGTTATATGCTTCATTCGGGCTTGCTCTCTGTTCAAAATCGATCTTGAGTGTATCGAGGTGCGAGCGCATCTCTGTTATCCCAAGCGAGAATGAGATCAGGTATGACCCGATGATCCCTGCAAGAAACTTCCGCTTGTCATCATCTATCCCCTTGATCTCTGCATGGACACTCGATGGGCTCTGGTCGTCATCCGCGGTCATGCTTATCAATGCGTCCCAGTAGAGGCCCGTGCAGAGATTTCGTATCGCTTCCTCGAATTCTGATACGATTGTCACCTCGGAGGGGTCAAAAACATGATCCAGAACCTCTTTTTCGATGATAAGGTCTTGTGTCTGCGTAAGCATGTAATCAAAGATCGGTTTCGGGACGATCGCCTGATCCTCCCTGATCTCCCGAAGCGTTGCGATCAGGAATGTGGCGTCCTTAACACTGCCGTAATACTGCAGAGCGACATCGGTTAAGTCGATGGCATCCCGTATCGCGGCACTGAGATTTCCCTTATGCTTTTCGAGGAGGGGTTCTATCTTCTTCAGATGTTCATCCTCGAGCGCGATGTGTTTTCTGAGCACCATTGTCTAACCCAGATGTGGCGCGTGGTATAAAAAGCCTTTTGGATAACTCAGCAGCCTGACATGTAGTACACAGCGGCTTATGTGGTAGCAAGTGGTCACGAAACCCACCATTATAGTAGGAGTGTGTAATCATTGCGCAATATCCACACTATTAGGCATCTGGTATCAATAGGCCACCCACAATGTGCTGCTTTTGTCACACATTGGCATCTAAAAGACATTCCCTCAATTTTTAGTATCAATCGAGTATATGCAAGTGGCATTACAGAGTATCGATTGCAAGAGACACGAAGATTGCACGAAAGACTGAAAATGCGAACGGTCGTGCAAAAGTGCCTCTTGACAAACCAGAACAAAACAACCGAGGTGCAAGAGAAATGACACGAAAGTTCCAACTACTGGTCGACGGTGCATCTGATCTTGATGCCACCGCCAGCCACGCTATATCAATGGCAGAGCATCTGGATGCCAAGCTTGTGGCAACCGAGATTAGAAACACACGCTGGTTCGATTCCAGCCGCAAGACCGAAGCTGCACGACACCTGTTTCAGGACCGACTTTCAAGAATTAGCGACCTGGCAGCAGACCACGGCGTCGAGATCGCGGATGTGCGACAGAAGGCGTCCACGGACCAGCCAAAAGACATCATGAAGATTGCGCGCAACATCAATCCGAACATGTTGATAACAGGTACGCGCGGCGCAACAACAGGACAGGGATTAAGTGACCGTGCAGCAGGACTCCTCAATATCTCGAAGTACAACCTGCTCATGGTAAAGGATCTTGACCACGACACTGGCGAGTACAAGAAGATCCTTGTCTCGGCAGACAGCCCGGTCAACATCGCGCAGTGCGCTGCAAAGGTTGCTGATGGGTACGATGCCGAACTGACTGCGGTTCAGGTCGTGGACCTCGAAGAGGGGCTTGTCACAGAGCGGGTTGTTTACCTGCCCGAGGCTGCCGCGTCATCAGGGACCGGAAGACAGCGCAGACGCCTTGGTGAGACTGTTAAGACATCTGATACGTTGCTTGACAAGATGAAGGAGAACCGGTTGGAACGAGGGCGGGCGCTCGCAGACTCTATTGCAGATATCGCGCGCGATAGGGGAGTTGCGGCAAGCTCGCAGGTTCTGGTTGGCAAGCAAAGTGATGAACTCGCAAGACTTACCAGACAACAGCGCTTCGATCTGCTCGTTATGGGCTCAAAGGATGAGAGCGTGCTAAAGCGGCTCATGCGCAAAACCGCGCCGGAAACGATCGCAAGAAAGGTTCACAGTTCTGTTCTTGCGGTTAAGAAAGTGGCGTAGATGCTGGAACATGCCCGGTTACCGCGGCGGATTTGACGCGGCGTGCGGGCATGTTCACAGGCGGTTTTTTTCACAAAAAATCGAGTAAGAAATGCCCTTCGGGGGGTATAAGTTTTTGAATGCCGGGTGTCTGCGGAACCGTCAAACTTTTGTGAAAAGTTTGCGAGAAATGTGGCTTTGGGCGTGACTGATGGACGCAGTTGGATTTTGAGAAACTATACTTATTTCCACTTTGTCAGATTAGCCGATACCAGACATCCTATTCTGAACAGCAATCCTAAAATAAGTGAAATATAATTTATAAATAATATTATCTATACAGCTATTCGCGTTAATTGTGATATAAATAATA
>PQXF01000125.1 GCA_003194445.1 Candidatus Methanogaster sp.
GTCACGTTGATCAATCCATTCGGTGCAACATCTGTCGGATCAAGCGCCACCGAGTGAATTGTTGGTGGTATCGTGTCTGCCAGCTCTGCGAGAGTGATGTTGTACACGAAGCCGCCAGTATCCAACTCATTCTGGGTAACTACGTGTTCTGTGACACTCGACTGGCTTTCATCCGGACTTGTGACGTTGAACTGTAACACATCGTTAACACTTACGTTATCGCTGTCCCGCACCACCTGGTAGTAGTTCGAGCTTTCGTTCGTCTCGGCTACCCATGTACTACTTGTATTCAGATTTGCTATGCTGACTGTGGAATCGTTGCATTCGCTACCGTTTTCATAAAAAACGACTCCACTGATCACGAACGGAGTTGCCACTGCAGCATAAGCTGCCGGTATTGTTCCAATCATCACCACAATTGCAATGATTGCGACTCTCAAATACGATCTATTCATGTTCATTAATTCCCTCTTTATTTATTCTTGAGTAGTTCTTATTCCAAAGGAACTACAGGAAGGCCCCCCTTCCCTATACCGTTTCACCATAAATGTATCATTGATACGATGGATCCACCTCTTCTTCCAGAATTTTTGTCTATTTGCCGCCCACCTCCTCTAGTAGGTCTGTTTTTTGTGTCATATCACTTTTGTCACCCTACTGAGCATAATGGATTTTTTTATACCCGTATATGTCGCCTACCGATATGGAATATGCGGCTACACACACTCCCCTGACACGACCCTTTCTTCATTTTCCTTTTGGTATTAGACGCGATGCAACAACCAATCCCACTATCGAACAGAATGCCCCAAAACCGGGAATCGTATTCTTCGTTGATGGACGCTTCGGATGTTCATCGGTTGCAGTCGTTGTAACCCCTGTCGATTCTTCCACCGTGCATGTTCCACTGTTAACAACAAGAGCACCGATCTGATGATTTGCTGGATCATATAAGCTCGCGTCTAACGATATGTCGCAGGTTCCCGGCCCTATTGCTTCGAATCTGATCGATGTCAAGACTCCGGATTCGGTCGCACCGCCAACACCCCCTCGTCTGGTCTCGCCATATTCGATCTTTCCGATTGCGTTGTTGACGCCGTTTAGCATCTCGACGGTCTCCGCGCCACCGCTACTGAGGAACGTCCCATTACTCTGATCGTTCGCCTTCAGCATCGTACTGTCGAAACGCAGGGTGTATTCCGCGCGATAAACTTCATTGCCAGCAGGATCTGCAACAACGTCCAATGTGAACGTATCCCCTTGCGATACGGTCACCGTCTGGGGCGATATGCTCACAGTGCTTTCTGTTGCCGCCACTGTCTGGCAGGTGCAGGTTAGCAGCAAAACTACTAATGCAACCAGTTCTGTGCGTTTTCTTATTATATAGTTTATACACATGGCACACCCGAATTTAACTATGATATATTATGTGCTACTTGAGTTGTATTAAGGGTTTCGATGTTATATGAAGTTATTTTTATTATTTTTGATAACACCCTATTTCCCAAATTAATATACCAATCATAGTTTATTTCAGTAGGTAGTATATACAAATCTGGTAAAAATCACAAATCGCACGAATTTTACAGATCGCATGAAATCACGAACATGTTCAGTTAGGTTGTGGTAAATCAGCACTGAACATGGAAGTGATTAGATTAATGGGATCAGTGAAATCGGTGAAATCGGTGTTAATCTGTTGCTAAAATAGTACCGGCCACAGATTAACACAGGAGCGCCGAGATAAATTCATACTCGCCAGCTGGTGAAAATCAGAGCCTCGAGGAAAGGCTATCTACCACCTCAGAACTAAAACCCCGCACGCAATCCGGTAACGGGCTGTTGTGAGGCCGGGGGGGATGGGATACCAGGCCACAACGAAAGGTGTTCGGTTATACGCCCCGAAATTCTGATGATTCCGGAAGCCGACGTTGTCTGTGTGACGGAAACGCTGCATTCACACCACCGTTAGTCGGGTCCTCCGGTCTTGGAATGTAGCAGAGAGTTCTGGGACATTGCGAGGTAATGTGAGTCCGAGCGGGGTCTCAGACCGTAGCGTGGTATCAAACGGAGACGCTTGGGTTCTCGGAAGACCCAATACACTCTTCCCAGAGTGGGAGTGTGCGCTATCAAGCCTATAGACGGAAAGATACCACAAAAAAGTGTATTGGGAGTAGGATTCACCCATATTACTGATGAAGCAGGGTAATTCCTGTGGAGGGAAGGGGCGGACAGGAGTACGATTGGCATCAGGGACACATCTACCACACCCAGAGGTGGAAAAGAATGCAACAGGAGAGCTAAAGAGAGGTAAATCTCCCGGAATTGACGGAGTAACAGTAGGAGAATACGCGAAGAAGTTGGACGTGAATATCGCAAATCTGGTGGCAAGACTCAAAGCAAAGCAGTACAATCCTCAACCAGTCTTGCACGTCTATATCCCAAAGCCAAACGGCGAGAAAAGACCGCTCGGGATACCCGCTGTCGAGGACAAGATTGTCCGGATGGCGATTAAGAATATTCTCGAAGCGATCTTTGAACAGGATTTTATAGGCACGTCCTACGGGTTCAGACCCCACCGGAGCTGCCACGATGCTCTAAAGAAGCTCGACAAAGTTATCATGACCAGTCCGGTCAACTTTGTTGCACTCTCGCTCACCTCTGTTGTGACCACAATCGCAGTCTTTGGCTGCGAGATAATCAGGCAGATATGACCATCATGGGGTTATATCATCAGCTATCGCGGGCAGCGGTTCCCTTGATGCGACAAAAGCATCGACGCCGTCTCGAGTAGTTTCGTAGATGTGGTCTGACCCAATCGCATCAACGACTCCCATCCGCTGCATCTTGTCCCGCAGTGGGTCCCTTACATGGGTGAGGAACATGACAATATTTTTGCGGTTCAGTTCCGTGTTCAGTGTTACCAGACAATCCGCGCCTGTGATATCGATATCGTTCATGGCTTCCGCGTCAATTAGAACCGTTTTCACTGGCTCCCCGGCTTTTGCAATATTGCGTTTCACCTCACTTGCAAAGAAGTTGCAGTTAAAGAAGATGAGTCTGGCGTCAAAGCGGAAGATGAGCAGCCCAGGGATAGTTTCTGCATCAGGTCGCCTACGGATATCC
>PQXF01000126.1 GCA_003194445.1 Candidatus Methanogaster sp.
CACTCAGGATGGAGATGTATGAAGTGGATGACAATCTCAACCTCGTTGTGAAGGCTGAATTTAATAACATAACGTTCAACGCCGGCATTCCGGATAGTGAGTTTATATTCGAGGTGCCAGAAGGCGTTTCGTTGGTATCGGATGACGAGGTGCCGGATGCGACTCCGACAGCACCCGCGTCGGAAGCAGTATCGGGTTCTATAATGGCGCCCCCCATATTCACGAATTGGAAGTATATAATCTATCAGAATCTATCCATCTCAAATGCTCCCGCGCTCAACCAGACTGCACGAATTACATATTCTATAATTCCGGATCGGGATATTGAGATTCTTTCTGTCCAGATTAGCATTCCGGATGATGGATTCGAACTTATAGATATTGACGATACATGGCCAAATACCCTGTATAACCGGACACGTCGCGATACTAACAATGCCCGGTGGTATCCAACAAATCTTTCGAAAGATACGCTATACCAGTTCAATGCCACACTAAAGGCTGTTAAGACTGGTAATTGGACAATAATGCCTTGCGGTAGCAACAAAGGGATGTACATATCAGTATCCGAAGATTCCGCATACATCAGTGATGGACCGTTTCCAGACCCCCCTCTGATCGGCATAACTTATTTCTTAGACGAATCGGAATTAAACGAATCGGAAATTGAGAAGGCATTAGCGAATATACCCACAAATGAGGGACTAACGGTGTATCGATCCACCAAATTTCCCATAACTACAACCACAACTCCATCCAAACCATCCAAACATACTACCACTCTTCGCCCCACACCTTGCCCCACTTCTTGCTCGTTTGATGTGAATCCCGGCGGCGAGACCTGCACTGGCTTGTCGTACCACTGGAACGGAACGGCGTGGGTGGAAAGAAACAACCAGTCATGAGCAGAGGCGATCATGAAACAGATATTACCTGGTTTGCTGATATTCCTGATCATAGCACCGGTTGTTTGTGCCGAGACATGCGAACTTAGACTTGAGATAGGTGAAGAGAGTACATGCGGCAACTACAAGATCAGACATGATTCATGGGATGCTGGAGATACAAATCCTTATCAGATAGCACATTTTCATCTCTGGAGATTGTCTCCTTATGCTGATCTCGGTTCAGATTCTATTGATTTCTGGTATGAAAGAGAGGGGAAGTACTACGATGGCGATAAATTGCTTGTGAAACACCACGGGACTTCAACTGATCCTATGAGAGCCAAATATGCACTGAATGATAGCCCACCACAACTGAGAGTACGTGGACATCTTTACTCCAAAGATATGAATTCGAACTGGGCGCCAGTGAAATGGGCTACGGCATATCTCTGTGATTATGACTACTCTGACGGCAGTTATGACCGTTTAACTGATGCTGTATTGACAAACGAAACCGGATATTTTAAATTCAACTCTGTTGAGAATGTTGATTGGGACGAGGATAGAGGAAAGTTAGACATTTCTGTGCAGTTTCTTGCAGGAAGTCACGCCGGGTGTGTAAGAAACGCTACTGGCGAAACATACAACTATAGAACCAAACCCTATCCGGATGCATCTACTGGCGGACTCGCTATGACCACCGAGCTACCAAGCAATAAAGAAGCATGGTGGGTCTATGGTACTCTATGCCAGGGATGGGGATATCTCGCAGACACGGTTGGCTATGGAATGACCGGCGTTGCTGTCTACTGGCAGTGGGATCATGACGCAGACTACGGAACTGGCATAAACATGACACACTTTGGTAGCGGTACATCTCAAAATCCTGGTCCCTTCATTTATCTCGATGGCAAGGAGCGATTTGGTGATGGAGGTGGCAGCGCAAACGACCCTGATACAATCATCCATGAATACGGGCACTGCGTGATGTACAAAGTCTTTGGAGGTGATTACCCACCAAATGATTGCAGTCATGGTCACTACATAAATCAGATTTCCGAACCCGGATGTGCGTGGGCTGAGGGTTGGGCACACTTTATGCCGCTTGCGGTTTTCGATGATAAATACTATACAGACACCACCTATTATCTTGATGTCTATGACACCGATACAATCGACCTCGAGACCAGAAACGGTGAATTAGACTTCCCTGATGGCGACTCATGCGAAGGCAATGTTGCTGCTGCACTCTGGGATATATACGATGATCATGACGAGATGTACGACAGGCTCTCGGATGGGTTCTGCAACATCTGGCATGTTTTAGAGGAGCAAGATCAAACCGGGAACGAAGACACCTTCAGCGGCTTCTATGACTCATGGTGTGATCTTGGTCATGATAAAGCGAGAGCAAACAGTGCTATCTTCCAGAACAGCATAAACTACAACCGCCCTCCCGGAGCCATTGTCATGAACCCCGAACCTGACAAGGTCTACTTCGGAGTAATCGAGACACTGATATACGCACCTGATGAGGATGGGGATGTGTCGCATGTTGAGATCTGGGTTTCAACTGATAATATCGAGTGGCATATCCTTGATCTGCCGCTGCACGAGCACGTAGGTGGCGATGGTATCACAGCCCTTGATGCTGATGAAGAGGATTTTTGGCATGTCAATTGGGATACTACTTACGAGATCGATGAGGATGACAGCGTATGGCTGAGGGTGTACACTACAGACAACCTCGGCATTTCATCGAGTGATGATACCGATGGATCGTTCATCGTCGATAATGTTGCTCCACATCACTGGAGAGATTCCACCCCAACCGATTGGGTCGCAGACCAGACACCTGACTGCACGATCGAGGCTAAAGATAACACAGCGGGCTTGGACGTTTCGGAAGCGTATTACAAGTACTCGACAGACGGCGGCTCATCGTGGAGCAGCTGGCGATCTGCGAGCTGCACAGGAAGCGACGGCACCACGTCCTACCAGACGATAACTGCCGGCTCTGTCCCGTTTAATCAGGATTCCGGGACGCAGAACATGATCAAATTCAGGATCGATGATACTGCCACGAATACTGGCGAGAGTGATGAGTATGCGGTTCGGGTGGATGCAACAGACCCATCTGCACCTGTAATCTCATCCTCAACGCATCCGGAAGAGGATGAATGGTACACTAACAACGATCCGTCATTCGTCTGGACGACTC
>PQXF01000127.1 GCA_003194445.1 Candidatus Methanogaster sp.
TCGTGAGTAAGTCTATACACCATGTTCTCCATCCATCAAACGAAATGTTTTATTCACAACCATTGCGATAGTACATATAATTTCATTAATAATAAATTTTGTGGTGGTGGGGGGTGAGTAGTTACGTTAAAAAAATAAAAAAAGTGAGGGGAAGGAATATGCAGGGCTGCCCAGAATCGTGTAGGGCTGTGCAAGTCCTTGACACTCACATCAGCCCACATATATAAATCAGTAATCCAAGAGCGGGGTGAAAGTGAAATCTTCTTACGACTCCCACTTCGATTCCATCCATCGCGGGATCTGCCCTGAATCAGGGGGTCCGATCATCACAGTAAGCCCGGTTTCATCTTCGACGTCCCCTTGCAGCCGTGCAGCAAGTCCCGGAAGGATGATTGCGCCGTGATCAGTCTTCTCCTTCACATCAAAATTGGCTGAATCGAACATACCCTTTATCTTTGCCGCAGTGAGCTGCCCGCCAGCTACCGCCGCCTCGACGCCGATGCCGTCGGTATCCACCACGCAGAGATAGCAGTCGATGTCATTGGATGCCAGATCGCTCTCCACCGTATAATATGTCAGCGCAAAGTTCGCTGTCACGAAGACCGGCGACTTCCGGTCAGGTGATCCGACCTCAAAGACGCCCGCATCAACCATCACCGGCTTTCTCGGGTCGGTGTAGACCGTGTCCCTGATATGCAGTTCGGGAAGAAGCGAGTACGGCTCGGTACTGTGCAAGATCATAATGTCCCCGTACTTGACCGTGAAGATCGATGCAAGCACGCTCTCCCAGTATGCAGCACTTACGCCATCGAAATGTTCCCACACAGTCATAGGGACTGCCATCAGCGGATATGCGATATCGGTCTGCCCGTTGATCCCTGCACGCCTGATCTTTAAAAAGTTCTCAAAGGAGTCCCGCAGCCCGTCTGTCGAAAACGTCCCCGGATCGAGTACGAGATCGGTGATGCCCACCGATGCAAACGTCAGTGCAAGCGATTTCAAGGCATCCGGATCGTTTGGCGCAGAGAGTGCCACAGGGACGTTATGAGTGAGCGCAAGCTCTGCGACATCGCGCCAGTTTTCAGTGGTTGCGGCATAGATCAGTGGCTTCCGGCCGGATGCAACAGCAAGTCCTGCTCCAAGAACCTCCGGATCAAGCGAACATAGCAGAAGCGGAAGTTCGGCAGTCTCCATCACCTTCGCTGTTGTTTGCGCGAACTGATCCGCATCGCCGGACGTGCACCTGATCGCAACCGCGTCAAGCGTCAGGAACTCGCCGATGTAAAATTTTTTGAAGTTTTGGATCTCGTTAACACGTTCTACCAGTTCTTCTTCGCTCATCGTGTCCCACACATCATAAGCGAAGGCGGTTTTATTAAAGAAGGTTAGCTTGTGCCGGTACAGCACATCGTCCCCGCCGATGGTGATCGCATGGTCACCGGTTCCGATTACGACCTCGCGTATCTCAGGCGCAAGCAGATCGGCGAGTGTGGTATAATTATCGTTATATTCTTCCTCAAGCAGAAGCGGACACTCCTCTGCCTTCATCGACCGATCGATCAGATGCGAGGCAAACGCCATGCATGTCGGTTCCCCACAGTCCCCGCAGTTCGTCTTTGGCAGGTATTCGTAAGCCTGCAGAGGGCTGTTAATCTTCATATCAATATGCCGTCGCCTGTCCACCAAGCCGTGTGCGGTCGATCATGATGCCAGTCGGAGTCGTGATCACCATATCCTCGCCGAGTCCCGCAATATCCCCGTGCACATCGCTTACCACATCCCGCAGGTCACGAAGCGCGCGTTCGAGTATCATCTTGTCCCGCTTTATCAGCGAGATATCGACAATCACGATATTACCGTCGTAGATCTCCTTCCTCAGATCGGGAATTCCATCAAGATTGCTCAGTTCCGCAACACGTATATACGTCTCTGCCGGTGCATCTTCTATGACCTCCTCGTAGTCATCGAGACTGATATTGTGATACTTATCAGTGTCTACAGATTTTTTCGGCATCGGCGAACCGAGTATCTTTTCTATAATACTTTTATTGGCCATGAAATCACCTGTGTAATTATGTTCATCTATAACACCCTCCTATATTAACCTATTTGGTTTACAGGGCTGATGCCGTCGCCCCTAACCGATCATAGGTTCCCGCCCAGCCGGCTGCTTCTACTCGGGCGGCATCTGGCACACCTGCCATCTGCCATGATCCTATATAAAGGTGAAAAAGACCTGTAGAACGTCTGCCACAGGTCTTGCGAAGGGTCTCGTATCCGCTCCTTTCACTTCACTTCAGATGTCTAAATAGGCAACCGCAAAAAGTCAGCGATAGCAGAGAGAACCCTGAAAACCGAAACAGATTTCGGATGCGTGGTATCAGTTCCAGTCTCCTGTGCAGGATCGTTCTTTGTGGCACCGGAATCCTCCCGGGGTGGGACGGGCGCATCTTCGGAAGCTTCAGTGTCGCCACTGGCATCTGCCACACCGGTTGGCGCGGTGGTTGGAGTGCTGTTTGCTACCACCGTCTCGACTGGTGGCGACCCGGAGTTTTCAGGGGATTCCTTGACTTCCAGAGCCGCGCACTTTTTTTCGGTATATGCATAGCCCCACCACCCCTTCTCAGAAACCCTAAACTTGACCCAATCGCCAAGCAGTTCTTCTCGTTCAAAGAGCGAAAAGGATATTGTGTTGGCGTTCTTGAGTTTGATCGTCGTATTTGTGATACTTTTCACCTCAAAGTTCCAATACTCATCGCCGATCTCAATCTTCTTCGGATTATCCGAGTACTGCCTCACCATACTCAGTACCACGACATTGGAATCGGTTCCGCGGAATGCCGAATCGACGTGGCATGTGAAGAGGGTGATGTCCTCTACACCGTCGATGGTCTCGTTGTACACGAAATAATCCCCTGGTTTGAGAACCTCATCGTACACAGCTTCACCTTTTTTATAAATATTTAGATAGACTTTATTGCCTATGAGATCAACCTGTGATGGTAAGCCGTTGCACCTACAATGAAACGTCATCGGATTATACCCACGTTTGACAAACGGGCTATCTTCGCAGCAATCCACAATAATCTTCTTGTGAAT
>PQXF01000012.1:0-44238 GCA_003194445.1 Candidatus Methanogaster sp.
CTGTGATTGGTGTTTACCTTTGGAAGTAAGTGCGTCAAGAGTTTCGCGCTCCTCTTTGGCAAGTGTCACGATGTATTTCTTCATATTCAATCATCTCATATTGATTATAAAGAACATGTGTTATGTTCTTTGCGACATTACAGGGTTGACATGACACTAGATGTATATGATAACCCAGACAGTTCAACAGAAACCCGGTCATATAACCAGTCATCGAGACGTATATGTTGTCCAGATAGAACCATATTAAAAAAAGTACGCTTGAGAACGCCACAAACCGCACAAGAAAAGCCAGCGGCTTGTTTCTGGTGGTGACCATCACCACATAGTGCAGCCATACCAGACACGATACAAAAACAAGAATTATCATGATCGTCTGCCAGAGATATGCATGGACGTACTCGAAGAGATCGGGACGTCACAATCCTGCGAAGAAAACAGCAGTGAGGCGCAGTGTGTTCACCACAAATAAACTCGGAATGCCAAAAATCAGACCAATCGCTTTGTTCTTAAACGATGTGGGATATGCCAGCACGAACGAAGAGAAGAGGATGAACACAAAGAGCGCAGAACACTCATCGATAATCTTCACACTGAAACCACCCGTCGAGAGCAACTCGCCCTCTACAATGGGATGCATTCCAAGTAGCTGCAGTAGAAACCCGAGTGTTGCGGCAGTGTAGTTGTTCAGTGGTGCGAATGTCGATGGAGTCAATCGGGTTATGGCATAGAATATACTACATAGCAGTACAAAAAGAATGCCAAAAATTTTTATTGTATGGTTTTGTGCTGACGTTTTGTTTTCTATCATAGTACATTCCATAGATTATCTGTCGAGTGTTCAGAATAAACACCATTCGTGTTATTTATTATGATTGTGATCCAAACACCATGTAAGTTGACAGCCCGTTATTCACTCATCCACTCGATCGATTACGATCCTCTCGCCTTCGGAAACTTGCTTAAGAACGGTGGAATCTCCGATAATCCGCCCAAAGACGTTTACCGCACTTGCAGGGCGTATCTCATCACCGATACTTGCCAGAGTCGGTCCAAAGAAGATGCAGAATGTGTTCTGCGGCAGCCAGTACCCGAGATCGCCGATCTCGACGAGTTCCTTTGGGTTCTCTTCCGGTGCGATCACCGAGGTTGCGAAGTATATCTCATCGCCCCACCTGCTCACAATGCCTGTTATCGGCAGCGCTCCAAGGATTGCGGATATAGTTCCAGGGCAGAGACCCTCGAAGAGTTTCGCCTCCATCTCAAGTTGGGCATCTCCTGCATCCCCTATAACAATCCTAATCCTTGCTAACGACATCACCATCCGGTTCGAGTTCAGTAAAGATCTGCCCCTCGAAGGAGTACACCGCTGCGCCGGTGAGCCATGCATCAGGAAGCAGTCCTGCCTTCATACAGGTCTGGCTGAGAAACTCTTCCGCGTCAAAACCCCATTCCGTCGCCACCTGTGGCAACAGCAGCCCCTGATAAACGCCCTTTCTGACGATGAGCCCGTGCCTTCCGACTTCGACATGTTTCGGCAGATCTGAAGGCATCGCATCGATCTTTACAGGAGGTGTGAGTATTGTCACCTCCACGACGATCTCTTCCATCTCCTCGTGCATGACAGGCGGAAATCTCGGGTCACGCACCGCAGCACTCACAGCAGAGTCGAGAATCGCATCCAAAAGTGGCATAACCGGTTCCGGATATCCGATGCAGCCGCGAAGGTCACCGTTCTTGTGTAAGGTAACGAATACGCCTCGTTTCTCCCCAAACACCTCTGGAGGATCGCCGGTTTCCGTAAAGTCTCCCGAGAGGTGGGATTCTATCGCTGACCGCGCCAGCCTGACCGCAATGGTTCCCTCGTCTCTATCGAGCATCGGTATATCATTGCCATGAACTCTACATATACTTTGTCAGATCTTGTCATGCCGGGGCTTCATCTTATGTTGTGTTCGGATCAGGACTCCTAACCACCGAAATCCGCCTCTCGATCATCTTAACCCCCTTCGGCATCAGAACAGACTTGGGATGGAAAAGCTCAAATAGTTGACAGTAAATCATAATGATTGTTAATCAACAATTTACAAGACGGTTTGTAAACCGTGATCGTGAACTGGAATATCTCAACAGCAGATACGAAAGCGGGGAACCGGAATTCGTAATAATCTGCGGGCGGCGCAGGATCGGCAAAACCCGCTTGATCACAGAATTTCTCCACGGAACGGCAGGGATTTACTTTCTACCCGCGGAGTACCGCGAATCCGAGAATATCATGATGTTGCAGCGGCAGATGGGGGATTTCATCGGAGAAGACTCGTTCATGAAACTGAGAATCGGCGGGTTCGAAGAGTTGTTTGACGAGTTTTTCAGGTGGTATCGCGGCGAAGAGCGGATCGTGTTCGCAATTGATGAATTTCCATACCTCATAAAGATAAACCGGGGAATACCGTCATTTTTCCAGAGAATATGGGACATGAACCTGAGCAAACGGGATATAATGCTAATACTAAGCGGTTCTGCCATCGGGATGATGGAAACAGAGGTTCTCGGATACAAATCCCCACTATACGGCAGAAGAATCGGGCAGTGGAGACTCGATAAATTAAATTTTGAGCATCTGGCAGATTTTTTCCCGAAATACACAACTGACGAGCTTATTCGAGTCTACGGATGCATGGACAGTATCCATGAGTACATTCTGAAGTTCTCGCCCGATCTTGACTTCCGGGAGAATCTCCGCACGAATTTCCTGTCAAAAGGCAGTTTCCTATACGAGGAGGCTGATATTTTACTTCAGGAAGAGTTTAGAGAGCCGCGAAATTACATGTTCATCCTCAAAACCATCGCAGAAGGGAACAGAAAACGTTCCGAGATTGCAAACGCCACCGGTATCGACAAAGGCGCGCTGTCACGTTACCTCTACAATTTAAGGCGGGTCGGGATCGTTGATTCCGAACTTTCTGCCACCGTCGCGGGCAATTCCAAGCGATCATTATACAAGATAAAAGATAATTATTTCAAGTTCTATTTCAGGTTCGTGCTCCCAAACAAGAACAATATCGAGTCTGAAATTGATATCACACCGAAAATAGAGAAGGAATACGATCAATATCTTGGATTCGTCTTTGAAGAGCTGGTACGGGACATTATCAGACGAAGAAGGCTCGACATTGGATTTTTACCGGACGATTGCGGAGCATGGTGGTATCGTGGCGATGAGATCGATATCATTGCCACCGGGGCTGACACGGATGGTGCCAGGCAGTTGTTTGCAGGCGAGGTGAAATGGAGCAACCTCTCGCGGCATGACGTGGCAAGGATACTGGATAATCTACATCGCAAATCCGACCTGGTTCGGTGGCACAACGATGCGAGGCGCGAGCATTATGGGATAATCGCAAAACGGATCGAGGACAAGGAAACGTTGCGGAGTGATGGCGTGTATGCGTTCGATCTGGAGGATATTCTCAAGCCTTGAGTGACGTTACGCCCCGATCCTCCTCACCCATGTCTCGATCATCCCGCGCCACTCCGGCGCCAACACAGACCAACACAAGCCAGCATGAGCGCATGCGCGACAAGCATTGGACAATCGCCCCGCCCTTATGTATTTTTCACCACCTCTCGGATGGCAAGCAGATCCAGCCGTGATTGCGGTTTGATGATTCCCAGATTCGGATCAAGGAATAGAATATTATCTTTGATCAAAAAATGCTTTGCGGGTCGGTCCAATCCCTGATCGTCGATGCACTCCGTATCCGCAAACCGGCTGAGTACGCTAACAATGCCCCCCTTTTTAACCATGTACTCGGTATCACCAATCGTTATCTTTGGTTTGGTGTAATCCAGATAGTCAAGCAGATCTTTTAGCTGGTTCACCCTCGTGGCAAGCATTTTCTTTGCAATCCTTTCCTTCTCGTCAGCACGAATTAACTCTAATAAACAGACCGGCTTTCCGCCACAGTATTCCCATGCCACAGTCTTCTCGCCATCAGTAAAACCGCACTTCTCCAGAAACGCAATTGCGGTTTCACGATCAAAGTCGTCCACCAGAAGATACCGGCATCTGCCTTTGAGCATCGCCTCGCTGTAAACTTGCTCGAGGAAGAGCGAATCAGAGGTTACCACAAAGACGTGTGCCAGATGCAGCTCTTTGGTGAGCCGCACAAAGAAATTGAACAATTTGTAAATCAGAATCCCATCGATCTTCATATCCCCTATCACCTGTAGCTCATCGACGCTCAGCACAGGAACGCGCTTTTTTGAGATCTCATCAAAGAAACGCTCGATGTATCTGAACATGTCTTTGCTTTTATCCTTTTTCTCGAATATCTGTTCAAACAGGTTCAGTGGTATTGGGATTCCGCTGAGTATCTTCAGATCCTTAAGGATCGAGGTTGCATACTCGCTGATGTTGTCGATCCCACCACCCTAGTCGATCTCGAACAATACATTGAGGAAATCCTCATAACCGGTAATGAAACATCCGCGCAGGTTGATGTAGAATGGAGCACACTCCTCTGACAGTTGCTCTATCAAGTGGTTGATCAGCGTAGTCTTTCCGGAGTTCATTGGTCCGTAGGCGAATGTGATCAAGGAGGGTTCGGAATCCAGAAGATCCTTGATCTCCTTGATCTCCCGTTCCCTGTTGTGGAATTCGATTCTTTTCATGCCCGCATCTTTGCATCCGCCCGGTCATAATTCTATGCCGCCTGCCGCCGCCTGCAGGATCATGAGAGCGTCGAGAGATGTTACCCTACCGTCATCGTTCACGTCCCAGCGTGAATCATATCCGCGGCTGCCAACTGCGATCTGGAGCGCAATTGCAGCATCTGCGGTGGTGAATGCTGGTGGTTCCTCCAAGGTCGGCGCACATGATGCGGGCTGCTCGAGTCTCGGCAGATACGTCACATTACCTTTACACGGATCATCGTTCCAGTCACGGATGCTCGCGCTGATGCTCGCTTCGTCGTTCATTCCCCACCAGTTGTTTGTTGCATCGACATCATCACTCTGATCATTTTCGAACTGCCATTCGTAACCACCTGTCGCTATGCTGTAGTTACCGTTCTCAATAATGTTGTTGTAACTGATGTTGTTGGCTGCGCTTCCACCATCGAGGTAGAGTCCTCGTGTGTTGTTCTGCACCAAGTTGCATGCGATGGTGTTACCATACGACTGCGATAGGTAGACGCCGTATTGGGAGTTACAACTCACTGTATTACCCTTAAGTATGTTATTGTTAGAATACTCCGACAGACAGATACCGCCGTAATTGTTCGATATATTGTTGTTCGTGAGCATGTTGTTGTTCTTTGCACGATTCAGGATGATGCCCCAGCCACAATTGTTCGATACGATGTTGTTCATGAGTATGTTATTGTCCGAACGCTCCATTAGGAAAATGCCGACGTGTTCATTATTCGATACAGTGCTGTTCACAAGCGTATTGTTGCTCGATTCGGCCATATGTATACTCCACTCATTGTTATCTGCAGTGTTATCTGTCAGCATGTTGTTGTTCGAATTAAATATAGCTATCCCGCACTTATTACCGCTTGCATTGTTGTATGCCAGTTTATTGTCGTTCGAATAAACCAGAACTATACCATACACATTACTATTTGCAGTGTTATATGAGATATTACAGTTCTCCGCAGAATAGAGGCAAATCCCTAATGTGAAACTCTCACTAGCGGCCACATTCTTCACCGCAAATCCGCTGATATTTACATGGTCAGCAGTCACATTGAACACACTTAAATTCGTATCTGCCGCGGTCACGGTCACCACATCTGCACCATCACCGATCAGCGTGAGACGCTTGTTCACCACCACATTCTCGTTATACGTCCCGGAATCTACCGTGATCGTATGCCCATCCAGCGTATCAGGATCATCTATCGCAGCCTGAATTGTTGAGAAATTCTCTCCCGTATTAACGTTGTGAACCGTATCACCTACTGCAGATCCCGCGATAACCGTATATACATACGTCATCCCGTTTCCATTGATGTTGTTCTGCGGCGCGGCTACGACAAAGTCATCGTTCCCATCGCCGTTAACATCGCCCGTGAAGCCCACATGCATGCCAAAGCCATCGTTAGCCCCTCCGGCAATCGTTATGTCCGGAATATTATCCATGGAGCTCCCACCGAAATAGATGTATGCCTTACCAGAGCCAGCACAGTACGGTGCACCAACGATCACATCAGAATACCCATCTTTATTCGCATCTCCAACCGTACCGGTTCCATAGCCAAAGAAATCGTATGAACTCTCGCCACTCATCGTTACATCGGCTACACCATCCATCGTGCTGCCACCGAGATAGATGTATGCCTTATCAGCTCCGCGTGCCCCGACGATCACATCATCATATCCGTCATTGTTAACATCGCCTGCCGGAGCCACATACCCTAATCTGTGACCTGCTCCTGCTCCAGTCATCGTGACGTCAGGTGTGCTGTCCATAGAACTTCCACCAAAGTAGATGTAAGCCCTTCCCGAATCAGCGCCCCCAGCACCACTTTCCGGCGCGCCAACGATCACATCATCATATCCGTCATTGTTCACGTCCCCTGCATAAAAACAGAAATAACCAAATCGATCCCCATCCGACTCACCGCAGAGAACAATGTCTGCCACGTTGCCCATCAAACTTCCGCCAAGGTAGATATACACAAAACCAGCCCCCTTGTAGCAGGCACTCACGACCACATCATCGTATCCATCGTTGTTGACATCGCCAGCATAATTGGCTGACCATGCACCGAGTTCATCGCCTGCCGAGCCTGTGATGATCAGATCGGCTGCATTGTCCATCGGATCGCCGCCGAACAGTATGTACGCCCTTCCTGCATCATTTCCGCCGGCATCGTTATACGGCGCAGCAACGATCACATCATCATATCCATCACCATTGAGATCGCCAGCAAATGCCGCCGGGTCTCCCAGTTCATCGTTTGCTGCCGCACCTGTGAAGATGACGTCAGCAGAGTTATCCATGGTGCTACCGCCCAGATATATGTACATTCTGCCTGCGTTACTTCCCCCACCATCATTGCCCCACGCTCCGACTATCACGTCGTCGTATCCGTCGTTATTGACATCACCATTGATACATTGAGGTGTTGTGTGTAGTCGATCGTCCGGCGATTCGCCATTTATCGTTGTGATTAACGTTGCATCAGTTATTGCGGTTGCCGTTCCAATCAGTGCGCAGATCAGAACACAGATTCCTATAAATATTCCTTTTCTCATTCAAATCGCCTCGATTTGTTTATATTTTCCAATCAGCAGGTTAGCCGCGTCCACATACACGCGCTCGTCATGAATTGTTCGCAAAACAGCACGAAATCCATCAGTTTGGTTACATCCATTCATAAGGATCACATCTGAGACGCCATTCATCCAAAGAACCCACTCCTATAAAAAGTTAACTGACGCCCCCACACCCCCGCATCACATCAACTACGTCCTGCCACCCACCACCATCTCCACCCACCGCTCGATCATCGAAAGCCCTTCCGGCGTCAGCACCGACTCTGGATGGAACTGCACGCCCTCGATCTGCCGCCGCTTGTGCCTGATCCCCATAACAACGCCGTCGGGACTGTGCGCCACAACCTCAAGATCAGGCGACACCAGGTCCACGGCAAGCGAATGGTACCTGCCGCCAGTAAACGGATTCGGAAGACCCGCGTATATTCCGACCCCGTCATGATAAATCTCAGACGCCTTACCGTGAACAGGACCAACCGATGCGTGCCCGACCGTGCCACCAAACGCAACATTGATCGCCTGACAGCCAAGGCAGACGCCAAGCATCGGAACCTCGCACGCACGGATGATCTCGATGCACGATCCAATATCACGAGGATCGTTCGGATTTCCAGGACCCGACGAGATCACGATCCCGGCAGGGTCGATTTCTCTAACTTCCTCAAGCGTTATCGTGTTCGGGACGACGATCGTGTCCGGTTCGAAGATCGAGACGTACTCGACGAGATTCCAGACAAACGAGTCCTTGTTGTTTACGAACAGTATCTTCATTCGATCACCTTCACCGTCGCAGTCATCTTGCGCTCGATCTCCTGATATTCGTACATGGTATCCGAGTCAGCAACGATTCCATCTCCTGCCTGGATGAGCATCCGGTCTCCGGAAAGCACAATCGTCCTGATCATGATTGTAAAGTCAGCATCCCGGTCCCAATATAATAACCAACGCCGCCGCAACCATCGCCATGAGGTCCCGGCACCACCACCACCAGCAGGCGGGTCACGCCACAGCCTGTCTTATCCGCAAGAAGGCGCGATCGTCTGCACGCTCGCGAGACGCTATCACGGATAGCACCCCAGGAGCTATACTTCACACCGCCACAACGTAAGCTTTTTCAAATCTATGGAATAATTGTGAGCAAGGCGATGAGTCCTTGTTTGTGGGTTGTATCAGTTTGGCCCCACCAATAAAAAAACGCAATTTACGCCGGTGTTTGAGTATACCACACTTTCATATATGTTCTATCCCCCCCCTGTGCAGTATTTCTCGTATCGCAAGTAGGTCCATCCTCGACTGCGGTTTCAGGATGCTGTTTGCAGGATCAGCAAAGAGAATGTTCTCCTTAATGAGGTACGTCATGTCTGGTGTTATTCTCACATACTCATAACGTTCATCTTCTGAAAACCGCTTGAGAATCTCCATGACGTTGTCGTATGTTACTTCTATCTTATCCCCTTCGAATAAAACCTTCTTGTGCACATCTTGTAATACCCCTATTCTCTGATCTATCTGTCCTCTTCGTATTCGCAGCATCTCTCTTAATTTTTCTTCCATATACTCGTAATTCATGAGTTCGACCAGACACACCGGTTTTCCACCGCAGTATTCCCACGCCACCTCCGTCTCATCGTCAGTAAAATCATACTTTCCCAGAAACGCTGCGGTAGTACCGTGATCAAAATCATCCACCAGCAGATACCTGCACCTGCCGGAGAGCATCGCCTCGCTGTAAACTCGTTCGACGAAGAGCGAATCGGAAGTGACCACGAATATATGTGTCAGATGCAACTCTTTCGTAAGTCTCACAAAGAAATTGAATAATTTGTAAACCAGATGTCCATCGATCTTCATATCTCCGATCACCTGCAGCTCATCGATGATCAGCAGCGGTATGCGTTTCTCTGAAATCTCAGTAAAGAAACGTTCGATGTATCTGAACATATCCTTACTTTTATCTTTCTTCTCAAATATCTGTTCAAACAGGTTTATCGGTATAGGGATTCCGCTGAGTATCTTCAGATCCTTAAGGATCGAGGTTGCATACTCACCAATATTGTCGGTCGCACCGCCCTCGTCAATCTCGAACAATACATTTAAGAAGTCCTCATAACCGGTAATGAACCGTCCGCGCAGGTTGATGTAGAATGGGGCATATTCCTCCGGCAGTTGCCCTATCAGGTTGTTGATCAGAGTGGTTTTCCCACTATTTATCGGCCCGTAGACGAATGTGATCAGAGATGGTTCGGAGTCCAGAATATCATGGATCTCTTTTGTCTCCTTTTCCCTATCGTGAAATTCGATTCTTTTCATGATCGCATCTTTGCATCCGCCTGGTCATAATTCTATGCTGACTGTCGTTGCCTGCAGGATCATGAGCGCAATTGCGACGTAGGTTGGGGCGGGGATGCCGTCAGAGTTGAGGTCGCCTTTCTGCGATGTATCGCCAATCCATGGCTGCATGAATGCGAAGCATCGGCGAAGGCACTGCGCAAAGCATGCGATCGGAGGCAGCGGGAAGCGGTCGGTACTGTTGCCGTGCCCGCTAATACGAGTGAAATCAATATCCAGAGAACCGTTATTCTACACATTTTTCAGCACTTCCCGTATCGCAAGCAGATTCAGATGTGATTGCGGCTTTATAATACAATTGACTGGATCAACAAAGAGAATGTTCTCCTTAACGAGATATGTAATCTCCGGCGTAATCATTTCGTAAGTATAAGATTCCTCATCCGAAAATTTATCAAGAATTTTTGTTACATCATCATATTTTAATTCCATCTCTTCTTTTTCGAACAGAATCTTCTTGTTTACGATCTTCAACACCCTTATTCTCTGTCTTATCTCGCCTGTTCTGAGCTTAAGCATACTGGCCGCAACATCTTCGATCTCCTTCTCACTTCTTTTTTCATTTATCAATCTAACAAGCGATACCGGTTTTCCACCAACGTAATGCCATGCAATCTCCTTCTCATGCATATCGAATCCGTAACGGTCCAGAAACGCAATTGTTGTTCCATAATCGAAATCATCTGCCAACAGATACTTGCATCGTTCGGAGAGCATCGCTTCGCTGTAAACCTGCTCGAGGAAGAGCGAATCAGAGGTTACCACAAAGACGTGTGCCAGATGCAGCTCTTTGGTGAGACGCACAAAAAAATTGAATAATTTGTAAACCAGATGTCCATCGATCTTCATATCCCCTATCACCTGCAGCTCATCGACGATCAGCACAGGAACACGCTTTTCTGACATCTCGGTAAAGAAACGTTCGATGTATTTGAACATATCTTTGCTTTTATCCTTTTTCTCGAATATCTGTTCGAACAGGTTCAGTGGTATCGGGATCCCGCTGAGTATCTTTAAATCCTTAAGGAACGACTGCGCATACTCACCAATATTGTCGGTCGCACTGCCCTCGTCAATCTCGAACAATACATTTAAGAAGTCCTCATAACCGGTAATGAACCGTCCGCGCAGGTTGATGTAGAATGGGGCATATTCCTCCGGCAGTTGCCCTATCAGGTTGTTGATCAGAGTGGTTTTTCCACTGTTTATCGGCCCGTAGACGAATGTGATCAGAGATGGTTCGGAGTCCAGAATACCATGGATCTCTTCTGTCTCCTTTTCCCTATCGTGAAATTCGATTCTTTTCATGTCCGTATCTTTGCATCCGCCTGGTCATAATTCTATGCGGTCAGCCGCCGCCTGCAGGATCATGAGCGCGCCCGAGGAGGTGACGCAGTTGTCGCCGCTCACGTCGGCTGCCGGGTCGTCTGCGCCGGTGGCTGCGATCGCAAGCACGATCGCGGCGTCTGCTGGGGTGATCTGGTTGTCGGAGTTGAGGTCGCCTTTCTGCGACGGAATCCATGACTGTATGTCTGCGTGCGTCGATATGCGGCAGGAAGCGGTCGGCGCTGGCGCCTCTATGATTGTATCAGCACAAGCCAACACGAGTGCAAGCAAACGCCCGACAGTCATTCTCATTTTACGCATTTTTTAGTACCTCCCTGATAGCAAGCAGATTCAGCCGCGATTGCGGTTTAATTGTTCTCTCAACAGGGTCTATGAAGAGTATATTTTGCCTCACCAGAAAACTTAATAAATCGAGGTCCATGTTATCAGAGTATTTCACTTTTTCAACAGAAGCGAAGATCGACAGCAACTCAACGATATCACTCTTTACCTCTTTGTTTCGTGCAAGCATGAATATAAGCTTGCTTATCTCTTCTTCAAGCATCCTTTCTGATTTTGCCGCTATGTTCCCGCCACTGATTTTTGTATTTACCAATTTAACAAGATATACAGGTTTACCCCCACAGTATTCCAATGCTCTTTCTTTCTCCGTATCATTGAGCCCATATTTATCAAGAAATACCGATGTCGTTTCGTAATCAAAATCGTCAACCAGCAGATAATCGCTCCGCCCTTCCAGCATCGCCTCGCTGTAAACTTGCTCGAGGAAGAGCGAATCGGAGGTCACCACAAAGACGTGTGCCAGATGCAGCTCTTTGGTGAGTCGCACAAAGAAATTGAATAATTTGTAAATTAGCAACCCATCGATCTTTAGATCCCCAATTACCTGCAGTTCGTCAATCACCAGCACTGGCGCACGCCCGCTTTCGTAAAAAGCCCTGAGAACGGTTTCTATGTAAACAAACGCATCTTCCACCTCTTTTTCCCTGAACAACTTCAGGAACATATCTTTTGGTATTGGAATTCCGTAATAGCTTTCAGGCAGAACGTTTACTATCGGTCCTAAAAACTCTTTTATTCGTTCATATCTCGCTTCATGCTCCACATCGAAGAGAACTTTTATGAAATCATCGTAATTGCTGACGAATCTTCCCCTGAGATTTATATAAAACACTTTGTAATCCTCTGGCAGCTGTTCAACCAGTTGGTTGATCAGTTCAGTCTTTCCTGAGTTTATCGGTCCGTAAATAAAAGTGATCAGTCTCGGTTTCATACCCAGAATGTCTCTTATCTCTTTCATTTCCAGTTCCCTGTTGTGAAAGGTTACTTCCATCATATTGCATCCTTCTATTTATGCTCTGTATTGATTATTCCGGTGATCGTGAGTATAAAGCAGGATGCGTATCTATCAGATCGAAATGTTTTATAACTCAGTTCACCCGGCTGCCGCCTGCAGGATCATGAGAGTGCCCGGGCGATGTGCCGCATCCGTCACCGCTGACATCGGCTGCCGGGCCGTGTGCGCCGGTGGCTGCGAGTTGGAGCGTGATTGCAACATCGGCGGGGTGAGGGTGCCGTCAGAGTTGAGGTCGTCTTTCTGCGACGAAGCCCATGACGGAATGTCTGCTCAAAGCTTTGCGTCGATGAGCGGCAGGAAGCGGTCGGTACTGGTGCTTCTATGATTGTAGCCGCAAGCCAGCACGAGTGCAAGCAAACGCCCGACAGTCATTCTTATTTTACGCATTCTCCAGTATCTCCCTGATAGCAAGCAGATTCAGCCGCGATTGCGGCTTTATAATACAATTGACCGGATCAACAAAGAGAATATTCTCCTTAACGAGATATGTAATCTCCGGTGTAATCACATCATACGTATAAGATTCCTCATCCGAAAATTTATCTAAAATTTTTGTTACATCATCATATTTCAATTCCATCTCATCCTTTTCGAACAGAATCTTCTTGTTTACGATCTTCAACACCTTCGTTCGCTGTCCTATCTCGCCTGTTCTGAGCTTAAGCATACTGCCTGCAACCTCTTCGATATTCTTCTCACTTCTTTTCTCATTTATCAGTCTAACAAGAGATACTGGTTTCCCACCAACGTAATGCCATGCGATCTCCCTCTCATGCATATCAAACCCGTAATGGTCCAGAAACGCAATTGTTGTTTCATAATCGAAATCATCTGCCAACAGATACTTGCATCGTTCGGAGAGCATCGCCTCGCTGTAAACACGCTTAATAAAGAGCGAATCAGACGTTACTGCAAAGACGTGGCACAGATGTAACTCTTTTGTCAATCGGATAAACAGATTGAAGAGTTCATAGATCAGATGCGTATTAATCCTGACATCTCCTATCTTTTGCAGTTCGTCCACGATCAACACAGGAACTTTATTCTCTGCTATCTCTGTGAAATAGTCCTCTAAGAACTCAAAGACATCATCGTAAGTTTTTTCTCTGAAAAACAAGTCCAGAACTCCTTCAGTTATTGGTATACCAGTGAATTTCAAACTTTTCAGTGATACTTCTGATATCGTCTTTAATATCTCCTTGTACTCCTTTTTCTCTCGATCCAGCTTGAACAGAGCCCGGACAAAATCATCATAACTCGATATGAACTTTCCTCTAAGATTTACGTAGAAGACAACATAGTTCTCAGGCAGTTGTTCGATCAGATGAGTGATGAGCGCGGTTTTTCCAGAGTTTACCGGCCCGTAGACGAACGTTATCAGGGACGGTTCCGTATCCAGAATATCCCTGATCTCCTTTAGTTCCTTTTCTCGGTTATGGAATTCAATTCGCCTCATGATCTTTTTTTATTTCCTCTTCAGTCATAATTCTATCGAGTCTGCCGCCGCCTGCAGGATCATGAGAGCGTCGAGCGAGGTGACGCAGTTGTCGCCGCTCACGTCGGCTGCCGGGTCGTCTGCGTCGGTGGCTGCGATTGCAAGCGCGATTGCGGCATCGGCGGGGGCGAGGATGCCGTCGAGTTGAGGTCGTCTTTCTGCGACGAAGCCCATGACGGAATGTCTGCGCAAAGCTTTGCGTCGATGGGCTGCAGGAGGCGGTCGGTGCTGGTGCCGCCATGGGTCGTACGGGCAGTAAGCGAGTCATGCGAGGATCCCTACATCTTCCCGCATACCCAGTTCCCCTGCTGCGATCGGGTGTACCAGGAGTTTGGATTCATGAAATCGTTCCATTATCCGGTCAATCCTCCTCGAGATATCAGGGGTGTAGTACGCCTCACCGCACTCCTCACAGACGTATGCGGGGATGTCGCGTATGACAAGTAACTCAGATCCAACTCTCACAATGAATTCGGTTTCGCCTTTTATCAGTCTGCCTTTGCAAAAACTGCATCTATCGGGTTCCATTTCAATCACTCCTTATTCGGTAGTCGATCCATTTATCCTTTCCGGGAAGGTAAACTGTAATAACTCTTATATGGTCTTTGCAGTGTGCCGGCACGACGTGATATGGAGTCCCGCCCACATATCCCAGAAACAAAGCCGATGGGCACGGTTCATCTTCGGTATACTCTTCGATGATCTCGCCATAAAGTATAACCTGTCCGATATCTTCGGTAGATACATTTCTTTGAAACATTCTGACTCTCGCATGATCGGAAATGATAAAATTATCTTCTAAAAACAGTTTTGTGAGGCGTGTGTGATCGATGCTCATGAGCCTGGACTCCGTAAATCAAACCATGTCATCCACTTTGGCAAGCACGACGAATAGTTGCGACCAGTTACTTATGGCTGTGGGTTCGTCATAATTCTATCGCTCCAGCCGCCGCCTGCAGGATCATGAGCGCGTCAAGCGATGTGACGCAGCCGTCGCGGCTGACATCGGCTGCCGGGTCGTGTGCGCCGGTGGCTGCGATTGCAAGCGCGATCGCGGCGTCTGCTGGGGTGAGGATGCCGTCGCTGTTGAGGTCGCCTTTGATGCCACTTACGGTTGTGAAACTGAATTCAGTGCTCTGTGCAGAGTTTTCGCTCTGATCTGCACTGTTAACAACAAAATAATATGTTGTGCCTGATTGTAATTCGGTCAATATGGTTATATGATTCGTTACAAAGAGCGGATCGCATTTGTTTTCAGTATAACTTCCTGATACTTTACCATATTTAACCAGACTATTTGCAACTTCATCTGTATTCCATTTTATCGTTGCAGAATTGCCTGTTACATCTGTTATGGTCACGTTTGTGATTATTGGAGATGTGATATCGTTTATGAGTTCCTTTGGAAAAGCAAAGTTTATGCTCCAGATAGAGTTTGAATATTCTGTTATTATTCTCGGTGATGCTGTTATGTTTTCCGGAGTGTCTTCCAAATCAGAACTGAAAACCGAATTCGAATACTCTACTATTATTCTCGGTATTGCGGTCATATTTTCTGGAGTGTTCTCTAAATCGGAACTGAAAATAGAGTTTGGGTACTCTACTATTATCCGTGGCTGTACGGTTATGTTTTCTGAAATATTTTCAGAACTAGCATTCCATGTACTATCAGCATCCTTCACAATAATTGCATCAGCAATTCCTACTTGCAATAGGACTGCTGCAAGCAAAATTACCACCGAGACGGATTCTCTTACGTTCATCCTCACGGCTCTCTATAGATAAATGTGGTAGCAATGCATGCATAGCCAGAACACCAAGAAGAATGAGAATATTCATTATGCCAGATACTCACCGTGTAAAATTCATCTGGTTCTATCCAATCATAATAGCCATGTTTTACACACCAGCGGTCGCAACAAGTACCAAAACTATTGATAGTTATCCATTCTTCATCAGTTGATTTTTTGATTTTTGTATTTGAACCATAACTGTTATACACAAAGTGTGACCATGACGCTTTGCAAACCGTGTACGCATTTGGTATCTTAAACTCGAACGTGTCCGTTCCAGGAGAGTCTATTCTATCAACGATTATCATCAGTCTATTGGCATTTGGATATTTAAAGTCGTAGTACTTGATATTGCTTTTGATCGGCGTGTAAGGTATTTCGAGGCATGTGCACATCTTTGATATAGCGTCTTCAAGTTTTGTTGTGGTTATTTCGCCTCCGCCGTATCCATCCCACTGCATTATCTTGCTTGCTGGCTCATCTCTCAAATAATATGCCACGATCCATCCGTCTACGCTAACATAAACATGCACATCTTCGTCCTCAGGAAGACCCGGGAGTTCAACGGACCCAAGGATATAGTCGGCGCATTCATACTCTATATTCCGATAGCAGGACTTTGCCTTGTCAAGGTCGATGCTTTGGCTTGTATTTACGTATGCAGATACCCCGGCTTCCTCTTCGAGAAATGATGCACCTGCTTGCGAAGCAGCACTTTCATCCACCATAGCTTCAGTTGCGCTTGCGATTCCGACAAAGGACGGCGGTGTGAGTGAAATAACACCTCTTTCACCACCTTGAGATATTCCGATCTTTAAATTCGTTGGTGCCGAACTATACATCGCTACACAACTTGCGACCATTGCTATGGCAAAGAGAACTACCAAAGCCCTTATTCTGAATTTATCCCTCATTCTATCGTCCCTCTTATTATCTTGTTTTTAGCTGCATGTAGGTTAGCTATACACCACCATACTTTAACACTATATAAATCTTTCGTTCAAATTTATGCCATCCAAAATGCCAATAACCGCATCCACCGCCCCCCTGTAAAAAGTTAGCCGGGCACAGCCAGCCCATTTCTTTCACAAGCTCGCGCGCCACAAATCCAAACACACACTCCGTCGTTGCGGACTGGTACACAGTTTCTGCGTCGCCGCGCATTACTGCGCTCAACGACTCAGCATCATCAGCTATCCCTGCTAACACCAGAAACCCTAACCACCCCGACCCACCGCTCGATCATCGTTAGCCCATCCGGCGTCAGTCAGACCCGGGATGGAACTGCACGCACCCTTAAGAGAGGTGTTTTGCACCTCTGCTTCACTGATATGTGTCACTGTTCCGCCAAATGCGGGCATCGAAGTGCGATTTATAATTCTATCGTGCCAGCCGCCGCCTGCAGGATCATGAGCGCGTCGAGCGAGGTGACGCTGCCGTCGCCGCTGACGTCGGCTGCCGGGTCGTGTGCGCCGCTGGCTGCGATTACAAGCGCGATCGCGGCGTCTGCTGGGGTGAGGATGCCGTCAGAGTTGAGATCGCCACGAACCGGTATCGTCGGAGCCGTTGTTGCTGTGTGGTTGACCCAGCTCGTATTCACATTGCCTGATACATCTACCGTATGTGTTGCGATTTCGTGACTCGTTCCCGGTGTAAAGCCAGTTGCGTTGTAGTACTCGGACGTTGTGTTTGTCCGCCAGATGCCATCGATGAATATCAGTATGCGGTTAAAGTCAGCATCATTCGGGTTTGTCCAGGTCCAGTTGATATACGTCTGCCCGTATGTTGCGTTTATTAGATTCGTGATGCTTGCAGGTGGTTCTATATCAGTCACCCACCCATTTTTATTCATGAATGGATAATAATCTTTAGCGCCGATACCACCCCCAAGATCGTAAGGCGTATTGCCAATTCCATCGCCACTGGTGTCATTTCCTGTGTAATCACTCCAGTAATTACCGCCAATTGTTGGTCCGCCATCCCATGCATTGTTGCCGCCAGAATCATATCCATCCCGCGTGTCACTTTTTTCAAAGTTATTGTGATAGATTATGTTCCTATTTGTGGCTGATATTACAGCGATACCATGACCAGTACCGGGAGAACCATAGGTACAGGTTCCATACCCTCCTGCACCTCGATACACTCCTGAAACTGTGTTGTTAAATAGTGTGTTGTCATCTGATGAATCTATGACGATGCCACAACTAGATCCACCATCCCCACCATCTCCACAACACCATACGCGATCCTGGGCTGTTGCACTTCCGCCAGCACCGCCTGCACTCGAAATCAAATTATCGGTTATGCAGTTATTTGTTCCCAAATTCAGATAGATTCCATACACATTTCCACCTTTCCCACCATGCCCATGATAAGGAATAGTGCCTCCTGAATTGGTGCCGCCAGAACCGCCTGCACTTGAAAGTGTATTGCGGGATATGTAATTATCAGTTCCAGAATTTAGATAAATCCCATAGCTATATCCGCCAGCCCCCGCATGTTGTCCCGCTCCAAATATGTCAGTACCGCTGCCACCTGTACTTGAAATTGTATTACGGGATATGTCATTATTAATAGCTGAATGCAGATACATCCCATAACAATACCCACCACCATATACACCAGCAATATTTCCAATTGTGTTATCAATTACAACGCTATCATTTCCAGTTAATTTAATCCCAATTTCGCCATTCTGTACCGTAAAACCTTCAAACGTTACATTATCTGAAGTAATATCAACAACAACTCCACCCCCCATGCCATCAATAAGCGTATTGCTCGTACCATCCCTCGATTCGACTGTCAATGACTTGTTAATAACTATATGCTCGTTATAAGTTCCGTACCAGACTTGTATTATGTCACTATCATTGGACGTGTTTATTGCATCCTGGATGTTCCAATAGTCTGCGTCTATATTATGTCCAACTGTTATAGTTACGGCGGACGCGCTGCAAGTAATCAATAGCAATGTAAAAGAAGCCACCATAATAGCCAAAACATTCTTAATCCAATTCTGATTCATTCGATTTAGATTTATCATTTTTGCACCTCTTTTATTTTCAGCTTTGTTCTATCGCTTTCCATGAGTGGTATTCTCCGCGCTCACTTTGATTTGCCACACTTAAGCCTTTCGCTCATAGAATTATTTATATTTCTGCCATTCTAACAGTAACACCTGTGGATATTCTGCCACATACCCACACTCCATCAACATAACCATCTTATGGATTGTCAGCACTCTCCCGCCACCACCCCCACCCACCGCTCGATCATCCCAAGCCCATCCGGCGTCAGCACCGACTCTGGATGGAACTGCACGCCCTCGATCTGCCACCGCTTGTGCCTGATTCCCATGACGACGCCGTCAGGACTGTGCGCCACAACCTCAAGATCAGGCGACACCAGGTCCACGGCAAGCGAATGATACCTGCCGCCAGTAAACGGATTCGGAAGACCCGCGTAGATCCCGACCCCGTCATGATAAATCTCAGACGCCTTCCCGTGAACCGGGCCCACCGGCGCATGACCGACTGTGCCCCCAAACGCAACATTGATCGCCTGACAGCCGAGGCAGACGCCAAGCAAGGAAACCTCGCACTCGCGGATGATCTCGATGCATGAACCGATATCATGGGGATCGTTCGGATTCCCAGGGCCAGGCGAGATCACGATCCCGGCAGGGTCGATTTCTCTGACTTCCTCAAGCGTTATCGTGTTCGGGACTACGATCGTGTCCGGTTCGAAGATCGAGACGTACTCGACGAGATTCCAGACGAATGAGTCCTTGTTATTCATGAAGAGTATCTTCATTCGATCACCTTCATCATCGCAGCCATCTTGCGCTCGGTCTCCAGATATTCGTACGTGGGATCCGAGTCAGCAACGATTCCGGCCCCTGCCTGAATAAACATCCGGCCTCCATCAAGGACAATTGTCCTGATCACGATTGCGAAGTCGGCATCCCGGTTCCACGTGTAATATCCAACGCCTCCACCATATATCCCGCGGGCATCCTTCTCGAGTACATCGATGATCTCCATCGCACGGATCTTCGGCGCACCGGATAGCGTGCCCGCGGGAAATATCGCGCGTGTTGCATCGAACGCATCAGCGTCGTCGCGCAGTATTCCCGTAACCGTGCTCTCGATGTGCTGGAGGTGCGAGTACTTCCGCACAGTCATGAAATCCTCGACCCGTACCGTTCCCGACTTCGATACCATCCGCACATCGTTTCTGCCGAGGTCTACAAGCATCACATGCTCTGCCCGCTCCTTTTCATCATCCAGCAGTTTTTTGGCGAGTTCTGCGTCTTCGGAATCGGTCTCGCCACGCGGGCAGGTGCCAGCGATCGGATTGGTGATCAATTTCCGGTTGTGGACTGTGAAGAGCGTTTCAGGGCTTGCGCCAACGATCTTAGCCTCTCCGAATTCGAATAGGTACATGTACGGGCTCGGATTGACATCCCGTAACCTCGTGTACAGTTCTACCGGGCTGTATCTGTTCGTCGCCTCGTATCGTCTGGATAGCACAACCTGGAAGATGTCGCCATCGACGATGTGCTGCTTCGCCGTTCCAACTATCGTCTCGAACCCGTCTTGCCCCACATTCGCGGTCATCGCCATCTGACCGTGCCCGCCACCGGATGTCTGCTCTTCCAAATTAAGTTCTTCCGCCCTTCTGATAGCAGAGATCATCGCCGCTGCATTGGATTCGGCGTTTTGGTACATTTTCGTGATCTCATCTCCGCTAAAATCCTGTAAAAATGGAGTTAAGATGATATAAACCTCGCCAATCAGGTGATCGAAGACAACAGTATGTGTAATGAGCATGAACTGCGCATCCGGTGTTGCTGCATGATCGCGTCGTCCGATATCCAGCCAACAGTCATATACGATGTCGTAACCATGATATCCGATCGCACCTCCGGAAAACACCTGCCGATCGAAGTTTTTCGTGCAGATGTATGGTACACGCGGTATGATCGGCTTTAACGCATCCAGAACGTCGTATTCCGGACGTATCACGCCACTCTCGTGCAGGTCTGATAGATCTGCCTCGATTCGTCTGATAAGCGGTGTCGATTGCTCGTACGAGAGCGAGATCTTCCTCCCGCGTATCGTGATGACCGCGTCCGGACCGGAGCCCACGAACGAGAACCGTGCATTATGCTTCTCCTTTTCCACAGACTCGAGCAGATAAGAATATTTTGGGTTCTCTGATCTTAGCACGGTGTACAGGTCGATAGGCGTGCACCGCGCGGTCGTTTTTGCGATCAACTGGATGATCGCGGGCGGTTCTATCGACTCGAGAAGCGTGGTCAGTTCTTGTGGGTTTGGGGCTATCATCAAATTCACCGTATAACTTTGTACAATAATGTCCATAGTTGTACATCATATTTAAAGATTGCTCTGGCGCCGTACCAGATCGCCAGCCCGGACATCGTGATCCGATAAACCATCTTCTGCGCTGGATCTGGTGAATAGTCTACAAAAAGTCCGGTCCGTCTGCCGCAAACAATCTTTTAACCCGCCGTGCCAGAGAGAGTACCATGACCACCCACCACCTGAGTACCCCGCTTACTATCTCTGATGTTACCAGATTACATGCAGGTGATCTTGTGTACCTGAACGGGACTGTTATGACGGCTAGGGATCGGGCGTGCAGCCGCATACTTGCAGCATCGGAGGCATCAGAGATTCCGTTTGATCTTGAGAATGCCGTGATATATCACTGTGGGCCGATTGTCAGAGAAGTAGATGAAAACGGGTCGTGGGATGTGATCGCGGCAGGTCCGACCACAAGTAGCCGGTTGAACTCACAGACCACAGATATTCTGGATCGATTTGGCGTCCATGCCATAATTGGCAAGGGCGGGATGTCGATCGCTGATGCGATGCGGGATCGGTGCGCGTATCTTGCATACACTGGCGGGTGCGCGGCAGTGGCAGCAGGTCACATCAGCTCGGTGCGCGGCGTGCACTGGATCGATCTTGGCATGGCAGAGGCGGTCTGGGTGCTGGAGGTGCGTGATTTCGGACCGCTCATCGTCGGGATCGATTCACACGGGAGAAATCTCTTCGAGGAGGTGCAGAGGAGGGGAGAGAGGCGTATGTTGGCGTTAGTTTGAGTGGATGGCGAATGCCTGCTTCGCGGTGCTGCAGGAGATTCCATAGATTTTTTCGGGTAAAAATGTGGGCGGAGGTTGAACATAGACGCGACATATCAGAAATCTTTATATACACCGGCTGCTGATGCTATGCTATCACCTCCATTATCGTGGTCAGACATCTTCTGACCACGTTGTATTTGATGGAGACGGAAGATCGTTCCGTCTGACATTGGTCCTGATATTTGGTTAATTCCGATCGGTAGTGAAAACCAATCAATTCCAAAAAAGTGTGCTTAATTCTGGTTGATCCTGCCAGAGGTTACTGCTATCGGAGTTCGATTAAGCCATGCGAGTCTAAAGGTTTCTTCGGAAACCTTGGCGGACTGCTCAGTAACACGTGGATAACCTACCCTTGGGACTGGAATAACCCCGGGAAACTGGGGATAATACCGGATAGATCATGGATGCTGGAATGCGCCTTGATCAAAAGCTCCGGCGCCCAAGGATGGGTCTGCGGCCTATCAGGTTGTAGTGGGTGTAACGTACCTACTAGCCGGCGACGGGTACGGGTTGTGAGAGCAAGAGCCCGGAGATGGATTCTGAGACACGAATCCAGGCCCTACGGGGTGCAGCAGGCGCGAAACCTTTACAATGTGCGAAAGCATGATAAGGGAACTCCGAGTGCCAGTATCTAATACTGGCTGTCCTTGTGCCTAAAACGCACAAGATAGCAAGGGCCGGGTAAGACCGGTGCCAGCCGCCGCGGTAACACCGGCGGCCCGAGTGGTAGCCGCTATTATTGGGTCTAAAGGGTCCGTAGCCGGTTCGATAAGTCCTCTGGGAAATCTGGTTGCTTAACAATCAGACTGCCAAGGGATACTGTCGGACTTGAGACCGGGAGAGGTAAGAGGTACTTCAGGGGTAGGAGTGAAATCTTGTAATCCCTGGGGGACCATCTGTGGCGAAGGCGTCTTACCAGAACGGGTCTGACGGTGAGGGACGAAAGCTGGGGGCGCAAACCGGATTAGATACCCGGGTAGTCCCAGCCGTAAACGATGCTCGCTATGTGTCAGGTACGGTGTGACCGTATCTGGTGCCGTAGGGAAGCCGTGAAGCGAGCCACCTGGGAAGTACGGTCGCAAGACTGAAACTTAAAGGAATTGGCGGGGGAGCACTACAACGGGTGGAGCCTGCGGTTTAATTGGATTCAACGCCGGAAATCTTACCGGGGGAGACAGCAGCATGAAGGTCAGGCTGAAGACCTTACCAGATCCGCTGAGAGGAAGTGCATGGCCGTCGTCAGTTCGTACTGTGAAGCATCCTGTTAAGTCAGGCAACGAGCGAGACCCGTGCCCACAGTTGCCAGCATACCCTTCGGGGTGATGGGTACTTTGTGGGGACCGCCGCTGCTAAAGCGGAGGAAGGAGCGGGTTACGGTAGGTCAGTATGCTCCGGAACTCCCGGGCTACACGCGGGCTACAATGGTTGGGACAATGGGAATCAACACCGAAAGGTGAAGGCAATCTCCTAAACCCAATCGAAGTTCGGATTGAGGGCTGCAACTCGCCCTCATGAAGCTGGAATCCGTAGTAATCGCGTTTCAACACAGCGCGGTGAATACGTCCCTGCTCCTTGCACACACCGCCCGTCAAACCATCTGAGTGAGGTTTGGATGAGGGTCTTCCTGATGGAGGATTCGAATCTGGGCTTCGCAAGGAGGGTTAAGTCGTAACAAGGTAGCCGTAGGGGAATCTGCGGCTGGATCACCTCCTAATAACCGTACACAAAATTGTGTACAAAACCTCACTGCCGGTCGGAGATCATAGAATATCAGGATCAATACCCTTTTAGTTTTTCAGATTGTATCAGTAGAATATGGATGATTACGTTACCTACCAGGCTGCTGGCGCTGATACCGGAAAAGTAGAGATCGCATTGCAAAGGATCGTGGAACTTTGCAAAGGGACATTTGACTTCAGAAACACCATAGGAAAACCCGCGATCCCGATAGGACATTTCTCAGGAGTTATCGACATAGGGGATGGCAGAGCAATGGCGGTCAAGACCGATGGAGTCGGGACGAAGGTCTTCATTGCGCAGGAGATGGAAAAATACGACACGGTCGGCATCGATTGTGTTGCTATGAATGTAAACGACATACTCTGCGTTGGTGCTCTACCGGTCTCGATGGTCGATTACATAGCAGTGCAGGAACCTGACCCGGCTCTTCTCGAGAACATCGTAGAAGGCGTGGTGGAAGGATGCAGACGTGCGGAGGTAACACTCTCTGGTGGGGAGATCGCTATCATGCCAGAGATGATCAGGGGACCTCGAGAGAACCGGGGTTTCGACCTCGTAGGGATGGGAGTCGGCATCGTTTCGAAGGATAAGATCATCACTGGAGATACAATCGAAGAAGGAGACGTGATACTCGGTCTTGCAAGTTCAGGAGTTCACAGCAACGGGATGACGCTTGCAAGAAAGGTTCTTCTGGGCAAATTTGGCGCGGATGAGTATGTTGACGAACTTGGAAGAACGGTTGGCGAGGAACTGCTCGAACCAACGAATATCTATGTAAACGAGATTAGAGAGATGCTCGATTCCGGATTGGATCTGAGATCGCTTGCCCATATAACCGGCGACGGATTCTTAAATCTCAGGAGGGTCAGCAGGGACTGCGGATTCAAGATCGATAATCTGCCAAAAACACCTCATATCTTTGAGTTGATCCGAAAACACGGACCCGTGAGTGCGGCAGAGATGTACCAGGTCTATAACATGGGGATCGGGTTCTGCATCGTCCTGCCCGCTGACGAAGTAGATTCCGCGATGCAGATCGCAGAAAAACACGGAAAGGGCTGCTACAAGATAGGCAGCACATTTAAAGACCCTGAGAAGACTGTGATTCTCGAAGAGCCGCGTCTGCGAAGCGCTGGCAGCCAGTTTGTGGAATATTAAGCGAGCGCCCCGCGAATCTCATGGCGCGCGGCAAACATCTCTATCATGATCTCATCTTCCTGATCCGCTGACGGTTCAGCGAAGATCCAGACCTGATCCTCGCCGCCATGCACGATTCTTGGACATGCAAGCATATCCGTGCTTGACATTCGGTATGCAACCTCAACTCCACTAGGTGCGATCCATGCACGCGTATCTGCAAGTTTCGAGATCAGTTCGCCCCATCCAAACACCTTTTTTGTTCTGACAACTGCGCTTAGATGCACACGCTTTCCTGAAACGTGCTTCTCGATATCTCCTCTGAACCGCGCGTATTCCGGGTCGCCCATATCTACCGACGCCGCGCTCTTCCTTATGAGACGCTCTGCCACATCCGGGAAGAACGGCGCAAGATTGTGGTCACCAGGTCGCTTTGTTATGAGCGACACTACAATAAATGAGATTGCGCTTAGCGATACCGCTATGAGGACGCCGTGCTCGATCAAAAATGGTGATATATCGGCGAGGTTTCCGAGGTATGTAGCCTCTGCGATGATCAGTCCGACCTGGGCGGTGCCGCCGATCACGAGTCCTGCAAGCGCGCCCTTATCTGTCGCGCGTCTCCAGAAGAGCGCGCCCATGATCGGGAAGAAGTACGATGATGTGCCGATGACGGTTGCCATGATGACCGCGTCCAGTATCGTCTCGACATGCATCGAGATTGTGGCAGAGATTATGAGCATCACGACGATTAGCGCGCGGTTTACTGTCTGCATCTCCTTCATCGTCGCATCTGGCTTGATGAACCGCTGGTAGATGTCTCTTGATATGCAGGATGCGCCTGATGTTGCAAACGTGTCTGCGCATGACATTGCGGCTGCGGCAAATCCTATCGCAATTACTGCGATTGCAACTGGCGAGAACGTATCTCCGATGAACGTGAGATAGATTTGTTCGGCAGCAGGCATGTTGGTAGGCGCTGGATAAAGAGCATTAAGCCCGATTGCTGCAAGGAAACAGGCAAAGAATACGACAGCGATCAGCACTGAACCGAGCATCATCCCATACCGTGCAGATTTCACGTCCCTTGCCGCCCACACACGCTGCCACGGATCCTGCTCTGTAATCCATCCCGGAAGCATCGCGATCATCATAATAAACACTCCAACGATCCCGCCGAGCGCAAAGATATCCCAGAAACCGGCACCCATTCCGGCAAAAAGGTCGGATACAGCAACACCGGTATTCTGCACCGGTAGGTAGAGTGCTGCAGCCCCGATCAGAAGTGCAAGCGCGGCAAGGAATACAAACTGGATCGCATCTGTCCATATCACCGCCCGAAGGCCGCCAAGCGTCACATAGAGCGAGATTGCAACCACCATAATCAGCACGGCATAGATCTGTGGGATGCCGTAGAATACGGAGAGTACGTAGCCGAACCCCTTGAAATCGGTGACCGCAAATAGGATCATCACGATCATGATCGCTATCGCAATCGGCGCACGCAGCAGAGGACCATACCGAAGTTCGATCAGTTCCGGCTGGGTCAGTGACGGGAGCCGCTTGATCCGCGGGACGAGGAGCGCAATCGCAGCAAGCGCGATAATATTTGGCGCAACAAATATCCAGATCGATCCGGTGCCTATGAAGAGGAACATCCCTGTAACAAGAAACAAGGCTCCCGCAGTGAGCCACGATGCCGCGGCGGACATCCCGATGTTCCCTGCCCCAATCTCCCGCCCTGCAATCCAGAAATCGGTCATCGTCCGCTGCTTCTTTGCGAAATGCCACCCGACAGCGATCAACGCTGCGACATATATTATAAGTAGTGCTATAAATGTATACATTATCTCACCGGGGTCAGTTTAACGTCTTTATATTTACATTGAGACATCGAGTTCAATCACATATATATCTGTCGTTACTTCTTGTTTGTAACGGATTTGCAGAAGTTTGCCATGAGTTTCTATCGAAACATCTCGTATAGATTCGCCCATGAGCCAACTACCAACATCACCACCATCAAAGCCAGAACTACCCTCCAGAACCATATCCAGTTATCAGGAAATCTGAAAGACGGGGTTTTCAACTTCCCCGCCTTTATGGGATGTCGGCATCCCTCCCGGGTCTCCTTAACCTCTTCAGCATCGTCTATCTCAAGAATGAAACTTCCTTGATACCCGCATCTGTTGCACAAATACATCTGACCCGTGTGCGCTGCTGGAAATATGTGCCCGCTCTTTATCCCTGCATATTCTACCTTCCCGCCGCAGAATGGACATACCTTAAACCCGTAAATACCCTTCATCGCATCAAGGTCAGTTTGACGTCCTCGTATCCGCGTCCGACATCTGGTTCGATCACATATACACTCGTCGTCGGCTTCTCGCCATAGAGTATCATTGTGTCATTATATTTATTGACTCTTATATGGATATCTGAAATGTTCGCAAGCGTTTTTTTGATCTCAGGCGCGATGCTGTGTTTACATATCGCTATCGTCAGGATCTTATTCGCAGCAGTATACTTCTTATCCGAGAGGATAGTCCTTTTAAGCGCCTGCATGTCGAGCATCGTCTCAAGAATCTCGTAGTCTACGATCTTCACGACATCGCCACCTTGCTCTGCCCGCAGTTTCGCAAGCTCCAGATCCAGTATATTGGAGTTGCTTGCGAAGCGTTCCTTGTCATAAGCCACGACGAAATCCTCGGTCACTGGCTCTTCGGGATTCTCTTCGGTCACGACCCGAAATGAGTTCAATCTATCGCTCAACCCGTACTCGAAGACGTTGTTCTTGACTTCGCTTGGGCCTGCGCCACTGACCGAGAGTATGACCGCGCTACCGCCCTGGCTCACAATGTTTGCAGCGGTCAGCATCGGAAGAGTGTAAAAGAAGTTATCGACATTCTCACCGGTTTCCAGCAGGATATAACTCCCGATCTGGTATCCTCCGAATATCTCGTCCAGATCGCGGTTCCCGGTCGAATAATGTGTCTTGGTATTCGGAATCGGCTCAAACGGCAGGTACTCTTCCGGATACATAATCTTAAACGCATTGAAACTCCGGAATCTCCCATTTTTCAGAGTGAATAGATAATTTGGTTGGTTTATAGCGATACCGCGCAGTTTATCGATGGATAGCATCCGCATACGTCTGCCATTGCGATCCATCTGGTGCATCGAGATCACACCGTCTGCGAGATAGTCAATCTCCGTCTTCTCCATCTTCTCAAGGACGATGACGACCTTGGTATGCGCAGGTTCGATCAGGCATCGGTTGATGAGACCAACAAAAAACTTTTCGCTCACTTTATATTTATCACACAACCCTTCGATGCTGTCCAGTATGAGCAACGATCTTTCAGGCAGGAACTCATCAACCCGGTCGCATACCCTATCAAATTCGGCTATATCAGTCCTGTCGGGATCGTCAAGCATCCCGTACATCTCAAAAGCGTCCCTTTCGACACGCAATTCGTTGGAATCTGCCTTTGCAAAAAATTTATCCCAAAATGTGTCTCTCGATTCGATGACATTAATCTCCTTCTGCCTCTGACGCAGTCGTGGAAAATAACGGTACACTGCATCGGTTGTCAACCTCGTGGTGAGATACATGGGATTGCAATCCAGGAACGCATCCATCAGTTCAAGTGCCAGGATAGTTTTGCCGCTACCAGGATTTCCCTGTATAATTAGCGAACTGCCCCCTTCATGAGACAGAAAATTCTTTATCTCTTCTGGAATCATGTACTAATATAGGTGTCCTGATTCTTAATAACTTTTTGGATTTCACGGGACTGCCAACCCGGGCTTCGACGCTTGCATCGAACACGAACGCTCATGCTTTGGACGAATCGGAACTATCTAAAGATATGGTGATTTCCGCCGATCTACTCGATTCGTGTAATTCGTGATAAAATCAGCACCAAGAGATGGCTGCACCGATGCTGTGCCTTCAAGAATGGTGCTGAATGCCACGAATCACGCGAATCCTTAAGACTTCACCGCATCACACGTCGCCAAAGTCGACATCGAGGACAGAGAGTTTTCTCTGTGTCCCATAGACATCGTAGCACGTCCAGCTATGCTCGTTGTACGGGAAACCGACGATGATGTGGCAGTTACCGGTCCGTGTAAACAGGGACAGGTCATGATGAGAGGGTCTGGTATTTGGTGTCGGGTGGCTATGCACCGAGCCTGCGACTGAGATCATCGGCAGCATGTAGATGTGCATGACCGCGCTCACCTCGGATGACTCGGTTCCCGGCAGCACAACCACTTCGGTGATGATCCCATCCTCTGCGCGCAACAGCCCTGCGAATTCGTTTGGTGCAGTGGATTTACTCACTTCGAGTATGAACTCGAGCGTCTCACGTGCAATTCCCCTGATCTCTTTCGCTCGCATCTCTACGGACCCGCCGGGATTCGAACCCGGGACATCCGGCTTAGAAGGCCGGCGCTATATCCTGGCTAAGCCACAGGCCCTTGGCTTCGGATATGTATGTGAATCGGTGCTGGTGTTAATAAACCCTGTCACCCGGCTTTCCACAGGGACTACCAACTCACCCTCTCACCTTGATACTTGTACCGGCAGATTTCGAAACGAATCAACAGCTCGCCCGGACAACGCCTCACTCTTATCAACAGACGTCATCATCGTATCTGCCTGCACGATCTCGATGTCACCGTCGATGCCGATCTCGATATCATCATCGTCGATTATAAAGACATCAGGAAGATCGCCCAGAAGATCGCGATAACATTCGAGTACGCCTGCCGAGGACACCTCATATCCACACGCATGCATCAGTCTTCCGGCAGGTCCGCTGACAGGCGCATCGCCGATGATCGGGCTTACCGCAACCACCCTCTTCTCGCGCAGGATCTCGTGCATCCCTGGCATCCCCAGTATCGGGCCGATGCTTGTTATCGGATTGCTCGGACCGATGATGACTGAATCGTCGCTATCAAGGGCAGAGAGCACCGCATCGGACGGCGCGGCATCGTCGATGCCGTGGATGTTTACGCCGAGTACGTCAGGATCGCCTCTATATGTGATCCAGTACTCTTGAAAGTGCATCTCGCACTCCGGCGTGGTGATGTGCGTTGCAACCGGGTGGTCGGTCATCGGAAGAATGTCGGCTCGTATGCCGGATGAGCGTGCCAGTTCCCGGATCGCATCTGTAAGGGTGCTGCCTTTTCGGATCAGGTCCGACCGCATGATGTGGGTTGCACGATCCTTATCCCCGATCTGCATGATCTCAGGGTGCCCGGCTCGTTTCAGCGAATCGTTGGTTGTGAATGTGTCGTCGCGGATGCCCCACCATTTTTCGGCATCGATTGTGTCTGCAAACAGGTACAGAACCGTGTCGATGTCAGGGCAGACGAGATTTCCAGAGACCCACGTATCCTCTGCCGTGTTCACGATCACTGTAATATCCTCTTCCGGGAGGATCCTTCTCATCCCTGCAAGGAGTTTCGGTGTTCCGGTTCCGCCTGATAGTATGATCATTCTGGTTATCCGGTTGGCTGGATCTGGTGATATGGTTTTCGGGGGCGGGGTTTGGCGACTTCAGTAAAATATCCGTAACTACTCACGTTTTAGAAGTCAGTAGACTTTCATGTCATTTTAAGTTGAATCCTCACCAGTAGTTCCGGATGCCCCTACTTCTGAATAATAAAAATTTATGAAAAACAGTTTCGAATAACTACAAATTACTTTTACTTTTCAATCTAATGATATTTTGATAAGGTTCATCGTATTTCTGATTATTTCTCCAAAAAAAACTGTTCTTGGATCGTTTTCACATAACAATCCCCCTTCGGAATTTGATCCGCTCTCATAACGTTAGATTCAAAACACAACAACTTCCAAAGGGTGAGTAGGTACTTTTTCACTACATCTTTGAAAGTCAAGTCAAAGACTCCCCACGATACTGAACATGTACAAAGCGCAGACAGAACACCACAGAAACAAGCGTTTCACTGGAGCAGTTCTGAAACGCTCGAACCAGCGACTGCATCAGATACTATGCATGCGACATCGAGCCGCGCTTCATTCTCACCCACCCTCGCTACCGCCACCGCTGTCATCGGGCGATCCGGCACGGCAGCGCACTCGGTTGCTGGCTTCTCCGTCCGAAACGTACCTATCCGGGTTGCACGGTCGATGATCTCTCTCTTATCCATCCCGATGAGCGGATGGTAGATCGGCATCCCGAGCCCGTGCATCTCTGCGAGCATATTCTGTGAGGTCTGGGATGCGACCTGTCCGAGCGATGATCCTGTGACGATGCCGCAGGCGCCCTCCTTCTCTGCGACCAGAGTCGCGATCCGGTACATCATCCGCTTGCAGATCACGCAGGTGATGCGCGGCTCGCAGCGGCTCGCAATCTCGCGAAGGACTGCTCCATAAGGAACCCTGTACGCGGTCATATCGGAATAGCTCCACTCGAAAAGCATGTTTATGCTCTGTTCAGCTAGTTCTCTGCTCTTTGGGTCTGTAAACTCCTCGAGATCGAAGTAGAGCGGAATAACCTCGGCTCCCCGCCTCATCAGCATCCACGCGGCAACCGGCGAATCGATTCCTCCGGATACCAGCGCAATCATCTTCCCTTGTGTGCCGTATGGAAGCCCGCCGACTCCGGAAGCGATATTCGTGTAGATATAGGCATGTTCCTGCCGCATATCCACAAATATCTCCCGGTCAGGGTGTGTGAGATCAACCTTTGCCGAGGTACGTCCCACGACCGAATCCCCACATGCGATTGCAAGATCGATCGATGTGAAATCATGGATCCCGGATCTTGATGCACGGATCGCAAAGGACTCGCCATCCTTGATCAGGTCTTTTCCGATCTCTGCCGCGATCTCTGCCGCGCTTATAAGCGTTGCACTGGTTGTGATCGCAGGACTTGCCGATGCCGTACCAAAGACGCGGGAGATCACATCTGCGGCACCCTGATCGCTTGTATGTACAAAGATCCTGCCCCATTCCCGCGTGACCCTTGAATATTCTATGTCGCGCCTCGATAGCGCTATTTTAATCCTGCTGATCAACACATCCTCAAAACGCCGCCGAACCTGCGGGCTTTTAAGTGCGATCTCATCGTACCTGACGATGACCGCGTCACAAGTATTATTGCTCACGATAACCAAGCACCTCGATCGATCTTGTAAGATCGGTTCTGGACACTATGCCTGTGATTGACTCATTGTCCTGCACCAGCAGCTGCCCGACGTTTTCTGTGGACATCATCTTGAGCGCATCCAAGGCATCGGCATCCTCCGGGATGAAGCTAACTTTCTTCGCCATTACCTCCCTCACCAGCACGTTGCCATGCTCGCTCATCGGAACGCCCCTGATATCGGTAAACGTCACGATTCCAACTATCTTTCCGGTAAATTGATCGACGACCGGGTATCCAAGATGTTTCTTCTCAAACATCAACCTGAGAAGTTCTGAGATGGACCGGTTGTCCTGCACATACGCGATCTCGCGGGTCATGAGGTCTCTTACCTTAATGCCTTCGAGTGTCACCGACATCTCTGTGTACTTCTCTTCCTCTGATGCCCCGATATAGATGAAGAAAGCGATCAGGATGAGCCAGGGGGAGGCAAACAACAACCCGAATACGCCCATCGCGATAGCAAACATCTTCCCGATATACACTGCTTTTCTCGTTGCCAGAAGATATGATATCCTTCCTGCGTACCATGCCCGGAGAACACGCCCCCCATCCATCGGGAACGCCGGGATCAGGTTGAAAACAAATAATGCAATGTTAATATACGCAATCGACCCTAAAAAACGGGAAATATACGAAATCGTGGGGATCTGCACTATGTTATGGCTACCAAGTCCGAGATACGCCAGATAACATAAGACCCCTATTGTGAGTGATACCAGAGGACCTGCTATTGAGATCCGCATCTCTGCATGCGGATCGCGCGGGACCTCATCCATCGCTGCGATGCCGCCGAGAAGGATCAGCGTAATGCTACGAATCTTGATCCCATATCTCATCGCGACCCATGAGTGTCCGAGTTCGTGCAGCAGCACGCAGGAGAATAAGAGGATGGTCAGGGTCAGCGCGAGTGCATACCGGAGCGGAGCAGACGCAACATCCGCAAATCCGAATTCGGTATCTATTGAGAAGACGTATGGAAATAGTACGAGAACCAGCAAGAAAGAGATATGAATCTTGATCGGTATCCCCATGACCTTCCCAATCTGTATTGATGTTTTCATGATTGCTCCAGCGTTTTTGTTCTATTTGTCCGTATCACACAAAAGTATATATCCTTTTAGTTCATTCTATCTCATACCATAACACTGTATGGAGGGATTGAATGCACGCAGAAATGACATCACTATTCGGGCTCAACGTATATACTGACAAAGGATTGTATGTAGGAAATGTGAACGATGTTGTAATCGAGACGGCTGATAGGTTGGTAACAGGTCTTGCGCTTACCAAAGTCAATCAAGAAATGTTCAATGTGAGCCGGGAGGGGGTTATCCTGCCGTACCGGTGGGTGCTTGCGATTGGCGACATCGTCCTTGTGAAACAGGTCAATCAACTGGCAAAGAAGGATGAGCGTGAGTGATTTCAGGGATCACGAGATATATGCTGACCTGAGAGTAACTCCGCCGGTCATCATCAGGGTAGATGGCAGGAGCTTTAAGAATCTCCTGCAAAGACACGGGTTTGAGAAGCCGTTTGATCGCCGTTTCGCATCCGCGATGGCAGGCGCAACAGAATTATTATTCCAACAAAGCGGGCTATATCCTGTAGTTGCGTACACCTTTTCAGACGAGGTTAACATCCTTTTCAGAGATGCATTGCCGTTTGATGGCAGGATCGAGAAACTCGTCTCGGTCGTGCCGAGTTCCATATCAAGCGCGCTTACCCGGTCTCTCAAGATAGCCCCGATCGCATTCGATGGGAGGGTGATACCGTTGCATCATGAGCAGATCATCGAATATCTGGTCTGGCGGCAGGCAGAAGCATGGCGGAATTGCATCAATGGTTACGGGCATTACACGCTTTGCTCGGATGGCTTATCAGGAGAGGATGCCGCATCGAGGATGCTTGGCTTGCGAGCATCCGATATCCACGAACTGTGCTTCCAGCACGGGATCAACCTTGGTAAGGTGCCTCTCTGGCAGAGGCGGGGGGTTCTGGTGTACTGGGAGGAATATACGAAGCCCGGTTATGATCCGGTGCGCGATATCGAGGTGGTCGTGAACCGGAAGAGAATTACGCAGAACTGGGACCTGCCGATCTTTGCGTCTGATGAGGGGGGCGTGATGGTGCGGGAGTTGGTTGGGGTGTAGGAATGTCGAAGCAGTATATATTTAGTTATACGTCATCAACAATAAGTACACACAACAAAAATGATGAATCACATAAATAATACTATATGAATAAGAATAAATGGGTAATGGGAAAATGCTGATAAAAAAGATCAAAGTTTCCAATTTCAAAAGTTTTGGGGAATTGGATATAGAACTTGGGAGATTTAATGTTCTGATAGGAGCAAACGCTTCGGGGAAATCCAACTTTGTATACCTTCTCAAATTTCTTAACGACGTAGTAAAGAGCGGTTTGGACAATGCAATCTCTATGCAAGGAGGGGTAGACTACATCAGGAACATAAATATAGGTGCTTCTGAAAATCTTTCATTGGAGTTGCACATTGATTCCACAGATAGACCTTTAAAAACTTTCAGATTCAAGAAAGAAGGTGATAAAAAACCTACTGACATCTATGTTAATAAATTGGAATATAAATTTAGTATCAAATTTCACAAGACAACGAAAGGATATAAAATTAATGAAGAGCGATTGATAGCCAAATGTGACTTTATAGAAGTAAAAAAGAGAACAGAGAAAATAGATGGGGAGAAAAAAATAGGAGAAGGGGAAATTACTTTGATTAGAGATAATGGCAGAATTAAGTATGAGCTAAAGCCAAAAGATATGTCAATAAAAACGGCAGACACTATCCCACCATTTTTTTCTAAAAAAGGAATTTTTCAAGAAAAAATATCGGCTAAAGGATTATTTGTTGAAATCCCGATGTTTTTACTACCTCTATCTATTGAAATAAACGATCTTTTCAGGACTATTTCAATATACGATCTTGATCCAAAGCTACCAAAAAAAGCTACTCCGATTACCGGAAAGACCGAACTTGAGCCGGATGGAAGTAATTTAGCAATCGTTCTCAAAAATATTTTAGATGATAAAAAAAAAAGTGGAAAGAATTTCCAGTCTGGTAAAAGACTTCTTACCATTTATAGGGGCACTAACTGTGGAAAGATTGGCAGATAGATCTTTACTTGCCAGTTTAAAGGAAGTTTACTCCGAAAAGACATTCTTACCCGCCTCATTGATGTCTGACGGAACAATAAACATAACTGCTCTGATTATTATTCTCTACTTTGAGAGAAAACCCTTGATCATAATCGAAGAACCTGAAAGAACCATCCATCCGCATCTCATCTCCAAAATAGTGGATATGATGAAAGATGTTTCAGAACGATTTGAAAAGCAGATCATAGTCACCACACACAATCCTGAGATGGTAAAATATGCAGGGCTAGAGAATATACTACTTGTTAATCGTAATGGTGAAGGGTTCTCTCAGATATCGCGGCCGTTTGAGAAAGAAGAAGTAAAAATTTTCCTCGAAAATGAGATGGGTATCGAGGAGCTTTATGTGCAGAATCTATTAGAGTGGTAGCTATGGCTTATAAGTTGCTATTTATCCTTATCGAAGGCGACGATGATGAACGCTTCTTCGAGAGTGTCGTGAAGCCGTTCCTTCAAGAAAGATATTCCGCGATAAAGTTTTGGCAATACGCAAAGGAAAACGAGAAGAGGAAAGTAAATATTGTTAAATCAATTAATTCAATGAAAGCAGATTATCTATATGTTGGGGACATTGATGATGTTCCTTGCGTAACTTCCAAAAAAGAAAGAATAATAGATGATTTCGATGAAAACGTAACAAAAGACAAGATAATCATCGTAATCAAAGAGATAGAGAGCTGGTATCTTGCTGGACTGGATGAGATGGCATCCAAAAAGTTAGGCATCCGCAAAAAGATTAAAACTACAGATAACGTCGTCAAAGAACAGTTCAATCAATCAATTCCAAAAAAGATGCCACGATCGGTATTCATGCGAAAAATTCTGGAAAACTATGATGTGAAAGTAGCAGAAGGAAAGAACAGATCATTTGAGTATTTCTTAAATAACTGGATGATAGACTCGAAACATTAGCTGATAACCATGGACAAATACGAACAGATAATCGGACTGGCAAAGCGAAGAGGTTTCCTCTGGAACTCCTTTGAACTATACGGCGGAACAGCAGGTTTTTACGATTACGCGCCTCTTGGCGCGATGTTGAAGCGCAGGATCGAGGATATCTGGCGGAAGATGTATGTGATCGAGGAAGGATTCTATGAGATCGAGACCCCGACCATCGGGATTGCTGCGATCTTCGATGCGTCCGGGCACACCAGAGGATTCTCAGACCCGATGATCGTCTGTTCTGGTTGCGATCATGCATTCCGTGCGGATCACCTGATCGAAGGTATCGTTGAAACTCCGGATGCACTGCCAGCATCAGAGATCAAGCGGCTGATCGACGAACACGGCATAAAATGCCCGCAATGCGGCGGTGTCGGAACATTTGGGGATGTTTCCAGTTTCAATCTGATGTTCAAGACAACGATCGGACCGGGCGCAGAGCGGGTTGGCTATCTCAGGCCAGAGACTGCACAGGGGATGTTTGTTGATTTTGAGCATCTTTTCAGGTTTTACAGAGAGAAGCTCCCGTTCGGTGTCACACAGATCGGAAAAGCATACCGAAATGAGATTTCCCCGCGTCAGGGTGTTATCCGGCTCAGGGAATTTACGCAAGCAGAAGCAGAAATTTTCATAAACCCCTCTGAAAAAAATCATCCGAGATTTTCCACGATCGAGGGCATGGTTCTCCGGTACTATCCTGCCGCAAACCAGCAGGATGGTGATGGCGTCGGTGGTGTCGGCAGCGGAATCATCGAACTGACAGCAAGGGACGCGGTGGACCGTGCAATCGTTGCGCACGAGTTCCTTGCTTATCATCTCGTACTCACGCACCTCTTCCTTGCGCGGGTGGGCATCGATCCTGCGCGCCTGCGGTTCAGGCAGCACCAGTCAGACGAGATGGCGCACTATGCTGTCGATTGCTGGGATGCCGAGGTTCTGACAGACCGGTTCGGCTGGGTCGAGATCGTCGGGATCGCTGACCGCACCGACTATGACCTGTCATCACACGCGCAACACTCGAAGAAGGATCTTTCGGTTCTTATCGAGTACGATACCCCGAAACAGGTCGAACGGATAGTGGTGAAGCCGGATATGAGTGTGATAGGTCCACTCTATAAAGGGAATGCAGGTAAGGTTCGTGCAGCGCTCATTGGTTTGGGTGAAGAGGATCTCCAGGGCGACGAGATCGAAATCGAGATTGATGGTGAGATGATTGCGATCTCGCGGGATCTGGTCGAATACGAGACCGTAATCGAGGAGGTTCGCGGCGAGCGGGTTATTCCACATGTGATCGAACCGTCGTTTGGCATTGACCGGATCATCTATGCCGCGCTCGAGCACTCGTTTTCAGAGGAATTTGTGGCGGGAGTTACCCGAAACGTGCTTCATTTTCCGGCAGAGGTTGCGCCTGTGCAGGTTGCGGTACTTCCGCTTCTCACGCGGGAGGAATTGATTGCGCCAGCGCTTACGATCGCAGCGGCACTTCGGGAAAACGGGGTTTTCGTGAGTTATGATGATTCTGGGACTATCGGGCGTAGATACCGCAGAAACGATGAGATAGGGACGCCGTTTTCAGTAACAATCGATTACGATACTCTGGATGACGACACCGTGACGATCCGCGATCGGGACAGTATGGCACAGATCCGGGTGCCGATCGGGGAACTTGCAGGGATGATCGATGCGATGATCCGGCATGGCTTTTCGACTGCGGCTACTCAGTCGTCTCGGTAAGCGAGATTCCAAGCACGCGTTCGAGTTTCTTTCGAACACTATCCTCGGGTCTTAAGTCTTCGCGCTCTAACTTCTTGATGAGCGATGATCTCTCCCTTATCTCAAGCGCCAGTTCTTCCTGAGACATGCCGCGCGCCTCACGAGCGCGCCTGATCGCAAAGCCATAATCGGATAGCAGCTCGTCGGTCATCTGATCGAACATATCAGGGCGCCTCCGCGACCCGGTACGGAACGTGATGCCTGCCGACATCTTACCTGCTGGAACCTTGCCTGCTGCCACTTTTCCAGTTCCAGTGACAGTGGTCTTTGGCACTTGCTTAACCTCGTGCCCGTATTTCGCACAAGCGTCACAGACGTTTAACTCGGTACCCTCGAGGATAACCCGATGCGCTTTTCCGCGGATGTTGCTTCCGCATATTTCGCATTGCATAAGAATAGCGTATCGCCCCATCTTCCATAAAGGTTTATGTGTTGTCAGGATATTCAGTCTTATAATGGATTTGGAAATGGACGCTGATGCGGATATAGATTCAACAGAATTCTCCAAGTATGTCGTGGACCGCATGCAGCAACTCGAATTGAAAAATAACCTGCTCGTGAAGCAGTACCAGAAGGTCGAGACTGAAAAGCAGCTTGCTGAAGACCAGCGATTGAAGTACGAGCGTGAACTTAGAAAACTGCGAAGTGAACTTGATAAACTAAAAACGACGCCGCAGCTGATCGGAACGCTCGTAAACGTTCTTGATGAGGGAAGATTGATAGTACGATCGAGCACGGGTCCCGAATTTATCGTAGGGAGTTCCCAGTTCATCAAAGACGGCGAACTCAAACCCGGTGTGCAGGTTGCGCTTAATAAGGAGCATCTATCGGTCGTTGCGGTTATCCCCGGATCAGAAGACCCATTAGTGCAGGCAATGGAGGTCATAGAATCTCCTGACATCGATTACAACCAGATCGGAGGGCTTGATAAACAGATTGAGGTGCTCAGGGGTGCTGTTGAAGTTGCACTCACCAACCCAGAGATATTCGAACGCATCGGCGTCGATCCGCCGAAAGGTGTTTTACTGTTTGGCCCACCAGGTACAGGAAAGACCCTTCTCGCAAAAGCGGTTGCCACCCGGACGGATGCCACATTTATCCGTGTGGTTGGTTCGGAACTTGTTCAGAAGTACATCGGCGAGGGTGCGCGTATGGTGCGCGACGTATTCGAGATGGCGCGGAAAAAAGCGCCAGCAATCATATTCATCGACGAACTGGACTCGATTGGCGCAATACGGCTCGATGATGCCAGTTCTGGCGGAAGGGAGGTCCAGCGCACGCTCATGCAGCTCTTATCAGAGATGGACGGATTCAATTCGAGGGGCGACGTCTGCATCCTTGCAGCAACCAACCGGTGGGATATACTCGATCCCGCTCTGATCCGCGCAGGACGTTTCGACCGGCTGGTCTACGTGCCTATGCCGGATCGTGAAGCATGTGTCAGGATCCTGCTCATCCATACAGAAAAGATGCGGCTTTCCGACGATGTCGATTTTGATCGTATTGCGGCACTGGCAGATGGTGCAAACGGCGCTGCTTTACGGGCGATCGCAATGGAAGCTGGTATGTGTGCAGTACGTGAGGATGCGGATGCGGTACACCAGAAGGATTTCGAGGATGCGATCAAGCACATAATGAACCCCGAGGGCATGGTAGACCGGTATTCGGAAGGCATGTTTGCGTGAAGGAGTCAATAAAAATGGGATTGATTTTAAAAAAAGTATTGCATAGCGGAGGGGTATTCGTGCCAGAGGGTGCAGTAAATATATTCCTGCGCGTACCCAAAAGTTTCTTATCAGCGCCTTATGAACTGCAAGATGATGCGGTTGTTCTTGGAGAGATATTAGGGGTTGAAGAGGTCGGGGGGGAGTTTGAAGCAGATGAAATGATCGGGAAAGGGATTGAGCTTGTATTGCGCCAAGGTTACCTCGGATCCGATGATTGGCTACATTTCTCAAGAAATTCCTGGCCACTTTTGCGAGATTATGGGATATTTCCAGATTATTTCCAGATTACAGTGATATTAAAAGAAATCAGAATTGATGGGAAAACCATACCAATTTACCCGAAGAGGGATGTTATGGCATGAACGTCGATGGCAGGGGAATATTGGAGATCAAAAGAAGGAGAGAACTTGCAAATTACTATTATGACAATTTTAGGAAACATTATGAAACCAAAAAGTTCTCAAAAGCATCCGAATTTCTCTGGGGGACATTGAACGCATTGGTCTATGCCATAGGTCTGTTTTATGGCAGAAAGTTAACGACGCATAGGTCTGTTGTGGATTTTGCAAAGGAGCTGGCATCGGCATACAAAGATAAAGAGATGGGGGAGTTGATAAACGATGCAGAAACCATCCATGCGAATTTCTTTCATGATTTCATGGACGAATATAACTTTGAAAACTATAGACGAAAGACCGAAAAACTCTTGAAAAGGTTGGTTGAGATTCTTGATCATGAAATGCAGACACAGTTTCAAGGACGATGAATGGGTGATCGATTGAGCTATATAGATGACCCTGTTGTGCACCAGTACCTGGTGAAGATCATTGGGACGGACGGCGTAGAGATCCTCGAGAAACTGCCTGATGGCGAGATCGTCGATGAGGTCGTTGCAGAAGAGATCGAGATGGATATAAACGTGATCCGAAAGACGCTCTTTAAACTGCACGAGAACCGGCTTGCAGGATATCGGAGAGAGCGCAACCCTGACACTGGCTGGCTAACATACCACTGGACGATCTATCCGGAGAATATCGATAAACGTCTGGATCTCGAGTTTGATAGGTTGCTTGACAATTTAAAGGTGCGGCTTGATTTTGAGGTAAATGGTGTATTTTACATCTGCAACCACAAATGCGCGCGATTTCTCTTCGATATCGCATCCGAGACCGATTTCATCTGCCCGGTCTGCGGAGATGAGCTGGTTTACCAGGACAATGCTGAACTGGTGGATAAGTTATCTGAGAGAATCTCAGAGATGGAATATGCTGTTCGGAAGTGATTTTTACAGATGCCTGATTATTTGGAAGAGACTGGAAAGACGAGAGACCGGTATAACCGCCTTGCATTGTTGTACGATCTTGATGACGTGTTGTGGCTTGGTTCAAAGCAGTATTCACGGAAAAAATTGATAAAAGCTACGAATCTTGGCGATTCCGGCATGGTACTCGATCTGACAAGCGGCACCGGAAGAAATGCAGGGCTTCTTGCCAGATGGGTCAAGAACGGGACGATTGTCGGGATCGATATCTCCAGAAATGTGCTGAAAGTCAATCGATTGAGAAACAGTAAGTACAAGAATCTTCATCGCGTGCAGGGAATGGTCCAGTCGCTGCCATTCGACGATGAAATGTTTGATGCAGTATTCTGCACATGCGGCATGGACACCATCGATGGACCTGAGATTGCGGTCTCTGAGGCACTCAGGGTTCTAAAAAAGAGTGGTACTATCAGTCTTCTCCACTTGAAGAGTAACAAAGGTCCGGTCGACGTTTTTAACTTTTTAAGTAGGTTTTATGCATGGGTCTGGCGTGCCGAGGGCGCAGACCTACTCCCTTATGTGCAGAAGCAAGATGTCGAGATGCTGGTGTACAAGGATTTCCAGATCGCAGAGGCGATCATTGCGAAGAAGTTGTGAATAGTTTGTACATGATGAGTATAACCAGCAGCATGATCGCTGCTGCTATGCCGACGTAACCGGGCACCATATTTGTAAAGAGCTTTAAGACTACGAGAATGAATGCGAGCGCGGCAACCACTTTCAGTACCTGATGTGAGGGTAGCGGTGACACTTCCCGGGATCTCAACGCCGACTCTCCCGGAACTGCGAGGTCCGGGTCTGCATCGATCTCCTGATACGGTTCTGCGATCAGGTCGATGTCGAAACCGTCTGTATTCGCGCCGTATCCGGCAGTCACGACGATGCTTCCGTGCCGCTGTGTCCGGATGCGTATAATTGCATCCACGACCGTCTTGCCGACCGCGGCAAAATCATTGTGCAGGAACCTGACACAATCTTCAATCTCGTTGCTGGCAGTCAGATTTAGTTGTGTTGGCGCGCCATAGTTACTGATCCCAATCGGAAATTTAACGTCCCTGCCGCGGGGTAGTACCAACTCAACGTGTCCGGTCTCGAATTCGATGGAATTGAACCGGGTTCGATTCAGGATAATTTGCTGAGAGGATTGTTTTGGCCGATCCATATTACTCGCGTAGGTCTGGTGGGAGCATGTTTGGGATACCATCCTCGATCGGATAGCGTTCGTCGCATCTCCCGCAATATAACGTGCCCGTTATAATCTCATCGGTCTCTTCAGTCACGTCCAGTTCGAGATCGCCCTTGCATATCGGGCAGGCAAGAATGTCCATCAGTTCCCGTTTCATTAGTAGTTCACCGGTTAGAATTGTGTCCGCATTTATTAAATCTTTTCTGTGCGGGAGGTTCTGATCTGTGTATGAAAAGAACCGCAGTAGAACGAATTTTTAGTTGGACGGAGTCAGAGTCATATAAATAGACATCCCGGGATGCGGTCGGTTGAAAACTTCGTATTTTGGGATGGCCCAGTTTAGGACGGGTTTTGGGGCGCGGTTAAACATACCTGGCAGCAGGAGGGCTGCCGGATCCACACGGTGCGGCAGCCTCCGGCTATCAGATTCAGATATTCTTCCTTACATAACCGATGCGCCCGGTCTGCCAGTCATCCCATCCCGGCGCACACTCAGAGAGTGTTCCTGTGATCTCTCCAAGCAGTTCTGCCGGTATCCCGACCACGAGTTCGTCATCGGCAAGTCCGGCGTTCTTTGCTGCGCCATCGCATCCGATCGAGACGTTCGCGTCTCCTGTGATGTAGGGGTAGGCGGTGGCGTCTGCGCACGTCGATTGGATGCCCGCGAAGTTTGCATTGAACCGTCCGCCGTGCTGGTAGATCACTGCCTGAACGATCCTTCTCGCTGCAAGTACGCCAGCCATGATCACAATCACGTCAGGTCTCGCGCCATCAGGATCGGTCGGCGCCTTGTCAAGCGGCGCAATCACGGTTGCGATGGTCGATCCGGGTGCTGGTCTTGGCATGTGATCGACCACACGCTTGGCAACACCGAGCGAGACCTCCTTGTTCAGTTTGTAATGGTACAGCGCGCCAGTCTTTAAGTTAGGGCCGTAATCTATGAGCCCGATCGCTGCTGCGCCACCCTTACAGGCGTGGGTGTCTGCGGTTGCAAGACTTGTGATGCCTTTGAGCCTGGCATCCTGAAGCATCTGACAGTACCGGCGAGGGTTTTCGAGTTCGGTCAAGTCTGTTGGGATGTCTTCCTCTCTCTTTATCAGCGAAACCGCTATCGGCTTTCCTTTCAGTCCTAATAGGTCTACAAGTTTATCTGACATTTCTGCATAATCCATGCTAAAGCCTCCTCTGTAGATGTATGTAAATTTCAGTTCCCCGGTCTTGATATAAATGTTGCCCGAGACTGGGGCTTTTGGACAAAATCCATGAACCTGCAGATCTGCGCCAGTGCGGCACCACGTCACCCATGATCTCCAAGTGCCCAACTCTCCGAATATTGTTCCCCACAAGCTTCAGGCAGCGTCTCAGTCTCCTTCCGCGATTCAAGCCGTTTCCTCGAGCGGTTGTACCAAATCGGAATTTAACCATCGAATTAACCGTTTCCGAATGCGAAGCATCGCCGAAGGCATAGCGAACGCATATGATAATGTTCTAACCACTCCTGAGGTATTCATAGAGCAAATATTTACATATCGTACCACCCTCTATACTAATACCACTACCTTAAGCAGATGTCCCACCTCTGCGCAATTCGTTGCGAGCTTCTTCTCGTGATTTAGTGAGTAACGGATAGGGTTTACGCCGCCGTTTAACGGCATGCGGCTTACTACGTCCGGATCTATTTCCCATACGATGATTAGCAATAGCTTCCGGGAGATATCCGTACATAATAGACGAACGCGTTTTAGCAGTGCGCAGAAATGTCTCCTTAAATGCATTTAACTGCTGTAACGTGCCTTGAAAACTCGGGTGTTCGTGGTGGAAGATTATAACGATACGCCGCTTGCGCCATGACCGCTCGGATCAAATTATACTCCAGCAAATGCACCCGGATTTCCTTACAAACCATGTCAGGTGTTTTACACCTCAAAACATCCATCTGGAGAACTGTTTTGATGAATCTGAAATCCACTTCGATCAACCACCGTTTCGTGTAAAGTTCGCCGAGTTCCTTTCTTGACGTATAGGAAAGTATACTTCACACCGCCACAACTTGAGCTTTTTCAAACCTCTGAAACCGTAATGTGAGCAAAGAGTCAGCGATTCCCGCTCTCTTTTAGCACCCACATCTAAAATGCCGTATGACTACACCGCCTCTCGATATCGGTTTGTCGTGTAATACGATGAAGTAGAAGTACTTCATAACCTAAAATGTTCGCGAAAA
>PQXF01000012.1:45178-46925 GCA_003194445.1 Candidatus Methanogaster sp.
ACTTGAGAAACTCTCTAACCCTGTTTTCACTACGTTTAATCCCAGTCAGTTCTTCGATCTTAGCCATAGCTTCTTTAACGCTTGCAGGAGGATGCTCACGAAAGTAAGCTTCGATAGTCGTTGTATACTGCCTTAATTCGCTTTGAGGCTGGTAAAAATTTACTTCTTTCAACCCTTCAATGCCACATTCTTTGTATTTTCGAAAATAATCCGTTAGAGTGTTCGAAGATATCCCTGCAAGCTGGCATATCTGATTATGGCTTATCTTCTGGCTCTTCAACCAAAGAGCTTCCATTCTACGCTGAACGCGCGGGTGGGGGTGATGATACCGTTCGTAATCTAATGCTTTAATCTCTTCTTCAGTGAACTTAATCTTAATCATGCAGATCACCTGTTGAGATTTGTATCTCAAACTAAAAAGTAGCTACCGATATTCTAAATATGTTCTATGGTTCTATCTATAAAAAATCGCAGTTTATGACGGTGCCGAGTATATTTAGCCCCAATAGATGAACTGCTGAATTGTCTGGTCCACTTAGCAGTTTCGGAATGGCGGTTGATGTCCGGTCTTTGAGACTTTTGCGTACCACGTCCCGAAAAAATTAAAGAAGGACAAAAACAAGATAGAGCAATGTTTGAAACTATATGATATAAGATATGGGCGGAAATGGCATGAAGGTAATTATGGATTCCGATTCATTGATTAAACTGACAAAAGCGAAAGCAAAAGAGACTGTTTTGAAGAACATTGAGGTGCATATTCCGCCAAAAGTGTTTGAAGAGGTTGTAAAGATACCAAAAGAGGAAGGTTATCCAGATGCGTTTTTAATCGAGGAGAATCTGAAGAGAGGTTTATTAGCAATTGGAAAGTCCGGAGAAGATCAGCATGTAGAGGAGATGATAACCAGATTGAGGATAGGGTATAGCGAGGCAGATGTATTTAGACTGTATAAATCCGGAAGTTTTGATATTATTTCAAGCGATGACAGGAGGTTCTTGAAGATAATTGATGCTCTGGATGTGCCGTACATAATTCCTTCTGCGCTTATCGTATATCTTTTAGATAAGAATATTCTATCAAGGGCTGATGCAAAGATGTATATTAACAATCTGAAAAAAATGATATCAGAGGAAGAATATTATTTAGCAATAAGAGAGGTTGAATAGATGGAAACAAAAACTATATGTCTGCCTGGAGATTTACTGAAGGGTGTGTCCTACCGGACGATGATGGAAGATGTTGACGAACCCACAGCAATCAGGCAGTTATTAAGGCTTGGTGTGATATGGTATGCAGTCAATCTATATAGTATTGGAAAAATAACACTCTCGGAAGCTGCAGAGTTGTCAAATGTCAGTTTGAGGAAGATGCTGGACATACTGGAAGAACATGGTGTAACCGGGAACGTTACAATGAAACAGCAGATAAAAGCGATAGAATATGCCCGGAATCTATGAGAAGATATGTCACTGCATTGGTTAACTGCAGGATGCATTTCATTGCAGTACCATATTAGGCAACGTCCAATAAATAACCTACCAGAATGCAGGCTCGATGGTGACATTCCACTTTGGTAAACTATCCAATCTTTCAAGCCTCTTTTCGCAGATTTTCATCGCTTCTTTTGTTAATTTCACTCCTTTCTGGTAAACTTTATCGATAAGATGGACTGCGGGATGCACACTGTTCCATGTCATGGTTTCAGCCCATTTGATAGCTTTATTGACTGAAGACAAGAGTGTGCCG
>PQXF01000012.1:53165-54329 GCA_003194445.1 Candidatus Methanogaster sp.
ACGATATGGCGCAACTACAACTACAACCACACTCATTGCATCCTAAATGGAATTATTCTATATTGTCAAGAGATTCTGGTGTGCGTGGGAGGGGTTGATTTCGATAGGTTATTTTTCGGCAGGCACTTAGTGCATCATCAAAAAGAATCGACTTCAGAGATTTTCCTGCTGCCTGTTGAGCCTGAAAACATACCCACTCATAGTCACCCAACTTTAAACTGTTTTTAGATGCTTTCAAATCCTTCTCTGCTTGCTTAAACCATATCATCGATTCTTTCAGGTTATCACCCATCTGCATTCATGCCCTGTTCCCGATCACAAACCGCCACCTATTTAATCTAACCTTCGACTCTCGAATACTCCCGCACCGTCATAAACTCTCCCCCTACCTTCTTCGCGCGTAGAATAACCCCCTCAAGCAGTTCCGCAGCGTGCAACCCCAGATTCCTGACCTTGAGCCGCTGCCTGATAACGTCCGCAAATATGTACTCGACCACATTGCCCGCCCGCCTCGCAGCTACAGCACCGGGCTTTGAATCAAGACACTCATTCGGATGGAACAGGAAGACAATGGGCTTACGGGTCTTTGACGATTCAAAAAAAACAATCTTCTCGATGAGTTTTAGCACCGCAGGACTCACCCGCATCACCGTTCCGATATAGGGGGAAACAAACGCGGATATCGGAATCTCAAGCACCTTTGACCCGCCTTTTTTGACGACCGAGTCGTAAGAAGGATGATACGGCGACCGCGGCGCAATCAGCCACTTCAACTTCCGTTTTGATCCGAAAGTGAGCGGTCCATCGAACCGCTGGGATGCGATCGAACTGTCGGTCGTAAATCCCGTCTCTTCCAGCGCACGTATCGTGTACTCATTGATCCGCAGTGCGGGCGCTCTGAAATCATAAATTCTTCCGGAGACACCCTCGATTACATCCTTCGCCCGCTCCAACTCCAGTATCTGCTCATCGAGATCCATCAGGTCAAACGCGCGATCCGGAGAGTGATCATACCCATGGCAGCCGATCTCGTGCCCGTGATCGAGCACCAGTTCTACCGCCTCCGGCACCATCTCCACCATCCTCCCTGTGAAGTAGAATGTGCACCGTATGTCGGTTTTTGCGTAAACGTCGAGCAGGCGGGGGAGTCCGACTTCATAGACC
>PQXF01000012.1:54529-78365 GCA_003194445.1 Candidatus Methanogaster sp.
CTAGGGTGATGAAAAGATACGTCTACCTCAAACTGAATCGGTCTTATTTTTGTTCCGTTTTGGTACTGGGACAAAACATCGCGCCAGGTAGATTGAACTGACTGCCACTGGTTTTTCTTGCACCGCGAAGGAATTGGATGATATTTGGGGTTCATAATCGGACTAACGGAACTACTATACCAAACTGATCCCATTTTTGTTTCGTTCAGTACTTGATGCAAAGATCTTACAGTATGTGATCACTCATCGATATTTGTGAAACATGCCGCATTCAGCACGCCACTTATCCATTGTCTATTGCGGACGGGGTGACAAAAAGGAACAGAAATAGGATCAATCTAGTGAGGCTGTATGAACGTCTTTTCATCAGCCCAGAACTACACTAATAGTCCATTTCGGATGTAATAGCCGCATCTGTTCGAATTATGGCAAGAACCATACTGACAAATGGGCGAAATCTCTCCAAAATGCGTTGTTTAATGTACCTCATCGACACGCAGTACTTACGATCCCAGACGCTCTGTGGCCTATCGTAAGAAACAATCGTTTTCTCCTGAAGGTCTTGATGGATGCTGCGATTACAGCAATCAACGATACAATCTCACGAGAAGCACAGAAACGGAAGACTTACTGCAGGTGCCGTCGTTGTGCTGCACCCGTTTTCCAGGAGTATGGGTTTCAATCCGCATCTTCATATACTTGCAACCGTTGGTGGGTTCGACAGACATGACAACTTTATCCGTCAAGCATACATTCCTTACGGGGTTCTCTCGAAAAACATGGCAATATCAGGTGCTCACCCAGTTTAAAAAAGCACTTCCAAAGGAAGATGTATATTCGGTGCTCATAAACCGACTTTTCCAGGAATATCCCGAGGGATTCTATGTGCATCTCCCAAAAGAATCCAGAATCACAAATAAAAAGAGGATAGCAAAGTACGTAGCCAGATATATTAGACATCCAGCGGTTGCAAATACACGATTGTACCGATATGATGGAAAAACGGTAACGTTCTGGTACGGGGACCATGATGGCAAGAGACATTTTGTGACGATGACGGTGCGGGAATTTATTAAAGCGTTGATTCAGCACATTCCAGATCGGAATTTTAAAATGATACGGTATTACGGGGCATACAGCCGTAGAATCAAAAGAAGATACTCCAAATACTTACAGGTAAGTATAAGACAAGCGACATTTGATGATTTTCTTAAGAATCCAAACAAATGGACGCCAACATGCCCAAATTGCGGCGAAAAAATGACATTCGTGTACTATGAGAAGGGGCCACCAAAGGAAAGTGAAGTTTTTGGATGCAAATTACCCGATTGGAACCACCCGATGCTTAGCCAGAGCTACAATTGATTTGCACCCGCAGGGTGCTTTCTTGACGACCGAGTCGTACGATGGATGATACGGCGACCGCGGCGCAATTAGCCACTTCAACTTCCGTTTTGAGCCGAAAGTGAGCGGTCCGTCAAAGCGCTGGGATGCGATCGTACTTGCTCAATAAGTTGTGGTAAATCAGCATTGTTGAATTTATGGCGCTGGCTTACGATATCGATTTTGTAAAATCGTGTCTGGAAATCCCACACAATATTGAGCATGTTCATGCGATCGAACTGTCGGTCGTAAACCTGGTCTCTTCCAGCGCACGTATCGTGTACTCATTGATCCGAAGCGGAGGCGCTCTGAAGTCATAAATTCTTCCGGAAACACCCTCGGTCACATCCTTCGCCCGCTTTAACTCCCGAATCTGCTCATCGAGATCCATCAGATCAAACGCACGATCCGGGGAATGGTCGTACCCATGGCAGCCGATCTCATGCCCGTGATCGAGCACAAGTTCTACCGCCTCCGGCACCATCTCCACCATCTTCCCTGTAAAATAGAATGTGCACCGTATGTCGGTCTTTGCGTAAACGTCGAGCAGGCGGGGGAGCCCGACTTCATAGACCTCTCTTGCGGTATCGGGACCCAGTCTGTTAAGCGGAATAGAGAAGCTCTCCACGTCGTTTGTCATGAGGAAATACACGAAACCAGCTCCTGTTTATCACGCGTGTTGTGGTGCGTTTCACTATTGTTACCTCCAGGCGGTTTGTTTGTTTGCGTAGTCGGCACCACACCGTCACAAACCCGGCGAACCAAACGTTTATCAGTCTCCGTGATGGATGATTGTATGTCTACACTCATGATTGCTGTTGTTTTGCATCTTGCTGATACCGGCAGACTCCCTGGAAATTGTTATGGATTTTGACGATCCCCCGTATTATGCTAACAATCGAAAAAAATAGGAAATATATATATAAAAAGTTGAAATGAAGTCCATGATCAAATATGCCGCTAATATAGATAACATCGGTATCTGGTCCGAAAATGAGGGTTAAACTGCCTGCAGAAACATCCGGGCAAAAATTGATGAATAAGATATCCAGTACGGTGAGTAATAATAAAAAAACCGTAAATGATGTGGGCGTGGTTGGGAACTTAATACATGAATTATAAATGTGTCGAATCGTACTAATCTTGTATGCAGCACCCTTGCCCTCATAAAACCGGTACCTGCTAACCATATCCCCCATATCGTGCATCCCTGCCACAAAAATAACGCAATAAACCAGATTTGCTGAACTGGAGCTCCACACCATGAACAAGGCTACCAGAACACCAAGCACAAAGATAGATACAACATCTAAAAGCACATATAGCCCATAACCAACGCATACAACTGTAAACGGCTCTGTTATGCAATGATCCAACGATTCTATATATTTCCCGCAAATACCCGCGGTCCCCCTGTATCTTGCTATTTCACCGTCGACACAGTCAAAGATGAGCCACAGTTGTAGCAGCAGCGCACCTGCAAGGATGTATGAGTAGGTTCCGAAACTGAACAGGATTCCTGCAGCCAATCCCAGCACTATTGTGAACAGCGTCACGTGGTTAGCAGTGATAGATGTGTGCAACAATAATTTGGTTAGGTATACCGATATATTCCTGTAAAATATCTTTGAATACCAGTCCATAGTCTCGGCTTTGGAGTTCTGACATATCTTCTTAAGTTCTTTTATCGACTCTATCATCCAATTGCACAGTCCTATCAGTTCTACAGTTCAATCGGCAAACAATTTCTCTGCCCTTTTCAAGTCTTTGTATGTATCAATTTCAAACCATTTCAAGTCATCCACCCGTAATACTGAAATCTCTGTTTGCATGGATCCAATGATCTTACTGATCACAAGTTCATAAAACTCGTCGAAATGACCACGCCCTATATATGAATTCAAGGTCGGGATGAAATAATTCTCCATAAATCTCATGGATAATTTATATATATTTACAGTCTTTAATTTATCGTCGTACTGGAAATGATTACCCTGATCTTTTTTCAGTATCATCTCGGTGGCTACACCATTATTTGCAGTAACCACCGTTCCATCCATGAAATCTTTATAATCGGCAACAGTAATGACATCAGGATGAATGTCTTCGCAGATTTTTTTGATAACGGCATCTTCAAAAAAAATGTCGCCTTCTATTAAAAGTACGTCGTCATTCAAATATAATTTTGCTAACCATAATGAGTATATATTACCTGTTGTATCGAAAATTTTATTCTCGACATAAGTGATCTTTATATCTTCGAATTCATCGCCTATACATTCCATAACCTTTTCTGCATGATGACCAACTACTATGATGCACTCTTCTATGCAATTTTTATTCAAACAATTTAAAGTATTAATAAGTATTGGAATCGTACCCACTTCAACAAGACATTTTGGAATGTTTTCTGTTAATGGTATCAGTCTGGTACCACTGCCTGCTGCCAGGATAATAGTTTTCAACTGTCCTATACTCCGCCTGTTGATTGCCGTGCAATAGTGTCAGATATTCTAACGCAGTTTGTGTTGCTAACTATTCTAAAAAAAAATAAAAATGTTTAATGATTGCATTTACCAGAGACTTTTTAATTTTTTCCGGGTGGACTCTGATTAACCACAGAGGACACGAAGGGCACAGAGAGTTGCTGTTTTCTCTATGTCCTATGTGGTTTTCCAATCCCATTCCGGAAGATAATAAAAAGTCTCATTTACCATCATTAAACACATTCCTTTAAACTTATTCCTTCCTTCTTCGCATGATGAAGACAAGTCCTATCAGAGCCAAGACGGGTATTGCCAGCAGTCCAAACTCCGGGATCGGAATCTCGTCGTTGCCACATAGAACGGTATAGTGATATTGACCAAGAGATACGCTTGCAGGAGCTCCAATGGCACTCTTTGGGATTTTGCCCTCGATTATGTATGTTGCTGGGTACCCGGCAAACGGTTCAGGGTCTGGTCCATTTTTAACATAAGCAACCGTTGCAGTCCCAACTGTATCTCCGCTTACGATCCTCGCTGGCGAAGATTCTACGATTGTTGTGCATTCTGACCACTCGGATACATTCATTATATCGCGGTCACTCGCCGTATATGTGTCTGCATTATCATGCAACACTACACCATACTCGTATATATATCGGCCACCAGACGCCGATGTTATGTCGAGCCCAAGGTCTCCGGAATACGAATTGGCATCGCATGACAGAACTATTGCGAAATACAGATTATCAGCATCCTCATCTATATATATCGCTTCCTGGTCATACGCCTCAGCACTCTCTCCAGTACCACCTGTGGGGAATGCCCAACCTGTGTGAACTGGTCCTGTAACCCTTGCTTCGTCATAGTCTAAATAGTTGGACCCAACTCCTGTGATATGGACGCCGGTTGCGTACGCCGCTATACCATTCTTCCATCGCAGTGGTTCAGCGTCTCTCTTCGGATCCACGTTATCCTCGACCTGGAACCGCACGCCATCGTTTGGAAGCCATGTCGCATCCAGACTCCAATCAGCACCATCATCGACGTCTACGCCCCAGTCGCTAAGATCTCCATCAATCGTATACGCTGCAGCCATGCCCACGCTTATCGCAACCACAAGCAGCGTGATCATGCTTGCTCCTATTAATTTCTTTATGTTCATATTACACCTCACATCATGTTCTGCACTTAATGTGCATCCTATCATATCACGCCCATCATAGTTAAACCTTTTGCCTGCATCAATATCGTATTGTCATAATAAAAACTAAATCCACCCTAAATTGATCGATATACCACCCAGCACCCAGAAATTATAACATGTAAAAGTATCGGGGAGTCTCCCATAAATAACTTATCAGAATGCAGGTTCGATTGTAACATCCCATTTTGGCAGATTCCCCGATCTTTCGACTCTCTCTTCGCATATTTTCATCGATTCTCTTGTTAATTTTACTACTATACGTTACATAGTAAAGTTTGTCGATAAGATGGATGGTATGATGCGCGCCGTTCCAGGTCATGATTTCAGCTCATCTGATAACTTTATGGACTGAAGATGAGGGTGTGCCGTTCCAGTGCACCTCTAAAACCCCCTGACATGCGCAACCAGGTTATATTTGCTGTGGCGCGAGGATTTCCGGGTGCTTCTGCGTCTGGGATGGGTTGGTACAGAGAAGTTCCGGAGAGGGGGCGAAAGATCGAAATAACAACTCTCTGCACTCTCCATGCCCTATGTGGTTTAATCTTCTTTACCATGACCAGATCCTCCGGAAGAGTGGAGAAGTGCACGCATCCGCGAATTACCAGAGAGCCGAGACCTGCAGGACGCGGAGAACGAGTGACAGCATCGATCTGCCCGAGCCGCTCATGAGTTGCTCAAATTTAATACCGATACAGGACAACTTCATCTCATGCGATTGGGAGATATCATTCACGTGGCGTCGGCTGACACATACACCGTCAAATTATGTGACGAGAATAGTGGGTTTGCCGGGCAGTTTGTTTCGATATCGATGTCAGACGCCACGATCATCGGGGTTGTTACTGGAGTATCGCATTCGATTAGAGAGGATATGGTTGGCTATATATCGCAGGATAAAAAAATCAAGTACCAGCCATACATCGAGGACTATAAGAACAGTTACTGCACCGTGCACGGGCTTGGAACGCTTTCGGATGGCGACGGCGACGGCGCGGTGTATGCGATCGATAGGTCTCCGCATATCGATGATCCGGTTAAGCCGGCGTCCCATGACGAGATCGTGCGGTTCCACACTGCCGGCAAAAGACCGCATGCCCCGTACCTGCATGATCTTAGGGATCGGTTGCAGTCGCCTGTTATTCTAAAGATGATCGACGAGATCCGGGATGCGGTCCCGGAAAGTGAGAAGATGCTCGATCTCGTCAGGAAGTACATGAAACGGATTGCCTGATCACGGTTTTGACAATTCAATTCATACATCATACACATCGGCGCAGGCAGTGATCCGGCGACATGCGCGACATGCAGGTGTCCGGGGTCGGGGATGATCATGCGTGGGCGCTGGTGGTAAAGGGTGGGGCGTGCGATATATTGGCATACTCCAAACATTTAAATGTATTGTGGATCTAAAGTATGGATTATGGGCACGATTACCATAAACATAAAAGACGACGTAGAACAGGAATTTAGATTGCTTGCTGGCATGATTTACGGAAAAAAGAAAGGACATTTGGGAAAAGCGTTCACCGAAGCGATACAGGACTGGATAGATGAGCGAAAACAGGAGAAGATAGCCAGAGAAGCGTTAGAGATTATGAACCAGGATTTTTCTTTCGGCGGACGGCTGTACCAGCATCGGAGTGAACTTCATGAACGGTGAACTGGCGTTAATCGATTCAAACATACTCACGTACGTATTCGATGCTGATGAACCTGATAAACAGATGGTATGCCGAGAACTGATTGGCGACTGCTGGAACAGGAAACGAAAGTATGCTGTTTCTGTGCAGAATCTTTCAGAGTTCTATGTCGTTGTTACCAGTAAGATTAAAACTCCGATTCCAAAAAAAATAGCCAGCGAGTTTGTATCATCTATTGTAAAGTTCCACAACTGGAAAGTAATTAATTTTGATGCGGATACGGTTTTATCTGCAATCGAGATAAATATGGAATATGGCATCCATTATTGGGATGCGGTGCTGGCTGCAACGATGAAAGAACATGGCATTTTTTCGATCTACACCGAAGATCAGCATTTTTCAAAGATCCCATGGCTGGTTGCGCTGAATCCAATGGCAGGCAGGAAGTCGCTTAAATAACTCCATGTTTCATGGCTCAGCATCGAGCGGTTCAGCTCTTCTTTATACAAATGCCACTTGGGGGGGGGGGTTATATTTCAAATGAAAGTGGGACACTGTATATGTGAAGCAAACCTTATGTAAAACAACCCATGTATGAAATAAGTGTCTAAAATGAAAAAGAATTATTAATCTTAAAGCGTAAAAAAGTAAAAGAACTGCATGAGAACGGCTGGAGTAACCGTAGAATAGCGCACCATCTGCTGGTGAGCAAAGATAGCGTAGGTAAATGGGTGCGGATGAATGAAAGAGAGGTGTTGATCGACAACCGGGGCTGGGAAAAGGGAACATCGAGAAAATACGCGCCTGAAACAAAACAAGTATGTGTTTAGCCGCTCAGCCTCGCCCTCATCATCCGGAGACTGCCTGAGTCCCTGCTGCGCCCACGTTGCCAGCACTGTCATAATCCGCTCGTGAATTGACGTCCCTCTTCTATTGCGCAGTGTTCCCACAATCCAACGCTTCCCGACATGCTCAGCGATTTGAGCCCTTTTTCGCTCTGTTATTGGTCGACTCCACTCCCGGATGAGTGACAAACGTGAACCAGTAATCAAATCCATTTTCGATCTGGCCGATGAGCTTTTCCACCTTTTCGCTTCCGTATTCTCTATTGAGCCATCGTTTGAGCGTTGCTTCCGCATTATGTAACAGCTTCTCCCGAGTTTCGGGAGGGGGATCACTCTCCAGTGCGCCAATCAGTTTATCATGGAGTCTCCCCGAGTGCTCTATGTAAAGGAACCGCCTCTGCAATCTTCTCGGCTAGATCCTTTGATTCTCGAAGTAGATGTGCCCAACAACGCTGGAGACGTTTTGTAAATTTGGCATACGGTTTCCATCCATCACACACGATCATTCCCTTGAATCTCCTCGTCAGAACCTCTATCAGAACTTTCATACCCCGAATCTTCCGAATCACGACAAAAGTCTCTGCTGGTGTGGTGAATGCCCATATCCAATGCTTCTTTCCCTGGACATCTATTGAAGTTTCATCCACATACAGAATCGGAGCGTTGCGAACTCGTTTCTAGAATTGTGTCATATTCCGATTGAACCGCACCGGCAGCACGGCGAGTGAGATCAAGTATCGTAGCAGGACTGATGTCCAACCCAACATGCAGTATCAGCGCGTTCCGGATCTTCCGGTGTGGCAGCCTATCCTCATATTTCAGCAGTGCCGCCTGAGCAATTACGCGGCAGCTAACCCGAGATTGAGATCAGATGATCCACGATATCTCCGGTAACATCCACCCGGCACGCATCGCATACCCCCTTCCCTGACGGCGTGCCATTGACCTCGAGGATCAGAAAACCATCATCGGTTTCCGCGATGTCCACGCCTGCAAAAGCTGTGCCGATAACCTCTGATGCCCGAATAGCCACCTCTTCCTGATCCGAATTGAGCACACACCGCTCCGGCGTTCCGCCCTGGCTCAGGTTAGTGATCCATCCGTTCCGGGCGTACCGGTAGATCGCGCCAGCGACATGGTCTCCGACAACGAATGCCCGTATGTCCCTCTCAATCGGTATAAACTCCTGAAGATACAGTACGCCCCTTTCAGAGAGTATCTCTTCAATTGTTTCACTATTCGAGCCATAGAGATCAGAACCGCTCTGGAAACGTCTGATGCCGATACCTTTGTACCCAAAGATCGGTTTTGTAACTGCCTCACCCCATCTGCCGAGCGCATCCATCGCAACATCGACATCAGAGGTAACAACCGTCTCCGGAACAGGAAGACCTGCCTTTTTCAGCAGATGAAGTGAATAGTACTTGTTCGCAGCATTCTGGATCGATTCTGACGTGTTTATGACCGGTAAATTCTTTTCAAGGATTCGCAGCAGATCAAACTTGAAAGAGACCTCTTCGAATGCGCCAGCACCTAGATCGCGCACGATGACTGCATCTATGTCACCCATTGCGGAACAATCAAACGCGTATGATGCGATCTCGCTCAACCTGAACGGAACCGGCTCTGCGCCCCTCCTCCGTACCGATCTGACAAGAGCGCGGGCGGTCCAGTCGTCCGGGTCGGTGATCGCAATGCCTATATTCATTACTATCTCAGCCGGATCGGTGTTACTTCCTTGTCGATGACATAGATGCTGTCGATGAAGCGGATGATCCCTGATCCGGATCCCATCACGACCGACCGCAGTCTCGCACCATCGTTCTCAAAGAAGTTGACGCCGTGAAAGAGATCGCTCTCTGTTACGCCTGTTGCCGAGAATATGATATCCTCTCCAGGAGCTAAGTCTTCGGTGTAGAAAACCTTATTGAGGTCAGTGATACCCATCTTAAGCAATCTCGGCGCGAATTTAGCGGATTCCTTCTGTATCTCTTCTTCGCTCTTCCGGTTCGCCTTTGCCGGCAGGATAAATCTGCCGATGATCTTTCCGCCGGTAGTCCGAAGCGCGGCTGCGGTCAGCACGCCTTCTGGTGCCGCGCCAATGCCCATGCCGACATGGACGTTGGTGCCGCGGATGCCCGCAGCTACGCCCGGCATCAGATCGCCGTCTGTGACAAGCCGCACCGTCGCGCCGAGGTCGCGCAGTTCTTTTACCAGTTCCTTGTGCCTGGGTCTGTCGAGTACCACCACGATTAAGTCCTCGACATTGCGATGCAGCGCATCTGCAACGATACCAAGGTTGTGTTCAGGCGGGGCATCGATATCAAGCCGTTTCCCGCTCGTCTTCTCATACCGCACCACCTCAGGACCAACGATCAGTTTATCCAGATAGATGTCAGGCGCGTACCTGAGACCGCCTGCCTCAGACATCGCCATCACTGCAACCGCTCCGAACTGGTTCTCTGCTGCAAGATTTGTGCCCTCGAGCGGATCGACCGCGATATCGACCTTGGGACCCTTTCCGGTTCCAACCTTCTCGCCGATATAGAGCATCGGAGCCTCATCCCGCTCGCCCTCACCGATGACGACTTCGCCATCGATATCGAACCGTGCCAGCACTCTACGCATCGCCTCAACCGCGGCGTCGTCCGCGGCATGTCGGTCCCCGAGACCGGTCCATCGCGCAGCAGCAACCGCTCCAGCCTCGGTCACCTTCAAGATCTTCAGGAACAGATCCTTTTCGAGCTCGCCCATCTGCGCGATCATCGTCTCGGGGACGCCAACGCTTCCACTCGCATCTCTAGTTGTTATTGGCATGGATGACATTCTGGTTCTGCATACTATAAATTTGCCGATTCGTTTACCACCAGGGATCGCGGTGGCAGGTCGCGGGGGTTTTAAGAACTAACACCGTTCATCACTATATCCGAGTTGTATAATCATGCATTTCAACGCATTCACTGTTCCGGATATCCCACTCGTTGAGGAGGGGGATGACCTTGTAGAGATCATCTGCAAGAATACCCGCCTCTGCGACCGCGACATCGTAGTCATCGCGTCCACAGTCGTTGCAAAGGCCGAGGGCAGGGTCACTCCACTTGCGGCTATCGCGCCGTCTAACCGCGCTATCGCAATCGCAGAGCGAAACGAGAGTGATCCCAGATTTGTTCAGGCGGTCATCGATGAGAGTGAGGAGATCCTTCTGGAGTCGCCGTTCCTACTTGTGAAGACCCAAAGCGGGAATATCTGCGTGAACGCCGGTATCGATGGATCGAATATTGACTCCGGCCGGATCATACTGCTGCCAGAGGATCCTGACGGAAGCGCAAAAAATATCAGGAAAGATATATTCTCGATGACAGACAAATCCGTTAGCGTGATCATCACAGACACCAACGGACGTGCGTTTCGTGACGGGCAGATCGGGGTTGCAATCGGGATATCGGGGATCGCACCGACCAAAGACTGGCGCGGATCGTGCGATCTCTTTGATAACGTCCTCGAAGTGGCAAACGAGGCGATCGTGGACGAGATCGCTGCCGCTGCAAACCTGCTCTTTGGTGAGGGGTCTGACGGCATGCCGGTTGTTGTGATCCGCGGGCTTGACTTCTATGCGGAAGAAGAAGGGATTGGAGAGCTCTACTTCCCTGAATCCGAAGATGTGATCAGAAATGCGCTTGTGCATGGCTGATCGTGGGGGATTTTGCGGATCAGGGGATTACGACTCGCCCATGTTGGCAACCCATCCGCCGCGTAACATATAAATATCACGCATCAATAACATGGCATCATGCACCTGATCATCACAGAGAAACACAATACTGCAAAGAGAATCGCAGGTATCCTCTTCGGCAGTGCCTCAAAGATGGTCCGGGTAAACGGGGTGAACACGTACGGATCAGGGGACGAGGTGGTGATCGGGCTGAGCGGGCATGTGGTCGGCGTCGATTTTCCAGAGGAGTACAATAGCTGGCAGAAGACCGATGCACGCGATCTTATTCATGCGGAGATTGTAACAGTCCCTGACAAGAGAAATACCAAGATCGTGTCCGCACTCAAGACACTCGGAAAAAAAGCAGATACCGTAACGATAGCGACCGATTACGACCGAGAGGGGGAATTGATCGGAGTAGAGGCTCTAAACATAGTAAAAGGGGTACATCCAAAGATCAAAGCAGACCGGGCAAGATACAGCGCAATCACGCCCGTTGAGATCAAGAACACATTTAAAAATCTTACAGAGATCGATTTCAACCTCGCAGCGGCAGGGGAGTCGCGTCAGGCCATCGATCTGGTCTGGGGTGCCGCACTGACAAGATACCTCTCAGTCACCTCAAAGCGGCTCGGAAAGCGATTCCTATCCGTAGGAAGGGTCCAATCCCCGACCCTTGCCCTGATCGTGGATCGGGAGAAGGAGCGAGAAGCGTTCGTCCCTGAACCGTACTGGGAACTCTACGCAGTCCACAAGGAGGGGTTTACGTCGAAGCACAGGAAAGGTCGCTTCTGGGATAAGGAGGAGTTCGATCAGGTACTTTCAAAGGTTACGGGTGCGAAGGAGGGGACCGTTTCCGATGTGAAGAAGGGGAAACGGACAGAAAACCCGCCGACTCCATTTAACACCACCGAATTCATAAGAGCCGCAAGCAGAATCGGACTCAGTCCCGCAAATGCGATGCGGATCGCAGAGAGCCTGTATACAAATGGATTCATATCATACCCCCGGACCGACAACACTGTTTATCCGGAGAGTCTTGACCTGAAAGAGCTTGTATCGATGTTTCTTAAAAGTGAATTCGGAGAGTATGCCTCGAAATTGCTTAAGAAGCCACTCAAGCCGACTGCCGGAAAAAAGGAGAGTACAGACCACCCACCGATACATCCTGCATCGCTTGCGACCAGAAAACAGTTGAAAGACGATGAATGGAAGGTTTATGAACTTGTTGTCCGCAGATTCTTTGCTACGTTCGCAGATGCGGCTATCTGGAAGACGCTTCGAGTCATCATCGATATAAGAGATGAGGATTTTGTTGCAAACGGCGCAGTCCTCGTTGAACCCGGATGGCGATACTACTACCCGTATCACGAATCGGATGACAGGATACTGCCTGATCTGAAAGCAGGGCAGGTACTCGGCATCGAGAAGTTCGAGACCGAGAGCAAGACGACGAAACCGCCTGGAAGGTACGGTCAGGCAAGACTTATCAAGTTGATGGAGGATCTGGGGCTTGGAACGAAATCGACCCGGCACGAGATCATCCAGAAGTTGTACGACCGGGCGTACGTTCATGGAACTCCGATCCAGCCGACGAAGACCGCCTATTCGGTGGTTGACACGCTTGAGAAGTATGCAAAGATGGTTGTCGTCCCCGATATGACGAGTAAACTCGAAGGAGACATGTCTAACATCGCAGACGGGAAGATAACCGAAGACGCGGTGATAACAGAGTCAAAAGAGATGCTCGATTCCATTTTTGACGATCTGGTGACGAACAAGGAGAAGATCGCGGAGGGCTTGCGCGACGGGCTCTACACCGACACCGTGGTCGGACCCTGCCCCGAGTGCGGCGCTGACATGGTGGTGCGTCCATCACGGTTTGGCATGTTCATCGGATGCACAGGCTATCCCGATTGCAAGTTCGCGCTCTCGATCCCGTCCTCGAAGTACGGGATGGTGATCGTCACTGACAAGGTCTGCGAGGATCATAATCTGCACCACCTGATGATCGCAAGAGCTGGAAAACGACCGATCGATGTGGGATGCCCGTATTGCAACCAGCTGAAGTGGGAAGAAGCCGAAAAAGCCGGAAACGATCCGGTGGTAGGTCCCTGCCCTGAATGCGGATCAGATCTTGTCGCCAAGATGTCGAGAAGCGGCGGCAGGTTCATCAAGTGCACGAGTTCGGATGAGGGTTGCAAGTTCACGCTGCCGCTCCCGCCGCCGCGGTACGGCGAACTGGTCATAACCGATACGACCTGCGAGATACACAAAGGCTTGCATCACGTCCATGTCGTGCGGGAGGGTGCCCGCCCATGGGAGATCGGATGCCCGTACTGTAGTTTCATCGAGCTACAGAAGAACAAGGAGAATGCCAAGACCAAAGGTGGCAAAGCGAGCAGGAAAACCGGTGCTAAGAGCGGAAGTAAAAGTAAAAGTAAAAAGGCAGCGGCAGGGAAAGGGAAGAAAGGGGGCTTGACCGATGTCGCAGGTATCGGAGATGTGATTGCAAAGCAACTGCAAGCGGCAGGCATAAAGACACAAGCCGATCTGGCTGCGGCTGATGCCGAAGAACTATCTGATAAACTATCTAAAGTCAGCAAGAGGAGAATTATTGGATGGCAAAAGTTCCTGACCAGTACTGTTCTCCTCATAGAATAGACTTTGGGTGCTATTGGTGTTCAAGTATGTTCTCGGAAGTCTGTCAGGCGGATCCACGACCAGTTTAGATAGGTTCATCCCGAAATTGTGCGGGTTGTGGAAATAATAGCCTTTATTGTAAAATGAAACATTCTTTACAACCACGACCGCCCGTTCATAATCCAGTCTCTGTATCCTAACATCCTCCTTATCAAATGATGCGAACTGTGCCTCGACCTCGGGCACTATATTTACGCCACCGAACGCTATGATATAGATCTTTGGGAGGATCTCGATATCATAATATATTGTGAACACACCATTTGTGCCATTAAACTCCATCAGCGTCTCGGTGACATTGATACATCCTGCACTTGCCGCGGGCACGGTCAGCAGGAACGAAAGCATGAGTAATATCAATATTCGCTGCTTCATCTGGCTGTTGCTCTGTTCCTTTTAGGGATATAGTTTTCGATGCGGAGGGTGTAGAAATTAAACGGAAGTATATTGTAGTAATGTATCGAATTATGTAGAGCAGATGGATTTGTGATTGCCGCCTTTTTAACGAGGCGTAGAAGATAGCTTGAAAGGAGACGAAAAATATGGAAGCGGTAGACGCGAGGAAGGTATTGGATCTCATACCTGAACTGTTGGACGTGCCATATTCAAGGATCCGGACGGCTTACGGCAAAGAGGCGGAAAGGTTACTAAAGGAGACTCCTGACTGATGGCTCTTCCTGTAAACATCCGTGATCTGATAAACGGTAGAACTGTAGAGTGGGAGCGAATCGAGTTCAAGCGAGGCTGGAATCCGGTCCCGACAATGCATAGCATCTGCGCATTCGCCAACGATTTTAACGATTGGGGTGGTGGTTATATCATAATCGGAATCGAAGATGACGGTGGACGCCCGGTTCTGCCACCTGTTGGAGTCCTTCTCGCTAAAATCAATGCCATCCAGAAGGAATTGCTTGAAATATGCTACAAATTGCGACCTCATTATATACCCATCATTGAGCCTGTTGATTTTCGGGATAAAAAGATCCTGATCATCTGGGCGCCCGGAGGCTCCAACAGACCCTACAAAACACCTGAAAAACTGTCGAAAGGATCTGTTTACATCCCATACATCAGACACTACTCCGTAACCAAAAAAGCAAGCCTCGACGAAGAGCGGGAATTACTATTGATGGCAAATCAGATTCCTTTCGATGATCAGATCAATCACCGTGCCGCTATCACGGATCTGAACCTGACGTTGATTAAGTCGCATCTCGCCGAAACAAAGAGTTCCCTCTTATCCGAATCAACAGATTTTCCTTTTTCCGACCTGTGCCGGAAAATGAACATCGTCGAAGGACCGGATGAGTATTTGAATCCGAAAAATGCTGGATTGTTCTTTTTTAACGAGCATCCGGAACAGTTCTTCCGTGGTGCCCAGATCGACATCGCAGAGTTTGAAGATGAGGTCGGCGACCGCTTTACCGAGAAGACGTTTACCGGACCGATCCAACAGCAGATCATATCTGCGCTCACTCATCTGAAGAACAATGTGGTGACCGAATCGGTTCGCAAGGTTCCGGGTCAGGCGGAAGCGATCCGGTTTTTTAACTACCCCTACGAAGCCATCGAAGAAGCTGTCGTGAACGCGCTTTACCATCGCAGCTATCAAGGCGATTCACCAGTCGAGGTCCGCATATTTCCCAAGCGGATCGAGATTATCAGCTATCCTGGACCGCTTCCGCCACTCAACAAAGATAACCTGAATAATGAACACGTTATCGCAAGAAAATACCGTAACCGCCGCATCGGAGATTTTTTAAAGGAATTGCATCTTACCGAAGGGAGGGGCACGGGGTTTCCGAAAATAAAGCGGGCGATGAAGGAGAACGGATCTCCGGAACCTGTTTTTGAAACTGATGGCGATCGCAATTATTTCATGACGATTCTGGCTGCCCATCCGGAGGCGCGGGTAAGTGAGCAAGTCAGTGAGCAAGTCAGTGAGCAAGTCAGTGAGCAAGTCAGTGAGCAAGTCAGTGAGCAAGTTATTCAGATACTTGAGTTCTGCAGAACAGAACGGAAGAAGCAGGAGATCCTGAATTACCTCAATCTTTCGCCTGCTTACAGGAATTACAAGAAACACATTCTGCCACTCTTACAAAATGGTTTGTTGGCTTTTACGATTCCGGATAAGCCCAAAAGCAGATCACAGAAGTACAAAATAACCGAATCAGGACTTGCTGCTTTGGAACTCCGCACCGGTATGGGAAAGAGCGGCGATGAAAGTTTGGCTACACACCCGGAGGCGCGGGTCAGTGAGCAAGTCAGTGAGCAAGTTATTCAGATACTTGAGTTCTGCAGAACAGAACGGAAGAAGCAGGAGATCCTGAATTACCTCAATCTTTCGCCTGCTTACAGGAATTACAAGAGACACATTCTGCCACTCTTAAAAGATGGTTTGTTGGCTTTTACGATTCCGGATAAGCCCAAAAGCAGATTACAGAAGTACAAAATAACCGAATTGGGGTGTGTTGCTTTAAGTCACCATGCCGGCACGGGTAAGGAAGACGACAGAAGCGTTGGCACCAGAACGCAGAGACACAAAAACCTTTGAATATTCAGGTGACGGAATATACACTCCCAGAGGACCCCACACACATGAAACTAAACCGACCACGAGGCACCCGCGACTTCACACCCGCGGAAACAGAGAAGCGTAGATACATCGAGAACCGGATGCGGGCAATCGCAGAGCACTGGGGCTACGAAGAAGTGAAGACCCCCACATTCGAACACACCGAACTCTTCACGATCAAGTCCGGAGAAGCGATTCTGGATGAATTATACACATTCGAAGACAAAGGCGGCAGAGATATCGCGCTCCGCCCTGAACTGACAGCACCAGTGCTACGGATGTACGTAAACGAGATGTCGGTCGCGCCAAAGCCGATTCGGCTCTACTACTTCGAGAACTGCTTCCGGTACGAACGCCCGCAGAAAGGGAGATTCAGGGAGTTCTGGCAGTTTGGCGTCGAGTTAATCGGCAGCGATAGCGCACAAGCCGAAGCAGAGGCGATCGCGCTTGCAGCCGCCATGGTTTCGGATGCCGGAATCGAGGCTAACCTCCACATCGGGCATCTCGGCGTCGTTCGTGGGCTGCTTTCGGATCTGGATGCTGACGCGGGAATGCAGGCAGAAGCGATGCGACTGATGGACAAGAAGGATGTCGATGGTCTTCGGATGCTGCTTTCGGATCAACCAGATCTGCGGGAGCGTCTACCAGCACTTCTCGATGCGGATATCGATGAAGCCAGATCGATCACCGATGATGCGCAGCCGCTTGAAGAGCTTCAGGCGACCATCGCTCTGCTGGATCACTATGGCGCCGAATGCGAGGTCGATTTCGGGATCGTAAGAGGGCTTGACTACTATACGGGCATGGTATTTGAGATGTACGCAGCAGGACTTGGCGCGCAGAACCAGATCTGCGGCGGCGGCACATACCGGCTTGCGCAACTCTTCGGCGGCAGCGAGACGCCATCATGCGGGTTTGGAATCGGGTTTGACCGGGTGCTTGAGGTATGTGGAATCGAGCCGCCGCATGAGCCGCGGGTAGCGGTTGTCTATCTGCCGGATGTGATAGAGGATGCGATCCGGGTTGCAAGCAGGCTGCGGGATGATGCGGGCGTGCGCACCACGATCGATATCAGCGGCAGGAAGTTCGGGCAGCAACTGAAACATGCTGACGCGATCGGTGCCGATTACGCGGTGATCGTCGGCATGAAGGAAGTTGAGGCTGGCATGGTCACGCTGCGGGATATGATAACCGGGGAGCAGGAGATGCTCGGGCTTGGTGACGCTGTTCTGCGGATCATGGGCGACCGGGAGGGAAATGATCGCCCAATAAGTCGCGGCGAATCGGCATTTCTCGACCTTCCGTAGAAATAGTAAAGAGTCACACATCGAGTCGCCACATGCACCGCGGGTAGCGGTTGTCTATCTGCCGGATGCGATAGAGGATGCGATCCGGGTTGCAAGCAGGCTGCGGGATGATGCGGGCTTGAAGGGGCGATTCTGTGGATTATTAATGATCCGGTGCATTCATGATACGTCATGTATATATGGTATTACCAATCATAGTGTTGTGGGGAGTTTTGGAAAATGATACCACCAAGTATAGAAAGGGAGCATATCCTCGAGGCTGTGCAGAAAATCGATTCAGAAGGGGTTCCATCTCATAGAGGATTAAAAAGATTTTTCCTTGAGTTTGAGGGAAAACCATATCCACCGAAATATACGATATCTTTAGCCAATAAGTTTGCTAATGGAGAGGAACTAGATTCTTCGAGATTTAGTGGTGGACAGGAAACAAATAACTTTTTGAGAAGACTGGGATTCGATATTGTGGAGGTATCCCTTTCAAAGGGCAAGTCGATACCTCCCAAAAAGAAACTTCCTGATAAGGTATCGCAAAAGGGACATCGTGGCGAGAGATGCCCTGACTGTAAAGTTACCGTCAAAAGAATGCTTGAAAAGATTTATGGCAGTGTGGAGAGCGATTACAAAGTTGAAGTAAGGACCGGTGTTGAGGAATATGTCGATACCCCATTCTATCAAAAGCTCAAAAAAATTTTTTCAGAACTCCAGAAGTATAGAGGTCATGAGGATTTTGCAAGGAAGTCCACCCTCCATCCATGCGATTTTTTTGTTCCAGACGCTGGATTTATTGTAGAATTCGACGAAACTCAGCATTTCACAATTCCAAGAAAAATATCGTTTCAGAATTATCCCCATAATCTTGAATTGGGTTTTTCACCGGCGAAATGGATTGCTCTTTGCGATAAACACGATTCAAAGGATAATGACCCGTCCGACAGAGATGAGCAGCGCGCGTGGTACGATACACTGAGGGATTTCTTGCCGGAAATTAAACTTGACTTTCAAAGAAACGCGAATTAGCCCTTAATCCTCCTTGAAAACCGCTAGCCGTCGGACTGTCGCCGCCCAGCAAGCTGTATGACCTAACTTTTGATATCAGCATAATGCTACACTACATATCGATTGAATCAGATAACTATTTATATGAGTATGACCAAATACACCAATATGATTGCATAATCTACCGATGTCGATTTAGTAAACTAAATACATACGGGAAGTTTAGGTCAAATTGGGGAAGTTGGTGGCAAGGAGGTTTATGTTTTGATAGGTCATACATTAATTGGGTTGACCGATGGTGTTTTTCACTACATGTTTGAAAGTTGAGTTAAAGGTTTGAAGCCAACAGTCAGACTTTATTCGAATGAGATGCAGTGGTGCAGTTTAAATTCAGATGATCCGAATGATGTTGCAAGATTCAGGAATATCATTGACCGCAGAAGGAAAGATTTGAATGGCTGGGTTGCGACAGTCACCCTTCAATCCGATGACGACAAGGACTATCCGTATAATGAGAGGATGAAGGCGTTATCTGAAATTGTGAATCATGTTTCCAGAGAAACGCATGGAGATGGGGTTATTTTGTTTCCGGGTGGGTGGTTTTACGCTGATAAAAAAGAGCCATGCACGACATACAATTGGGCTGGAAAGAAGATCGGAGAACTTCTTGGAGAGATCGAGGAGCGCATTTTTGTATGTATTGGTATCGATGGTAGGGTATCCGAATATGCCAAGGATCAGGTTGGAATTGCCATCAGTAAGGATGGTATCGATGCTATGGGTCGAAAGTTCCATCCGACAGCTCAAGAAGATGGGAATATCAAACCTGCTGATGATTATCTGTCCGAAGAAGGTGGCAAATCTCGTATTTTTGAGTTAAATGGCGTCAAATATTATATGTGCGTATGCTACGACACCTATGGGCTAGGGTGATGAAAAGATGTGTCTACCCCAAACTGAATCGGTCCAATTTTTGTTCCGTTCCGGTACTGGGACAAAAGCATCGCTCCAGGTAGATTGAACTGATTGCCACTGGTTTTTCTTGCACCGTGAAAGAATTGGACTGATATTTGAGGTTCATAATTGGACTAATGAAACTACTATACCAAACTGATCCCATTTTTGTTTCTTCAGTACTTGATCCAAAGATCTTACAGTATGTGATCACTCATCGATATTTGTGAAACACGCCGTATTCAGCACGCCATTTATCCATTGTCTATTGCGGACGGGGTGACAAAAAGGAACAAAAATGGGATCAATCTAACGGGCTGGATGAACGTCTTTTCATCAGCCCACCTATGGGCTACGGCACAAAGATCTTCCCAATCCGGGCGTAGATGTCGTTTTGAATCTGGTGCATTCATTCTATCCGGTAGGTGAAGGATCCTCTGGAGCTCCATACTTTGCCAAACATGGTTTTGCTGGAGCATCGAAGCAGTGGGATTGTCCTGTTTTTGGTGCAGTTGTCTTCTTTGGGCGCAACATTCTTGAAAATTGGCCAACCGGGGTTTACTGGAATCAGGGTAGTAAAAGCACGGTAGACTGGGCATACGCAGATAACCCCGTAATATCAAAAGGCGAGTTCTATCTGAAAATCAAAAAAGACCGTTCAAACGCCAATGAAGATATCGCACTGGTCAAGATTTACGATCTTGCGACGATATGAAATGCACACGTGTCCCAATGCTGGACTAGTACGGCATAGTGGGGCAATGTTACCACGCCCGATCGGCGCCGATTACTCGGTGATCGTCGGCGTGAAGGAGGTTGAGGCGGACATGGGAGCAGGAGACGGTCGGGCTTGATGACGCGGTTCCGCGGATCATAGGCGACCGAGAGGGGGGATCAACCGATAAGTCGTGGCGGATCGGCATTTCTCGACCTTCCGTAGAAAGAGTGAATATGCTCGATAGTGTGTGGCAAACAGATAACCCAGAGTCTGTGTAAATCAGTGGCAGATAAGGGTTTTTAGCCACAGATTAACACTGATTCCACTGATTTTATCCACAAGTTACCCGGGCATATTTGAAAGGGTCACACAAACATCCCGTGCGGCTCGCTCATATCCTCTTTCATCAGCTTATCAAGCGCATACTGGAAATCCGCCATCGAGATATCCTGCCGCTTGTTGCGTATCGCATTCATGCCGGCTTCGGTGACAAGGATCTTTAAGTCTGCACCGGTTGCGGCATCGGTTTCCGCGGTAATGGTCGCAAGATCAACATCACCGGCAAGCGACATGTTCTTTGTGTGAATCGAAAGAATCCGGAGCCGTCCGGCTTCGTTTGGTGCAGGAATCTCTATCACCCGGTCAAACCTGCCCGGGCGCAGCAATGCAGGATCTAAGAGATCGATCCGGTTGGTTGCCGCCATCACACGCACATCGCCCCGCTCACCAAAGCCGTCCAGTTCTGTCAGGATCTGGGTCATGGTGCGGTTCACCTCTGCCGAACCAACGGTACCATCGTGCGTGCGCCTACCGCCGACGGCATCGATCTCATCGACGAAGAGGATGGTCGGCGCCTTCTCCCGCGCAAGCTGGAAGACATCCCTGACGAGACGGGCGCCCTCGCCGATGAACTTGTGCACCAGTTCGGACCCCGACATCTTGATGAAGGTGGCATCGGCATGGTGCGCCACCGCTTTTGCAAGCAGTGTCTTTCCTGTGCCGGGCGGGCCGTACAGGAGCACGCCGCGCGGCGGCTCAACCCCAACAGTCTCGAAGAGTTCCGGTGATGTAAGCGGCAGTTCCACAGTCTCCTTAACCTCCTGAATCTGGCTATCGAGTCCGCCGATCTTTTCATATTCGGCGTCCGGATCATCAATCACTTCCATGATCAGTGCACGTTCATCGATAGTGCCTGATAGGACGCGTATTATCTGCAAGTCGTTATTAACAGCAACACGCATCCCGACCTCCAGTTTCTTATCATACTCGACAAGCAACTCCTGGTTGTTTCCGTGCTGCCTGATGAGTGCCTCATGGTCCCGCACCTCAAGAACGCTTGCGATGAAAAGCGGCGGTTTTGTGGAGTCGTCGATTCGTTTATTGAGTGCTATTACCTGTTTCTGGAGATTTTCGTTTGCAACCATCAGATCGAGCAACCGTGCCTGATACTCGCTGTTCTGCATCCTAAGCGTTGCGATCTGGTCGTGCAACGATGTCATCGTGTTCATCAGATCGGCAGCACTGGAGTCGATCCGGTCGATTGGTCTTGATGATGCCTCTGTTGGTACTTCTACTTCCGCGGTCTCTGCCATAACTATAAAAAGGGAGTCTCGGGATATAAAGATTGCAGTTGTAGAGGGGGTCAGGTCAATTCCTTCGGCAATGTCAACGCATTCGGGGAAACCGGAGTCGGAGCGATTAAACGCGTAATAGGGATCCACAGAGATACAGTATCGGCTGTTATCTGATCTCGCCAGACATGCAAGAGAAGTGACGGATTTACTGATAAAAAACGTGGGATTAACATGGATACAGGTGGATCATGAAATTTAGGACAGTACCGGATTTTTAGATAGTGTCTCTCAAACCATCCATAATGCTTTCTGGCGTAGTGTCGTTATTCTGCTTCTATGTGTCAGCCAGAACAGAGAGCAAGTACGATATCTTAAAGTACGGCGATGATTGCAGGGAATACATGAGGAGATTTCCGATGTGGAATATCGCCATAGGAATAATAGCGGAGAGCGGATGGGATATAGAATGAATGACATTATCAAGGAAACAAGCGTCTGCCGCCTAAATGATGGGAAGAATCTTAAACATCCTATGTCCACTTATGTAGGTGGAGTAACTCTCACAAAAGAGCATCTTATCTTAATACCGGTAATTAAAACTCCGAAATATTATTTTATCCGCTGTTCTGCGCTTGCGGGGTTACTTGGCATCGGGAGTGCTTTATTCATTTCAATCGGCGTAACCATTTCGCTACTAACTTTGCAATGGATGTTGCTACCTTTTGCAATAGTTGTACTGCTGTGGCTATGTAACAAATTTTTGCTCTCGATTATAAGAAAGCAGATGGGGCTGCTGGAAACGAGGGGGGTGGCGGAGGGTGACGATGATTTCTTGATGATACCATTGCATTCCATCAAAAAAATAGATATGGGTACGAGGGGTCAAATACCTTATAAGTACATCAGCGTTTCATACACGCCAGGAAAAGGGTTATGCAGCGACGTATCGTTCCTAATTTTCTCGAAATGGGAGCTGGTTCTCAAGAAAAACCAGACGGCGTGGGTTTGCGCAATCAAAGAAGCAATGATCGCAGTAGGGGGTGGGAAATGATGAGTGAGATCGACCTTTGCCCCAAGAATCGTCTCCAGTTCATCTTTGAGGCTTGCCCTTCCAAAGGGATCGGGTGCCATCTCAACGACCACGTCCACATCGCTATCGTCGGTAGCCTCATCTCTTGCTACTGATCCAAAAATCCCAATCCGGGTGACGCCGTATCGCCCCTCAAACCAATGCTTATGCTCCCGCAAAACTTTCAGCGCAGCCTCCTGCCTCATACGCTCATCTCAACAATCTTCATCGTGTAATTGCCGAAGATATCAACCACTTTGAATTTTTTCCGCAGTACATGCACCCGAGGCGGCGGTAGTTTGTCACAACTTGATTCCACGAGCGTCTCATCTGCGGGAAACCAGCGGACATCCGGGCTTAATACGCTGTGCGGAGATTTCAGAAAAACGGTGTGTATCGCCATTATTGACCCTCTTCGCTCTGGAAACCCTTGCACCACGTATCGCGGTAAGCCAACTCCTCTACAATGCCCGGCTTTTTGGCGAAGGTGTCGCCCCCAATCTCGATATCTATCGAAAAATCCGGCACTGTCCAATTTTCTAGTGATAGGATAGAATACCCCTAATCAGAAACTTTTTAACTATCAGAAGTAAATATATCCATGGTGATAGTAAATGACCACTTTGGATTATGCTGTATTGAACCTTCAGTATATGAGCTCACTCAGTTA
>PQXF01000128.1 GCA_003194445.1 Candidatus Methanogaster sp.
TGCATCTCTGTTGTAAAATATGTTTAACATCCGATATTTCATCAATTCTTGCTCAATAGTTGCATTTCCCAGGGATTTTGCCGGATATAAGCTTGTTCAGGTGCAAGAGACATAGCTGATGGGTCACATTATCACCGAAAATATCATATAATATCCCGGGGTAACCTGAAGCGAGGTCAGTTACGATGAATATACGGCTCTCATGAATATCCCAGTGATAAACACCTCTTCATCATGGACATGATGCGCAAATTCGAACTGCTTTGCTTTCGAGGACTTCCCTGATCGGAGGTTCCTGATCCCAGACCTGCTCACCAAGGAAGAACCATATACCGGCGAATGGAATGACATACTGGCTTTCCAGTACCATTATGATGTGCTTCCGGGAAGCATCATCTCACGCTTCATCGTGCGTATGCACTCCTCGGTCTGCGAGCACACCTACTGGCGCAGCGGGGTGGTGCTGGAGGATAAAGTTAGCGGGAACAAAGCGCTGGTCAAGGCGGATAAGGAGGATAAGAAGATCTATGTTCGGGTCAGCGGAAGAGAGCAGACCCGGCGCACCCTTTTAGGCATCATTCGTTCCAATTTTGATCACATCCATGAAACCATCCCTGGAATCGAACCCGAAGAGAAGGTGCCACTGCCAGATCATCTGGAGATCGTGGTCGATTACAGGCATCTGTTAGTCTTGGAAGAGAATAACAAGGGAAACTTCATCCCAGAAGGGCATAGCGAAGAAGTCAACGTCAAAGAACTACTTAACGGTGTTGAACCCGAAGAAGAGCGCAGGGGGTGAAAAGAGGACGGCAACACGAAGAAGAGTGACTCTACCCAACGACTACCACCACCGCCCCAATCGATCCCAAACAATACTCCAGCCAGCAAGCCGACGAATCCTTGGATTTCAGGCTCATTTTATCTGTTGGCGGTAGCCTTTGCTATGACATTGATCGCGGTCATCAGCAAATATGTGCAACTCAACTTTGGAAACCCAAAAAACAGCCGCAGCCACCCGATTATCTTCCAAATCCCAAAATACCTAAGGCCAAATCCAACCCAAAACCGCTATCAGTCGACCCCTTGAAACATGCTCAATTTCGCACTTATTCCACGTCGTAGGGGCAAGGTTCCAGCTTTACATCGTACCGCGGCACCCCGATTTTCAAGATTCTGAATATCTCAGCCAACTCATCACTCATCTTTATCGGGCGATTCACGTAAAGTCGTTTCTCCTTGAACAACTCATGCTCATAGTAACCAATCACAGACCTCCCGGATTTTATCGTGTAGAGCAGTTCACGAAACGAGTACTCCACCCCGCCACCCTTAAGAATCGCCCGCAATATGGACGTAAAGAAATAGCCATATACTGTAAATATTGTGTGAGTTTCAATCCGGCGATCCTCGCTATGACGTATCGGGCAGACACTGAAATCCGTATTCAGCTCCTGAAATCCCTTTTCCACCAGATCTCTACTCTTGTACACCTTTATCATCTCAACAGGCGTCATATCACAGTGCGTGAATAACGCGAAGAAACCAAACTTCTTACGTCTACCATCTAGATCCTCTTCGTCCACAACAAGTTCAATCACTCCATCTTTCTCATTTTTAATAACCTTCATGGCTCTTTTGAGGCTGTGTTTTGCTATCAGGGAGTTGACCACATCGCACTTGCCATCCAGTGACCCACCCTTTTTATTAAGCGATGACGTCTCATGTTTCACAATTTCTACCCGTCTGTCGAGACCGGCATTCTTTGTCCGCATAACATCCGGATTGTAACAGACCAGAACGTGGAAAACCCTCCCATAGACTTCTGCTTCTATTATCTTTCCATAAATTCTTGTTTCCTTATTTTTTGTAATCTCTCTTGTGTATATCAATCCCATCTCCGATATATCCACATTCTTTGCAAAACGCCCGATGCTACTCGATCGCACCATCGATATGAAATGGAACTTATGCCGAATGAGCCACCGCAGATATCTGATCGTCTCTTCGTTCACATTTCCTTGGTCCATAATTATGATCTTGTGGCGGGCACTGTCGTTTAATATCTGATACTTTGACCGTAGCGTTTTCAGGAAATCGCTGAACATGGTGACATCGGACGTATTTCCGGGATGCGCACTTACGAAAAATGGTATCTGCTGCTCATTCACTCCGAGAACGAGATTTACCTGTGGTATATCCCTTCGTTTCTGCGCGCTGTAACCGAACTTGATTAACCCCGTTTCACAATCTTTATAGACCTTAAAACGAGTAGCATCCACCATTAAGTACTTGAGACTGATCTTGTGCCGTTTAATGGCATTTTTGAGCAGGTCGTACATAATATCGCCGAGGCTATTGTAGACCAAATCCATGAGCCCATAGACCTCTTCAAGATATTTTATATCGGTAGAGCTCTTGAATATCGACTTATCCAACCGTTTCAGAAAAAGCCTTCGTTTACTCTCTTTAAATAGAGTCATCAGGATGATAACGTTTTTGAGTGCCCTACTTGCCCGTTCGTCTCCGGTGTACTCGGTTAAAATCTCTTCGAAGTTCAGGGTGTTTGTTATTTTTTCGAGGATTATCTCGCCGCTGTAAGTTATATCGGTCTCGTCGATCAGTTCCCTGGTTGCCAGATCGGTGAGGATCTTCGTCGCAACTTCATCCGGGCCGATGTAGATCTCCTTGGTCTTCACATTTCCATTTATCCGATATGACTTCTTCAGGTAACCATACTTTTTCTTATGTGGCTTGCGCCACACGATATTCCATGCCATTGTTACGGGATCTGTGTGTGTAAGGAAATATTGCAGTTTATTGCTTATAAATACTTCTTTTCTAACAAAAATCTTACACATACATAGGTAATAAAAGGGTAACTACTCACCCCCTCTAATCGGGGATGCCGATAGCGAAAAGTCGTTTGCTTGCTTTTTGAGAAGCATTGACCGCCGCAGTCTCCCGCAGTCGATTTCACCAAATCACAAGACCGAACAGCAGCA
>PQXF01000129.1 GCA_003194445.1 Candidatus Methanogaster sp.
TTTTTTAAGTTCTTCTCCGCGCTGTTTAGGGGGCATAAGATGGAATCGACCAACAAGTATATAAGCATAGTGGTACATACGTCCATATAATGTGTAGCTTATGCGATGTTTCCACGACGATCGTATGTAGAAATACGATCGTGTCAAGCGCATTGATCAGAGCATTCTATGGTGGCACGTGGTCGAACTTGCAGAGGTGGGTTGTGAAATGATGGGGCACTTGGTTGGATAATAATGTCCCAAAGCCCGAACCTCGGAGGACACGGAGACCAGAACAAATTAAAAACACATGACCTGCTCCGCAGTGCTTATACTGTCGATGAAAAAGCAATTTCAGGATCGTGGCTACCGCCACTGTTTTTGAGAGTTTTACGTACCAAGTCTCTTATGTCAGTCGCGGGTTTATGCATCCAACTGACCCTTACTTACAATGTGGAGGAACTCAGAACACAACTCTCATTTTTTGTTTTACATCGGATTATTTTAAATAAAATAGAAATATTATTTCATTAACTATTAGTTGTTATGATATCTAATTATAGTTGCATACTCACATTTTGATTGATAAGTATATCTCAATAGGAATTTTGAAGATAAGATATAATTGTTTTCATCAAAATACCTGCTCATATAACCCCCAGATACACAGCGAAAACCGCATACAGTGATGATTGCCTCCTATTGTTATCGGTTTTGGCCTACAGGTATGCGGATCTACCCATCTGTTATGCATTTACCCACCATGTTGTCGGTAGGGATGTATTTATTCCTATAGTTATTGGAATGATCGAGTTGGCTCGATTATTTTCCGGTAGGTAAGTATATAATCATTTTTAGTAAAAATCATACTTACATCAGATTTTTAAAATATTTAATAAAATATGATTATAATACAATTTTATTATAAATTATTTAACCCACTGATTCTATCAATTAATTTTAAATAAGTAAATTTAGTACCTGTCGTAAAATAATGCTAAATTGAAATGAAAAGTGAGAGTTAATAGTTGCCCTACTTCCGCAAACAATAAAGTGGATGGGAGGATTAGATTGATCGAGGATGTGATGACAACGAGCAGACTAAAAAAGAGACCAGGGATCATGGTGGCATTTGATATGGAAGATCCATCCTCTGCGGTTCGAATGGCAGAGGAACTGAGTAGCGCTGATGGTAATTTCGCAATCAAGGTCGGAAGACCTCTTGAGATGCAGACTGGAAAGGAGATTATTTCGCGAATCAGGGGCGCTACAGACATCCCGATAATCTATGATGGGAAGATCGCGGACATCCCTTATGTCGGCGCAAAGATAGCAGAGATCGCTTATGATGCAGGCGCGGACGGTGTTATCATGCATGCGTTCGTTGGCGCGGATGCCGTGCGCGAGGTCGTGGACCTGGAAAAAGGCGACGTGATCACCGTTATCGAGATGACCCATCATGGTTCGGTCGAATATCTCGAACCGATCTCAGAGCGGCTCATCCGGATGGTATCAGGGATAGGTGTCGACGGAGTGGTTCTGCCTGCCACGCGTCCGGATAGGGTCAGAAGACTGGCAGAACTGCTCGAAAGTGAGAGTGGAAGTGAGACATATATCATATCGCCGGGAGTGCGTGCGCAGGGCGCAGAGCCGGGGGACGCGGTTACCAGCGGGGCTGACTATGAGATCGTTGGACGTGCAATCTACCAATCAGAGAACCCGAAGGACTCGGCAGAACGAATTTACAAAGAGATCATCGATCGATTGCGGGGCGACTAACATGAAACGACACCAGAAAGATTTTTTGTTGCACCTGCTCGAATCAGGCGCTATAAAGTTCGGGGAGTTCAGACTTAAGAGCGGGCGGGTCTCGCCGTATTTCGTCAACATCGCTGTCGCAATCAATACCGGCAGGAGGGCTTCCGAGACAGCGGACGCGTATGTGGCAGAGATCATTGATGGCGCGGTCGGTACCGATTTTGATTACATACACGGTCCTGCCTACAAGGGAGTTCCGCTCTCGGTGATGATCGCAGAAAAACTCTGGAGCAGGAGTCGGGTGCAGGAGTCGGGGGGGATTGATCTGCGCTGGGGCTATGACCGGAAGGAAGAGAAGCGGTACGGAGATCCGCCAGAGACGAGGATCGTTGGGGACCTCAGGGACGGGGATTCTGTCCTGATAGTGGATGATGTGATCGTTACCGGGAAGACAAAGATCGACAACTGGGCAAAACTTATCGATTACAGGAATTTGAGTCCTAAAGGCATCCTGGTGGCAGTCGACCGGCAGGAGGTTGACGAAGGGGGCAACGATACCATAGAGATGTTGACCAAAGTCGGTCTGACTGTATATCCGATACTTAAGATCACAGAGATATTCGATTACCTGCTGAACCGGTCGGTCGGCGGGGTTGTGTACGTGGATGACAAGATACAAGCAGCGTTTTATGAATATTTTGATAGATATGGGGTGACTCTTTAGTGTTTCACCAACCTGACGCCCAAGAGCCCCGAAAGCTTGTGCCCGATTAAGGGAGTCTCGTTATTATTTTCTGGGAACGTCGGATTGTCTTACGCAACCACAACTGCCATAATAGAGTACTATCGATCTGAAAAGTCGTCTACACCGCTAATTGGTGTCCATCTGAGTCAATCTGTGGCTGATACTGTTTTAGCCACAGATTAACACTAATTTCACTGATTATACTCGGCACCGCCATAAACTGCGATTTTTATAGATAGAATCATAGCACATATATAGTATGCGGGTAACTACTTTTTAGTTTGAGATACAAATTCCGACAGGTGATCTGCATGATTGAGATTGAGTTCACTGAGGAAGAGATGAAAGCATTGGATTACGAACGATATTGTCATCCCCATCCACGCGTTCAGCGTAGAATGGAAGCTCTTTGGTTGAAGAGCCAG
>PQXF01000130.1 GCA_003194445.1 Candidatus Methanogaster sp.
CATTCGTGTACTATGAGAAGGGGCCACCAAAGGAAAACGAAGTTTTTGGATGCAAATTACCTGATTGGAACCATCCGATGCTTAGCCAGAGCTACAACTGATTTGCACCCGCAGGGTGCTTTCTTGCTGTTTTATCACGAATGTGTGAATGTGTGAATGCCACGTATTTTGATAGGTTATTTTCTGGCAACCCCTTAGGACAATTATTGAATCTTATGATGATTCTCATGTGCTGCCGACCGTTTTGGTAACAGGGGGGATAGGCGCATTATTAGCCGAAAGAGATAAAGTTGGTGGTGTCGCTTTAGGGGTATTAGCAGGTTTATTGATATCTGATAAATCAAAAGAGAGGCCTACAGGGGTAGGAGTGATATGCTCGAACTGTTCTTCATCATATAATGTCCATATCCCACAAGGGATAGATATGTTTAGATGTCCGGTTTGTAATACGTATTCGAAAATCAAAATATGAGGCGCTATCACGCCATCTGGTGTTGTGCATGGGTTCCAAGGGTTGTTGTCGGATATGAGCACCCACTTCAGAGCAAATCCTGTTATCCTCCCTTCGTCTCACTTGTTCCGGTTACGGCGGTGAATTGCGATTGTGATGACCGCTGCCGCAAGGAGCGAGACTGCAAGCGGTATCAATTCTGCTGGCACTTTCTTGGGCACGGTCTCTGACGGGATTGTAGGCATCTCAGACATGGACGCTGATACTACAGTCATATTCCCCTCTGAAACAGAGACGGTTTCCGCGTAACGCTCGTATCCATACTTCTCTAACGAAACCGTGTGGTTCCCGGGAGTTAAATTGTATATCCAGAACCAATCAACATCGGTTGCGCCCTGATAGACATTATCGAGATAAACATCTGCCGCGGACGGATACGACCGCACACGGATGAAACCAAGCTCGGGAGAACTCTTCGTGATCTCTACGATCTTCTCCTCCGTCGCCTTCCCTTCTACCTTCTCTTCCGCCTCCTCGATTCGTGCCGGCGCAGTCTCACCCTCCTTCAGCACATATACGTCAACCGGCACCCATGTGCGCCGATCGGCCATCGATTGATCCGCAATCTCGAACTGGTATGTGCCCGGCGGCGCGCCCCTGCTTGCATGGATTGTGATCGGATATGTTATCGATCCCCCCCTCCTTATCACTCTCAGTTTATTTGTGCCGTTTACCAGTATCCAGTCTGGCACCGACCGCACAATCACGTTCACGTCCACATATCCGACCCCCGCGTTCTTAAGCGTAACATCGAAGGACGCGTCTGACCCGGGAACGATTGCGACCGTGTATGGTGCATCCGTGAAGGTGATGTTGTCCCTGCCGCTTGAGTCTGCACAGCAGTTCGAGATCGATGCAGCGATTATGATAGCGAGCAGTGCGGTTCTGTACATGATCTATATCTAATCGAACCCAACCTCCCAAATAGCCTTCGCGGAGTCGGGCTCTGGATTGCCATCACTCAGGTTAAGGCACCGATTCGGGTACGGATTCAGGCACCGGTTCCCAGAACGGCACGACATCTGCATACCAGTTCTGGAGGAAGAGAAGCGCATGGTATTTCCCGAATACCGGAAGCGGCACGGTCGCGAGGAGGATAAGGAATATGAGTACTATAAGGGACACAATAAAGAGCAATCCAAGCACCACCAGGGTCACCGGATCAGTAAATCCGAATCCCAGCAGCGTGAGAATCATGTAAACCATGATGCCGATCAACAACAAGACGAGTCCTGCGATCAGGATCACGATGAGACTGATGATGACGGCTGCGATGCCGATTATGATGCCGAGCACGCCCCTTATGATCCAGTAAACCAGCACCTGTGGAATGCTGTGCGCTGCGGTACTGACCACCTTTGAAAGCGCCTTTAATACCCCCACGTTCTCATACAACATCACAGGGATTGCCAGATTGATGAATGAACCTAAAATCGAAAGGATTATGACGCCGAGTACGAGGACAAGGAAGAACGTGAGGAGGGATCCGAAGAACACAGCGGAAATGTCGCCGTCCAGTATCGCTGACAACGCGGGCAGCAGCGACAGGATGATGGCGGTTAAGAATGTGATCCCGAGTGCCCAGTTCAGTATGAACAACCGCAGACCGTTCCCAAGATTGTTCCTGGTGTATGCCCTGATCGTGACATGGTTCCTCACCACGGATTCGACAAAAACGAACTGCATTACATTTGAGATATATGAGAATAGCATGACCACCAGCAGGATTACGAGTACTGTAAGCACGATGTATGTCATGTACTGATCTACGAATGCAGATACCTTTGATACCGTCTCCTCGACAAAAGCATCCAGTTCTGCATCCGACGGTGAATCACCGAAATCTTTAAAATTGCTACCCGATGGATTTGAGTTGAAACTAGAGCCGCCGCCAATACCGCCGATGAAGAACAGTATTATTGCGAGTTTTACCCATTTTGTAAGATCGAATGGCTCAAAGAGCATCTGTCTGGTCTTTGTCATGGCACCTTCGATCGCATCCCACGCGATCCAGTTGGTCATAGATGATTAAAAGAGTCTTATCTGATATATGCTTTTGCGGTGTTCGGGCTTTGGGACATACTTCATTATAATGCAATAAAATTTAAGTACTATGAATGATAATATGTTAGTGGTGAGCATGTATGAAAAACGAAAACCACCGACATAAGGGAACTCACAAATAATAATCCACCACCCACCAGTTCTACCTGCTGGTCTCTTGATCGATAATAGCTGATAGAAATACGTGTATCCACACATTGAGATTTCAGTGAGATTAAAGAGCAAGCAGTATTACAGTATCAGTCAAAAGCAGATTTAATAAATCTACAGGATGGTTTGTAAGATGGACA
>PQXF01000131.1 GCA_003194445.1 Candidatus Methanogaster sp.
CGCATGATGAAACTGAGGCAGAAGATATCAGGCACATTTCGGACTGCTATAGGGGCAGATGTGTTCTGTGGTATTCGTGGGTATATATCTACCGTGCGAAAGAACGGGTGTCATGTGCTCGATGCGATTCAGGATGCGATTAGAGGGGATCCGTATATCCCGTCCGGCTGTGTAGGCGAGTAGTTACTTTTTAACAACCCCAGCCAGACTCGCGACCCGTAAGGTTCATTGCCAACCCCGCCCGCATTACATATCAGACCGCAGGTAAGCGACTCTGAAAGAACCATGATCGACCCATCCGGACTCCCGGAAGACCCGGGCTGCTATCTCTTCAAAGATGCCGCTGATAACATAATCTATGTTGGGAAAGCAAAGAATCTCAAAAAGCGCGTCCATAGTTACTTCCGAAGACACGAGCGTGACCCAAAGACCGAGGTACTCGTAGAGAAAGCGGATTCTGTCGATTTCATCGTAACGGACAGTGAACTCGAGGCGCTTATCCTCGAAAACACCCTGATCAAGCGACACCAACCGAGATACAATATCGATCTAAAGGATGCGAAGAGTTACGCATACATCCATATAACAGACGAGGAATTTCCGCGTATCAGGATTGCACGGAGGTTGGGTGGAAGCGGCAGTTTCTTTGGCCCGTTTGTCACAGCAAAGGAGCGTGACTATATCCTTTCGGTCGTAAAAAAGACGTTTAAGCTGCGTTCATGCCGCAGACTCCCGAAACGGGCGTGTCTCAGGTACCACATCGGGTCGTGCAGCGCGCCGTGTATCGGAAAGATCAGCAGCGAGGAGTACCGCAAGCAGGTCGCCAGGGCGCAGTCGCATCTCCGCGGGAATACGAGCGAGCTGATCCGGTCTTTATCGCAGGAGATGGCAGAAAAATCGATGGAACAGGAATTTGAGTTTGCGATGGAACTCAGGGACCAGATAGCTGCCATCGAGCACCTTTCCGAGCGCCAGTATGTGGACCGGCAGAAGAACTACGACGAGGATGTCATCAACTACGTGAAAAGCGATGGCAAGGTCTATCTCATGCTGTTCAACGTGTACAAGGGCATGCTCGCAGAGAAGCAGGAGTTCGTCTTCGATGAGCGCGAGGAAGTGATCGACGAGTTCCTTGTGCAGTACTACTCAGAGCACGACCCGCCGCCCGAACTGATCCTGCCCTCGCAGATAAGTGATGTGATCCCGGATTTCCTCGCCGAAAGAAGCGGGCGGCGGGTCAGGATCACGGTTCCGAAGCGGGGCGAAAAGAAGAAGCTGCTCGAGCTTGTCGGGAAGAATATCGAGATTTCATTCTTTGGCGGGCAGGTCAAACTTGAGGCATTAAAAGACCTTCTCGGGCTTTCCCGCGTCCCCTCTGTCATCGAGTGCTTCGACATCTCCCACATCTCAGGCACGTCGATGGTCGCATCGATGGTGCAGTACAGGTCAGGAAATCCGGATAAACGGAATTACAGGCGGTTTAAGATCAAGACGGTCGAGAAGATCGACGATTTCGCTGCCATCGCCGAGGTCGTGCGCAGAAGGTACTCACGCCTGAAAAGGGAGGATCGCGAATTCCCGGATCTGATAATCATCGATGGCGGGAAGGGGCAGCTCTCTGCAGCCCGCGGTGAGATTAAGAGGCTCGGGCTCATGATTCCAATCATCTCCATCGCCAAACGGGAGGAAGAGATCTATGTGCCGGGCCTCACCCATCCCCTGCCTGCTGACAGGACGGATAAGGCATCGCTCCTCGTTCAGGAGATCCGGGATGAGGCGCACCGGTTCGCGGTCGCATACCACCGGCTGCTCAGGCGAAAAGCGGTGGTGTCGTGATCTTTTGTAGGGTTTGTGGATATTAGCGGGTGGATGAGTATCTCATGTTTCGTATAAATTATGGGTGTGATTAAATATATCAATTACACAAATTTCAGAATCACTGCCCCCACACTTACGTACAGAAGATACCCAACTCCCCTCACCTATAGATAATGAAAGTACATGACCAGAGAATCCACACCGGATTTGCCATATTTTCCCGGCAAAACCACGAAAACTGCTTACACACCAGCCAAAAATCGCCCACTATCAGCTTGTTCAGGTGCAGGAGGCACAACTGGTGAATCAGGTTCTCATCCGTTGAATTTCCCGAATACTCCAGGATAACTTGAGTATAAGTCGGTTACGACGAAAGTCTGTATTGTTGGATCGAGATGTTCCTCAAGAAAGGTTGTAATGGTCTCATGACTCTTATTATCATAGAGTTCGTCCGCTATTGGTCTATCGGTAACACCGTCCAGCAATGTAAGGAGAAATTTTTGTGTTCTGCCAATTTTTGGATGCTGTTAGTCATAATTAACGATCTGAATGTACTCTATTGGCGGTATGTCTACACTTTCGACTGAATTCGTGAAATCGTTGTGGATAGTGTCTTTTCCTCTGGGAGATATGAGTTTCATCACCATAGATGCGCCATCATAAGATACGTTTTGAGTCCGTAAGCACTGGTGAATGCTTTTTAGGACGCTGAAGAGGTAGGTTTTCAGCTGTTACCAGAAGCTGCTAGATTATTCGAGCGGTTACTTGCAAATAGGGCAGACATACCTCCCGATCTTTACGCTACTAAGTCCTTTTTTGCGATGCTCGTTGTACCCATTGTGACTCATCCGATGCCCGCATTTCGGACAGTATGGTGACACAATTCTCCGGAATATTCCGTTTGTGGTGTATCCCACCTTTCGGTGATGCCCCGACACATCACCAAAAGGTGTCACGGTGGCATGACATACTCCATTATCAGTAGTCGTCCGTCATTCAGCTTTATGCACCTCTTCGATATATCGTTACATGCTCT
>PQXF01000132.1 GCA_003194445.1 Candidatus Methanogaster sp.
CTTCAGATGGCTGCTGGTAGTATTCCTGCCGATCCGGCAGCGGATGTGAACTCGGATGGGGCGGTTACCTCGCTTGATGCGCTTTTGATGTTACAGTACTGCAAAACACAATAAGAAGGGTTTTTTTTGGGACTGATGAGTTGATCACACGGCGGATCTGGTATGGACCCGCCCAGTTTTTCAACCGGAGAATTGTAGCTGCCTGTAGGCGAATGTGAGCCGCAACAATCGCTATTAAATACCACCGCACCAAATTCACACCATCATGCTCTTGCCAGACGCGGTCACATTCTCCAGAAACGTCTTCCTGCCTATCACAAACGTCTGCAGGAACCAGTGCAGGTACTGCGGATTCAGGCGAGATCCAGCACATCCCGAAGCGAACCTGATGACCGTAAGCGAAGTTACAAAGATACTCGATGAGGGCAGGCGGGCAGGATGCACCGAAGCGCTCTTTACGTTTGGGGAAATGCCGGAAGAGCACCCACAATTTAAGGAATGGATCGAGGATATCGGATACTCAAGCATAATCGATTACTTAATCGACCTCTGCGAGATCGCGATTCGATCGGGACTGCTTCCGCACAGCAATCCGGGTGTGATGGAGTCCCGCGATATCAGACGGCTAAAGCCGCTTAATGCAAGCATGGGGCTGATGCTCGAGACGACTGCAGCCATCCCTGCGCATGAAGGGTCTGCCGGCAAGATTCCTTCCGCGCGGATCAAGACAATTGAGAACGCGGGAAAGTTAAGGGTGCCGTTTACGACAGGACTTCTGATTGGGATTGGCGAAAGCAAGAAGGATCGTATGCAGTCGCTTTCAACGATTGCGGATCTGCACACCCGGTACCGACACATCCAGGAGGTGATCATCCAGCCGTTTGCGCCAAAACCCGGGACCGGGATGGCGGATTCTCATGAGCCAACGCATCAGGAGATGATGGAGACGGTATCACTGGCACGAGAGATTCTGCCTGATGACGTTACGATACAGGTGCCGCCGAACCTCACCGGGTTTTACGACTTGATCAGGTGCGGAGCCTCAGATCTCGGCGGGATATCGCCTTACACCATCGACTGGATCAATCCGGAGGCGAAGTGGCCCCAGATATCAGAACTGGCAGGGAAACTTAAAGGGATCCACCTCAGGGAGCGACTCCCGATCTACCCGCAGTATATATACGAGCGCTGGTACGAGCGCGGCTCGAGACTCGCAGACCTGATCGAACAGTATGCAGACAAGGAGGGATACAGGGATGAAACATGACGCGGACGTTCTCGTGATAGGAGCAAGCCCGGCAGGTATAAGCGCAGCACTTGCTGCTTCTGCGCAGGACATCGATGTGACCTTAATTGAGCAAAAAAACGGTATCGGCGACCCTCCGCATCCGGCAAACACGTTTTTTCAGGGGATGTTTGATAAAACAAGTGAGGTCGTTCACTCAGAGTATGTGATCCGGGAGATGGCAGGCGCCGAGATCGTATCGCCAGGCGGCAGCAGGATCGTTGTCGATGCGCCCGGATATATCATCGACCGGAGAAGATTCGATGAATATCATGCTAAAGAGTTGATAGAGCAAAACGTGAATATCCACACAGGCGTTACCGCTCATAACATCATCAAAAAAGATAAAAAGATCCGGATCAGCACCTCTGACCGGACATTCACGTCAGATATCGTGATAATCGCAGACGGCATCTCGTCTAAGTTATCCGCGCTTGTAGGGCTGCGCCCGACAAAGTATCCGCACGATATCGCATGGGCCGTAGAAGCAGAGGTGGAAGCGGACGGAATCGGCGAACCTGACTTTTTCGAGTACCATGTCGGGAGCATCGCTCCTGGCTGGAAGGCGACATACTCGCCAGGCGGCGGCGATCGTGCGAATCTCGGGGTGTTTGTGCGGAGGCACGGACCGGATGTCTCCGGATTCTTCGACCTGTGGCTGGAGCGATTCAAGAAACAGAAGAACATATCCGATCTGAGGATTACCAGGAAGTACACAGGCGGCGATCCGATCGCAACCATCCCGAACAGAATCGTATCCGCAGGAATCATGGTCACAGGCGGCGCAGCAGGCCAGTCGGGAATCGGTTACGGGATGCGTGCGGGCGAGATCTGCGGATCGGTGGCGGCAAACGCGATCGCAGCATCGAAGACATCTGCAAGGGCGTTATCAGAATACCCCCGCCTCTGGGGGAAGGAATTCGGAAGCGAGTACCGGCTCGGGCGGTCTGCCCTCGAAGCCCTGCGGAAGATGGATGATGCGGAGATCGACCGGCTGGTCGGCTTGTTTGCTGGCGAGGATGTGGCCCGAATCGTTGGAACCGGCTCGCCGACCTCAAAGGCGTTCCGGGTCATGCGGTTTATGCTGCGAAGAAAGCCGGTATCCGCGCTTTCGTGCCTGCCGTCTATTATCAGGGCTGGAATCTGACTCTTCTGGCTGAGTTTTGCGTGGCAAAATGGAGTGTATACTTATCGCCGATACGACGCGATACAAAAAAAAGACACAATTACAAAACATCCCCTTTCAGAAATGTTTTGTATTGTTTGCGTCTTTTTTGCGGAAAACGGAGCTATTTAGAGGGTTACTAAAAAGTCATACCCTTTTATAATCAAGCAAAGAATTATTATGACCCACATAATAGTTCTCTCTGCTATTGTAGCTGCTCCGTCTATTACTCATAGGGTGTGTATTACATCCATAATTAGGCGCTGTTCAAAAATCCAGTGATAGCCAAACATTTTACCATAGTATCTCATCACTTTCATCATATTGGAGCTGGCAAAACTATTCCATGTGGATTTCATACCAGATTTTTACCACAATCTGCACAC
>PQXF01000133.1 GCA_003194445.1 Candidatus Methanogaster sp.
ACTTGTTCTTTAATTTTACTGAAACTCAGACGTATGGGATATAAGTAGTTCTATTAGTTGTCACTCAATCAAGAGATCAATATGTAAAACTGGTGGCAGGTAAATTATTATTTGTGAGTTGCCTAACGTGAATGTGCACGGGACATTCTACCTGATATTTCAAGCAGTACGGCGCGGTTCGTTAAGCAAGCAAGAATCTGTAGAAAAGATGGGTGAGATGATCCGAAAGGGTTGGAGAATTGGTAGCGAACAATACATCAAATTTTTAGAGTTGATAGACGAGATGAGTGGGTAAGTACAGATGCGGAACATATCACCGTAATCGGTACAGGTGGATCTCTCGTGATTCGGATATGTATGAACCGCTGCAAGGGGCTCAAATACGTCCGGATATTCCCAATATCCAGCGCACAGACCGCACTCAGCTACGAGATGGCAGCCCCGGACGGCGGCAGGGCTGGCGCCCAAAAACGCCCCGCGAGAACGCGAGAACCCCCCCTTCGCTGCGCAGTACCCCCGGACAACCTGAGCGATTCCGGCGGAGGAATCCGAAAGCGCACCCGGACTATAGGATGACTCGATCGATGATCCGGGACTGGGGCAATTTGTCCGATTGGGCAGGACAACCGTTGGCGGGATTTGCAGTTTGGTTTTTTCTGAGGATTGGGAGAATGGCAGGCAAATCGGTGATCTCCCGTCACATCAAGAACGTGTTTGAAGGGTGAATTGGTTCCCGATTCAGTGGTTGCAAATTTTGCGACAACTGTGGCGGACGGCAAAGCATACATGGTCGATTATTATAACCTTGATGTTATCATCTCTGTTGGCTACCGGGTAAAATCTCATCATGGCACGCAATTCCGCATCTGAGTGACTGGATCGCCAAACTTGATGATTTCCTGAAATTGAGTAGTCGTGAGCTACATACCAGGTACGCTACTCGAAGTAACTGATGAATGCGATCATCGAAGCGTAAAATCGGGAAAACTCAACCACACCACGCCACATTATAATATACCAGAACTGCAAAATAATCTACTCATGCACCAGACCGCACTCAAATACGATATGGAGGTTTCGGACGGCGGCATGTTGGAACTGAAAACCCCCCTCTCGAAGGGAACTCGGGTTGTTCTTTTCGTTGTGCGGGAGTTCCCGGATGACTTCAGTGATCTGACGGAGGCATCCGAAAGTACACTTGAATTCTGGGATAACCCGATCGATGATGAGGAATGGAACGATGCTTGATCAAAGGGACATCGTCCTGATTCCAATCCCATTTACGGATCTGTCATCATACCGACGCCGCCCAGTAATCATAATTTCCAATGACAAATACAACCGGGAAACCGACGATATCGTGGTTGTGGCGATGACCTCGAATCTAAAACCAGCCGACTATGGATTTGTGATCACTTCCGATGCCCTTGAACTTGGAAGCCTCATGAGACCAAGTCGCATTCGCGTTGACAAGATCTACACGCTTGCCCAGTCAATTGTAGTAAAAACATTTGGACGTGTTAGCGAAACGACTTTTGACCGGATTTACGGCTTGTTGACAGAACTGATAGCGAAGAACTCTTGAGAGGTTTAATCGACAACGTACGATCGAGTGGGACGGGACATTATCGATGATGATGATGATGCGCCGGTACCGGCATCCCACTCTCATGCAGGTTCTCGGATGGCGGGGTCGATCCAGCATATCTATTCCACCTCTGAATGAATTCGGGGGTGTCTCGCATCGCTCGGGTTTTTTGCGAGGTGTTTGGGGCTTGAAGGGTCTGCTGCTAGTTTTACTGGTTTTGCTTGCGCATGGTGTCTTACCGGGCAACAATGCGCGGTGCAAAAGGTTATCCGTACAGAACCCAATTTCATTAGACATGGAAGCAATATCAATAGAACCAACAGGGGAGATGCGTATGAAAATTGAATGGCTTTCAAAGATATGATATATGGATACGCCATCGTTGGTAAGAAAACTTATCGATATCGGAATCGAACACGAGTTGAAAGATTATGCTATCGGGCTTTTCCGGGACAAAAAAGTATCCCTGGGAAAAGCTGCGGAAATATCGGGAATATCAAAGAGAGCGATGCTGGAGCTCTTGAAAGAAAGAGATATCCCTTTGAACACATCAACACGGGACATCCAAAAGGATTTTAATGCAGCAACAGAATGACGATTGTACCTAAACTCCACCCCACTGATATATCTTGCTAAAGTCGGTCTCATCTCAATAATAGAGGAAACAGGGGATGATTTACTAATCCCGGGGCTGGTATTCGACGAAGTTGTCACGGTTGGAAAACAAAGGGGTGATGCAGACTCATTTATCATCGAAGAGTGCATCAAACGCGGCACGATAAAAATTGTGGATCCTGCCAGCAAGTTTACCGGTTTTGAGAGTGAGATACACGCTGCAGAGATGGATGTTATGGCGCTGGCAAGAGAATATGGGTGCATCGCCATCATCGATGATGGAATCGCAAGAGAAATCGGTGAAATGTGTAACGTGAATGTGCACGGGGCATTCTACCTGATATTTCAAGCAGTACGGCGCGGTTCGTTAAGCAAGCAAGAATCTGTAGAAAAGATGGGTGAGATGATCCGAAAGGGTTGGATGGAAAGGCTCACACCATCGGGTACCCATTCATTTAGAATGTGGAGGGTTCACACCATCGGGTACCCCAGATGATACTGACTGTTTCCATGATACTTCCTTTGGTGAAGTATCGTGGAATATACACCCGAAGAGGAAGAACGAACAAAGGCAATTCAGAGGCATCTTGAAGGAGAA
>PQXF01000134.1 GCA_003194445.1 Candidatus Methanogaster sp.
TAGAAGTCACTGAAGTTGCCTTCGTTTCCGGTTTGATCCTGCTCCTTTAAAACATGCCAGATATTGTTGAAATTATCCGTAAGTCTATCGTACATCTCGTCATGATCATCGTATATATCCCAGAGTGCAGCAGCAACATTGCCTTCGCATGAGTCGCCGTCAGGGAAGTTCAATTTGCCGTTTCTGGTCTCGAGGTTGATCGTATCGGTGCCAAAGAAATCGGGAAAATAGGTGGTGTCTGTAAAGTATTTATCGTCAAAGACCGCAAGTGGCATAAAGTGTGCCCAACCCTCAGTCCATGCACATCCGGGTTCGGAGATCCCATTCATGTAGTGACCCTGGCTGCAATCGTTTGGCGGGTAATCCTCTTCAAAGACTTTGTACATCACGCAGTGCCCGTATTCGTGGATGATCGTATCGGGATCGTTTGCGCTACCGCCGCCATCACCCGATCGCTTCATGCCATCGAGATAGATGAAGGGACCCGGATTTTGAGACAGGATGTTACTCCAGTGTGTATTGTCTATGCCAGTTCCGTAGTCGGCGTCGTGACCCCACTGCCAGTAGACAGTAACGCCGGTCATTCCATAGCTGACCGTATCTGATAGGTATCCCCAACCATCGCAGAGGGTATCATAGACCCACCATGCTTTGTACTGCGTTTCATTGTCTGGTGTGAACCATGACATATAGAGTTCATCAGATACATCCGGATATGGACCTTTCCAGAGTGTGTATACGTTATCGTTGGCGTCGCTTACACAACCAACACTGCTGCCTGCAACAAACTGTATAATGATGTCTATTTTTCCTCCATCATCATCTGAATCAACATTATTTACAGGACCGAATTCGAAATATCCGGTTTCGTCTGTAAGTGCACTGCCCAAGCGGTCGTCATCACCGATACCGGGATCCTGGTCCCATATCCATACCGTAGCCCATTTCACCGGCGCATAGTTCAAATTCCTGTCCTTGTAATTGAGATTTCCCTTCACCACCAGTTGCGGTGTGAGATTTTCCAGCGTATATCTAGCCTCCGGAGGATTGCATCCTGTATATTTTACATGCAATCTGTTGTCATCGTAGTACTTCCCCTCTCTTTCAAGCCACATCTCAATCGAATCTGATCCGAGATCAGCGTAAGGAGATAACTTCCAGAGATGAAAATTAGCTGTCTGGTGCTCTGCAGTTCCATCAGTCCATGAATCGTGTCTGATCTTGTAGTTGCCGCATGTACCTTCTCCACCTATCTCAAGTTTAAGATCGCATGTCTCGGCACAAACAATCGGTGCTATGATCAGGAATATCAGCAAACCAGGTAATATCGGTTTCATGATAGCCTCTGCTCATGACCGGTTTTGTACATACACCCATTTTGTCCCGTCCCACACGAGATCGAAAGGTTCTGCTTCACTAATGTTGAGCGGGATAGGGGTGAAATTAGATCTGGATGGTTTGGAGGCGGTTCTGACAATATTCGCCCCTATCTTCTCGGACTCGGACATGTTCAATTCAACTGCCATCGAAGGGGGATTTGGAAACGGCTCATCCCGGATACATGCGGAATCTTCGTATACTGATATGTACATTCCTTTGTTGCTCCCGCTGGGACTTAGTGTCCAATTACCCGTCTTAACAGCCTTTATTGTGGCATTGAACTGATACATCGTATCTTTCGAAAGATTTGTTGGATACCACCGGACATCGTTAGTATCGCGATACGTCCAGTTATATCGCGTGTGTGGCCATGTATCATCAATATCTATAAGTTCGAATCCATCATCCGGAATGACAACTTGGACAGAAAGAATCTCCATATCCCGATCCGGAATTATGGAATACGTAATTCGTGCAGTCTGGTTGAGCGCGGGAGCATTCGATATGGATAGATTCTGATAACTCATATACCTCCAATTCGTGAATATGGGGTGTGCCATCACAGAACCAGATACCGCTTCCGACACGGGTGCTGGATGAGCCGCATCCGGCACCCAGTCATCTGATACCACCTGCACGCCTTCTGGCACCTCGAATATAAACTCACTATCCGGAATGCCGGCGTTGAACGTTATGTTATTAAATTCCATCTTCACACTGATATTGCGTTTATCCTTCTCCCCATACATCACTATCCGAAGTGGCATCCAGTCTTTACAATCGATCCATGCGCGTGTTCTGGAGATGGGGTTATTACGATCGGTTTCATCATGCGGCGTCACCAGAATCACGTAAGCGCGCTGTCCATCGACATTCCCGATACCTTCGTAGGATATATCAGTCTCATTCATGATATCCTTGATGTATCTGGTGTAATCGATCTCATACGGATCATCCTCTTGCAGTCTCGCCTTCGTTGCCTGATTTATTGCAGGGTCATACATCCACATCGTGCTGCCATTTCTGACTATTACCCTGCCTGCGATGCTGGCTGGCTCGACGAATTCAGCGCGGTCTTTATCCGGCATCTTGTTCATAACCTTTACGCGCATGGTTGTATTGTTCCCGCCAACCGATATTGTCATGACAACCATTGCTGAAAAGTCCTTTATACTCTCCTCCTGCGCCTTCATCCTCGCAGCAATCTGTTCTGCAGACATCTTTTCAGTACATCCTGCAATAAATACAACTGTAAGAACCATCAGAAATGCTGCTATCTGTTTTGTATGTTTCTTCATCTGTTTTCACCCTCCTCGTGTTGTTTTATCCATGCGATGTCACTTCTGATATCGGTGCTGTCGGAGTT
>PQXF01000135.1 GCA_003194445.1 Candidatus Methanogaster sp.
TTGTTCTTTAATTTTACTGAAACTCAGACGTATGGGATATAAGTAGTTCTATTAGTTGTCACTCAATCAAGAGATCAATATGTAAAACTGGTGGCAGGTAAATTATTATTTGTGAGTTGCCTAAGATGATCCGCTTATCACTAGAAAACTGGACAGTGCCAAAACATAAGCATATACTAAAAATCGGAATTTGCCTAATTTCCATCCGAAGTTACGGATTTTGCTTTTATACATCAAAGATGTTAAAATCGCTGAAATCGCCGGTACCCACATCATTATGATGATCATTGCAGTATTAACTTCAGAGCTATTAAACATCCAAAAATATACTAATATAGTAAGAACACTTAAAATAATTAAGAATGTGATTATTTGTTTTAAAACTCTTTTTCGTGTTTTCATATAGACACGGTCCCTCGATCTAAGCAGATTGGTTGTATCTGTTGATGGTGTTGTAGTTAAATATCTGAAATCGTCTTAATCTTCCTTTGTTTCATCCTTCCTATATCCTTTACTCCCGATGACATATATACATTCCTGGTGTCTTCGAACTGTTACTTCAAATTATCTTATCCGCATGGTCTCCCTGGCTTTTTAGAACAGAAGACATGCACAGCCTGAAAGACCTCCGCCGCATCGATCCGGTTCCACGGTGGTCGTTAGAACAATGGGGTGGAATTTGGCTTGCAATTGCATTGGTTCTGCTGGCAGGATAGCGTGAAGCAGGAACGATCATGGCACTACGGAAAGTGCGGACGGGACTCGTTCTCTAACGTCTGCACTCCGATCGTCAGCAGGACGCGTTCCTCCGCACCTACCAGAATTTGTGTTTTATTGTTAGATATCACACTTCACCATAAAGTCTTTCGATTAATCGATAAGTTTAAGTACTATTACTTACAACCATACAATCAGACAAGTCGATCAATCAACAAGTCCGAACAAAGGAAGTGAACAACATGAACAACCACAACCCCCACAACCACATCGAACCACGGCTGGACGAACTTCCTGCCGTGGACATCATAAACGCCAAAAAGAGCTACTACATCGGAAAGATGGAAGTGCCGATACTCCACGGCATCGATATCGCGATCCAGCGCGGCGAGTTCCTTGCGATCATGGGACCATCCGGCTCAGGCAAGAGCACGCTCATGAACCTGATCGGATGCCTCGACCTCCCAACCGGAGGAGAGATCCATGTATCAGGAAAGGACTTGAGCAAACTCTCCGAAGCCGAACTTGCACATCTCAGGGGCGATGAGATCGGATTTGTGTTCCAGACATTTAATCTGATATCCAGAATGAGTGTGCTTAAGAATGTCGAACTCCCGACGCTTGCAAACCAGAAACCAAGCATCGATCCGGGAAAGCGCGCAAAAGAACTCATTGAATTGGTCGGACTGTCTGACCGGATGCATCACAAGCCAACAGAACTATCAGGCGGGCAGCGCCAGCGTGTTGCGATCGCAAGAGCGCTCGTAAATGATCCATCGATCATTCTCGCGGACGAGCCAACCGGAAATCTGGACACGCGGACAGGGGAGGAGATCATGAAGATATTCAAGGATCTGAACAAGGATGGGCGCACCATCATCATGATCACGCACGACCCTGAGATCGCTGCACATGCGGACAGGATTGTGCGTGTGAAAGATGGGTTTCTTGCGGATGGAAACACGAATAACTAGAGGTGTATTGACAACAAGAAAGCATCTTGTGGGTGCAAATCAGTTGTAGCTCTGGCTAAGCATCGGATGGCTTCAATCAGGTAATTTGCATCCAAAAACTTCACTTTCCTTTGGTGCCCCCTTCTCATAGTGAGCGAGTTATACAGAGGTTATATAAATGAGACCGAACGATCGCATAATAATCGATCCGAATGTACTCGTGGGTAAACCGATACTGAGGGGGACGAGAATCTCTGTCGAACTCCTTCTGGAACTGCTATCCAATGGGTGGTCTCATGAAGAGATACTCAAGAATTATCCACAGATAAGGAGAGTGGATATCCTTGCCGCACTAAAATATGCTGCTATTTCCGAAGGAAGAACACGTGTACCCCGTACCACAGAAGGTAAGAGCGTGACATTTATAGCGGATGAAAACATACCTTACGAAGTGATAAAACGTCTTCGTGGAGCAGGAGCCGCGATAATTTCAGTTCCGGAAGAATTTCGTGATATGAGCGATGAGAGGATTATGAAAGTCTAATCCGGACAACGATTGACCCTTATCACCTTTGACAAGGATTTTGGCTATCTGGTTTTTAAGAGGTGGATTGGAGCACCGTATGGAGTTATTTTGCTCAGGATCCAAATGAAATCTCCGGATTATATTTTCAGGATGTTGAAATAGATTCTTTTCGAGTCCGAGATGAAATTTGAGAGAAATTTTGTTATTGTCCCGAATTTCGGTGAATCAAAATAGACTTACCATATACCATCACGGAGTATCGGTGTTTTGTGGGGTATGGTGGTTCAATAATTGAGACAAATCAGATAGATATCCACATCATGGGATATGCACTTTCTCCGAAGTTCCGGGTTTGCACAAACCAATTACACACATCTTTATGCGTAATATATAAGAGGGTATAGCTCGAGGTGTATGCTGTGTTATAGTTAATCAATTCATGTATAATGGATGGTTGTATTATGAGGAAAATTCC
>PQXF01000136.1 GCA_003194445.1 Candidatus Methanogaster sp.
TGCGCGGATTACGATGGAAAGCCGATATGAAACTCGTCATGAAATGGTTTTACCACCTGCAACATGGTGAAAATGATGTGAGACTGAGGTATAATGTTCGGCTATCACTAGATTTTTGAACAGTGCCCGAAAGATGCTGGAGAAATACTCCCAAAGCAAATTAGAGCGGGTTCGTTCGGAGGCACTAACCGTACTCGCCACTTTTACGAGACCCACCCAGTCCAATGAGGACGAGAACTTCCCGGACGTTGATTAATCAAACTCTTCCAGCCGTAACTGCCTGAGTACACACTGCTCGCCCAGTATCTCGACCGGATACGTGCCTGTGAGGCATCCGAGACAGAGATTGCTTGCAGGAATGCCTACCGCTTCGACCAGCCCCTCGATGCTCAGGTACCCGAGCGTATCTGCGTGGATCGTGGATTCGATCTCCGGTACGCTCTTCTGTGACGCGATCAACTCCTTCCTCGTAGGCATATCGATGCCGAGATAGCATGGAGATATGATCGGCGGGCTTCCGATCCTGACATGCACCTCGGATGCACCTGCTTTCTGCACCAGGTCAACGATCCTTCTGGTGGTGTTTCCGCGCACGATGCTATCATCGAGTATAACGACCCTTCTTCCCTTAACATTCGGCTTGATCACATTCAGTTTCAGTTGAACCGCTTTCTTCCGCACAGTATCAGACGGCATTATGAATGTACGCCCGACATACCGGTTCTTCATCAGAGCCTCGATATACTCGGTGCCTGATTTCTTGGAGTATCCGATCGCGGAAGTGATGCCGGAATCCGGTACCGGCGATATCATGTCCGCGTCCACCGGGTGCTCGGCTGCCAGACACTCCCCGATCTTTAACCTGACATCATATACGAGTCTGCCATCGATCACAGAATCAGGGCGCGCAAAGTAGACGTACTCAAAGACGCAGTGCGCCGTGTTTCCGGGTTTGCATATCTGGTGGCTTTCTATCTGGTCACCATCGATCACCAGCACCTCACCCGGACGCAGGTCCCTCATGAACTCGCCGTCATGCACATCGATCGCCACGCTCTCGCTTGCCACAATATACCCCCCCCATCCCTCTGATTCGACCTTTCCGAGACAGAGCGGCTTGAAGCCAAGCGGATCCCTGACAGCAACCAGCGTCTCATTGATCAGCATCACGAATGAGTACGATCCGACGATGCGCCGCATCAATCTGCGTATCGACTCCACGATATCGTTGTGCATCAATTCCTTCACAAGGAGATGCGCGATCACCTCTGTATCCGAGTCAGAGATGAAGATGTGACCCAACCGCCCCAGTTCAAGGCGCAGTTCTTCCGAATTGGCGAGATTTCCGTTGTGCGCAATCGCAATCGTCCCGCCCTTGAAATTGATCGTCAGTGGCTGCGCGTTCTCGGCATCCGATCCGCCACTGGTCGAGTACCTGACATGCCCTACCCCGACGCTGCCCTCGATCGATAGGAGATCGTTCTTCTTAAAAACCCACGGCACGATGCCCATGCCCTTGATCGACTGGGTATCGCCATTATGCGCTATCGCAATGCCGGCAGACTCCTGCCCGCGGTGCTGGAGCGCGTACAGGGAATAGTAGATAGGAAGCGCTGCCCTCGATCCAGGGAATGCCGCGCCGACCACCCCACATGCTTCCTTCAAGTATGATCACCTGATTATTGTCTTCTAACAGTTCATAGCACTCTGATAATCCATTTTTTGGATGGCAATACGCCCCCGTGTTCCCTGCCTTATTGCCGGATCATCCCTTCTCTTTCCACTTGTAATCCCGCATCTTTCTCGATTTTCCGAATCCACATGCGACGCAGACTTTCTTTGTCTTATGATACGAGATACTGCCGCAACGCCTGCACCGTATATGCGTCTTCTTCTGGCGTTTGCCCATCGATGGAGTTCCTTTCGACATTTTATATCACCTAAAATCTTTATGGGGAAACATATACCACATTGTCGCCGCGCACAACAACAGTTCCGATCTGGCGTGTCACCTCACCATCTATGAGTTCTGCAGCGTCCTCAAGTATAAGGTTCATGTGGACGTCGTAGCCCTGCAATATCCCGCGAAATTCGCGGGAACCTTTCAGTCGAACGAGGACGGATTCGTTCATCACGTTATTCAGTTTATCAAGCGGTCGGTTTCCCATTTGGTAAATCTCCTTTGATCATCAAGGAATTATTAAGATATGCTTAATCGATGGATGTACTTAAAGGTATCCTGATATGGTGGCTATCAGGTTACTCTGGCGTTGGAAATCGGAACATGCTCAGTCCGGTTGTGGTAAATCGGCACTGGACATAGAAGTGATCAGATTGATGAAATGTCGAGTAAAGCCTATAGTAGCGGTAGTGTCCAAGCACCTTCCACCATTCGTTCGGTTTGACAAGATTTCGGATACACCTCAACCATATATTCATATCCATCATCTTCGGTCTGAACTTCTTCTGGTGACGTCTTCCGCCCGAGAGCTTGAAGTTGCCTCGTCGGGACTTGTCGCAGATAGTTACCGTAAGGCAACTCACAAATAATAATTTACCTGCCACCAGTTTTACATATTGATCTCTTGATTGAGTGACAACTAATAGAACTACTTATATCCCATACGTCTGAGTTTCAGTAAAATTAAAGAACAAGT
>PQXF01000137.1 GCA_003194445.1 Candidatus Methanogaster sp.
CTGGTTTGAGGGAGCTAACGCGGCCAATTGAGTTTGCTGAACCATTCTCTTCGTTTGCGCTGCCAGTTGAGTGAACTCTTGCCACACTTCATCTTTACCCAAAACATGTTTCAAGACAGATGCGGTCCTGTGTTTGATATCGTATATATAACAGGCCTCTTGATGCTTTTCGCAGAACTTTTCAACCCCGGATTTTAGATCGGATCCATGATCACCTATTATCTCTCTCGGTATCCCTGTTTTCGAAGTTGCGTCCTCAAGCTGCTGAAAAACGACTTCTCCATTCGATTGTTTCACAGGGGCTAAAGAAATGGGCTCGACGTCGCTATGGCTGACACTGTTATTATATGTGGGTAAATCGCAAAGACGGACGCCGAGAATCACAAAACACTTCTCAACGCCTATCTGAACGGTATGATCGACAATCCACACCCAATCATCCGCATGTTCTTTTGGTCTCGTAAGTTTGTAATACCCAACCCGTTGCAGCCAGAAGCGACCGGAAAACCACGAGGGGGCAGACAGCGGGAGTTGCAGGGATGTCATGACTGCATCGATGACGCGGCTTGCAGACCGAAGACCTACGGCCCCTGCTAATACTAACGATATAAATAACATGATATGGCCAATAGAATACTGGTGATATTGAGGAATCATATTGAACACGTCAGGAATTATTAGGGAAAGCGCACCATCTTGAACTGGAATAACGCTTGTTTCCGGAGATTCCTGGCTTACTAATCCATCGTGAGGTTCATCCTGATCTTGATCGCTTTCATACTTGCCGTTAAGTTCTCTGTTGATTACCGTACCTCCCTCGTTCTTTTTTAGTTTCTCCGATTCTTCTTGCTCCGAAGGCGGGGGTGTATTTTTACGCACATGAGACTCCTCGCGATACACGGATGTCTCTCTTTTGCGTTCCTTTGCTTTCATCTGAGCAAGTTCTGCCTCAAGTTCCTTTGTTTTGCGCTTCCATTCTTCTTTACTCTTTTCTAAGAAACGGATTCTGTTCTTGAGTAGTTTACTCAATTTTTTGGATTCAAGGCACTTTGCTTTCCATTGATTGCGGCTTTTCTCGAAGAATTTAATCAGTTTTCTCGGCGGGCTTTTATATTCTTTGCCCTGTTGCATTTCGCTCATCGCATCCTCCTTTTCACTGTTTATCAGTTTTTACCCTCCATATTGGTGGGGTATATAATAAAACTTTACAAAGAACAATTATTTATCGAGAGCATAAACACTTTTGAACGGGTGGGTGAAGGAGGAACAAAAATGGTATGGTTCTATGGGGCAAAAATTGCCCAAATATGTATGATTTTCATCACCCTAGATTGAAACTATTCTCGGACACTTCAGTAGCTAACATTTTTAAAATATCACCAAATAGTTTAATGGTGGTAACCAAATGCAAACATACACCAATCTTCAAGAAACCATATTGCGGCTATTTGTAGAGATAGATCTACATCTATCGAAACCATTGAGAACGATGCTTGCATCGTTGATCGTCTGCCTGCTGGATAATAACGAGGCACACATTTCGAGACTGGGCGAATGCTTAGAGATCAACAGTAAGGCGAACGTTATGGGATGTATACAGCGTATTCGCAGGTTTTTATCCAGCAAAAATATATCGCCAGCGATGACGGTTCTGCCGCTGATACGTCTAATGCGACCGCTCCTAATCAGTCTTCCTGAAATCGTACTATCGATGGACCGCACAGACTGGGAAAAGCGCAAAAAGCACGTAAACATCCTGACCGTGGCGATATGCTACAAAGGGCGCGCTATTCCGATATACTGGAAAGTCTTCGATCGAAAGGGAAACAGTTCCTTCAAAGACTGGAAAGAGGTCCTAACACCAGTTATCAAAGGATTGCAGCAGATGGAGTGGCTTTCTGGCATACCAATCCATGTTGTTGCTGACAGGGAGTTTGCAAGCCCGAAATTAGCTGAATGGCTCAAAAATACCTGCGAGGTAGACGCGACACTGCGGATGAAAGCAAGTATGTATCTAAAAGGGGTGGGCGATGAGATGCCAGAGGTGAAAATCGCCACATTACTTCTCGAAATGACTAAAGGATCACGTCAAGTCCTATATAATCAGGTTGTGACACGAAAGAGCAAATTTGCGATGAATATCTTGCTGAAATGGGATAAAGGATATGAAGAAGCAATGGTTGTGGCAACGACACTCGATAACCCCAACATAGCTGATGAATTCTATGGCAAACGCTTTGGCATTGAGGCAATGCATAAAGACTGGAAAAGCAATGCATTTGAGATCGAAAAGACCAGAGTAACCGATCCAAAGAGGATTGAGACACTCCTGATTCCGATTGCTTTCGTTTACATTCTGTGCGTGCTTGAAGGCGAAAAACGAGAGGAGGCGGGCGATGTCCGCAGTCCCCCAAAGGGTAAAACACGTATGACCGGACTCTTCCTGAATGGTCTCAGGAGCATCTCCAATCATATTAGGCATGCTACCATCGAAAAATTTGTGATCTTCATCCGGAACCTGCTCCAACCGTTCTTTGATGCGTGGAAGATCCCGGCATTCATATAAGCTCTGGCACTGCGGGTAATTTGAGAAAAGGAGGAAGTTTCACAGGTTGGATGAGTGTGATCTCTCTTATTTGATGCGATATT
>PQXF01000013.1:0-52439 GCA_003194445.1 Candidatus Methanogaster sp.
GAGATGCGCATGTATTTCCGAAACTGATAGAGACGAAAGAGAACAAGGACTACGACATCATCACGCGCGTTAAAGCTCATGAAAGCGAACTGGAAAAAATACAGGATAAGCAACGCCACGGAGTATTAATTAAATCGGAATCAGGAGATTACTCTGTCGAACAGACATCATGCGACAAAAACTGCGGAACCGTCTACAGCGGCACAATGACGCTAAAGAACAGTGAAAACGGCGAATACTGCTGTTTCAATGTAGAAGCACTGGACAGACCGCACATAGAGACACCGCTTACAGTGATAAATACGTTTGAAGACAATCCGCTCCCGCCAGGCGAAACTGTAATCCAATACCACAACCCTGGCTAACAACCAGGAACGAAGCTTCTATCAGGTCGACCGCTTTGCAAACGGGAAAAAGAACTACGGATACGGTAAGAAACAGGTAACAGAGGATATGCACAAAGCCAAACGTGAAGAACTTGAAAAACAGAAAGAGAAGATAGAAAGCCAGATAGCGAAAACGTGTGCAGATGAAGAAGAGCTTAAAATTAAGCGACAAGAGTCGCAGAAAGTGTTCAATAAGTCTAAAGCCGATATAAACAAAGAAATGAAGAAAGCAACAGAGATTGAAGCTGAAGATTTCGAAGAACAGACGACGCAATACCAAAAAATGGAAGGAATCAAGAATGAAGAGATCATATTGCGAGTTGGACGTGAGAAAGAGAAGAACGAATTCAGAAAAGAGGCGTCAGATCTAAAGAATAAAAGGAAAAAAACAGAAAAGAAAGCAGAGAGGAAAGAGAGGGAGATCGAAAAACTGAGCACGAAACATGAGAAATACGAGAACGAAACACGAGCATCAGCCCTGATGACAACGATCTCAATGATCTATATATCAGTCTGCCAGCACCTGCTGGAGACGTTTTTCAAACGAAAAGATCGGGCTGGAAACACTGATCGAAAAGATATTCAGACTGCCAGGCAGATACGTAGACACGCAAACAGAACGGATTATCTACCTCGACTGCCAGAATAAAAACAGAAATAGACATGAACAGAAATTTAATCTTATGGTGGAAAGAGCATGTAACGATATATCGAAGAGGTGCATAAAGCTGAATGACGGACGACTACTGATAATGGAGTATGTCATGCCACCGTGACACCTTTTGGTGATGTGTCGGGGCATCACCGAAAGGTGGGATGGTTCGTATTATGCTCTTCATAGTGTTTTTTATCCTGGCAGTTGATCCGAATCGGACTTTCTGATTTTCCACGTTGTCATGCGAGCTTACCGCGCAAACGTTACCATCGGCGCGTTTCGCATTAGGATCATTCCGAATGGAGGGAATGGCCACATGGGCAATCTGTGATGCAACTTCTTGTCAACAGGGATTCGCCCATATTACTGATGAAACAGGGTAATTCCTGCGGAGGGAAGGGGCGGACAGGAGTACGATTGGCATCAGGGGCACATCTGCCACACCAGAGAGGATGGGCTGTAGATGATAACAAAACTGGTGTCTAAGACTCTAAAAGTTCTTATGGCGATAGCCATAAGAGCAAGGGAAGACCCAACATGCAAGTTCACATCGTTAGCACACTTGCTTACAGAGGATTTCCTAAAAGAATGTAACAGGTGAGCTAAAGAGAGGTAAATCTCCCGGAATTGACGGAGTAACAGTCGGAGAATACGCGAAGAAGTTGGACGTGAATATCGCAAATCTGGTGGCAAGACTCAAAGCAAAGCAGTATAAGCCCCAACCAGTCTTGCGTGTCTATATCCCAAAGCCAAACGGCAAGAAAAGACCTCTCGGAATCCCCACCGTCGAGGACAAGATTGTTCAGATGGCGATTAAGAAGATTCTCGAAGCGATCTTTGAACAGGATTTTATAGGCATGTCTTACGGGTTCCGACCCCATCGGAGCTGCCACGATGCTTCTATTGAAGCTCAACGAAGTTATCATGACCAGTCCGGTCAACTTTGTGGTGGACATGGACATTTCGAAGTTCTTGACACAAGTGTGATCACAAGAAACTAATGAAATGTCTGAAGCATAGGGTTGTGGATCCGTCGCTTTTGCAATTGATCGTTCGTTTCCTCAAGTCTGGCATAATGGAAGAAGGAAAATACTTTGATACTGAAATGGGCACCCCACAAGGTGAGATTCTGAGCCCAGTTCTCGCAAATATATATCTTCATTATGCGCTCGACAAATGGTTTGAAGATGTGGTTAAGCAACAGCTACCCGGGTATCGGCACAGCTTATTCGATATGCGGATGACAATGCCCTTTGTTTCGAGAAAGAAGTCGAAGCCAGAGTATTTGGGGAAGAACTGAGAAGGCGAATGGGCGAATTCGGACTTACGATATCTGAGAGAATTGAGTAAGATTATCAAGTTCGGACGATGCCCCTGCATGGGAGCGAAGCGATATGGTTTGAAATGTGAGACCTTTGACAATCTCTCGGGTTTACACATTTCTGCGATACGACCAGAAAAGGTAAGTTCAAGCTTGGGCGGAAGACTTCGCGCAAGAAGTTCAGACAGAAGATGACGGAGATGAATATATGGCTGAAACGTATCCGAAATCTTGTCCAACTGAGAGAATGGTGGAAGGTGCTGGAACTAAAGCTGCTTGGACATTACCGCTACTACGAAAGTGAGCGGGAACATACGATCGCTGCAGAACTTCTACCACCATGTCGTGAGACTTGCTTTCAAATGGATCAATCGTCGCAGCCAGAGGAAAAGCTACAACTGGGCTTTAGTTCAACCGTTTTCTACAATTTAACCCACTCCCAAAAGCCTGAAGATATATCAATCGCTATACACCTGAATCTATAGAGGATGTGCTTCAGAAGCCGGATGAGGGAAATCTTCAAGTCCGGTTCTGTGAGGGGGCTCATAGTAACCTCGGGGCTATTACCTCGGAAAGAGGTGCGCTATGTGCCCTACTTGACATTGTGATTTAGTGGATGGGCTCGGTAGGCTTAGTAGTTCTGAAGGGGCTTACCAATTCGACACTGAATCCATTGGTAAGCCCGGGGTTAGTGGTTCATACCTTCAGGCGCTTGTGTAGTCTATTACTCGTATAAATGTCTACACTATCTTTCTACATTATCCAACATATTCTTCCGGGTTCTCCTCAAACGCCTTCTTGCATCCTGGTGCACAGAAGTAGTATGTCTCGCCTTTATACGCGGTCTTAAACTTCGCGGTCTTCTCATCAACATCCATCTTACATACCGGATCGATCGCCACCATTATTTTTCACCTCTTTTCGATTCTTTTCTTTGCTGGCGGCACATACCCCTTCAAGAGGAGGGATAGACTCACCACCGTCACAGAACTCATAGCCATCGCAAGCCCTGCAAGCTCTGGTCTGAACGTAATTCCAAATGGGTATAGTATCCCTGCCGCAACAGGAATGAGCGCCGTATTGTACGCAAAAGCCCAGAATATGTTCAGCTTGATCCTTGACATCACCTTCCTGCCCAGTTGCACCGCTGAAACCGCATCCATGAGATCATCCTTCATGAGGACTATCTCACCGCTCTCTATTGCCACATCCGTACCGCTGCCTATCGCAATGCCCACATCCGCCTGTGCAAGCGCGGGTGCATCATTGATGCCGTCGCCAACAAACGCCACCACCTCTCCATTCTCCTGAAGTCTCGCAACCTCGCCCGCCTTATCCTGCGGCAAAACCTCAGATAATACCTCCTCGATACCGATCTGTTCTGCAACCCTGTTCGCGGTCCGGGAATTGTCGCCGGTGATCATAACTACGGAAAACCCCATCCTTTTGAGTTCTTTGATGGCATCTCCTGTTGTCTCCTTCAATTGGTCAGCGATAGCGATCATGCCCTGCATCTTGCCATCGATTGCAATTGTTATCATGGTCTTTCCTTCGTTTTCAAGCTGGAGTATTTTTTGCTCGGAATCTTCAGAGTATGGAATATTTCTCTCGTCAAAAAGCGTTCTATTTCCTACAAGAACCTCCTCTCCATCTATCTTCGCTACCACGCCTTTTCCTTCGAAGGTGTCAAATCCCTCGCCCACCTCCCCAAAGATCTCGATACCTTCTTCCCGCGCTCTTCGCACCACCGCCTCTGCAAGGGGGTGCTGCGAGTTCGCTTCGACGCTTGCTACCACTTTCAGGAGTTCTCGGAGATTGGTTCCGGTACCGTTTGTACAGATTATGTCCGTAACATCGGGTTCTCCTCTGGTAAGTGTTCCGGTTTTGTCAAAGACGATCGTTGTCAGTTTCTCGGATACCTCAAGGGCAACGCCGTTCTTGATTAAGATGCCGAGTTCTGCCCCGCGACCGATGCCAACCGTGACCGCAGTGGGTGTTGCAAGCCCGAGAGCGCAGGGACATGCAATGACAAGTATCGTGATCAGTGTGGTCAGCGCAAAGAGCATCGTCTCGCCCGAAATTGCATACCAGAAGGTAAAGGAAAGAATTGCGATCACAAGCACCGTCGGGATGAAATAACTGACTGCCCTGTCAGCAATCCTCTGTACAGGCGGTCTTGACCCCTGGGCTTCCTCCACGAGCCGTATGATCCGGGAGAGCACAGTATCTCGCCCTATTTTTGTGGCTCTGAACCTGATCACGCTGTTTTTGTTGAGTGTCCCGCCGACAACAGCATCCCCATTCTTCTTAAGAACCGGAATGGGCTCCCCCGTGATCATCGACTCGTCCACGTAACTCTCGCCATCGATAACAGAGCCGTCCACCGGTATCTTCTCTCCGGGTTTGACGACTACGATGTCATCTATCTCCAGGTCCTCTATCGGTATTGTAATCTCGCTCTCGTCCCGAACGACTGATGCGGTCTTTGGCTGCAATCCCATCAGTTTCTTTATCGCTTCCGATGTTTTCCCTTTTGCTTTCGTCTCCAGATACCTGCCAAGTGTGAGAAATGTGGCAAGAAGAATCGCGGTCTCATAAAACAAGAATTCACTCGAGAGTATGATCTTGAAAGTGCCCAGAATACTTGATACGAATGCAACACCGATTCCCATCGAGTACATCACGTCCATATTGAGGTTCCGGTTCTTAAGGGCGCGATATGCAGCGAGAAATATCGGATAACTCAGATAGACAAAGACCGGAACTGATATTACCATCATCAGGTAGGCTGGAGGGATCGGAACGCGCCCGATAAGCATCAGAAGGGCGCCTGTGATAGACCCGATGATGATCCTGTTCCGTTTTCCTTTCAGTTCCTTCTCTCGCGCAATTTGTTCCAGGTCCTCTTCTTCCCCTTCGATTCCGAGGTACTGATATCCGGCATCCAAAATGGCTTTTTTCATCTCAGATACCGTCGTCATATCCGGATTGTAGGTTATGTATGCTTTTTCAGAACTTAGATTGACACTGGCACCTGTGATTCCGTCCAATCTCTTGAGTGCGTCCTCAATCGTCCTGACGCACATCACACAGGTCATCCCGCCGACTTTGATGGTGACCCTATCATGCACCACCTTGTAACCCACATCGGTTACTGCTTTTTCAAGATCGGCAAGTTTCAATCGCGAAGGGTCGTACTCCACCCGGACCGTCTCGTTTCCAAGATTGACCTCTGCATCCGTGGTGCCATCGAGATCCAGAAGCGAATGCTCAATCGTCTTGGCACACATCGCACAGGTCATCCCTGCGACCTTGAGTTCAACACTCTTCAAACTCTCAGTCATGCCGCAACCCCCTGGAGAATCGTACTATCACATCTTCTTCCCTGACAATGCCACATCATACGTCTCATAGCCAGCCCTCATTCGTACGCGCCTCTGAACTGAATCGACCGCATGAGATCGGTTCTGGATACGATGCCCACCATCCGCCCGCGATCCATAATGATCAAACGACCCACATTGCCCGGTGCAATAAGCTTGAACGCATCGAATGCGTCTGCATCAGCTTCGATTGCGATCACCTCGCTTGTCATAACGTCTTTGACCCTGATTACGCCCCGATCAGGTTCAGGTATCCTGTGGATATCCGAGAATGTTATCACCCCGAGCACCGGTGAATCATGGCTTTCCTGCACCGGATAGCCCGTATGCTTGGTCTTGAACATAACATCGATCAACTGGTCAAGCGTCCAGTCCGGAGGTACATAGATCACATCCGGAAGACCGGTCATCAAGTCCCTTGCCTTCAAACCCTCCAGAGTGACCGAGATGGCCGTTGTCTCTCCCTCACCGGCTGCACCATAGTATATGAAGAAAGCTATGAGCAGAAACCACAGCCCACCCACAGCCAACGTCAGTAACCCAAAGATCCCCATCATAAATGCCATGCCCTTGCCCATCGCAACCGCTCTTCTGGTTGCGTCGATATAAGGCATGCGTGTGGCAAGCAGGGCACGAAATATCCGACCTCCATCCATGGGAAACGCAGGGATGAGATTGAAGATGCCGAGTATTATGTTGTAGAATGCTATTACGCCCAGCATTATAAGGGCACCGTTCTCAAATGTGCCCCTGGCAGGGTTTACCGGGCCGAATGAGTCGTAGATAGCATAAGCAAGGATGCCTATGGTCATGCTGAAGGCTGGACCTGCTGCCGCGATCCTTCCTTCCTTCCGCGGCTCCTTTGGAATATCCTCCATCTGAGCCACGCCGCCTATGATGAAGAGTGTTATACTCTTTATCTTTATGCCATAGCCCTGTGCCACGATCGAGTGGCTGAGTTCGTGAAATAGTAATGTTGAGAAGAAAAGAACCGCTGTGGTTATACTGAATAGATATTTGACCGCTGCTGGGGAGTCCATCCCACCAAAACCAATAATTATATCATATTCCACGATTTTAATATCATGAACTGCAAATTCATAGATGAAGAAGATCAGTATCAACAGAAATGTCAGATGCAATCGTATGGGTATCCCGCGGATGCTGCCGATCTGGTATGACCATTTCATAGTAATCCCCCATACGTCATCTTACTATAGGTGATGCATCCGGGTCAAATGGGTTTGTTCTCATGGCGAGAGAGAAGAGATAAGGATAGTTATCCTTCAGATGCCTCATGTAATCCAGCCATTCGTGGATCAGCAAGGTATAAACCCTTTCCATATCGCCGGATAGATGTTTGTAGTCGGTATCCGGTAACTGTTTCAGGTCACCTCTCTTAGCCAACTCCTCTGTCAGATGAAACACCGCCCAAAGAAGCTCTGTAAATGATTCATGCTCCAGTAAATTTGGGTTTTCTAATAACCGCAGTAGAAAAGTCCTGTGTCCAACGAGGAAGTTGCGTAAGTATTCCAGATCTACGATTTGGATATCGATCCTGTAATCATAATTCTTGAGGCGTTTGCTGAGATCCATAAATTCTTGCTCAGACCATTTATCAGTAATAACAAGTTCCTTTCTTATTTTATCCAATTTAATATCGTATTCAGAGAAATAAGCTAACAAATCATCTCCAACTTCGCTAAAGAATGCCCCTATAACCATATTTAGCTTGTTTAGCATAGCACGTTTCTCCCGCATATCGAGTAGCCGGTGTAGTATCAGGGCAACCAGTAGGACCTCGATCGGGACAAATGCGATATGCCCTAGCATGTAGATGAAGATGTGATGGGAATCTCTGAAGATGGCATAATGGAGGAGATAAAGTAGTGAAGACAATAGAACTAAAGATAATCCGAAACGAATCTCCCAACCAACGCTTTTCATATTTCTCATATTTATTCCCTCTATTCCCTCTCAATCGGGAAGCCACTAACGCTCCAGGCTTTCATGCTCCCGAGAACGTCACAGCAGACATTCGTGTATCCGGCTCGTAAAAGAATGCTTGCAGCAAGACTCGCACGGTGACCGACATTGCAGACGATCGTGATCGGTCGGTCTCGCGGCACCTCGGAAAGCCGGCTTTCAAGCTGTCCTATATAGATGTGCATAGCACCCCCTATATACCCCTCGCCCCACTCATCCTCATCCCGCACATCGAGCACCAGAAGATCATCCCCACGATCGATCCGTCGTTTAAGTTCGTGTACTGTCGAGAGCCCCATTTGATCAACCGCATTTCCAGCATCATACCATGCCTCAATCCCGCCTCTCAGGTATCCTCTGATATTCTCGTAGCCCAGCCGCACAAGGTATCGGACTGCCACGTCCGGATGGTCGCGCAACTCAAGAACCAGCAGAATCGGCTTGTTATAGGGCAGGACCAAAGCCCCATACGCAGCGAGACCCTCCAGCCAGATGTTGTAAGAGCCCCTGATATGAGCACCTCCGAAGGAGGGCGGAGTTCTGGCATCGAGAACGATTGCCCCCTCTCGTTCCATCGAATCCTTGAACTCATCAGGCGTCAGAGGCGGTGGGACTGGCAGTCGTCCCATGAGGGGCGGTCCCTCAAGATTGTATCGCTCCATAACTCTGAAATACGGGGGTCGTTCGTGGTGCTCGGCTGTTTTATGACTGATAAACTCCTGCCGGTTCAGCTGGAGCATGGGATTACTGGCTCGCTCTATCCCTATCGTGCTGTAATCTCTCTCGCTGATACTTCCACCGCAGACCGAGCCAGCACCATGAGCCGGGCAGAGGATGACTCCGTCGCCAAGGGGAAGGATCTTTTTAAAGATGCTGTCATATAGCGCTCCAGCCAGTCTCTCTGCCTCATCCGGACCATAGAAGTCGGTTCTGCCCACGTCTCCAACGAAGAGCGCATCTCCTGTGAAGACCATAACCATAGCAGCATCTTCGCCGGAAGAGAGGTCTGCCAGAGTGTATGACATGCTCTCATCCGTATGCCCGGGCGTGTGCAGCGCGGCGATCTTTAGACTTCCAATCCGGAATGCCTCACCATCATGAAGCGTGCTTCCATAACCCCAGTTGAGACCCGGACCGTGGAAGACCTCAGCTTCTACGAGGTTTGATAGCTCCCTCGATCCGATGACGTAATCTTCGTTGCGATGGGTCTCGAATATGTACTTGATCCGGAGTTCTTCTCGCTCTGCTAACTCGATGTAAACGTCGCAGTCCCTCCGTGGGTCTACCACGGCCGCCTCGCCGTCCGAACCGATAAGGTAGGAGTTGTGAGCCAGTCCAGCTGATTTTATTCGTTCAAAGATCATTTGTCAGCGCCCTCAATCGCGTCCCTCTATCTCCTGTAGCAAGAGGTTGATATGCCCTTTCTCCTCTCCTGCAAGTTCGTGGAGCAGATTCTTGGTTTTATGATCATCGACTGTATCTACAACCCTCGTGTAAAAGTCATAAGCCGCATACTCCTTCTCAAGACCAATCTCGAGAGCTTCAAGGTCATCCATAAACTCCGGATCCTCAATCTTTACCAGTTCCTCCTGGATCCTCCTGCCACCTTCCATGTAGACTGTGGATAGTTCCGCCTTTAACTGGTCGAGCGATGGTAACTCATCAGCAGCACCGAGAAGCGACTTCATATCCCAGAGCAACTGACTATACCGCATATACAGTCTCTGCAGATGTGTATCTTCCATCGTAACAAGTCTCTCGAAGACATGTGCCGCTTTCTCGTCTTTGACCAGCCTTTGCGCCTTTGTGTAGAACTCGAGTGCGCCCTTCTCGAGCATGAGCGCAACTATCAGCACGTCAAAAGTTTCCTCGCCCCCTGTTATCAGTTTATCTTTGGTAGTTCCCTTGACGACCTCGTAATCCCATTTACGGATCCCTCCGTCGAGATTGTAGACATTCTCAAATCCGAGACCGCAGAGGAGGATGCTTGCAGCCATGCTTCTGTGCCCGGAGCGGCAGTACGAAATAATTCCCTGGTCCTTGTCAAGTTCTCCGTACCGGTACTCAAGTTCCCCAAGCGGGATTAATTTCGCTCCGGGTATATGCCCTGACTCGTATTCACGGGGCTGTCTCACGTCCAGCAGTTGGAATACGCCTAATGCATCGTTATCAAGGAGATCCTTAGCTTCCTGGGTCGTAAGTCTCTTTACCTCGTCGATGGAACAGTTCAGTTTCATGCAACAGATGCCGCTTGCAGCGTAAATACCCGTGCTGCGAGTTCCCGGTCAAGCATGAGGAGTCCGTTGCCGTCCCCTCCGACTATCTTTAACCTGGCGATGATATCGTTGTCGTTCCCCTCCTCCTCGATCTGTTCGGTTATGAACCACTGGAGAAAGATGTTTGTGGCATGATCCTTCTCCTCAATCGCAAGGTCCACGAGATCGTTAATGCAGCCTGTGATGAATCTCTCATGCGCGAGGGTCTTCTCAAACATATCAAGCGGCGACTCAAACTCGGTTAGTGGCTCCTTTATCGCAGCAAGCAACACCCGCCCGCCCTGATCATTGAGGTAGTCATAGATCTTCATCGCATGTGACATCTCCTCATGATACTGGACCATGAACCAGTTGGCAAAGCCTTTCAGCCCGGTGCACGTGCTGTAGGCAGACATCGACATATACAGATACGCTGAATAGATCTCGTTGTTGATCTGTTCATTCAGGCGTTCCATCATTGTTTCGCTTAACATGATTACACTTCCATATGAAATAGTTCTTCTACAGTTCTATACAGTTCTCCCATACGCCGTGGATGTTGCAGTAAGCAAGTGCACAGAAAGCCTTGAACTCGGGGGCAGGAACCTGGAACCTGACGTTTGGATTGGTATATCCCGGAGCAAAAGCAGTCCTGCCGAGATCAACGACCTGCCCGTCCTTCTTTACTCCATACAGTTCCACCCATGCGATGTGATGCTCCGCGGTGTTTGGGTGTGGCACATCCTTACCCACAACCACCCGGACAACATCCACATCTCCTTCTCCACGTCCCTTACCAATCTCGATTGTTGGGACGTGCTTCTCCTTACCTTCAGCTTCTCTTCCTTTCAGTATTTCATCAAACTTCATCGTTAGTCACCTCGTCTTGGTTGAATGTGATCAACATCACTTCTCAAACATATTTCTTGCGATCTCCGCACCATACTCCCGGCATTCAGTCAGTGTCTGACCCGATGGTTTTCCGAGGATCCGCAGAACCTCCATCTGCTCCATGTTGCAGGGTTTTAGAACCCTTTTTAGCGTCTTTGGAGCTTCTCCACTGTGCCCATAAGCTCCGAAGGTTGCGCAGACCTTCCCACCCATATCGGCATCCTTCAGCATCTCTGCAAGTGTTACTATCGCAGGAATCGGCTTTCGGTTGTAGGTGGGTGAGCCTATTGCGACTCCCTGTGCACCTGTGATCTCTGCAACGATCTCTTCCTTTGGAAGATCTGCCACATTCAGAAGAGCGGTATCAACGCCTTCGTCCCGTGCACCCGCTTCTATTCCTTCTGCAACAGCTCTGGTATTATTCGTCCCTGTTCCATAGACGATCACGAGTTTTGGTTTTGAGTCTGTCATGGTACTCGCACCTCTTGTCTCCTTTGCACCTAAAAAATAAGAGGGGTCCCACCCTACACGAGGGAACACCTGGAGAGTATCTTTGACGCAACCGCCGGTGCATCTTCGAGTGGAAAATCATCAGGCGTTAGCGTCTCCGCGAGTTCATCGAAATGCGTCTCTTTGCCACCGACCCTGCATGCCATCTTAGTTCCCGGCGGGAAGAGGTTCGCAAGCTCGCTCTTATTCCCTACAGGGAACTCGACCGCCGCGTCCTTCAGCATCTCAACGATCTCCATCTTGAGTTCCTCTATCTCGCCAATCGCGCTCTGCGTTGGTGCATCATGTGCAAGTTTATGTTCTTCAGCCATTTTGATCACCTTGCTGGTACTCAATTATGTGATCCGTAATAAGCGTTTTGGTGGCTTATTTACATATAGTAATCGATACTGGTAGGCTGTTTTTGCGAATATCGTCTTAAATCCATCAATTATTGACGATATCCGAACGATAAGTTTTTAAAGTTATATTGCACATGGGGGATGAAGCGCGCGTAAAACGTACATATCCCGCGCGTTCAGGATGTTTGACCACTGACGCAGGCGGATTCCTTAAACATCCTGTAAACACACAAAGGAGGTGTTGTAATTGGCTAAACTAGCAATAATCTACGGGTCTGGAACTGGTAATACTGCCGAGATGGCAGCGGCAGTAGATGACGGAGCAAGGTCTGAGGGTCTTGAGACCGAGGCGCTCCTGCTTGGCAATTTGACCGAGGATGTGCCGGACGGCAGGAGTACAACGAGTGTGAATGATGCACTCGCGATCATGGACTCGGCAGATGCCGTTGCAATCGGCTCATCAACTTACGAGATGAAACCGGTCGTCTTTGTGGGACAACTGCTGGAGAAGGCTGGAAGCCTTGATCTGTCTGGCAAAGTCGGGACGGCATTCGGACCTTATGCGACCCGACCCAAAGCTGTTGGGATCATCATCGATGCCATGAAGGGCTGGGGCATGGATGTGGTGGAACCCGGGCTGCAGGTATCAGGTGCGATCACCGGCAAGATAAGACAGGAATCCAGGGAGCTTGGCGAGAGTATCGCAAGAGCACTTTCCGAGAAGAGTTAGGAGGTGAGTAACATGGATAAAATCACAGATGACGTGAAGAAGGTTCTTGAAAAGATACAGTGGGGCTCGGTTGCCACGGCATCAAAAGATGGCGTGCCGAATGTCTCGCCAAAGGGCAGCTTCAAGATAGTTGATGAGCAGACGATCCGGTTTGCGGATATCTTCTCAGAACACACCAGAAAGAACTTAATGGAGAATCCGAGGGTCGCAATCGATATCGTGGACGCAGAGACCGCATCAGGGTACCAGCTCAAGGGAACCGCAACGCTTGCGGATAGCGGACCTGCATTCGAGGCGGCAAAGGAAGAACTTGCCGGAATGGGTTTTCCAGCGCCGAAGAACCTTGTCACTGTTACGGTTACCGAGGTATATAGCATGAAGCCCGGAGGCAGTTAGAGTCATGGAAGGGAGAAAGGTTGCACTCTTCGCATTCAACGGCGACCCGATGTGCTTTGCCCACGTCCTTTTAAACGCTCTTGACATGAAAGAAAAGGGCTTTAAGGTTAAGGTCGTAATCGAAGGCACTGCCACCACGCAGGTTGCGGAGCTTACAGACGCGAACAAGCCCTTCGCAAACCTGTACAAGCGGGTGCTGGACTCCGGTCTGATCGACTGTGTCTGTGAGGCATGTTCGAACCAGACCGCGTCACAGGAGTCTGCCCTGAAGCAGGGGCTGGAACTGTGTAATGAGATGAGCGGGCACCCGAGTGTCGGGCGCTACATAGAGAATGGGTATGAAGTGCTGCTATTCTGATCCTGACAACCGTGAATGGAGATAGAAAACATGGAAAAGACGCTTGAGAACCTGACAAAAGCCTTCATCGGCGAGAGTCAGGCACGGAACCGGTACACGTTCTATGCGAAAGTTGCAAAGAATGAGGGCTTTGAGCAGATCTCGGATATATTTCTTGCAACAGCAGAGAACGAACGTGAACATGCGAAGTGGCTCTTCAGGATGATCGATGAACTGCGGCAAAATATTCCTGAAAAACCGGATGAGATCAATGTTGAAGCCGCAGCCCCGCTAACGCTCGGAACCACTGCTGAGAACCTCGCCGCAGCGATCGCTGGCGAGAACTACGAGACTACGACGATGTATCCTGCGTTTGCAGATGTTGCAGAAAGCGAAGGGCTGGACGAGATTGCGAGTAGGCTGCGATCGATAGCGGTCGCAGAGTCGCATCACGAAGGGCGGTACAGGAAACTGCTTGTAACGTTCGAGGCAGGTACGGTCTTTACGAAGGATACGACGGTTCCTTGGGTCTGCAGGAAGTGCGGATACATGCACGAGGGCAAGGAACCGCCTGTTAAGTGTCCGGCATGTGATCATCCGAGAGAGTACTTCGAGATTAAGTGTGAAGAATACTAAACAGGAGGTAAATATGACAGATAAAGGGGAAGTTTACGAATGTGAGATATGTGGGAACGTTGTTGAGGTAATAGAGGCAGGAAGCGGAGAGCTCGTCTGCTGTGGCGTTCCGATGGAGCTAGTTTCATGACGAACTACAAGTGCAAGATGTGTGGATACCTGTACCGCCCGGAACGAGGCGACCCTGCGAGCGGAATCGAACCCGGAACAGAGTTCGAGAACCTGCCAGATGACTGGAAGTGTCCGTCATGTGGTGTCGGGAAGGAGTTTTTCAAACCTGTTGAATAAACCAAAGGAGGTACAAAATGGTTGAAGAAGTGATCGATGAGCAGTTCCTGCGAGTGAACAGGGCAGCGAATCTGATGAACCTGACAGAGCTTGAGAAGAAGCACCTGCCGCATATCAGCATTCCTGTGAAGGTTGCGGCACGGGAGCCGTTTGACATCGAAGTGGAGGTTGGCGGGATGCTTAAGCATCCGAATGAGCCGGGACATCACATACAGTGGATCGAACTGTATGCCGAGTACGTATTCCTGGCACGAATAGACTTAACCCCGCAACTCACCGATCCAAAGACCGTCTTCACGATCCGGCTTGACAACGTGGGATCTGTCAAACTGCGGGCGATCTCGCGCTGCAACCTGCACGGGCTCTGGGAAGTTTCCGGAACTGTTTCGGTACTGCCACCTGGAACACCGGTTGTACACGACAACAAGTTCGCATGTCTCACATGCGGGCAGATGACGTTTGTCGAAGGCGACAACCCTGAAACATGCTGGTTCTGCGGCGAGCACGAGGCAGAGAACTTCGCTGGCTGCTGAAGAGGAAGGGGTTACTGACATGACCAGCTGGAAATGCTCAAACTGCGGATATACGCTGGAAGCGGACGTGCCGCCGGAACAGTGTCCATCGTGCGGCGAGATATGTGATTTTATCGATGTCAGCTGCTACATTCCGGAATGCGACACCGGCGGCGGGGTCGATGAGAGATTGTAAGAGACTTTGAAGAAAATAGGAGGTGTGCAACAATGGGAAAAGAGATTGTAGAGAACATAAGCAAGAAGATCGGGTTCACCCCTGAGATCATGAAGACGATTGGAGAGATCGATCCATCCTTCCTCAGGATGTATCAAAAGTGCGATGAAGGCATACTGAAGGACGGTGCGCTCTCTGTTAAGGTGAAGACGCTAATGGCGCTTGCCTCGGTTGCAGCACAGCGGTGTGAGCCCTGTGTGGAATCACAGATGCGAAACGCAATCAACAACGGAGCAACAAAAGAGGAGATCGTGGAGACGCTCGAGGTCGTGTTCATGACGTCAGGTGCCCCTGGTGTTGCGATGTTTCGGAATGCGCTGAAACAACTGAAAGACTGAAATAGAACGGTGGCGGTATGGAACTAAAAAAACTTGCGCCAAATTTTGCGGTTCAGGACATCGAGAAAACAGTTGCGTTTTATCGCGATGTGCTTGGGTTTAAACTGGAAGTGGCAGTACCGGAAGATAAAAGTGGTGTTCTGCAGGAACTAACCGGGAGAAATAAGCATATCTATGCCATGATGAGTCGTGATGGTGTAGGTGTGATGTTTCAGAGAACGGATAGTATTGGAGAGGACGTGCCGCCACTCAAAGGTGTGCCAATAGGCGCTTCCGTGTCCTTTTACATCGAAGTAGAGGATATAAATACGCTCTACCATGAACTAAAACCAAAAGCCGGAGTAGTAAAAGAACTGGAAACCGCATGGTATGGAATGCAGGAATTTTATATCAAAGACTGCAACGGATATATTTTAGGATTTGCAGAAAGGAAATAAGAGAATAAGGTAATGTGATCGACAAGAGACTGTAAAGGAGGTACATAACATGGAAGAAGAAACCACAGCAGAACAGGCACAGGCACGCCCGATGCTTCACCTGGGCGAGACCGCCCCTGATTTTGAGGCTGTGACAACACACGGACCGATGAAACTCTCTGACTACAAGGGAGAGTGGGTCCTCCTCTTCTCGCATCCGGCAGACTTCACGCCGGTCTGCACAACAGAGTTCATGGGCTTTGCAAAGATGCACCCTGAACTTGAGAAGCGCGGCGTTAAGCTGATCGGACTTAGCGTTGACAGCGTCCACTCGCATATCGCGTGGGTGCGGAACATCGAAGAGAAGATGGGTGTTGCGATCCCGTTTCCGGTGATTGCGGATCTTAACATGAATGTCGGGACGCTATATGGCATGATCCATCCGGGACAGAGTGCGACCGCTGCTGTGCGGTGCGTCTTTGTGATCGATTCCGACCAGATCCTGCGCGCCATGATCTACTACCCGCTCTCGACAGGACGGAATATGGACGAGATCCTGCGGCTCGTTGATGCCCTGCAGGCGGCAGACAAGTACGGGATCGCAACGCCTGCCGACTGGAGACCAGGAGATCAGGCGATTGTTCCGCCACCTGCAACGCAGGAAGAGGCAGAGAAGCGACTTGGTGAGGGCTACGACTGCAAGGACTGGTATTTCTGCAAGAAGACAATCTAAAAGGAGGTGAGATTTTATGGCTGAATATCGATGTACAAACTGTGGATACGTTGCCGACGCTGATGCTGCGCCGGAGGAGTGTCCGGTCTGCAAGCACAAGGATTCTTTTGAGACGATCAAGGATTGAAACTTCTTCGAGAGGAGGTTGGGATTCATAACCCAACTCCACTCCCTATTTTTCCGAGAGGTTTAAAGGTCCAATCATCACATATCAACGCCTCAGTCTTGAACTCAGATATTTCGGGGATTGAAATACTCCAATCCTCTGGAATCTTTTAAATTTCAGTCTCTTTGAATTTTGTTTTTGGATCCAAAACTAATCACCAAGATATACCATTATCAGCATTTTTAATGGTATATACACTATAACCCACGCACCCCATTCCACACCACATTTATCACCAACCTAGCCCTACATTCAACTGTTGTACCTCGATATCCCCTCACCCGAAATATGCCTCATCACATTTCTCCTCTGCATCCTTACTGATACCTCTCTCACCGTCCGGCACATTTTCGAGAACAATCACAATTGGGGGGCATTCTACCTTGCAGAGAAAGACAACCTCAGAGATGTCGAAATCGCAGAAGTCAATAAAATGCTCTCTTGTTATTTTGACTTCTTGAATTGCTTTACCTGTTTTATATATGTAAAAATCATCGTTTCGCTTATTCCAACAGTTGAAGACGGGATGATCTTCAAAATTGGGATAACTCTCGAGAGAACCCCATTCAATCACATAATTGTCTTCAATCTTATATTTGAATAAATTAGTAAAAATTGGATTGTAACGGACTGTTATGATCAAATCAATTTTCAAGGTCTTTTTCGGAATTGTTTTGGTGAGGTTGTCCTCCACCATCTTTTCAAAAATATCTGGGTATTTTGCTATTATCGATTTGGTTTTTAATAGAATCTCTGTAGCTTCTTCTGGGTTTAGATGACTTAAAATATCTTGTTTGACTTTTTTGGAACTATTATCAAAATTAAATCGATATTTTATTTCCAATGATTTTGCAATATTTTTCGATTCATTATTTATTACAATATACAGCTTTCCAGATTCTAAAATGTCTGATCTATCGGTTACTTCTTTATTTCCTGAAATTATTTTTGTGGTAATTATTGGCTTTCTTGAATCTCTTAATTGGAGAAAAATTAAGATAACTAAAATTATGTTAACGATCGCAATTATAGTGTTGGAATAATTTCCAAACGAGTTTAAGAAATTCATCACAACTGCTACAATATTATCAACAGACATCTACATCATACCCAAACTACTAGTATCTTTACCCCTTCTCTTCTGCTCCATTTCCTTGAACTCCGCACCCGAACCCATGCCCCGCTCTCCCGCATCATCACTTGCCCCTATCCGGATCGCCTGCCCTTTCATATACTGACCATCTCCCAGTGCCTGCCTCTCGCAGACCGATGCGCCTGAACAGACTTTTTCTCTCCAAAACCAAGATTTGCTCCGTTTGAACTTTTGGGTTTAGCCATGTTCACACCTTGTAATGTACGCTTGTAATCTCTCGCGCTTGCTCAAATATAGGTTGTGGTTGCTTTTATGCACAAATACACTTGAGAGGCGAAAGCACACAACTGCACAGACCGTCACCTCTACAAAAGAAATATATGGAACAACGGCATACTCCAAAACGTGCGTGACATTACGTGGATGCCACCATACAAACGCTCTAACAAAGATAACTGAAGGAGGTATAAGTAATGGCTGAATATCGATGTACAAACTGTGGATACGTGACCGTTGCTGATGCGGCGCCGGATGAGTGTCCGGTCTGCAAGCACAAGAAAACGTTTGAGAAGATCAAGGAGTGATCAAAGATGCTCGAAATAGAGAACCTGAACCTCGAGGTTGATGGGCGACCTGTACTCAAAGGTCTCGATCTCATAATCGAGAAGGGGGAGTGTCATGTCCTGTTAGGTCCGAACGGATCCGGAAAGACGTCGCTCTTGCTTGGTATACTCGGGTTTCCGAGATACCGGGTGACCGGCGGCAGGATCGTCTTCAATGGCGAGGATGTCACCAACCTGACAACCGCTGAGCGCGTGAAACTCGGGATAGGGATTGCGTTTCAGAACCCGCCGGTTATACGCGGCATCAGGCTTGGGGAGATGGTAAACCTCTGCCGCGGAGATAAATCCGGTGAGATCACTGATGAGACCCGCGTTCTTGCTAAGAAAATGCATTTCACAGAGGAATTCCTGGAGCGGGACGTGAACGCCGGGTTCTCGGGAGGCGAGATCAAACGGTCTGAGATACTGCAACTGATGGCGCAGGATCCGGATTTTGTGATGCTGGATGAGCCCGATTCTGGCGTTGATATCGAGAACATGGAACTTATCGGCGGGATGATCGGAAAACTCCTGCACAGGCAGGAGCTTCCAAGCAGACGGACCGCATCCGGGCTTATCATCACACACCTTGCAACGATCACCGACTATGTGGGCGTGGACTGGGCGCACGTGATGCTCGGCGGCAGGATCGGGTGCTCGGGAAAGCCGGATCAGATCATCAGGCAGGTATCGGAGGGGGGCTACGAGAAATGCATAAAGGAGTGTCAGATATCGTGAGTCTATAAGTCACGAAGTTTATACTTCTCTAAACTCGAATATTTTCCTGTCAACAATCTCAGCTTTAAGCGGGGCATGATTCCCACAAGGAGACAATATACCCAACCAAAACTGAAGTTCGGGCATTCATTCACACCAAACGTGGAGAATGGGCATGAAAATCAAAAATGGCGATGTTGTACAGGGTTCCAGATGGTCGGAGCCTGTCGTTGTGAATCTTATAGAGGGGATGGGCGATTACATACGGGTGGTTGGCGTAACGCGTAATTCTCGTCAGCATATCGATCAACTCATACATCAGGACGGGATCAGTGCTCTCGGTTCCGGGAAGATCGAATCAAACTTCACGGCAGAGCCGGGTCATGTCTTTCTCGTGTGGTATATACACTATAACCCACGCACCCCATTCCACACCATATTTATCACCAACCTAACCCTACATTCAACTGTTGTACCTCGATTATCCCCTCACCCGAAATATGCCTCATCACATTTCTCCTCTGCATCCTTACTGATACCTCTCTCACCGTCCGGCACATTTATCGAGAACAATCACAATTGGGGGGCATTCCACCTTGCAGAGAAAGACAACATCAGAGATGTCGAAATCGCAGAAGTCAATAAAATGCTCTCCTGCAAGGACGAGAGTCGCGGCTTTCACATACCGGTGCGAACATTGTGGAACTACACTAATTGGAAAGGCTCAACACATCGTTTACAATTGTGGTGATTCAGCGTAGAAAATCCATAGTGCATCTGATGATGCGCCATGGCAAAATCAAATTGAATAAGAGCGCATAAGGCAGATATTGGAAGGGGGTTATGAGAAATGCATAAAAGAGTGCCAGATGTCGTGGATCCGGTTGCGATGGGGACAAGGTAATCTCTTGTATCACACAGGCAGCATCCGGCTATTCTGAGCGATGACAATGAGAAGGAGTTGCCGGATGACTTTCTGGCAGGAAGGGAACGGTTAAGAGAAGAAGTGAGAAAAGAGGATGTATGTGTGAGGGTGTTTGAATGATAAAAAATCTGGAGATCGGGAACTTCAAGTCGATAAAAAATCTGGAACTCGGCTGCAAAAAGATAAACCTCTTCATTGGGGGTCCAAACACGGGCAAGTCAAATATTCTGGAAGCACTTGGAATTTTATCATTTAACCCTCAAATAAAACTTGGTGACCTTATCAGATTTGAGCGTATGAGCAATCTGTTCTACGATGAAGATCTGGATGATGGAATAACAATAAGGGCAGATAAAGGGATCTTTGAGATGTGTTTCGAACAAGGACGTTTCAAGGGAAAGTACCACAAGAACGACATGAGACCGTTTCACTTTGATTACGACTATGATGGTCAGGGTGGCGCGGGATACTCGGGAGATTTACCTTCGATCAAGTTTTACAGATTTGCCGTAAGAAGAGATTTTCCGGAAAACGTGTCGGATTCTCTTCTACCCCCTTTTGGAGCTAATTTGCTTTCAGTTATCATGGCCCACAAGGACTTGAAGAAGACAGCGGCAAGTATATTCAAACCTTATGGGCTCAGAATTGTTTTAAAACCCCAGGAAAATAAGATCGACATCTTAAAGATACGGGAAGATGTTCTCATATCCTACCCCTACTCTCTAACATCAGATACTCTTCAGAGAATCATCTTCTATCTCACAGCAATCGGCTCTAACAAGAAGTCTGTATTAATTTTCGAAGAACCCGAATCCAATCTGTCCCCCCACCACACAAAGCATCTCGGTGAAAGAATCGCATTCGATGAGACAAATCAGTACTTCATAGCGACGCATAACTTGCACCTCCTTCGCTCAATTCTCGAAAAAGCACGTAAGGGCAAGGTTGCGGTTTTCATAACATACTTCGAGGACTATCAAACAAAAGTCAAATGCATAACCGATGCGCAGTTGTCTGAGTTGACGGAGGGGGGCTATGATCCATTCTTCAATCCGGACTCTTTCATCGAAGAGGACTGAAACAATGATCGTTGTTGAGGGTTATTCTGCTAAAGATATTGTAGCGGACACAGGGTTTCCCAGAAAACAGATAAAAATTGGATCCTGTAAAGGAAAAGTCCTTGAAATCTCGGAGAAACATCAGGCGGCGATTTATATTGTCGATAAACCTCCTTACAGCGGTCAACCATCGGATTTGAGGAACTATATTGAAAAAGATAGCAGAAGCACAATTAAATTACTGGCACGAAAAGATGATGGCAGTAAACGGTTGATACAGATCTCTCCATGCCCTGAAGATCGGCTCTATTCAAGAGCCCTGCAGAACCAAATCGCTCCAAAAGAGTTTTGGTCTTCCAAGATACCCGGAAGATATGCACAAGATTCTACATATCAATAAGAGAGAAAACGTTCATAGCTTTCTAAACGAACTTATTGAAGCAGATGATGAGATCAACACGCTTAAAAAATGGATATCGGAGGTTATTTGAATGAAAGTATCCCATCTAATATCTAACTTAGTTTCACCCGTTCGAAAGGAAAAGTGGCATATATCAGAAGGAGGCTATGAAAAATGCATAAAAGAGTATTAGACGTTCCAGATACAGTGAAACCGGAAGATTACACGATGGATGCAGAGGAACTCAGTCAGGAAGACCGATCCGAGATAGAAGACGAATACAAAAACGCTCTTCTCGGAGTCGGGTATGATCCAGCCGGTGAAGAGCGATCCGGGTCGTTCCTGCAACTTGACCACTCTGTTCTCTGCTCAACTACCGTGCAGGAAGGAATTGAGGTTCTGGACAGTAGCGAGGCGCTTGAAAAATACTCCTGGCTCTCAGATTACTTCTGGCGTGCGGTCGCACCTGATAAGGACATCTACACAAAAGAGGTGGCAGAGAAACAGACCGGCGGATACTTTGTGAGGGCAGCCCCCGGTGTTAAATCCATATTCCCTCTACAAGCGTGCCTATTCATCGGAAAGGAGCGGCTTTCGCAGAACGTGCACAACATCGTGATCGTCGAGGAAGGCGCAGAACTCCACATCATAACGGGCTGCTCGACAGCAAAGGATGTGCGCTCTGCAATGCATCTCGGCGTATCCGAGTTCTATGTGAAGAAGGGCGCAACGCTCACATACACGATGATTCACAACTGGGCGCCTGAAGTTGTGGTGCGGCCGAGAAGCGGCATCATCGTCGAGGAAGACGGCACTTACGTCAACAACTACATCTTGATGAAACCTGTTAAGGACGTGCAGATGTATCCGGTCACATACTGCGGCAAGAATGCACGAACGATGACTCAGACTGTTATCCACGCATCACAGGATTCAAAGATTGACATTGGTTCAAAAGTGGTGCTGGAAGGCGAGAACAGCCGCGCAGAACTGATATCCAGATCGATTGCGACCGATCAGGCCGACGTTACCGCAAGAGGTGAGATCGTGGGCTCGGCAGCAGGCGTGAAAGGGCATCTCGAGTGCATTGGACTCATGCTCTCTAATACGGCGCGGATCCATTCGATTCCCGAACTTGAGGCGACTGTAGAGGACGCAGAACTCTCGCACGAAGCAGCGGTCGGGCGGATCTCGGAAGAGGAGATCGCGTACCTGACCGCAAGAGGCCTCTCTGAAGACGAGGCTGCCGGGGCGATTGTTCGCGGATTTTTGAATGTGGATATCAAGGGACTGCCGCCAGCGCTTGGTGCTGAGGTGAGAAAGATGATCCGGATGAGCGCGGACGCTCTATGAGTTGATAGTGGAGAAGAAAATGAACCGAAAAGCACTGCATCTGCTCAGCTACGGGCTCTATGCGGTCACATCGACAGATGGCGAAGCCATCAACGGTCAAATCGTAAATACGGTGATGCAGGTGGCATCCAGACCGCCCACGATTGCTGTTGCCATAAATAAGGAGAATCTGACCTGCGAATACATACGAAAGAGTCGTGTCTTTACGGCATCCGTTCTCGGGACGGACGCGCCGATGGAAGTAATTGGCAGGTTCGGTTTCAGATCAGGCAGGGATATCGATAAGTTCGAGATTGTCAGGTATAAAACAGGCACCACTGGTGCACCTGTCGTGCTCGATCACACTCTTGCTTATATCGAGGTTGCGGTTGCGCAGGAGGTGGATGTGGGAACGCACATCCTCTTCATTGGCGAGGTTGTTGATGCAGATATTCTTAAAGAGGGCGAGCCGATGACTTATGCGTACTACCATCGGGTGAAAGGTGGGAAGACGCCGGATAAAGCCACGGTTTATATCGGAGATGAAGATGGACTGGAGGAATAGTAACATGAACAAAGTAGAGATAAAAGACGGCGTGTACTGGGTTGGTGCGATCGACTGGAACCTGCGGGATTTTCACGGATATGCCACACCACGGGGTACGACGTATAACGCATACATCGTCAAAGACTCAAAAACTGCGCTTGTCGATACCGTGAAAGCCGGATTCTTTGATGAACTGCAAAGTCGTATAGACGCGATAACAGACCCGGGGGACATCGATTATGTGATCGTGAACCATGTCGAGCCGGATCACACGGGATCACTTTCCCGCGTGATGGAGGTTGTCCCTGATGCGACTGTTGTTGCAACCAGGAAAGGCGCGGAAGAACTGCCGATGTACTATGACTGCGACGGCTGGGAGATACAAACCGTAAAGACCGGAGATACGATCTCACTCGGGGGAAAGACGCTCTCGTTTATCGAGACCCCGATGCTCCACTGGCCCGACAACATGGTAACGTATATCCCCGAGGATCACCTCCTCCTATCGAACGACGCGTTCGGGCAGCACATCGCGAGCAGCAAGCGGTACGCAGACGAGGATTCCGAGATACTTGAAGCTGCCGCCACATACTATGCCAACATCCTGATGCCATTCTCGCCGCTTATCACAAAGACCCTGCAGAAGATCGGTGGAATGGGAATCGAGATCGACATGATTGCTCCGAGCCATGGCATGATCTGGCGTAATTCCGGCGTCGGTGACATCCTTGACGCGTATCGCGGCTGGAGTTCGGGAAAGTCAAACGATACCACGATCGTGGTCTACGACACGATGTGGGGCAGCACCGAGAAGATGGTATCTGCAATTGCACAGGGCATAATCGATGCCGGGTTTGAGGTCAAGGTGTACCACCTCGGGAAATCGGAATGGAGCGAGATTATACGCGAGATTCTGGAGGCTAAGATCATACTTGTTGGCTCACCCACAATCAACAACGGGATGTTTCCAAGCGTCGGGGGATTCCTGACGTATCTCAGAGGACTTCGTCCAAAGGGCAAGGTCGGTTCCGCTTTCGGATCATACGGCTGGGCAGGAGGTGCGGTCAAAGCGATTGCGGGCGAACTTGAGAAGACCGGTGTTACGGTTGTCGATCCCCTATCTGTCAAATTTGTGCCGAGCACAGATGATCTTGCTGCATGCGCAGAGCTTGCAGAGAAGGTCGTGGATGCGGCAGAGATGCAGGAACGATGATTTCAACGATCATTAGCGTCAAAGGACTCAAAAATAGATATGTTCAAAAGTGGTGATGCAGGGCGAGAACAGCCGTGCAGATCTCGCTGAGAGAGACGCGGTTATCGGATGAGTGTGGACGCTTCGCAAGGCGAATCTGGGGTTTTTATCATCCACAACTGTCTTTTAACTTCTCCATAATTACAGCCGGGCAGACCCTCTGCACACCCTCCAGCCGCCCGATCTTCTCCGCGATGAACTTTCCGAGTTCTCTCCCGTCCTTAAGCCAGATCTCAGTCATGATCATGTGATCCCCGGTCGACGTTGCAACGAATTTCACTTCGGAAAACTCTGTCATTTTGATCGCAACATCGAGAAAATGCGTGGGCTCAACATCGAGACCGACGAACGAGACTGAGTTATATCCAAGTTTCGCGGGATCGACAACCACGGTGTAGCGCTTTATAACGTCCCCATCCTCAAGCAATTTTACGCGCTTTCGTATCGTGGATTCGCTGACGCCGAGTTTTTCGGCAATTTCAGTAAGCGGTGTGCGAGCATTATCACGAAGTATCTCCAGTATCAACCTGTCTTTTTCGTCGATCATTATCTATGTCACCATACTGACTTTCATATTTCTCTTAAACATTATGGACGATTTCCGCACCATAATGTTATACATTTCGCAATACACATCACTATAACGGTAAACCAGTTAAAGGTTTATACGTTCAGGCGGTAACTCATGACCGAAGAATCGACTGATAAAAAGGAATCATCCGAAGTGCTGGATGGCAGGGGGACTTGCTGGCAGTTTCCTCCGAAGAATGATGTATTTCAGCCACACTCATAGTGAGAGCGCATCCTCAACCGCACTTCTGATCAGGTACCCTGCCCGGTGCAGGATCGTATCCCCGAGTTCCCTGTCAACAGTCATGTCAGCGGTGCAGGGGTATGAGTGGTGCGCCTCAGCAACGATATCGCGAATATCCTGCTGTGAGTGCGCAGACGTTCCGATCAGTTTCTTTGCAACAAACCATGTCGATCCACAAGGCGCGCTCTGCTTGACCGTGACTGCTGAAATGACCCCGTTCGCAACACTGATCTCGACAGCCGGAATTCCAATCCCAAACTCGGAAACAAATCTTCCGATGATACCTTCTTCCCGGTTAAGCGAGCAGAACGGCTTTGGGAATGCGGATTCGATTCCCGCTGCGCTGCACCTCGCTCCAACCTGTTTCGCAAGCCCTGAAGAGGCTTCTCTTGACTGCTCGACCGGAACGATCAAGCCTTTGATTCCGGCGTCATTCAGCCGCGAGGGCAGTTCCATCAGTATGTCGGGATGAATCTCTGTTGCGATCATGATGTCTGCAGATGGCAGCGCCGGGATATAGGGGGCAGGATCGTCGATGAAATCCGGAAGCGTCTCTGGTGCAGGGAATCTGATCGTACCGATGATACTTTCGGCGTAGCAATACCGCTCATATTTACAGTGCGTGCAGAGCGGGTCACACGATTTGCAGAATTCGGAGTCGTTTACAAGGTTTCGTATCACTCGTTCCCCGAAGTTTCCTCCGTACATGACCAGTAATTTCATTGGCTTGTGAAGTGTTGAAGACGCAATGCCAGCATGTCAGGCGATTTGACCTGCGAGACCGACCGAAAGTGGTTTTTGTCCTTTGAGTGCACTCACCTTCAGGATGGAAAACCCGATAATACTTCCACTTTCATCGACTTTTTTCATCACTGCGTCGTTCTCGGTCTCCTTGAAGTACCCGGCTTTCCGGTCAAAGATAACTTCAAGGTAATCGCCTTCTTTATCATACCATATTTTTATTTCTTTTTCCATAGTATCCTGCATCTTTTAATCGCGTCCGTGAAATATGCGGTTATGATGAACAGATCGCTAACCGATGCTTTAATTACGACACACAAATGTCTATCGGTGACGGGTTTGGTGCTGTAATCTTGATCCCGCAATCATGTTGTGGCCGGACCTCATGTACTTTCTCAACCTGCCCAACCATCGAACCGGTTTTTAATAAGAACTTTCTGATGGTGCCTCCATAGCCCTTACCACCACACATATTCTGAAGGACAACATGTTTTTTAAAAATGAAAAATAGAGAAATTGAAAAACAATCCTCTATTTACATCTTTCTCTCAAATGCAACCCAGGTTTCCGTTGTTGCGACATCCCTACTCTGATGGAGGAAATCTTCTATCACAGCCGGATCATCTGCCTCGTAAATCCATACAGCATCATACCTGCCCAGCGTGTGATACGCTTTTAAGAACTTGACGCCTTTTGGCGGCTCATTGAGCATCCGGTCACCGAATTCTTTTGCGCTTTTCACCATGCCCGAATTGACGTTTACGCATGTTATGAACAACATCTTCTTTTCACCTCCTTTTCTTCTGGGTACTTATAGAAGCGCCCCTCCTCGGCACTCATCGATGTATATGTCATGACACCCGAGAGGGTAAACCCCATGCATCTCGGATTTTTTAAATCATGACTTTCCAACCAATATGTGTATCGCTTGTATTTAAACCTCACCACCCCATGAAAGTCATGTGCCTGGATTAAGCGCGAGAGGCTGCGGGGCGCAAGCGGATCGCATGATTTGCAGAATCAGAAAATTGTTTACAAAGTTTCGCACCACCCGTTCCCCGAAGTTTCCTTCGTACAGGATTTGCAGTCTCATTGAGCTCAAATTCACGGCAGCATATACCCGCTGCACACCTTCCAGTTATCCATGATCACAGTCGGCGACACGCTCTGCACGCCGTCCAGTTTCCTGACCTTCTCCGCAATAAATGTCCTGAGTGCCCCCCCATCCGTAAGCCACACTTCGGTCATGATCATGTGATCTCCTGCCGAGGTCGCAACGAATTTAACCTCTGAAAACTCGCTCAAACGCAATGCAACATCGAGGAGGTGCGCTGGTTCAACGTCGACTCCGACGAGCGCGACTGAGTTATACCCGAGCTTTGACGGATCGGTTACGACCGTGTACTGTTTGATGACCCCACCTTCCTCGAGCGCACGCACACGGTTTCGTATCGTGGATTCGGCAACATCGAGTCGAGCAGCAATCTCGGTGTGTGGTGTGCGTGCGTTCTCACGAAGTATGTCTATTATCAACAGGTCTCTTTCGTCAATCATTGGGGTATCACCATATCGATTTTCGTACTTTTGTCAAGATTTATGGACGATTTCCGCACCATAATGTTATATACTCGCAATACAGATCACTATGACTGTAGGCTATTAAAGGTTTACGCAATCGTCGGAGGTAGCAATTCATGGAGAACGAATGGAAGGACAACAAGGAATCGTATGAAGTGCTGGACGGCAGGGGACTTGCAGGAAACTTCCTGTCAGCAGTCCTTGCGAAAGCCAAAAAAGTTGCCGAAGGTGATGGCATCTGCGTGATCCAGAGTTTCGAGCCGATTCCGCTCTATTCCACTCTGGAAGACCTCGGCTTTGAGCATCTCGCAGAGAAGATCTCGGATAACGAATACCGGGCGTATTTTTACCGGAAAGAGGTGAAAGAAGCATCCGGCAGCATGACAATGCCGCTGCATCCGGCAGCACTTGCCAATATCGGTAAAACCGACAAAACACTCGGCAAGATTGTGTCGCAGTTCTGGCAGCTCGTCTGGAAGAAGGAAGAGCCTGTACCTGCTCTCGCTCGCAAATGGTGTTGGCGCAGGTCGCCTTCGTCAGGCGACGCGGGAACTTGTGAAGGCATACTACGCAGGAGTTACTGTTTCCGAACTTGACGAACTATTCACACTCCTTGTCTGGAATCAGGGCGTCGGCAACTTCGCGTCAGAGATCAGCCCATCGCCGCTCTTCGCAGCATATCAGTTGATAAAGAGGCTTGAGCACGAGGGAAAGGACAGGGGCGAGGTGCTGGCGGAACTTGTCAGGAAGTTCGGCGAGGAGAACCCCGACGTGAGCGTGCTCGAACAGAAGAGGTGATCCGGATCAATGGATCAAGCGATCGATAGATTAACGGATTAATGAGATTATGGAGGCTAAAAAGATGAGACAACACTTTGCATCGGTGGCTATGACGCCACTGGTGCTTCTGACGCTCCTGATCCTTACTTGTACGGGATTTGCAGCAGCATCAGACTGTATAGACTGCCACAGCGAAATCACCCCTAAGATTGTCGAGGATTTCAAGAGCGGTGCGATGGGTGATGATTTCGATTGCGCAAGATGCCATGGATCCGCACACAACTCGGCTGATAACGTGAATCTGGTAAAGATGCCGACACACGAAACGTGCGGTGCGTGCCATGCGGAGCAGGATTCCCAGTACATGGGCGGAAAGCACAGCCTCGCGTGGACTGCGTTTCAGGTGATGCCGACGACGAAAGACCAGCCAAAAGAGCTGATGGAGGGTCAGAAGGGCTGCGGAGGCTGCCACAAGATGGGAGCGAAGGATGAGACTGGATGGGATGAGTACCACTACGGCGTGGTAGGCTGTGACAACTGTCATACGAGGCACAGTTTCTCTGTAGAAGAGGCGAGAAGGCCCGAAGCATGTATGACATGCCATCAGGGCTTCGACCACGCCCAATGGGAGATGTACTCGACCTCGAAGCACGGTGTGATCTACCTGACAGAGGGCGACGACTGGGACTGGAGTGCGCCCCTCTCCGAGGCGAAAGCGAGTTACACTGGTCCCACGTGCCAGATGTGTCACATGCCAGATGGAGACCACAACGTTATCACGAGTTGGGGATTCCTTGGCGTCAGGGTCGAGGAGCCCAACGAGGAATGGGCTGATGATCGGGCAACGGTCCTGAAGTCGTACGGTGTGCTCGATGCGGACGGGAATGCGACGGCAAGGTTCGATCTCATCGGTCCTGCAAAGCTTGCAAGGCTCACGATGGACGAGTGGAACGCGTCCCGGGAGGAGATGATCACAGTATGTGGCGATTGCCACTCAGAGGAGTTCGCAAGAATCTCTCTTGAAGAGGGTGACCAGATGCTCCGAGAAGCTGACCGGGTCTACGCGGAGTCGGTCGAGATTGTGGCAGCACTACACCGCGACGGTATACTCCCAAAGCCTGATTACATCGATGAACTCCCGTCCTACCCATATCCTGATGTTCTCAGGTTCTACGATCAGTCGACATCGATCGAAGAGGATCTCTGGGTCATGTGGATGAAGTACCGGATGCGTTGTTTCCAGAGCGCGTTTCATACAAACGCGGATCAGGAACAGTGGTACGGATGGGGACCGCTCAAGGAGACCGCGGTTGCGATTAAGTCGGAAGACAGGAGTCTACGAGCTGAAGCAGAGCTTGCAGAGGCTGTAGGGGCTGGCGGGACTAAGGAGGCGACTGGAACAACAAGAGCGGCAGAGAGTGAAGCAGGTGCAGCAAACGCCCCCGGATTCGGGGCAACGTTTCTGGTTGCGGCGCTTGTCACTCTCTCCGTTCTGATGAGAAGAAGGGGGTAGGCGACCCCTTTTCTTATTTTTTGGAGTTTTAAGAACCCGGAAGGATTGGAGTGATACGACGGATGGCTCGCCATATATTCTTTTCATATCGGCAGGTCGAATATTATGGATGAAGCAACAAAAAAACATGTAGAAGAACTCGGTCGCGATGCCGTTTGGAACGTTTCCGGATGTCTGCGTTGCATGGAAGGAAGAGACCGGGGAAGACTTCTCTGAAGTCGCCCCGCTGAAATGCCCGGTGCATCAGTACGCGATGCAGAAGGGTAGGTGCCTTGATGTGATCGGTCACACCGAATCATGTCCTGTGTGCGGAAAACCGATGTGCTCCACGTGTGGGTCGCACTGCGTGAATCAGATTTCACGCATGATTTCGTAGCACTGGGATTCTGGGTTGATAAGGGGCTGCCTGAAACCAACCCCATGATATATTAACTCACGCACCCTAACATATAAACCATGTTGCGGTGATCAGGTCAGAGCATCAGGTCATCGATGCAGCAAGTACCCGGAAGCACCGCCTTGGGGCTCAACCCTGACCGGGGGTGGGTCCATAGCTTGGGTTCTTTGACTCACAATCGTGAGGACCGCAGATGGCAAAGGATACGCGAATTGGAAAAATACGAACGGAGAATGAGGGACTTATGCAGACCACTGAAATACATGATGAGGCGCTGGACGAAGCACTCTGTGCGCTGGAGGATCTCTGTGATGAGATCGATGAACGACAGTACGAGCTCGACAGGTATTTTGATCCGGAATCGGACATGAATCTCAAGAAAAGAAGTTCTTCTGTAAAAGAACGCCTGATAGAACTTGGCGAGGTGGTTGTTGAACCTCTGGCTGAGTATCTACATAAGGTAGACTCACACAGATGCACCATCGCAGCAGATGTGCTTGGCAGTATCGGAAGCCCGGCAGCGATCCCCAAATTGGTCGATGCGATCGAGTCCGACATGGATGATCTGTGCGAAGATGCATCAAAGGCACTGATAAAGATCGGCGCCCCGGCTGTTCAGCCATTGATCGATATGATCAATAACCGTCTGGACAACCCGGAACTCGATAAATACGGACGTGAAATCGACACGACCTATGCAATCGGCACACTCGCACAGATACAAGACCAGCGGTCGTTTGACTTTATGGTAGAACTTCTTGATAGATCAGAGGATGGTGAATATTTGATAGATATGGAGTTTCTGTGTGGCTCTTTCTATGATCAGCATAATCTTGAGATCGTGCCACGCCTGAAAGCAATCGCAGAAGAACATAAGGATGCTTCAGGTAGGTCTGACCCCATATCTGCCGAAGCCGAGTACGTTCTCGCGCATTTTAAAATTGATCAGGCGCTCGAGTCAGAATACTGGATAATCCACGGATGCTGTCATATCTGCGAGAATTATGACCCTGTCGAAAGTATTTGTGGTATCTCGGACGAATATGAGCCTCACGATGCGTTCTGCACCGGATGCGAGCCAAAAGCTGCGTTTGATTGCGATATATGCTATTCGAGTGATTGCGATATATACAATCTCCCTCCGGTGTATGTTGATCTCAAACATCGTCGGGATCAGAAGGAATCGGTTGATGAGTTCGAGATTACGAATACACGCCATGACTCTGACACCGGTTCAATTAGCATTGCAAATGATTTTACGGAGCTGATTCTTGATTATTCCACCGTTGAGATCTTAAATGAGTTGAAAGAATTTTTAGAATGTGAAAAATGGGATACAGACTCGTTTTCGACCGGAGTGTCTCTTTCTGTCGATTGCGGTAATAACGTGAGTGGTAAACTGGTCAGAAACGGCGATTGCGTTGTTGCCATCTGTGATGAACAGGGACCAGGTGCGGAACTGGAACTGAAGCTGGAGATGTCGGTTGAACTGGAGTTTGATCCTGATGCCATCGATGAATTGATCGCGGTTATTGATACCCAGCGGTTCCTGTTGTTGTGCGATTCGTACCGGCGCCTGAACAAGTCTCGTGAGCAGCAGAATGATTCTGATCTGCGAATCGGCAAGTTGGCAGAGTTGCTGGCAGGAACGAAAACAACCGCGAGGGCAAAGAAGCCCGAGCCAGAGCCAGTACTTGAATGTGACCACGAGTTTGAACTCTTGAAAGAACACAAGAAGTATACTGTGTACAAGTGTGTAAAATGTGGAGAGACGAAGAAGGAGTTCGGTTAAAGAACCTTTTTGAGACTTTTTATTATTTTATGGTTACACCGGGTCGTCTTATATGGTCACAACTGCCAGAATAGGGCACTATCTATCTCAAAGGTAATTTACACCGTCAATATGTGTAGTCTATATTAATCAGTGGAAAATGAAACTTTTAGCCGCAGGTTAACACCGATTCCACCGATTCCACCACTCTGATAGTACCAGTGTTTGCAAAGATTGGCATCATGTTTTTCAACCGACCGGAAGAAATTAAAAAGACTCATCATTTGCATACCACCATATCGGTTTTCGTACTTCTCGTACAATTTATGGACGGTTTCCGCACCATAACGTTATATACTCGCAACACATAGTACTGTAGCAGTAAAGAATTGAAAGATTTACGCATGACTCACAAGAACCCTGAAAACCGCAGTATATGTGCTAATCCAGGAGCAAGAACATGACGATAAAAAACACACATGACCTGCTCCGCAGTGCTTATACTGTCGATGAAAAAGCAATTTCAGAATCGTGGCTACCGCCACTGTTTTTGAGAGTTTTACGTACCAAGAGAAAGTATACAGATGGTAATGTGGTGGTTACTTCCACTAATCATTTTTGTTGGAATTTGGCGGCATTATATGGGTTATGTCGTGTTAGCTATGATGATGGTTTTTTAACATTATCTGTATTTAAGGGGCGATATTGGTGCGGATGGTTTTGCCCTCGCGGGTCATTCTTAGAGCGAATACTTAAAGTTGTTAGTATGAATACGCCTATTCCATTGTTTTTAAAAAATTTAGCCTTCAGAAGTGTAATATTTTGTGGAATGGTGGCTTTTATGTTCCATCGACTAATTCAAGCGAATGGGGACCTGAATAAAATAGGTTTTGTACTTGTGATGATGTGCATAGTAACAAGCATTATCGCAATAATATTAGGAATATTTTACAATCCCCGGATATGGTGTGCTTTTTGTCCGATGGGAACATTACAAGGATTATTGGGGCGGAAAAATATAGTTTGCAGGTCTCTGATGAGTGTATTGAATGTGGACTGTGCGAAAAAGTGTGCCCTGTTAATATAGATCCGGGATCGTTCAAACAATCCGGAGAAGTTAGCAATTTCGACTGTATAAAATGTTTGAATTGTGTAGAAAAATGTCCGAGAAATGCTTTGAAATTCTGGGAAAACGTTGTTCGGGAGCAAAGCAGTTGTAGATATAGCTAATTATTACAGGGTTTCGATAGCAGAGTTGTAATATATTCACTATAAAAATGAATCATTTGAAGATATCGAGGAATTGCCATGATTAAACGCATGATAGTTGTGATTGATGAGGAAAAATGTACCGGATGCGGAAAATGCATTTCCCCATGCGCGGAGGGCACGATCCGGATCGTCGACGGTAAGGCAAAAGTTATATCCGAGGAACTTTGTGACGGCATGGGGTTCTGCATCGGGATATGTCCGGAAGGCGTCATATCTGTCGAGGAGCACCAGACTGTGGCGTTCGATGCGGAAAAGGCAGCCGCCCAAGTTCCGCATAATGATGTATCCATCCAGTGTTTCAAATGCGGGTCCGGAACTGGATATCGCTACCTGCTGCCAGTACGCCACAAGAAAGAAAGCCTGTGGATATGCACACAGTGTCTCACCTCGTTGATACATGGGTGCTAATCAGTGATCAAAATCGAGTTACTATCCCGCGTGGACAACCTCTGTGATTATACGTTTAATTTCTGCTGGCACAACCACCAGTTTGACCCCGACACCCCCATCCCCAACCGGAACGGAACAGAATACACCTACCGCGACCTTACGGATGCGCTTAAAACGGAGATGGAGGTTCACTAAAGGGCGATGTGGGAAGACGTCTTGCACAAGGCATGGGTGCGGATATCCGGCACCTGGGCGGTACCGGCGGAATTGGAACCGGAACCGCATCCCGGATCTTTGTAGATGGGGATGTGGGCGCCGAAGCTGGACTTGGTATGGTTGCAGGAGCAGTTTATGTCTCTGGCAGGGTCGAGGAGCCGCTTGGAAATATCATCGAGGTGCGCTCCGATGTGGCAGGGTATCACAAGTTCGTATCCGTAACCGATCTTCTCTGCAACCACCGGCATGAGGTGCCGGTGTCCAATTCACTGGATCCGGGGGATGAAGGGGTGCGACTGGTTTTAAACGACGGCATCCTGCGCGGAACCCTGTGTGCACGGTGCGATTGTCCGGTCGATATGCTCGTAGAAGGCGATGTCCACAACGGGACCGGGCTACTCATGCGGCAGGGCACGGTCACTGTCACGGGCGATGCCGGAATGAACACGGGCGCCCACCTAAACGGCGGAACAGTGGTTGTCCGCGGGGTGGTAGGAGAGTTCGCAGGCGCATACATGAAACGTGGCGTGCTACTGATCGGGGGTGGCATGGGCTATGCCGGAGCCGGTATGAAAGGTGGTGCGATATATTCCAGGAGGAAGATTGCGACCAGTCCGCCTGCGGAGAAGACCCGGATTACGGGTGCGGATATGTCGCTCATCCGAAAACTTGTCGGCGCCGGCAGGTTCGAATCGATGCGGTACAGCAAGTACAAGGTGGGCGAGTCGGATGCGTATGTGGCGGTTCCGATGAGGGACGGTTCTCTTGTGATGCGCAAGGTGGACTGATCAGGGCACCTGCGTGGCGGATAATTTTTGAGGTATGCTTTCGTGCAACATTTCCATAATCTTCACCCCATTTACCAATCATTGCGCATCAGCATATCGATTTTCGTACTTCTCGTACGATGTATGGGCGATTTCCGTACCATAATGTTATATACTCGCAATACATATCACTATAACAGTAAACTATTACAAGGTTTACGCAAACCATCTAACAATGGTGGAGGTCTCTGTAATGACAACTAAAGACGAACTTGAAGCGAACTTTAAGGGCGAAACATCGGAAGTCGCACTCTACCTTGCAATGTCAAAACAAGCTGAGCGCGAGGGACACCACACCGCAGCCATGTACTTCAGGCAGGTTGCGATGGATGAAGCATGGCATGGCGCAGAGGTTGCAGAACTTCTCGGCATGATCAAAGACACGAAGGCGAACATCGAGATGATGCTCTCAGGTGAGACGAAAGCCGAGGTCGAAAAAGCGGACGCTGCAAAAGCTGCCGAAGCGGAAGGTAACATCGATGCGGCACGGTTCTTCGAGCGAGCATCCAAAGACGAGGCGCGGCACAAAGCCGGGCTGAAAGGAATACTCATGCGATTTGACGCGCATGGGTGGTAATATCCGATAGGTGAAGAGAAATGAAAGCAACAATTGAACGAACAAAGTGTACAATGCCGGAATTTAGGCAACAGAGGTGGTAAGAATGGCTGAAAAGAAAAACGACATACCAGAGAAGGGAGCAGTCGTGCAACGAGACAGAGAGACTTTTGCGATAGCGCCGGACACTCCGGCAGGTGTAATAACGCCTGATGCCCTGCGAAAGATTGCGGATGTTTCCGAGAAGTACGGAGCAGCCGCGATAAAGATAACAAGCGCACAACGGATGGTAATTGTGGGCTTGAAGGAGGAAGACATCGATAGCGCATGGAATGACCTCGGGATGAGTCCGGGTGCCGCAATCGGGCTCTGCGTCCGGAGCGTCAAGATCTGTCCGGGAACGACCTTCTGCAAGAGAGGCATCGCAGACAGTCTCGGGCTCGGGATGGCTCTGCATGATGCGTATCACGGCATGGACCTTCCAGCAAAGTTCAAGATCGGCGTATCAGGCTGTCCGAACTGCTGCGGCGAGTCGTGGGTCAAGGATCTCGGATTCTTCGGCTTCAAGAAAGGCTTCAAGGTGGTCGTCGGAGGCGAGGCTGGCAAGAAGCCGAGGATCGCAAAGGAGTTGACCTACGTCGAGTCGATTGATGATGCGAAAAAGGTTGCAAGAAGCGTCTTTGACTACTACATCGCGAATGCGAAACCAAAGGAGCGCATCGGCGACTTCATCGACCGGATCGGGTTTGAGGAGTTTTCGAAAGGAGTTCTCTGATGAAGATCGTCGACGCAGGTGCTGTGACCGCGAATGTCGCCAAAGATTGAAGTAGTTTATAGTAACAACTTTATATATAATGTAGACATGATTACTAAAATAGTAACGTCTACACATATATACGAGAAATAGACTATGAATACACAAAACGCAACCCCTCCCCTGTGTCGTATCACCGTGGTAAGGTTCTCTGTTGTTCTGCTTTTCTGCCTGCTGATCTTGTCAACTGCAACGGCTGCAGCTTCCGGATCGCACGCCGGAATCGATGAATACACTGGCGCTGAGACATGCCTTGTATGTCATCAAGAAGAAGGTGAGGGCTTCGTAACATCCATCCATAATACGTGGAGGGGCGAGGCGACACACGTCGTTGGGAAGGTGGGCAACATGACCGGTAAAGTCCTGGGCGTGAACGAGTTCTGCGTGGGCACCCAATCGAATGAAGCTATGTGCGGCAAGTGCCACGCAGGAGCTGGTACCTGCTGCAAATGCGAATGTGATTGTGCTGTTAAGAAGATGATCTGTCCGATCGAGAAGATCGACTGCCTGATCTGCCATGCGCCGAACTACAAGAAGACCATGAACGGTCCCGACCCATCGATCGATGCGACTGAAGCGGCCCGAAACGTCATGATACCCACGCGTGCGATGTGCCTGCGCTGCCATGCAACGGCAGGCGGCGGCGACAACAACAAACGGGGCGATCTCGAACTTTCCATGGGTGCAGCCAAGGTCTCGCGGGACCTCGATGTCCACATGAGTGCTAATATGACCTGTCAGGACTGTCACACGTTTAAGGATCATCATGTGTCAGGCAGAGGTATGGACCTGCGGGTCGATGACACCGACACCCCGACCACCTGTAACGACAGAAGATGTCACGGCAGTGAACCACATCCTGAGGGATCGATGTACAACAAGCACACGGACAGGATCTACTGCACAGCCTGCCACGTCACATCTTACGGCAAGGTGCAGACCGTTGAGATCTCCCGTAACTGGGAGACCCGGCATCTTGAACATCTGGGTGCAGAAGTCATGTACCACGAGATGATCGTGCGTGAGAGCAACCCTGCACCGATACATGTCTGGTGGAACCGGTGGTCTGAGATCATGGATCTCGCTGACCCTGCCGTGCTTGACGACGATGGAGTTGTTGTAATGGCAAAGCCAGTCGGGAGCATCAATGATTCCGCGTCAAAGATTTATGCGGCAAGGTTGCACCGCGGCAGGCAGCCATGGAACGGCACGCATATGTTGCCATTCAAGGTCATGACCGTTAAGACTACCAACAATATGACTCAGGCAATCTTTGATGCAACAGGCAGGATATTCGATCCGGTCCAGTACGTGGATGCCAAGCGGTATATGGGGCTATTCCATGGGGTCTCGCCGAAGGACGAAGCGCTGACCTGCGCGGACTGTCACAAAGATCATGCGGTCGACTTTGAGGCGCTTGGATACGATGTCGAGAAGGACGCATCAGGAAACTTGATCAGCGCAACAAAGCCGGCTGAGATTCTGAATCTTGCCGATTTCCGTGCGAATGGCGACACAGATAACTGCACGTGTCCTGAAGAAGCATGCACTCCAGGTCTCGGGATTGTACCGGCACTCGGAGGGCTTATGGCTGTAGCGTATCTGCTGCGGAGGCGGAACTGAATCGATTGAGATAGAGGTGGATGGTTTTGTCCATTCACTCTTTTTTATTTTAGTTATTCGTGATCTGAAACCAAAACTATACGATGGTTTCGCAAGACACGAATGACACAAACACGAATTAGATGGTACAGGAGGAAAGACATGGATGATAGGACAAAAACAGCGATCACCGCTCTCGGCGGATTCGTTCTCGGCGTAATCGTCGTGCTATTTATAATGAAGATAGCAGCGCCCGGGATGATGATTCACGAGGCGAAGAGTCCTTACGACTTCAACACGACCGTTGATACGATAATCGCGAACGCAAAAAGCGAGGGATGGAAGGTTCCGAATACGTACGACTTTCAGAAGTCCATTCTGGACGCTGGCAGTGGTGATGTCGGCAGAACAGAAGTGATCGGGATGTGTCAGCCAGAGTATGCATCAGGGCTACTCGGTGCGGACGATACCAAATTCGTTGCCGTGATGATGCCCTGCGCTGTCGCAGTCTACGAGAAGTCGGATGGTGGGACGTACGTTGCTTCGATGAATATCGGTATTATGGGCAATGTCTTTGGTGGTGCTGTCGATCAAACGATGTCGAAGGTTGCGGCGGACGACAAGAAGATACTCGGGTTTGCGCAAGTGATTTAAGATACACGGTCTAATAATTTGTGCATTCCGCTGAATGATTCAGGTTGTCCCAGTTTGAGAACAATGGGGCGACATTCGTTCTTTTGTTCTTTTATCGGCAAGATCTACGAGATCTCCTCTGTTATTTATGTAATTGACCATCCCATAGATCTTCGCCTGCTCGTATTGTGCATAGTCGTCCTTCACCGGCTCTTTGTTATCGTATTCGAATGTTCCATCCCGGCAATTTTTTAAGTTCTTCCGTGCTGTTTATGGGCATAAGATAAAATCTACAACTAAGTATATAAGTATAGTAGCGAATATAATTAGATAATATATAACTTATGCAATTTTTCCACGATGATCGTATGTAGAGATACGATTGTGTCGAGCGTATCGGTCAGAGCATTCTATGGTGCCGCGTGATCGGACTTATAAAGGTGGGTTGCGGATTGATAGGACAGTTGGCCGGATAATAATATCTCAATGTCGAATGCATAGAAACGTTAAAATAGGTTATCGTAATATTACTACGTATAACGTAGATAAACAGATTGAAATCGTAGTATCTATGTTGATATACAGAAGGAGGAATGCACTATAAGGAATCAAAATACGAAAACCTCACTACGCAATACCAAAACAGTGTTATTGATAATTGTCGCTCTACTTTCCTGTCTGTTTATCGCGTCGGCGGTATCGGCTGCATCCGAAGGGGAGCACGCCAGCATCCGGAAATATACGGGTGCTGAAACTTGTCTTGTATGCCACCAGCAGGAGGGCGAGGACTTCGCAACCTCAGTCCATAACACGTGGATGGGCGAGGCGACACACGTTGTCGGAAAGGAAGGCAATGCGACAGGCAAACTCGTTGGTATAAACGATTTCTGCATCGCCGTGAAATCGAATGAAGCCCTGTGTGGTAAGTGTCACGCTGGCTATGGCTTACCCGAATACGATTTTTCGGTTGAGAAGATCGATTGTCTGATCTGTCACGCACCGAACTACAAGAAGACCGCGTCAGGTCCTGATCCATCGATCGATGCGACGGCAGCGGCCCGAAATGTCGGACCGCCGACGCGTGAGATGTGCCTGCGCTGCCATGCACTGGCGAGCGGTGGAGACAACAACAAGCGGGGCAATCTCGAACTTGTGATGGGTGCTGCAAACATCTCACGAGACCTCGATGTTCACATGAGCACTGGCATGGCATGTCAGGACTGCCACACGTTCGTGAATCACCATGTATCTGGCAGGGGCATGGACCTGCGTATCGATGATACCGATGTTCCGGTCACCTGTGACGACAAAAGATGTCACGGCAGCGAGCCTCACGCAGAAGGTTCGATATACAACAAGCACACGGACCGGCTCTACTGCACCGCATGTCACGTAACAGCGTATGGCAAGGTGCAGACTGTTGAGACGTCCCGTGATTGGGAAGATACGCATCTTGGTAAGGACAACCGGTATCATCTGACGACCGTTCGTGAGAGCAATCCCGCACCGATTCATGTCTGGTGGAACCGGATGTCTGAGATCGTTGATCTCGCAGATCCGGTTGTGCGTGGTGATGATGGTGCCGTGATGATGGCAAAGCCTGTTGGCAGCATCGATAATCCTGCATCAAAGATATACGCAGCAAGGTTTCACCGGGGCAGACAGTCATGGGATGGTATGCACCTGCTGCCGTACAGGCACGAGACAGTTAAGGCAACCAACAACATGACTCAGGCGATCTTTGTAGCGACAGGCAAGATCTACGACCCGGTTCAGTATGTGGACACCGCACGGTACATGGGGCTCTTCCACGGGGTCTCGCCAAAGGATGAAGCGTTGACCTGTAAGGACTGTCACGAAGACCACGTCATCGACTTTGAGGCACTTGGATATGATGTCGAGAAGGACGTATCAGGAAACCTGATCAGCGCTGTTGTGCCGGGCGAGAGTCTGAATCTCGCTGATTTCAACGCGAAGGCAGGGACAGGGACAGGAGCTGCCGAAGGTGCAGACGAACCAGTAGCAGCCACACCCGGTTTCGGGATTGTGCCGGCACTCGGCGGGCTTATGACTGTAGCATATCTGCTGCGGAAGCGGAACTGAATCGATTGAGATGGAGAGATGGATGGTTTTGTCCATCCATTCTTTTTTATGGTATATACACTATAAACTCAAACCTACTTACGCACTATTTATTGCCAAGATCAGCCATTCATATATCCGGTGTACCTCGACATCCCCTCACCCGAAATATACATTATCGCAGTTCTCACCTGTCTCTATACTGCTACCCCTCTCACTGTCCGGTACATTTTCGAGGACAACCACAATTGGGGAGCGTTTCGCCTTGCGGAGAAAGACAATCTCAGAGATGTCGAAATCAACGAAGTCAACAAAATGCTCTCATGCAAGGACGAGAGTCGCGGCTTTCATACCGGTGCGAACATTGTGGAACTACACTAATAGTCCATTTGGATGCGAGCAGCCGCATCTGTTCGAATTGTGGCAAGAACCATACTGACAAATGGGCGAAATCTCTCCAAAACGCGTTATGGGGCGTACCTCATCGACACGCAGTACTTACGATCCCGGACGCTCTGTGGCTATCGTAAGAAACAACCGTGTTCTCCTGAAGGTCTTGATGGATGCTGCGATTGCAGCAATGCCTTCGGCGATGCTAGCGCATTCAACGATACAATCTCACGAGAAGCACAGAAACGGAAGACTGACTGCAGGTGCCGTCGTTGTGCTGCACCCGTTTTCCAGGAGTATGGGTTTCAATCCGCATCTTCATATACTTGCAACCGTTGGTGGGTTTTACAGACATGACAACTTTATCCGTCAAGCATACATTCCTTACGGGTTCTGCGAAAAACATGGCAATGTCTTCGGCGCTGCTGCGCAGTAACAGGTGCTCACCCGTTTCAAAGCAGCACTTCCAAAGGAAGCTGTATATTCGGTGCTCATAAACCGACTTTTCCAGGAATATCCCAAGGGATTCTATGTGCATCTCCCAAAAGAATCCGGAATCACAAATAAAAAGAGGATAGCAAAGTACGTAGCCGGATATATCAGACATCCAGCGGTTGCAAACACAACGATTCGTACCGATATGATGGAAAAACGGTAACGTTCTGGTACGGGGACCATGATGGCAAGAGACATTTTGTGACGATGACGGTGCGAGAATTCATTAAAGCGTTGATTCAGCACATTCCAGATCGGAATTTTAAAATGATACGGTATTACGGAGCATACAGCCGTAGAATCAAAAGAAGACACTCCAAATACTTACAGGTAACTCGATTTTCGGTGAAACGTAAATTGCAGCCCAAAAGATGTCACGAAGGTATAGCACGTTCCACCCTTTTAAAACGTCTATTCTCCAATCGCGTTGTTATCATTGGTAATTCTACATGTGTTCTGTGACGATAAAAGGACATGCTATTTCGATTCACCGAAAGTCAGGAGGTAAGTATAAGACAAGTGACATTTGATGATTTTCTTAAGAATCCAAACAAATGGGCGTCAACATGCCCAAATTGCGGCGAAAAAATGACATTCGTGTACTATGAGAAGGGGGCACCAAAGGAAAGCGAAGTTTTTGGATGCAAATTACCTGATTGGAACCATCCGATGCTTAGCCAGAGCTACAACTGATTTGCACCCGCAGGGTGCTTTCTTGATTCGTGACTGTGAGCGCAAGCGTAGCGAAGCTGTTGGCATAAAATCATTCAGGATGGAGAACATCATCCTCTGAATAATGCTCTGGAATGTTGGAATTCCAAGTTGCAGTTACGGGGTGGCATATCTTCTATCAGGGGTGGATCAAAGAGTCCCGGTTGCCCGAGCAAAAGGTATTTATGTGATTAGATTGGTGTGATGAATAGCGTTCCGGAGATACCCACCATGAAGCAATATACCGAAATATCAGAATCCTGTGCCGCTTTTCGAGCAACGTCCTGTATCATGTGCTTTTGCTTGCCCCGGAGTGCGGGCGAGTAGATGATGACAAGAAGCATAGAAATATCAGGTGATTGAGATGAATAAAGTGATAACGAAGTCTGGATTTATCCTCATGATAAGCATGTTTATGATATGCGCACCGACGGTGCCGGCGATAGCCATGAACACGACCGACGCAGAATGCGAAACTTGCTTTGGAGCTATGCCGCCGGAAATTACCGAAATACAAACTCATGGTTTGACGGAGGCAAGCAGCTATTCAGGGAAAGTTGATGAGGTGGTGATATGGAAGATGACTTCAGCACTGATCCGTTTGACGGGAGATGGCACCCCTGGTATGGCCAACTGAAGATGGGATGGGATGAAGGTAGCGTCTATTTACCGTATACATGGTGGTCTATTGAGGAATTTCCCATGTATACCTGCGCACAAACGATGTACCACAGCTTCTCTGAAAACCCGTTTTATGGATATTATAACCCAAAACTAAAATACAGATTCAAATCATATTCTGATGACGGTGACGATGCGGGGATTGAGGTCGGCTTCGGTTATGAACATGATGGAAAATGGTATGGGACTTGGGAGTTCTACCATTCCCCTGAAGAATACTCCTCATGGACAACAAAATCTCTTGACATTGGCGATTTCTGGAGCGACCTGGACTGGAGCGACGAATATCGTGTTTGTGTATATGAAGATGCTGATTACAGCAGTCATCCACATGGCGGTTCATGTGATCCATGGCCTGATGTAAACGGACATGTCAATATCACTTATATAAAGTTGATAGGTACTCCAAACAAACCACCGTACAAGCCATCTAACCCTTCGCCAGCTGATGGTTCCGGAGGCGCGAGTGCAAGTACGGAACTATCATGGACCGGTGGAGACCCAAACGGAGATGGTACCGTCAAATACAACGCTTATCTGGGAACTTCGTCATCCTCGATGGACCTGATATTCCAAAACATGCCGTATCCATGTTTTAGTGGCCCGTTTGAGATGTATAAAACATACTATTGGAAAGTGGTCGCAATAGATGAACTCGGATTAACTGCCGAAAGTGATGTCTGGACGTTCTGTAGGTACGGATCAAGGCTCACTATTGACTATCCGGCGGATGGAGCTACGCCAGCGATACGTAAGGATGCCGATGGAAATAGATATATTTCCTTTGGCTGCACTGTTGTTCCGGAGGTAGATTCGAGTCCCGAATGTCCTGTTACAGTTTATGGACCTTCCGATCAAATTTTAGGCGGGGTGTGCGTCTCCAATCCTCCTACGCTCTCTGCAGACGCGCCTTGTACGCTCGACTTTCACGTATATGTGGATACCGCCAACATAAACCTCTCAGGGGAAACTACACTTACTGCATACTGGATGCGTGGCGACCCTCACGAGGTCTCTGCCAATATTACTGTGAATATTCCGTCAAAAGTTGTATGTGGTTATGTGGGCGATGTGCCGGTATGTTTAACCCCTGAAGATATGCAACTCCTGAGAGAAATGAAGGTCGAAGTAGGGAGGCAGATGCAGCGAGATGATCTAACTGATGAGGCATTGAGCATGCTGAGTGACATGATGACATCTATTGACCTTATTCTCAAACTCGAAAAACATCCGGGTGCAAAGGTCGCTGCAAAAGCTACAAAGGTCTTAGCCATCCTTCAAGCAGCACGCCAAACCAAAGAAACTGGTGGGCGATTTGACGATTTTGTAAAAAGGTCTGTAAACTCGCTTTCATTGAATACACTTCCTTTTCTTGAAGATGTACTGATATGCATTTGGGAAAATACCATTATGCCATACAAGACAAAGGTCTACGGACCTCTTGATACCTGGGAATTCGTCCCGATAGGAGGCTTTATGGAAGCAGGTGTGGAAGTATCAGGCGAATATCTACCTACTAACTATTACAAACACTGGAAAATCGGACCTTATTATAGTATGCTTGGGAATATATCCGGCATCATGGTAAACTTAGACTATGTGTATATGGGTCCCGGAGACTATTTCACGATATATAAAGGTGCTTGGTACCCCGGGTCGCCGGTATGGGGAAGTACACCTGAGTTCCGGCATGAAGACGTGAAGAGATCCATCGATGACGAAATAGGTCGCATCATAGTGTACTGCGATCATTCAGGTGCGGATTCGTATGGCTTCAAATTTGATCCCGAATGCGCGATATATCTGATGTGCCACCATGCCGAATATTACAATTACAATGTAACTGGTGCGCATCTGGCAAAACTCGGGACTGAGACGACAGAATTGAACTTCAGTTGGGGCATGGGCTCTCCATATCCCGATGTGAACGTGGATAACTGGATGGTGGTATGGAGCGGACAGATGTACATACCAGGCAACGACACCTACACGTTCTACGTCGCAAGCGAAGAGGGAACTGTTGGTATGAAGATCAACCGCACCGACATATTTTCCAACCGTATATTCAGCGACCGTGCAGAAGCAAACAGCAGCACCAATCTATGCAAAGGCTGGCAAAATTTTGAGATATGGTATCATCATGCCATGGGTAATGCATCCTTTGTTCTATCCTGGGCGAATTCTACCATGAGTAAACAGGTAGTTCCTGACAAGAATATGCGAACATCAAGAACTGAACTTGCGAGTCTTCCGCTGAACGCTTTATTCTCTTACAAACTTGGGTTCAGCACCAATGTATCCTTTACAGACCTGTCTCTTGGTGATAATATCACCGAATGGCAATGGAACTTTGGCGACGGGACGCCGGATGAAATCTATAATGCGTCAACAAATCCGACCCATACGTATGACCGGGTAGGCGTCTATAATGCAACTTTGACCGTTTTCAACGGCACCGGTGGGATGAATACACACAGCGAGTTGGTAGACGTGCCTATAAAGGGTGATGTCAATCATGATGGAAAACTCTCGGCTGCGGATGCGCTGCTTATTCTGCAAATGGCTGCCTGCGGCATCGATATTGATCCTGCAGCGGATGTAAATTCGGATAGAGCGATTACCTCGCTTGATGCGCTGATGGTTTCGCAAGCTGTGATGGAAGGGGTGAACGATGAATAAAATTACAAAAGCATCACTGGCGTTGGTTGTGCTTTTTATCGTCATCCTGATAGCCATATTTGTGCAGAGTCTGGCGGATGAAAAGAAGGAGTGTGTGACCGATCCTGTAATAGCTCATATCCCACTCAGGGCTGATCTTGATTTCTCTTTTCCTGATTCGGATGGACCGACATCGATTAACATAGTATACATCCTGACTCCGACGGTAGATGTGAAGGTAAATGTTTCAGAAGGTATCGTTCTTCCGGAAGGAATCGTGTTCGTGGAGAATAATCTACCGACCGGCCAGATTACGCTTTCAAAAGGCAGGACGTACAAGTTTAGAGCGAAGATAAAAGCAGTCGAGACAGGCTTTTGGATATTCTATGTTTCACCGGGAGTATATGGCGATGTGACTTTATTTGAAGAACGGGTAAACGTGGGCGTACAGGGAGTTTTTGACGCTACAGTACCCCTCACCCGATTTCGTCTTAGGGCGAAAGTATCACAGGAAGGGCAGGATATTTTACTGAATATTACAAAAAATTGGCTGCGGGGATATGGTGCAGTTGAATATGGACAAGAAGAATTTAGTTGCACGATAATCTCGGCAAACCCAGATATTCGGTGTTGTGGATGTGAACTGCTGAGTTATTCAAACTCGAAACTGTATGACAAGTACTATTTCGTTATCGAAGAAGATCAGCACACCAATAAAACCAAAATCAGAAACGTGTACCGCTGGGCATACCAGACTCCATCAGGATATCAGCAGAAACCAGTGTGCGAAGAAATTACGATGAAAGGAGGTGAAAACTATGAATAGAAGTATCAAAATATTATTTGTACTAATCGCAGTTTTTGTTACATTAGCGTTGGCCTTCAGTATCTTATCGTTGGTAGTCTTCGTGCCGGAGTTGGCGAGTTTCCAAAATCCAAGGTAGTTTCCTGACGCGGAAATTATGCATCGTCCGCATGCGTTTTCAATTTTTCATTCCAATTTTCTTTGTTACCACGAAAACAGTATCAGCAGACCTCCGAGGAAACTACTTCGGATTTTAGAGGCGAGTGACAAAAAAGAGTGCGTAACCAACTCAGTCCTAGCGCATCTCCCGATCAGAGCCAATCTTCATTTCTCTGGTTTTCCAAGAGGACCCGTATTAAACGAGACAGTGAGCTTCGTGTATGTCCTTGCCCCGTCGGTAGATCTAAAAGTAAATGTGTCCGAGGGTATCGTACTTCCGGAAGGATTTGTATTTGCGGAGAATAATCTGCCCACCAATCGGAGTACCCTTTCAAAAGATAAGAGATATCAGTTTAATGCAACTATAAAAGCAGTTAAGACAGGTAAGTGGACAATCTATGCTTCACCTGGTGTGTATGTGGATGCGTATGTATTTGAAGATAGAAAAGGAGTGTTACGTATACAGGAAGTTCCTTTTGCCACACAACCTGCCTACATAGCACAGCGCATAGGGAACGTGTCAAAGGAACAACAGGATGCCTTGGCGGATACAGCAAAAGATTGGCTGAGTGGGTATGGTGCGATAGACTACGAGAAAGAAGAATTTAACTGCTCAATACTATCATTAGCATGGCATCCGGGTTACGGGTGTGAAATGTTTGGTTATTCAAATTCGACACTGTATGATAAGTACTATTTTGTTATCGATGAGGATTTGAACACCAACAAAACCAAAATCAGAAACGTGTACCGCTGGGCATACCAGACCTCTTCAGGCTACCATCGGAAACCGGTATGTGAGGAAATTACGATGAAAGGTGGCAGAAATGGTGAATAGAAGTATAAAAGATATTGTTAGCACTGCTCTCTGTTTTGGTTGCATTAGCATCGGCTATAGTCGTGCTGGAGTTGACGAGTGACGACAGAATTGAACTTCAATTGGGGGCATGAGCTCTCCATAACTGGATGGCGGTATGGAGCGGACAGATGTACATACCAGGCAACGACACATAAACATTCTACGTCGAAACCCACCTTTCCCACAGTTAATCTCCAATTTTTGATGGCATCGTAGCAGAAAATCAGTTGCAGTAGACAGTTTGTTGCCCACCTACACACCCTAGCGCTAGACATATCTCATCATTTTTACGACCAACATTTTATTTATAATTTCATTAAAATGAAGCCTACTCCTTTTGTTTCTTAATCAGAAACTTTAAGTAGTTTACGACCACCATAAAGATTATGAAGTTCAACTGGGATCTCAAGCATCATCATCAATTCCTGCTCAGTCGTCCACCCTACACTCTTGATCTTACTTATCTAACTTTTAATCATACGTTAGGCATGCAAAAATCAAAAAATGTAAAGTATATATATCTAAGACTTAATATTATAACTGTTTATGCGAAAATATCTCCGGTAAAAAGTATGCAAAAGGTGTACAAGGTATTGAAAGATGTGATAATCGGAAAAATAACGATGAAAAGTACTGGTAATGAGTTTATCAAGTTAGGAATCCATCAATTACAGCAGAAATCGATATTGGAGTTTTTTCAAAGCGAAAACCTTGTAAGGAGGGGCTATCTAAAGTCGATGAGAATCAGATGAAGAAGGCTACGACCAAGAAATAGCGGAAATTTTAGAGGCATGCAGCCCTACGCTGCTGGTTTTGATTTTTGGATGGGGAACTTGGGTCGAAAGCGAAAAGGGAACTGTTGGTATGAAGGTCAACCGCACCGAGTTATTCTCCAACCGCATATTCAGCGACCATGCAGAAGCAAACAGCAGCACCCATCTGTGCAAAGGCTGGCACAATTTTGCGATATGGTATCATCATACCACCGGCAATGCATCCTTTATCCTATCATGGGCGAATTCTACCATGAGTAAACAGATAGTTCATGATAAAAATATGCGAACACCGAGAACTGAACTTGCAAGTCTTCCGCTGAACGCTTTCTTCTCTTACAAGCTTGGGTTCAGCACCGATGCATCCTTTACAGACCTGTCTCTCGGCGATAATATCACCGAATGGCGATGGAACTTTGGCGATGGGACGCAGGATGAAATCTTTAATGCGTCAACAAATCCGACCCATACGTATGACCGGGCAGGCGTCTATAATGTAACTTTGACCGTCGTCAACGGCACCGGTGGGATGAATACACATGGCTAGTTGGTAGATGTGCCTATAAAGGGTGATGCCAATCACGACGGAAAACTCTCGGCTGCGGATGCGGTGCTCATTCTGCAAATGGCTGCCTGCGGCATCAATACTGATCCTGCAGCGGATGTAAATTCGGATAGAGCGATTACCTCGCTTGATGCGCTGATGGTTTCGCAAGCTGTGATGAAAGGGGTGAACGATGAATAAAATTGCAAAAGCATCACTGGCACTGGTTGTGATTTTCATCATCAGCCTGCTGGCTATATTTGTGCAGAGTCTGGCGGATGATAAGAAGGAGTATGTGACTGATCCGGTAATAGCTCATATTCCACTCAGAGCTGACCTTACTTTCTTTGCGCCAGCATTAAACCAGACTGCGGATATCACCTATACTTTGACACCATCAGCAGATGTAAAGGTAAATGTTTCGGAGGGTCTGGCTTTGGTACAAAATTCACATACCTCCCCTCCAGTGTGGTACCACATCACCCATGATCTCTAAGTACCCCACTCGCCGAATATTGTGCCCCACAAGCTTCAGCTGCGTCTCAGTCTTCTTCCGCGATTCAAGCCGTTTCCTAAGCGGCGCGCCAAACCGGCATTTGACCATTGAATTAACTGTTTCCGAGATCGAACGCATGTGATAATGTTCTAACCACTCCAGAGGATCTTCCCAGAGCGAATAAAGCATATCATACCACTCAAGAGCCCCTTTACTCTTAAAAGTCACATTACTACGAGGTAGAAAGTGTGGCGTGGAGTTATTTTCCGAAACCAGATTGATAATCCACCGACACGCGTAAATACCATCCCCAAGAACGCCATCCAGATTGGGATGGCAATCAAGTGTCTGGTTAAAAGCCTCCGGAAACATCGTAGTTTCTCCAATGGAGTGATCCGGACTTATGGATATGCCTGAAATTAGCTTATGTTGAACCCCTATGCCCATAACTGAGTATGAGAACCCTTTCTTTGCAACAGAGTTTGATTCAGGGAAGCTGTCATATACTTGTTCCTTGCTCGCAGACTTTGATTTCTTGCTACCTTTCTTAGAATTCTGTTTTTGTCGTTTATCGGCGTAATTCTCCTTATTAGAGGTACTAAATCCAGTTCCATCGAACGAAAAAGTCTTCTCTTTACCTTCTACGCTTTCATTGGTTATTACTACAATTTCATCCAGAATTTTGTTTACCTGCCCTTTATCGTATCCACGTTCTATTGTTTTGTAAGAAAAATGACCGTCTATACCCAATTTCTCCAGGAATAGAATCAAAAACCCCTCAGCCAATCTATTTGATGAGTTCACATACGTTTGTAACAGCAGGACTTTGGCGACGTTGGCTGGATCAGTTGGCGGCCTGCCGGGTCCCCGTTTTCTGGGGGGTGTTCTCTGTTTTATCCGTTCATCCGCCTCATCGACGAGATCCCTTATGTTATCCGGATAGTAGACCATCTCGTATACCTGCGCCTGGTCATATTGCGCCCAGTCGGTTGTTGCTGGTTCTTTGCTCTTGTATTCGAATGTTCCATCCCGAACGCTCTTTATGATTTTTCTGAGTTCCTCGCCGCGCTGTTTGGAGGGCATAAGATGAGATTGACCGACAAGTATATAAACATAGCGGTACATACTCTTATCCGATGATTGACATAACCGCTACTTTCGTAGTGTCTATTAGCGAAGGAAATGCCCGAATTAACATATTTGTGGCTGAGCATATTTGTAAAAGTGTTCTGCGGCATCGAGTGGGTAAGCTCACGGCGAAGTTGTGAGTGGGTCGGTCGAGTAATATTGTCCCAAAGCCGGAGGGTCTCGTCCTTCCGGAAGGTCTCGTGTTCGTGGAGAATAATCTGCCAACCGGTCAGATCACGCTTAAAAAAGGCAAGAAATATAGATATGGTGCAAAGATAAAAACAGTTGAGATAGGAAATTGGATGATTTATGCTTCGCCTGGGGTGCATGCAGATGTGAATATATTTGAAGACCGGGCATCAGCAGTTATCTACAAAGTTGTGGATGCTACAATACCCCTCACTAGATATCGTCTTAGAGGGGGTACCTCAGAGGTGCAACAAAATAATCTGATGGTGGAAGTAAAAAGTTGGCTGATAGAATATGGTGCACATGAATACAAAAAAGAGGAATTTAAGTGTGCTATGATATCAAGACCTTCATCAAGGATCCATAATATCGATATCAAGTGCTACGGATGTGAAATGTTAGGTTATTCAAACTCGAAACTGTACGACAAGTACTATTTTGTTATCGACGAGGATTTGAACACCAACAAAACCAAAATCAGAAACGTGTACCGCTGGGCATACCAGACCCCTTCAGGATACCATTGGAAACCGGTGTGTGAGGAAATTACGATGAAAGGTGGCGGAAATGAATAGGATCGTGAATGTTTTGAACCAGGCAGATTGATATAAAGAGATGACGATCCGAACCGGAAAGTCCTACGACTTTAGCATCCACACCGCGCCCGAATGCAGCGACACACCAGAAGCGATGGCAGAGATCGCATCCGGATACGGCTACGCGGGACTCGCAATAACGAATCACACACCGCACCAGCTGCAGAAACCGCAGAAACAGGGGATGACAGATTATGCCGGAATCGCGGTCTATCAGGGAATCGAGATCGTCGCAAAGAACCCGCACCACCTGAGGCAGATGATTCAAAAACATCGTGCAAAGGTGCGCGTGCTTTCTGTGCATGGCGGAAACGAGAAGATCAACCACACCGACATATTTTCCAACCGTATATTCAGCGACCATGCAGAAGCAAACAGCAGCACCAATCTGTGCAAAGGCTGGCACGATTTTGCGATATGGTATCATCATGCCAGGGGAATGCATCCTTTGTTCTTTTTACTAACAGGAGGTAGATATGGAGATAGATATGATTGAAATAGTTGGTTTTGCTGCCGTAGGTTTTATCATTGGAATTATTGTCATGGCGCTCGTCATGAAGATGGCGGCACCAAGACTGATGATTCACGAAGAGAAGAGTCCCTACGACTTCGACACGACTGTTGATACAATTCGTCGCAAATACAGAGAGTGAGGGGTGGAAAGTTTCGATAGGTATACTCGGCACCGCCATAAACTGACATTTTTTATAGACAGAACTATAGCACATATTTAGTATGCGGGTAACTACCTTTTAGTTTGAGATATAAATCTCAACTGGTGATCCGCATGATTAAGATTGAGTTCACAGAGGAAGAGATGAAAGCATTGGATTACGAACGATACCATCACATCCACCCACGTGTTCAGCGTAGAATGGAAGCTCTTTGGTTGAAGAGTCAGAATATAAGCCATAAACAGATATGCCAGTTTACAGGGATATCTTCGAACACTCTAACTAAGTATCTTCGAAAATACCAGGAATATGGCATTGAAGGGTTGAAAGAAGTAAATTTTTACCAGCCTCAAAGCGAATTAAGGCAGTATGCAACAACTATCGAAGCTTACTTTCGTGAGCATCCTCCTGCAAGCGTTAAAGAAGCTATGGCTAAGATCGAAGAGCTAACTGGAATTAAACGTAGTGAAAATAGGGTTAGAGTGTTTCTCAAGTCCATTGGGATGGCTCCTCGCAAAGTAGGCATGATTCCTGCTAAAGCAGACCTGGAAGAGCAGGAACGTTTCATAAAAGAAGAGCTGGAACCCCGTCTCAAAGAAGCCAAGTCCGGCAAGAGAGTTGTCTTTTTTGTGGATGCTGCACACTTTGTTCTGGCTCCATTTCTCGGAATATTGTGGTCATTTAAGAGATTGTTTATTAAAGCCCCTGCTGGCAGAAAGCGGTTCAATGTTTTGGGTGCGTTAAATGCTATAACTCATGAATTGATCACTGTTACCAACGATACGTACATCAATGCTCAGAGCTTTTGTGATTTATTGTGGCGCATTTCGCGCCTTGATATCAGAGTTCCAATC
>PQXF01000013.1:52783-74542 GCA_003194445.1 Candidatus Methanogaster sp.
GAACGATTATGGAAATTCGTTAAGAAACAGTGTCTGTATTCGAAATATTATTCCGAGTTTAAGGATTTCAAAAACGCCATCACCAACTGCCTGAACCAGACGGACACCACCTACAAAGAAGAACTTGATTCTTTACTCACACTACGGTTTCAGAGGTTTGAAAAAGCTCAAGTTGTGGCGGTGTAAAGTATATATGACTTCCAAAAGTCTGCCATAGATGCCGGTAAAGCCGATATCGGCAGAATCATGTCATTCGGATGTGCCAGGTAGCGTATGCAACAAGGCTCCTGATGGAGGATGACACCAAATACGTTGCTATGATTATGCCATTGCTCTGTTGCGATCTACGAGAAGTCGGATGGCAACACGTACGTCGCGTCGATGAATGTCGGCACGAGGGGTAAGGTCTTCGGTGGTGCTGTCGATCAGACAATGTCGAAGGTCGCGGCTGACGATAAGAATATAATAGGATTTGCTTAAGTGATGACTACGGGCATGTTCCAGCATGCCCACGCTACTATGCCATGGAATGGTTTCTTCGTTACACTTGCGTTAGAAACTCATACCCCGGTCCACAGACATTTCTTGTACGATCCGATCACCATCTTCACATCCAAGTCTACGATGCCCTCGATTTTGTGGCATCCGTCGATAAACTCCTGCAGTTCGATGATAGACCTGAACATGACCTCACATAATAGATTGAATCGTGTGCTTGTGCGATACAGGGCGATAATATGCTCATGATCCTTGAGCAGTTCATCAGAAACGCTCTGTAGGCTCGAATCGGCAATCTCAATACTTATGAATGCCTTGACACACTTTTCCGATTCTTCGCAGTTAAGAAGTAAGGCGAAACCTTCGATCACCTTATTTTTAGCCATCTCGGTAATTCTTCTTCTGACCGTCCCCTCGCTCACACCGATCTTGTTTGCGATATCGACATTACTCATCCTCGCGTTCTCGCTCAATATCCTGATGATCTTCATGTCTATATTATCGACCGATAGTGTTTCGAGTAGACCCTCGCACGACTCCTTTCTCCAGCACCTGATTCCTTGATTGCGATGATCTTCCATGGTTATCACTATGTCTTGACGGTATAAAAATATTGTGTAACGAAATCCGTCACGACATTACGAAATCTTTATATAGGAGTGTGGACAACGAAAAGAATAAGCATAATATGCAACAAAATCCTATACGGGGAAAATATCATGGCAAACGAAGAATACAAATGGTTCCTGCGAGACGAGGTCGTCGACGCGGGATTATGTACATTCTGCGGCGCATGTGCCGCGGTCTGTCCGAACGGCAGAATTGAGTTTCGGGAAGATGGTCCAGCGCTTAAGGAAGAGTGTCCGAGAAACGGGCAGGGCGCATGCAAGGACGTCTGCCAGCGCGTGGTTACCTTTGCATCAAAGATCGGTCCGAATATCTTCGGTTTCAAAGCAAAACCGCCAGCACTGCTCGGACAGTACGAAACACTTGTTGCGGCACGGGCGACCGATCCCGCGATACAAGAGGCCGGACAGGACGGCGGCGCTGTAACCGCTCTACTCTCGTACTGTATGGACAATGGCTTGATCGATGGCGTGATCGCAACCGGTGATGCAGGAAAGCCGAGCTCACGCGTTGTCAGGTCTAAGGTTGAACTGCTCGATTCCGCTGGCTCGAAATACTCCGCAATTCCTGTTCTCTCCGCAATCAAGGACGCCGAAGATATAACGAATGCCGCTGTGGTCGGGCTGCCATGCCACGTCTACGGGGTCAGAAAGACCCAGTTCTTCCCGGGCATGATGTCGCATGGCTACGAGGTTGGCGAGAACGGCGAGAAGATCAAGGTTCCTAACATTGCTTACGTCATCGGCTTGTTCTGCACCGAGAACTTCAACTATGGCAAGCTGGAAAAGTTCATGGAAGAGAAGGGTGTTGCCATAAGCGATGTCCGGAGAGCTGCCATACACCTCGACGAACTGGTTGTGACGACTGATTCCGGCGAACAAGGTTTCGATCTCAATGATCTCTGGAATGCGGGCTGTGTTCAGGACGGCTGCGTGATATGCAGGGATGCGGTCTCCAAACTCTCTGACATATCGGCAGGATATATGGGCTCTGGTAATGGCTGGACAACCCTGATGGGACGGACGCAAAAAGGCGTCGAGCTGATCAAAGCAGCAGAGGAAGCTGGATACATCGAGACAAAGCCGGATATAGACCTTCACAGGATCGAGGAGTTTGCGGCTCTCAAGATGCAGCGGTTCAAATGGGAACTTGCTCGTAGGCTCGGTGAAGGAAAGAAGGTCAAGTTCTACTGGGCATCAGACTATCCAGGTATCGTGGGCGAGGTCAAAGGTACGTTCTATGTCAAGATAAAGACCAATTCGGGACTGATAGGTGCTGATCCACTTGTGAAAGTGGCTGAACTTGCTAATAAGTACGGCGATGGGACGCTTGAGATTACATCAAGGCAGACCGTCGAGATTCAGGGCGTTCCCGGCACGAACGTGGACACATTGATGAGCGAGATCTATGCAAGCGGGCTTGCAACGATCGGTATGGGCTATGTCTCAGCGTGCGTCGGGATGGACTACTGCACGGAAGGGCTTGTCGAGACCAAGAAACTAGCAGGAGAACTCACAATGGCGTTTGCTCAGCGACTGACGCCGCACAAGGTAAAGATCGGTATCGCAGGCTGTGCGAACGACTGTGTGCGAGCCAAGCGCCACGACGTCGGTCTGATCGGGCAGGTGCGCCCTGAGATCGATACGGAGAAGTGCAACGGCTGTGGACGGTGTGCCGAACTCTGCCGGGTCGATGCAATCTCAATCGTTCTTGGAAAGGCGGTAATTGACAAGGACAAATGCGTAACCTGCGGATGGTGTATCAGGGGATGTCCGAGCGAGGCTGCAATCGAGAAGGAACGCGGGTACGCGATGTGGATCGGTGCCAATGATGCGAGACGACCTGCTGATGGACTGCTCTTAAAGTCGTTCTGTACGGCGGAGGAGATTCCCGGGTTGATCGATGCGGTTGCAAAGACGCTTGTCAAGCACAAGACAAAGCCGGGCAGAGAGAGGCTCGGGAATGTGATGAAGAACGTCGGCGAGGGCAGGTTCATCAAAGAGGTTCTGGATATGGTGTGATATTACTTTATTTAACCGCGGAGATTACGGATCCCCTCTACGTAATCTCCGCGGTTTCTGCTTTTTTTAAGTTGTGTAACAGCTTTGGTTTGGCGGTCACGTTCTTGCAGCATCTACCGTAAGGCCGCAAGTGTCATTTCATGCGAGTGTGGGGGCGTCTCGCATATACCGCTCCAAGTATCTTTCCGCCAAGCGTTGTCATCGAAAACCACTCAATCCCCCAGCCGCGGTTTATAGCATACTCTTCCCGCTCTTTCATATAACCAAAGTCAAGAATCCCGAATGACTTGAGTGCTGGCATGATCCGCTCCGCAAAGATGTTTATGGAGAGGAAACTTATCGGCAGACAGACCTCGGAAATCCCGTCTATGCCTCCGATCTTCATACTGATCCTCCGCATCTCCTCATCGAAATGATATCTCTTGCCAGGCTCACACGCTGCAAGGTGTACCGCGATAACGTCCCGTGATGCCTGCACCCAGTCACTGTCCGCACAATCCTGTGGTGGTAACAATCGCCTCCACTCTATATGGTTCCAGAACGCATCGAAGAGTATGATAAACTGCTCTTTCGGCGGGTGATTCGTAAATATCTCGATCCGCGGGGTTATCTCCATCCTGTTTTTCTCATTCACAACCACGAGGTTCAGGGTTTTAGCGAGATTATAAAAGAGATGAATGGTTCGCGAATCTGGCTGGTTTGCACTGCCTTTCAGGTCTTCCGGACTCTCCATCAGGTTATTCAGTGTATAAAGATCTTTTCTGCGGATGAAACTACTTGCAGTGGTCAGTTTCATGCCATTATTAGAAATGATATATCGCAGGAAGGTCTGGAAATCATCCGGGAGTGATGTCTTGCCTGATTCAATGTCAGCCTCTGATACTGCCTGACTGACCATTGAATCCACATCGAAGGTCTGATGAACATCAACCACTTCACCCATCACAGCTCTATCAAGTTCCTCGAAGAACCATCGCTCGTAATCTTCTTCCCAGGTGTCAGAGTAGGGATCAAGTCCACGGTATGCATCGAATCTGCGAATGTATCTATCGGGGGGTTTGAGGGCATCAAGGATATCTTCCAGTTCTTCGTCATTTAAATGTCCTTTTTCATGAAGAAACTTGTAGAACTTCTTAAAAGATACGGGAATCTGGCGAAGATCGCTCCTGCTGCTTGCAACCTTTCTGATATACCAGTCCCCAAGATAGTTCTCGATATCCATTCCTGTAACTTCCATGAGAGTGCCTTGCCCATATCCTGTGAGGTATGTCTCGAAGAACTCAATCTCAGCGACATGCCCTGATGCCGTCTTCTCACTTATCCCCTTCTCTACGGTCAGATACTTGTAAAATGATGTAACAAGTTCTTCAACTTCATTGTCCGGTTCGTCGTCACCTGTCATAAAAATCCTCCAGTGCGGACTTGCACCATCTCATCAAAGTTGTGTTCGGAATCCATAATAAAGGTGCCGCTATGATCTGCACCCATGCTGGTGATCAAACTCATCCGGTGTTTCATGCATGAGTTACAATTAGACGTTGTGGCGCACGCAGTACCATATCTTGTGGTTTCGCATGACCGTGGCGCCGCATGGTGTCCGGAATCGAGTGCTAACAGACCCCGGAACAGATAACCTTTAATCTGTGCAAACCCAAACCAACCAATGATGCACTCATTCGTAGATGTCGTCCTGAAACTCGAAAAAACATCCCGCATGCACCGGTATTACAGGGGTCTATTGAACCTGGTCCTCATCTTCCTTCTCTTCTATACACTACTACTCTACGTCAGCGCACCGGTCATCTTCGCACGGTACAGTTCTTATGACTTCACTCTGCTCGAATATCCGGTGCGCACGAAGATGGTGTGCACCGCCGTTCTGGCGCTCATCCCCGCGATCGTTAGTACCTCCCTGCTCTACATCCGCAGAAAACCGGTGAGTGTCATCAGGTCAATCGGTGATGTGTATCCTCTGCTCAGGGAGCGGCTGCCCACCGCTTATGACCATGCGGACTCATCAGGCATCGTTCTGGACGATCTGGCAGAGGGTGTGTCTATCGACGCAGTGTCTGTCAGAAAGTCGGCGATCATCAGCAAAAAAGGAATAATCTTCCGGGCGGCAGTATCTCTTGTGTTGGTATCTCTTCTACTGTTTGTATCATCGCCAGACGCGCCCCGTTTCATAACGCCTGAAGAGCTTGAGTCCAGGATCACCCCGCAAACTGATGAGGAGCGAGAGGAAGCTGCGGACGAGGCGCATCAGCAGCAACTGATGAGCGAACTCGGATCCGAGTCCGGTTCAGGTGGCGGCGATGCAGAGATATATGGCAAGCCGTCGGTCGCGGTGATCGAGGGCACAGACATCGAACTGGTGATGTTCTCGGATGCAGGTGTCGGGCACAGCTCTCGCAGGACCGAATCCGAGCCAATAAGTTTCATTTCAGGGACTGTGTACGCTGCAACGCCTGTGTCGTCCGAGACCTACATCGACAGACTGCCTGAAGAGAACAGGGATCTCATCAAACAGTACTTTATGGAGATGGCTGAGGTCGGTTAGGGGAGTTGGACCGACCGGCGGAAACTCCGAACTCCCACACTTGCACTATACCATCACGCCACCATAATCATCGCACTATACTATAATAGTCTCCGGCGAAGATTAGGTATCCGGAGTGATAAACCATGCCGATCATCAGATTCGTACCCCAACAGAAGCACATGTCTGCCACCATGGGTGGACTGCTGATCCTGGTCAGCGAGACCATGTTCCTTTTCTCCATGTTAAACTTCCTGCTGGTGACCCGGATCCAGTACTATAACCCCGGCGATCCATACATGCGCCAGCTATTCCCGCACTATCTGGTGTTCCTTGCGGCACTGGCTTCGGCTGCGCTGGTGGCGATGATCCTCGTGTACGTATTCATCCTGCCAAGCAAGATGGTGTTCTCCCAGCAGCAGGCTGTGAAGGATGACCGCAGCCCAACCTACAACTTGCTCATTGAGGTGCACAAGGAATTAACAGAGTTAAGAAGCGAGGTAGACGGGATACGAGGTCAGAGAGGTGACAAAATGACCGCATAGTCCACGTCATATCAAGCAATCCTATAAGTATGCATATACAGCGACCTTTCGACCGATGAAAATCCGGACGATATCACTCCTCTATTATATAGTGTTACACGAATCCTTAATGTATAATCGTGTAGGAACAAAAAGTTTATATACCATGCACTCATGGTAATGCGCACCAAGAAATTTCAGACCACACGCCCGCACATGTCTGCCCATGAGGCAGGGTGGCATGTATTCAAATGTGATATCGGGCTTGCGCCGGGGTGGCGCTTGGGATGGGTTTCCTGGATAAACACTATAGGAGGAACATAACGTGGCAGATACAATAGACCTCTATGATGACAGAGGGAAGAAGTTGAAGGGCGACGTCGATCTTCAAGCTGTAAGTCCACTCAAGAACTCGGCTATTCTGGGTATGGTTAATACCGTTAAGAGAACGGTAGCTGTTAACTTAGCCGGTATTGAGAAGGCATGCAAGAACGCAAGCTATGGCGGACAGAGCCGGAACATTCCGGGCCGTGAAGTGGATATCGATCCAACCGCAAAGGCAGACAAGATTGCTGCACGAGTCAAGGAACTGATTCAGGTCGAGAAGGGTGACGACACTGAAGTTACGGTTCTTGGCGGCGGGAAGTTTTTGCGAGTTGCAGCACCAAGCAGGAGAATCGAAGCCGGTGCCGAATACGTTGCCGGAATGACATGCACGGCAGCAGCACTTACCGAAGCACTGCGCGAGGAGTATGGTCTCGGGATGTACGACACGCCTTATGTAAAGAACGCAGTCTGGGGAACATACCCACAGACGATGGACATGAAGGGCGGAAACGTGCTATCAGTCTTGAGCATTCCACAGAACGATGAGGGTCTGGGATTCGCTCTTCGAAACATCATGGCAAACCACCTTGCGATGCTCTCCCAGAGAAATGCGATGAACTGCGCTGCAATCTCAAGCATTCTTGAGCACTGCGGAGTCTTCGAGATGGGACAGGCAATTGGTCTCTTTGAGCGATACCAGTTACTTGCACTGGCGTACCAGGGACTAAACGCAAACAACATGGTGTATGAGATGACCAAGAACAACGGCAAGACCGGAACGATCGGTACCGTTGTCCAGGAGACTGTCGAGCGCGCAATCGATGACGGCGTTATCGCTGTTGACAAGACGATGCCATCAGGCTACAAGGTCTACAAGGCAAACGATGTGTCTATGTGGAACGCATACTGCGCAGCAGGTACGATGGCATCAACGATGGTGAACTGCGGTGCACTCCGTGGCGCACAGGCTGTATCATCAACACTTCTGTACTTCAACGACATGATCGAGAAGGAAACCTCACTCCCAGGATGCGACTGGGGTCGAGTCGAGGGTACTGCGGTAGGATTCTCCTTCTTCAGCCACTCAATCTATGGCGGTGGCGGTCCTGGTGTGTTTAACGGTAACCACGTTGTTACGAGACACTCCTCAGGAATGGCTATCCCATGCGTGGCAGTTGCGGTGGCACTTGATGCAGGAACACAGATGTTCTCGCCAGAGTCAACATCCGCAATCGTGCTTGACACCTTCCAAGATGTGCCAATCATGATGAACCCACTCAAGGAGGTCGCGAAAGCGGTGTAAAGAGGAATTGTTTCATGGTTACAACAACAGATTCTGATCCCGTACAATACGAGATATTTCCGCAGAGGATGCTCGATCCTTCCTCAGCACAGGAGCTCTTGAATCGGCTTGAGCAGATTGAGGGTGTTACCCGCGTGCTGGTTCAGGGTCCAAGACTTCCGCTTACAGTTCCTTCTGGGCCCGGAAAGGGCGTTCCGGTCGATCACCAGGCTCGAGAGGTTATCCGGGTGGGTGATCAGGTGATGGAACTGCAGGTCAAGGTGGGGCGGATACGCCTCGAAGCAGAAAATGATGTGATGGAAGAAGTCAGAGCACTATGCGAAGAGCTGTTCCCGTTCCCCTTTGAACTCAAGGAGGGACTGTTCCTTCGCAGAAAGGCGACGGTCACCGATTATGCAAAGTATGGTCCTGATGAAATGGTTGAGGACAAGGACATATACGGGATGACCGATCCGAACATGTCGCCGACTGCGAAGATCTGCGAGTCATGCGTCGACACGAGGGAGTAGTATGTTTGGCAGGGAGACACAGGTTATCGATTGCAGGGAGGGAATGGGTCTTGGAAAAGGAGGCGGGCTTGCCCAGCGCGGCACGCTCTCTGAAACCGGACGACCTGATGTAATCGCAATCGCAATGTCCCCAGGAAGGCGCCACATCACAAAACCCGTCTGCGAGATCACGCATGGACTCAGGAGAGAAGGAATCCAGGTCAGTGTGCTCGTACTCGAAGCCGGAGCCGGCATTCCCGATGAGGGACCCAGCGATAGGATGGCAAAGGGTTACGGACCGAAGTTTGGTCTGACCCAGAAAGAGATCGAGCAGATAGCGCGACATCGTGTAGCATTAATCCATCTCGGAAACATCGATTCGCATGTGATCTACAAGACAAAGTACGTACTGCGTTACGTAGATATACCTGCGGTCATCGCCTGCCAGAATCCGGTTGACTTTGAGGATTTTGCAAAGGCAGGGATCAAGACACGACTGGTCATGCCCATGGATAAAGACATCGATACACAGGGCACAGTCATGGAGATTGTAGCCGGAATTACGAGAGGAGTCACCTGCCAGCGCGGCAGTTTGAACGAACTCGTAAAAGCAATTATGAAAACAATACCACAACATACATAAAGGAGATATAATTATGGCATACACACCACAATACTATCCAGGAGCTTCACACGTTGCAGTGAACAGAAGAAAGCACATGAGTGGAGACGTTGAGAAACTCCGAACCGTATCAGACGATGATCTGGTAGCGGCACTCGGACACAGAGCACCAGGTGCGGACTATCCAAGCACACACCCACCACTTGCAGAGATGGGTGAGCCGGATTGCCCGGTCAGACAGATGGTCGAGCCAACACCAGGCGCAGCAGCAGGAGACCGTGTCAGATACTCACAGTTTACCGACTCGATGTACTCCGCACCATCAATCCCATACTTCAGAAGCTACTACGCAGCGATCAACTTCCGTGGCGTAGACCCGGGAACACTGTCAGGCAGGCAAATCGTGGAAGCACGAGAGCGTGACATGGAGGCACAGTGCAAGGCAGCTATCGAGTCAGAGATGACTTGCCCGGCTCTTGCAGGACTTCGGGGCTGCACAGTGCACGGTCACTCACTCAGGCTGGCTGAAGACGGAATGATGTTCGATATGCTCGAGAGGACTCACCTTGAGGGCGGAAACGTCATCGAGGACAAGGACCAGGTCGGTGTACCAATCGACAGGAAGGTCAACCTCGGAAAGCCGATGAGCGATGCTGAGGCAAAGAAGAGAACCACCATCTACCGAACCGACGGTGTCAAATACCGAAGTGAGGAAGAGGTTCTTGACCACGTACACCTTGTGCACCACAGGAGAACAATGTACGGGTACAGACCTGAGACTGCGGCAGAGACAGCACCAGGTGTCGGACCTGTTACATACCACACGGTGTAAAAGGAGGTAGATACAAATGGCATACAAATATCCATCAGAGAAACTGTTCGTTGAGGCGCTGAAGGCAAAGTTCGCAGGTATCGACCTTGCTGACCAGACGACCAAGTACGTGCGCGCCGGATACGTGCAGAACGCGCGAAAGAGAGAATTCCAGGCAGCAGGTGAGCGAGTCGCAGAGCAGCGTGGCATCCAGCAGTACGATGTGAATGTGCACCTTGGCGGTATGACGCTCGGACAGAGACAGCTTGTTCCGTACAAGCTCTCGACCAGACCGGACATAGTAGAGGGCGACGATCTGCACTACGTCAACAACCCTGCAATGCAGCAGATGTGGGATGACATGAAGCGAACGATCATCGTGGGAATGGACCTTGCTCACGAGACTCTTGAAAAGCGTCTCGGAAAAGAGGTTACACCTGAGTCGATCGCCGGCTACATGGAGGCAGTGAACCACACCATGCCAGGTGCGGCTATTGTGCAGGAGCACATGGTTGAGACACACCCTGGACTTGTTGATGACTGCTATGTGAAGATGTTCACTGGCGACGACGAACTCGCAGACGAGATCGACTCCCAGTACGTGATCAACATCAACGACCTCTTCGACAAGGAAGGGCAGAACGAGAAGATCAAGGCTGCTATCGGCAAGACCACATGGCAGGCGATTCACATTCCAACGATCGTTGTGCGCTGCTGCGACGGTGGTAACACATCCAGATGGAGTGCGATGCAACTTGGTATGTCGTACATCGCGGCATACAACATGTGCGCTGGTGAGGCTGCGGTAGCAGACCTTGCGTTTGCGGCAAAGCACGCTGCAGCAGTCCAGATGGCTGAGATGCTTCCAGCAAGAAGAGCAAGATCACCAAACGAGCCAGGAGGACTTTCCTTCGGTTACTGCGCTGACATGGTCCAGACGATGAGAGTCAAGCCGGAAGACCCGGTCTGGTACACACTTGAGGTTGTTGCATGCGGCACGATGCTCTACGACCAGATATGGCTCGGATCGTACATGTCAGGTGGTGTCGGATTCACGCAGTACGCAACAGCAGCATACACCAACGATGTGCTGGATGACTTCACGTACTACGGATACGACTACGCACTGAACAAGTACGGAGACGACGGAACAGCACCAAACGACCTTGCAACCGCAACAGACCTTGCAACCGAGGTTACCTTAAACGGTATGGAGTGCTACGAGGACTATCCAACGCTTCTTGAGGACCACTTCGGTGGATCACAGAGAGCAGGAATCCTTGCAGCAGCCAGTGCATGCACAACCGGTATCGCAACCGGTAACGCACAGGTCGCACTGTCTGCATGGTACATGTCGATGTACGTGCACAAGGAAGGCTGGGGCAGACTCGGATTCTTCGGATACGACCTGCAGGACCAGTGCGGTGCAACCAACGTATGCTCGTACCAGGGCGACGAGGGATGCTGCCTCGAACTCAGAGGCGCAAACTACCCGAACTACGCGATGAACGTAGGTCATCAGGGCGAGTACGCAGGATTCACCGGTGCAGCGCACGCAGGTGCACATGATGCATACTGCTGCAACCCACTGATCAAGGTATGCTTCGCTGACCCATCACTGGTATTCGACTTCTCCTACATCAGGAAGGAGTACGCCAAGGGTGCGATGCGAACGTTCCGACCAGCAGGCGAGCGCAGTCTGGTTATACCAGCAGGCGTATAGGCGACATAGTCGCCTTTCCTTTTTTCTTTTTTTTCTTTGTACCGAGCGTTAGCTTGCATCGCCTGCGGATGCGTAATGCCGGCACAGCTCCTCTCTCGTTTGCCCAACCATCCATACCCCATGATATCTAATACAGAAGACTCCTTAAATATCTTACAGTCACAACATATAAGTTGAGGAATCGCAGTGAAGAATAGCAGGAAGATATCATCGGTAGTTACCAGAGATCACCTGCGGAAATTGAATTTTGAGTATATCGAACACTGGGTTCCATACAGCATCTTAATCGGACTGGCTGCCGGTGCGAGTGCTGTAATCTTCTACAGCTTACTATCGGTCATATCGCACTATGTACTCGGAGGAATCGGGTGTTATTATGGCGCTCCAACGGGCTGTGAACAGCCGCTACTATCGGTGCCATCGGTTACTTCACCAAGTTCGATTACAGATCTGCACACCTGGTACCTTGTGGCGATACCAGTCATAGGCGGACTTGTTGCAGGGCTTATAACATATCGATATGCACCAGAGGCGGTTGGTGAGGGGACTGATGCAGTGATCGATTCGTATCACCAGCAACAGGGACGAATCAGAAGCAGAATCCCTATCGTTAAGACAATCGCCTCCGCGATCACCATCGGCACCGGCGGGAGCGCGGGCAGGGAAGGTCCGATCACACAGATCGGTGCTGGTTTTGGGTCATATCTTGCAGACAAACTGAAACTCGATGACAATGGACGGCGGATGATGCTGTTGTGCGGCGCGGCAGGTGGAATCGGCAGCATCTTCCGTGCGCCACTTGGGGGCGCCCTCTTCGCAATCAGCGTGTTGTACAAAAGAGACTCGGAATTCGAGTCGCTTGTTCCGGCATTCATATCGTCCATCATTGCGTATTCGGTCTTCTGTTCGGTCTTCGGATGGGGGTCACTCTTCACGACTCCGGAGTACACATTCACACACCCGGCTGAACTTGTATTCGATGCAATACTCGGCATCTTATGCGGTCTTGTGGGTATCCTTCACATCAATATATTTCACGGAATACGCGATCTCTTCAAAAAATGGGGGATAAAAAACTATTCCAAGCCGATGATCGGCGGACTTTTGCTTGGGTCACTCGTTTTGTTCGTACAACAGAGCTGCGGATGCGGCTACTGTATCTTCGGAGGTGGTTATGAGTCGATACAATCCGCAATAGATGGAGAACTGGCAGTAGATGTTCTGATACTGCTTGTCATAGCCAAGATCCTTGCAACCTCGTTCACCCTTGGCTCTGGTGGTAGCGGCGGCGTCTTTGCACCAACGCTTGCAGTCGGCGCTACACTCGGCGGTGCATTTGGCATAGTGGCACATGCCATGTTCCCGGGGACCATTGGCGATATGCAATCTACATCGTTCGTTCTCATTGGTATGGCAGCTCTCCTGGCAGGAGTGGCACGCGTTCCGATTGCGGCAATCGTGATCGTATCCGAACTCACTGGAAACTATAACCTGCTGCCGCCGCTGATGTTTGCCTCAACCATTGCATACCTTGTGACAATTAACTGGACGATCTATGAAAAGCAGGTTCCTGCAAGGGTGGATTCACCAGCGCACCGTGCGGAACTGACGATCGATATTCTCGAGAACGCGTCCGTTCGCGATGCGATGGCAACCGATGTCCTGCCTGTAAGTCCAACGAACAGCGTCCAGACCGTGCTCAACCTGATCACCAGGTACGGGCACATCGGGTATCCGGTACTCGATGATACCCACATTGTCGGCATCGTAACCTTCAAGGATGCCGAACGTGTGCCAACAGAGGGCCGTGAAGAGGTGCTCGTTGAACAGGTGATGACGCCTACCGCGTCACTCATCGTGACCTATTCGGATGAGTCGCTTGAGGATGCGCTACGCAAACTGGTGTTAAACGATATCGGGAGACTTCCGGTGGTCGATAGGGATGATCAGTCAAAGCTACTTGGTATAGTGACGAAGTCTGACATCATACGGCTTCATGCGCAGTTGCGATGATCTGTAGGTACTTACTCGAGTATTGTGTGGGTGTCCACCTATAAAACCACGAGATTATGCAAGATTAACACAGAAATCTCGTGGAAATCTGTGCAATTTCGTGGTTCCGCATGTGTTTAGCTGTAATCCCGTGGTTTGCTAAACACGTACCATGAGATTAACACAGAAATCTTGTGGTTCCTGCCACATGTTACCCGGACATGTTCATCTGTAGCGGAAGGTGCTGTTAACGCATTTGCCCTGCTGGCAGTGACAACGATTGCGTCCTGTAGGGACATATTAAAAAACCCTAAAAATTGATATACCGGTCGTAGTTTATTTTAAGTTCCCTCAAGTAGCATCGATCATACTTCCGTCAAATCGATCCTGCATTGATCCGTGTATAGCGAAGGGACACTTAATTGCTGCGTTCTGCCAATACCACTCTGGTGTTACAATTGCACAACAGAACAACAATCAGACCTGTCCTCCTGCTTGGGATGATCACACTCATAGCGATTACAGCGATTGCAACCGCACCGACATGCTGCGCAGCTCCGGACAACGGCAACACGGATATTAAAATCGCGGTGAACGAACTTGATCCACAGCCGGTCGAGCCGGGACGCGATCTCGTGCTATCGGTGACGCTTGGCAACTACGGCAGAGGTGTGGCAGAACACGCGGTGCTCACGATCATGCCGGATTCACCAATCGTCCTCAAGAACGAGAACGACCGGATCATGAGGTATGACCGGATCATCGGATACGGCGCACACGTCGAGACGTATATACTCTATATCGACCCTGATGCTGTTTCAGGCAACTACGATATCGAACTCGGAGCAACATTGACTGATGACGGGCAGCATCGCGAGCAGAACCTAACTGTCCCGGTTGTGGTACGTGGCGAACCAAAACTCGTGATCTCGGACATTACGGTCGAACCTGAGATCATAAAGCCGGAAGACACGTTTAATCTCAGTTTTCGTGTTTCAAATAAAGGTTCCGGAACCGCAAGCACGGTGCAGGTGACTACTGCACTTGACAACCTCTCGTTCGTGCCGATGGGCGCGGATACGAAGATCATCAAGAGACTTGACCCGAACGCATCCGAGCAACTGAGCTACCGGATCATGACGAGCGACAACGCGAAAGTCACGTCGTACGCGATACCGATAACGATGAGCTGCAATGACGAAAGCGGCGGAAACGTGACCTCGCAGAGCTTTGTCGGGATCAATGTGGTGGGGGATGCCGATCTCTGCATCGCAAGTGTGAAGACACGCCCGGAAAACCCAGTATCCGGCGATATCGTGGCACTCACAGTCAAGATCGAAAACTCCGGACACGGTGATGCCGAGTCTGTAAAAGTAACGATCGATATCCCGTTTGATGGTACAAAGACCGCGTTCCTCGGAAAGATTGAGGCGGACGATGATGCGCCGTGTCTGTTCACATTCTATGCAACAGAGAGCGGAGATATCCCATATCGTGCTGTGATCTCGTATAAAGACGACATTGGAGATCATGCGACGACCAAAGAACTGATACTGTATCTTGGTGACTGCGGAAATGGTAATATGCTGATCCCGGCTCTCGCCGCTGGTGCACTCATCGTTGTCGGTGTATTCTATCTTCGCAGGAAGAAATGAATGGATTGAATTTATGCGATTCGTCCATTCACGACATCCGTGATCTGAAATAGGTACTAAAAATATAGATGCTCGGGTAACTTGTGGATGTGTGGATTATCTGTTTGCCACATGTTACTCGAGCATATTCCTAAAGATCACGGATGGAACAAACAACACAAATGACGCGAATAACCCAAATCAAAAGATATCGGATCGATTAAAATGACCTCCACAACATCAGAACTTAAAGTTTCAGCATTCCTAGCCTATAAGTCCATCGCAAAGGGCAACAAAGGAACTACACTGCTCACGATCCTTATAATGGCGCTCGCCTTCGTGAACCTTATGTTCATGTCCTCGCTCTTTACCGGAATGATTGACGCATCCGAGAATCAGGTAATTGAGACACTCTACAGCAACATCGTGATCGAGCCAAAGGATGATGAGACTTATATCATGAACCCTGACTCGATACTGAAGAAGGTGGATAGTGTCCCTGGAGTTCTTGGAACCTCGGCGCAGTACGTCACTGCCTCGACCATCACGTACGAAGAGAAGAGCGGCGCATGGGCCGTGCGCTCGGCCAATCCCGATGACGAGATTATGGTAAGCAGCGTCCATGAGATGATGATTGCGGGCGACTATCTGAGCAAATACGATCGGGGCGAGATCATCATCGGAAAAGAGGTTGCGGGCGGGCATGGTGGAAGCCTCGAGCACCTCTCGCTTGGAGGGGTTGTGGTCGGCGATACCGTGGAGGTCGCATTCAAGAATGGAGTCAAGCGGGAGTACCGTGTGAAGGGAATCTTTGATACGAACTTCATCCAGTCGAACCAACTGGCGTACATCACCGAAAAGGAGATGGAATCGGTGCTTGGAACCTCTGATATGGCGTCCCAGATACTTGTTAAGACCAAAGGGAAGGGGGGCGAAGATAAATACGTGGAGCAGTTTATCATGCTCGGCGTTCATGAGGACGTCAAGACATGGTCCGTCTACGCAGGCATCATTGCGATGATAACGCAGAGTTTCGATGCGATAAATACACTCATAAGTGTTATTGGTTTCTTTGTTGCGGGAATCACAACCTTCATCGTGATCTATGTAAGCACGGTGAGTAAGAGACGGCAGATGGGGATTCTGCGGGCTATCGGGATTAAGGAATCGATAATTGTCCGGTCGTACGTCTTCCAGGCGATATTCTATGCACTATGTGGGTGCGTTTCCGGACTTATAGTCATGTTTGCGATACTTGTGCCATATTACACCACGCACCCGCTAATCTTCCCGATGGGGGATGTAACACTTGTGATCGAGCAGAAAAATACAATTACGAGGGGTTTAGGTCTTATTTCAGCAGCCATGATCGCTGGATTCATCCCATCATGGCGGGCGGTGCGTGAAACAATCCTTGATGCGATCTGGGGGGACTAAATGATGGAACGAGACGGACAAGACACAATAATTGCGACAAGAAACCTCTCACGAACCTATATCATGGGTACGATGCAGGTGCCAGCGCTGAAGCGTGTGACGCTTAACATCAGACGGGCTGAGTTTGCAGCGATCATGGGCAAGAGCGGGAGCGGAAAGTCGACGCTCCTGCACCAGTTAGGGCTTCTCGACACGCCGACCGAAGGCGAGATTACGATCGATGGGGTCGAGATCTCAGGGTTATCAGAGTCGGAAAGAACGAGGTTTCGGCTCGAGAAGTTCGGTTACGTCTTTCAGGAGTATGCGATCCTGCCTGAACTGACCGCGCTTGAGAACGTGTACCTGCCGGCAATGGCTCTCGGGTTGTCGCGGGATGAGTGCGCCAGAAGCGGGATGGATGCACTCGAGAAGGTCGGGCTTGCCGAGAGGGCGGATCACCGCCCGCGAGAGATGTCGGGCGGCGAGCAGCAGCGGGTTGCGATTGCGCGGGCACTTATCAACGAGCCAAAGATTCTCTTTGCTGACGAGCCAACCGCGAATCTGGACAATGCCTCGTCTAAGCAGATTCTTGAGCTCTTCCGGGCTCTGAACAGGGATACCGGGCAGACGATCCTGATGGTGACGCACGAGCTTGAGGACGCGGACACTGTGGACCGGGTGATCTGGCTTGCTGATGGCGAGGTTGTGGCGCGGGAGGGGTGAGGAGATTTGCCGTAGGGGTCATATCGCGCACAAAAATAGTCAAAAAGTCAGCGGACCCATCGATTCACCGATAAAATCAAAAAATAACACTATTCATCCAGTCCCTCCACAATCCCATCCGGAACCGATCTTAAATCAGCAGGTTCAGAGGGATGAACACCGTTTTTGTCGTGTTTGTGATTGCGGAAATGAGCTAACATTGCGATGGTGCGGCACATTGTCCCATCTCGTTATCAGATCGCCTGCCTCTGATTGCAAATGGTACTTGTACTTCGGGCGTTCTACGCCAGAATCGCTGTAGATCTCAACAAACTCGATAAAATAGAGGGTTTAAGCCATCTATGAACTCCAGCATGCCTTTGAGATATCCCACCTGAAGATCGATCTCCTCAAACTCCGTGTTTCAGTGGGAGATGAAAGGACAGTTTCGGATCATCGCCTGCAGAGAAGCGTAATATCCCCTGACGGTCATCATCTATAGATTGACACCTGCCAGTATTCGGAGTCTCCTGTTCCAGATATCCAGCCCCTTCTTTGTGGCAAACCAATCGAAATTCAGGCAGTATCTTTCACCTACGAGCGCAAGCACTGGCAGATCATTGACGAGTCCATTGCTGGTGACCATGCCTACCTGAAAACGGTTGCTAACGGCGATGTCGAGGTTGTGAGCCGAACACTCGACGATGACTACTGGATGGTCTCCTACATGGTGGATGATGGTCCGGTGCAGTATTATCGCTATGACCGCGAAGAAAAGAGCGCAGAGTTCCTGTTCACAGAGTGTACGGCACTGGAAGGTTTATCTATTGCAAAAATGCATTCTGTGGTCATTAAATCACGTGATGGGCTGGACATGGTCAGTTACTACACGCTGCCGGTAGGAAGCGATAGTGATTCCGATGGGCGTCCGGATGAGCCATTGCCGATGGTGTTGCTCGTCCACGGTGGACCATGGGCACGCGACATCTGGGGCTACGACTCATGGCAACAGTGGCTGGCTAACCGCGGCTATGTTGTTTTTAGTACCAACTTCCGCGGCTCCACGGGATTTGGCAAAGCGTTTATCAACGCAGGAAATCTGGAGTGGGGCGGTAAGATGAACAATGACCTAATCGACGCGGTCAATTGGACTGTTCAGGAAGGTATCGCGGACCCGGATTGTGTGGCAATCATGGGGGGCAGTTACGGCGGATATGCAACGCTCTGGGGCATGACGAACACGCCCGATACATTTGCCTGCGGCGTAGACACTGTAGGTCCGTCAAACCTGCTAACGCTCTTTGAGACGATCCCGCCACACTGGCAGCCGGAAATCGAAGAGTGGGCAACACGCATTGGCGACGCCAGAACAGAAGAGGGCAGGGCGTTTCTAACGAAGCGTTCGCCGCTTTCCTACGTGGACCGGATCGAAAATCCACTCCTGATCGGTCAGGGCGCAAATGACCCGCGCGTCAAGCAGGCAGAGTCAGACCAGATCGTCCATGCGATGCAGGATGCGGACATCCCGGTGACATATCTGCTCTACACGGACGAAGGACACGGCTTTTACAGACCTGAGAATAGACTGTCGTTTTACGCCGTAACCGATGCGTTCCTCGCTGAGCATCTGGGCGGGCGGTATGAGCCCATCGGCGATGATTTCAAGGGTTCGAGCATCATCGTCCAGTGTGGCGATGAAGAGGTGCCTGGGCTCGCGGAGGCGATAGCTGATTAGCCGCCAATGAATCGATCACCGCTGGCTGCCCAGGGTGCTGTGGGTCCTGCCTGGGTGGCTGGCGGATTTTTTCGGGACAGACAAAATCGGTATGTTGAATGAGAAGCCCCCTACTATACTCTGCCTCATCGATGAGGGTCGGGCTGCTTTTTTTGGGGGATACAGGCAGAGTATGAGGTAGGTTCTTGACGGCGTGCCTATCTGGTAGTCACCTTTATACTGTGTTTGTAATTCTGTTATGAAGTTTCACATTTCATCATAAAGCCTTTCGATTAATCGAAAAGTTTAAGTACTATTACTTACACCTATACAATCAGACAAGTCGATTAATCGACAAGTCTGAACAAAAGAAGGTATACAACATGAACAACCACAACCCCCACAACTACACCGAACCGCGGCAGGACGAAACTCCGGCCGTGGAGATCATAAACGCCAGAAAGAGCTACTGCATCGGCGAAATGGAAGTGCCGGTACTCCAGGGTATCGATCTCGCAATCCGGCGTGGCGAGTTTCTTGCAATCATGGGTCAATCAGGCTCGGGCAAGAGCACGCTCGCGAACCTGATCGGCTGCCGTGATCATCCCACCGAAGGAGAGATTCGCGTTCTCGGAAATGCCGTGAACAAACTCTCTAACGATGAACTCGCGCATCTTCGCGGCGAGATCGGGTTCGTATTCCAGACCTTCGATCTCGCGTCCGAGATGAGCGTCTTTCAGAATGTCGAACTTCCAGCGATTGGGTGCCAAAAACACGGCTACAATCCGGAGAAGCGCGCGAAGGAACTATTAGAACTGGTCGGACTTGCAGGTCATATACATCACAAACCGACACAACTATCAGGCGGGCAGCGTCAGCGTGTTGCGATCGCACGAGCGCTCGTAAACGATCCCGCGATCATTCTCGCGGACGAGCCTACTGCAAGTCTCGACACCAGAACAGGCGATGAGATCATGAAGATCTTCAGAGATCTGAACAGGGATGGGCGCACGATCATCATGATCACGCACGATCCAGCGGTCGCATCTCATGCTGACCGGATCATGTACGTAAAGAACGGGCTGCTTGCGGATGGGAATACGTGAGGTGAAATTCATGAACACGAAAACAAAAGCAAATATCAGCAAATTGCTGGTGATAATGGGAACGATTCTGTTTGTTGGCGGGGCAATGAGTTATCTAAGAGGCGAATTGTCCGCAGAACAAATCTCGGGAATCGGTGCTATGGCGCTCATCTTCGTGGGCGCTGGTGTGGGCATGAGGAAGGCGAAACAGTGAGCATCATGAACAACCACGACAACGGCCCGCGGCTGGATGAAAATCCGTTCGATGGCATCATCCAGAGGGCGTTACTGCATCAGCAAAATGTGAGTGCCGACACGGCGCGGCAGCGATCTGTCGGTTCAGGGTATCGGATCACTATTGAACACGGACCATCTGGCTCGGACAGGAATACGAGATGCGATCTGCGAAACAGCGACGGAGTCGTGACAGAGTTAGCAAAGGTATATGCCAGCATCACCACAGGCAATGTGCCTGCAGAGACGTACGCCATGATGAACAGGAGGCAAGATCATGAAGATCTTTGAGTACCTGAACCGAGATGAGCGCACCATCATCAGGATCATGCATGATCGGGAGATCGTGTCCAACGCTGTCCGGATTGCGCGTGTGAAGGACGGACTGCTGGTAAACGGGGATATGAACACCTGATGTGAGCAGCATGAATAGCAGAAAACCATTGAAATTCATCCAGCGGCGAAAATTGAGATCGCTGGTGGATGTCTTGAGCACAACACCAGAGATAGGACATGACCGCAACCAGGCGTCAACGATATCAAAAATCGGGAGGGCGTGCGCATGAACGACCAGAGCTACAACGAACCGCGGCTGGACGAATCCCCAGCCGCGGACATCATAAACGTCAGTTACTGCATCGGTAGAATGGAAGTGCCGATATGTGGCACAGGTCCGCCATTCCGGAGTACCGGATCACTACCCGATCATGGATCAATCCGGATCGGGAAAGAGCACGATAATTGCCAGAAGATGAGGTCATGAAGAGATCTGAAATTTTAGGATGTGGTGACTATAAAGAGATTAATAAAATAGAATTGTCAAGAGAACTGACAGTTGTATTGACAGGTGTGGGAATATTATGGCTCTTTGACAATCCGAGTTGCAAAATCTGATGGATCACCTATACAAAGAGTGTCCCTCGAGATTAAGATATATGCGCTGGAACAGATGTTTAACGTTTAAAATGCCGTAACACCTCCGTTTAATCACTTTGATCTTATTATTCAGCCCCTCCGCAAATCCACTTGTTTGCCGGTTGATAAAGTAGTTTGTTATTTTATTTATATACTTATCTAATGTCGATATGAATTTATTAAAGCACTTCAAACTACTGTCTTCCACTTTCTTCTTCCAATCATTGATCTTCCGGGTCGCGACGTTCTTGGAGATGCCATCTTCGAAGATATCAGTCAACTCATTACAAAGTTTATATGCCATTTCTAATATCCCACCTTTCGGTGATGCCCCGACACATCACCAAAAGGTGTCACGGTGGCATGACGTACTCCATTCTCAGTAATCGTCCGTCATTCAGCTTTATGCACCTCTTCGATATATCGTTACATGCTCTTTCCACCATAAGATTAAATTTCCGTTCATGTCTATTTCTGTTTTTATTCTGGCAGTCGAGGTAGATAATCCGTTCTGTTTGCGTGTCTATATATCTGCCTGGCAGTCTGAATATCTTTTCGATCAGTGTTTCCAGCCCGATCTTTTCGTT
>PQXF01000138.1 GCA_003194445.1 Candidatus Methanogaster sp.
ACTGCTAACTAGATATAATGAGATGCACATACATCGAGTGTACTCGACCTTTTGGCGATCCAATATATTAGTATCGATGTGTTGAGTCGATCCATCGCGAAAAATCAATGTGACAAAGTAGAATTAAATGGACGAATAAAACGGAAGGATCTGGCATCATGGAGCGTTTGAAGAAGAAAGATCTGGTGAAGTGGTATAATGGGGGGTGGAAGGAATATTATCTCGTGGTTTCTAAAAGCGGGTTCACTCCTGAATTAAGGGAAATCATGGAGTCAGATGGCGTGATCGGGTGGCCTATGCAGGATATCGCACAGATGGCGAATCTGTAGAATGTTTGTGCGTGTCACGGTAGGTGCAGTCACCGGACGACTGATGGTTCAAACATTCGGGTTCCGGAGCTTTCATTGCATAAAACCACGCCTGTGGGGCGATATGTTTTTGTGCGGGTACGTTCATGTACTTGAAATATGCATACCGATGAAGTTGTTGACAGGGCAATGGAGTTCGTAAAGGTCAAAGCCGGATATCCGTTTATACGATTAAAGAAGGTAACCTTCGATGAAACCGGATTCGAGTGGGAAGTTCTTGTAGACGTCGGCGTTCTTGGTGAGGATATCAAGAAGGTAACAATAAATGACAGAGATGGAAGAGTCGTTGGATTTGAGTGATATCACTTCAGGGTATCTGAAAACCAGAGATAAATATCTCTCGAACGCCAATAAATATTTCAGTAGAAACGAGTTTAGAAAATCCTCTGAACTGTTGTGGGGGGCAGTGACACAATCAATAAAGGCGTTGGCTTCGTTATCTAACATACATATTCCGAATCACGCAAAATTTTTCGATTATACTAGAAGTGTGAGCAAAGAAACCGGAGATGAAACGTATCATACATTATTTCTGGAACTTAACACATTACATAAAAACTTTTATGACGAGGAGATTCCTCCGATAGATTTTCCAATATTTTATAGAAAGACCATATCGTTTCTGAATAAGACCGAAGAACTGATGAAGTGCAGATAGCAGCCTGGATCACAGAACCCTTCTCCCTATATCTCGCACGTTTTTATCCTGCGTTCTCTCTATCGCCTCCGATTCAATACTATCCGCTCCCGTTTCCAAGCAAAATCGATTCAGGAGATCATAACATAGGAGATCTGGGGAATGCTGTAACGAATTCATCCCCCTCCATGCGAAGAATAGGTTCCTGCCCTGTAGCCTCGCGAAACACGCGAATCATCCTCGGAATACCACTTCCCGCATCGGTTACAAACCCCAACTTCAGAAAGACGTTGTAGATCGTCGGGTTATGCAGGACATGGACGCCCCACCTCATAGACTCGAGCGTGACCGTATTCGGAAGCTTGCCCGGCGTCCGTATCTCAACACGATCATCAAAGATGATCACACGCACCGGTGCCGAGATTGTGTAATCACGGTGTGCCAGCGCATTCACAAGAGACTCTCTCAACGTAACCACCGGGAGCTCGGGTCTTGCTTCAGGCAGCATCCCAACGATTTTGTGGGGGCGCATAAGGTGAATATCCAGAAACCGCATCACATCATGGAGCATATCCACCATGCGCCCCTCGATATGCTTCTGATCGTAAGGTTCTGCCGATATATCGGTTCCGGGGATGCGTTGCGCGGAGGCATACGCGTAAGGAAGAAACTGTTGCGGATGGCTGGCAAGAAATAGAATTCCTGTAAGAGTAGGGGTGGGATGCGTACCAATGTCCGTTTTTGTTTCTCTGACCAGATGCCAGTTTACTAATAAACGCTCACCTGAAATACCTGCAATATCGAATCCCTGCTCCGCAATATCTTCCAACATCCTTTCTATCGCTTTATCGTCCAGGTCTGCGACATTACTTTGAATTACGGAGGTTTCGTCATAATAAAAGCTATCGGTGAATTGGAACAACCGTAAGAGTTCTTCGCGAGACGCTTGCCTGCGTCCGGACGCGGTCCGCACATAGTACACGCCCCGATTCGTTCGATACGGGCGGTGGTCACCCTTCGGGATGTTTACGATTACTATGATTCGTCTCTTCTGGTCTCTTACAGTCTCCTGAACGATCGTAACAGGAGGCTCGCAATTGTTGAATGGTATGTTGTCTATGAACTGGAGTACATGGTCTGTTTCATCACCGAGACCTGTGATCTCTCGCTTATCGTTCACCCCAAAGATCATCTGTCCCCCGTCCGCATTGGCAAATGCGATGATTGATGCGGCTAAATCATCGGCATGAATAAGGCGTTCCTTAAACTCAGTGTGGAGGTCTTCACCTTTGTTGATGCGGGCGGCAAGTTCTGTCGGGTTCATGTTGAGATTCCTCGGGCAGGTTATAATCTTTGGATGGGTGTGTGCCAAAGGGTTTTGATGGTGAGAGGGGCTGATCGCGTGTCAGATCATTTTGATTTTCTGAAATCCAGGGTAGTTTCTCCATACAAACTTAGTCCTTCATTTTCATCAAAACTTGCAAAAAAACTCAGTGCAGAATAGAAGTTATATACCTTCTCCCACATATAACCAGCGCATGGATGAAG
>PQXF01000139.1 GCA_003194445.1 Candidatus Methanogaster sp.
ATACACCTCAAATCCCACCTTCGCAAGGAATTCGGGAATCCCACGCACGGTCTGCCGATCATATTCTTTCACCTCTTCGGTTAACTCATCCCACGAGCAAAGATGCGGACTTATCTTCGCACCGACATCTCTTGTCTCACTGTATGGCCACTCATCCGCTTCTCGCTCCAATACAAAGCGTTCATGCTCCATCTCTGCAAGGATTTCCACCTCTTCCGGCGTAAACTCAAACGATAGAGCTTCCTCCCCCATCACAGGATACAGTCCACAGCGCACCCTCCGGAGCTTCTCCTGAATCTGGTCTGCCTGTTTGCGGTTTGATTCTTTGAGACCAAAATCAAGTTCGGACCATGGTTGCATGGAAGGGTCACCAGCAGCTTTTATGCCCTTTTGATCTGTAAGATACTGTTCGTGGATAGCCTCTGCCAACCGTTCCCGCGACGCACCAAGTATCACGTCACTCACCAGAAGACGCGAGAACGACTCTTCGTCGAGATGCAGCTTGAGCTGCTCCTTTGCAGGAAGATAAGCCTGTTCCCACCTGCGCCCGTTTAACATGCTCATCTCGATGATGGCTTCGATCGAACGTGTGCCGTGCTTGTAACTCTTGACGTTGATCAGTGCTCGCAGCACGCCATCATCGATTCTGAGATATTTTCTGCTGTCAAAGAGGTTATCTACCTTCTGTTCGAGTAGTGAACGAAGTAGCATCGCCCGCCTGATTACAAATACCGTATCGTCTGATCCTCTCTGATTAGGTCCCCTTATATTTACGTAACCGCGCAGACGGCTTGTGAAATCGGGTCCTTTTACATCTTTATACGTCTTCTCTTCTTCAGAGCTCATAGTAGCGGCATCATCGGCACCGTCTCCCGAGAATCTTTCAAATGTGTTGTTTATTCCGCCTGCAAAGACAAAGATCGATCTGCCGATGGGATGCATAGTCTCCCGCTCCATGAATCTTCCGTCCTGCATCGGCTCTAAAAAGTATTTTAGCCAGCCAAGTTTCCCGTTAAAATCCGAATCGAACTCATCAAAAAAGACGAGCGGAATCTTTTCCTCCAGTGCAAGGTCGCGGACTTTATGAAACGCGCTGATCAGATCAGACTTCGAATCGAACTGGGAAAGATTGAACTTCAATATCTTAATCCGGTCCGAAGCGATACTCTTTGCTATCTCGGTTATGCCAAAGGATTTGCCAGAACCGGGTGAACCAAAGACTGCTATCGAAAGTGGGCGCGTATAGCTCTCTGATTCAATGTACTCCCGCATCAGGTTCTTTATACTGTGAAAGCTCTCAATCTCATTCCTGTCAACACTCTTTAACTTCCCGAAGTTACCTATTGGGACGTTGTTAAGTGCAGCAGTCTCTCCCTCCTTTACAATTCTATAAGCGATGTGTTCCAGTACGGGGTCGTTGATCTCTTTAAGGATGCACCATGAGTACGGATCCGCATCTTCTGCCGTGTTCTGATCAGATATCGCCACATCCGCTATATGGTCACCCCTCTCACTGGCTAAAAAGATACCAGCTACGGAGCAAGGATATTCAGGTTCGTCCTCTCCAAAACCGCGTCTGACGAGTTCTCGAGAGGCATTTAACCCATCACGCACCGCCTTTCCCACTGCATCAGAGAGTAAGTCCCCCTGATCACACTGGACCGCGATCCTTGCTGCGAGTGCGGCAACGAATACTGAAGAGAGCCCTTGCATCTTTCCAGGGTAGTTGTGCGTAAAGTCGCCCTCGCTCATGGTCGGATCGAAGTACAACCGGGATATTGCGTGGCCGCCCTCCAGTGTATAATGGATCGCGCCTTCGAGACCGAAGCGAACCACAAGATCGGTACAGTCAGAAAGCCCCAATCCTTTGTTGTACGCCATCTGCCAGACGAATTCCTTGGCGGTCCGCTCCCATGAAAGAGAGCGGCTGATGTTCATGCCGCTTGCACGCAGATCGTCAGCGGTCACGACCACAACCAGCTTTTCGGAGTGATTCCTTGAGACCTGTTCCCACAGATCGCCGGAAGCAAGAGGACGGTGCATCTTGTACACCACGATTGGGTCTTCCCCTTCGTCCTGTATCGCCAGAGGCCATCTCGTTTCATCATCGCGAAATCCGTTCCCGGCATCATCGAGAACTACCATATCCGCATGAGGATCGTCATCTTCAAAGGAAAGCGGTGCATAGGTGTCTGTGGTTGGTCCTGTAAACCCTCTGCAACGCCCGATCCGGTAGACCATCCGGCCTTTATCCGCACCCTTGCGGTCCGCTGAATACGGAAAAAGCTCCAATTCGGCGTTTGAGTGAAGGAGGACCTTCGGAGGAATTTTATCGATATTCTTAAGCTGCGGCGAAACCACAGTGATACCGGTTGCAGTGCGCATAAAATCTGCTAAAAGAAGCGCACCTCCGGGTTTTGCGGTCATGCGCGTCCCTGCGTAAAGTTTCCAGTTCAGCCCCGCATCTTCCGGTTTTGTGGGCCATTGCAGCCAGTCAATGCAAACATCTCCAGTAACAACGATTGTGGGGCT
>PQXF01000140.1 GCA_003194445.1 Candidatus Methanogaster sp.
AACTGGCTTTAGGCTTAGAAGTTTTGAATAGTTTTAATATAATGAATATTGATGGAAAAAAATATTCATTCCAGTTAATGTGATGAAGGTTAATTTGCTCAATTATTTATTTAGCCGATAGTCATGTTTTAATATCCGGAACCATCGGGATACTGATGAGATGTGTGGATAAAAATATAATTTATTTTTCGGAATGGGATGTTATTCTTGCAGAAATGATACGGAAAGGATATATGTCGCCGGTGAATAGTCTGGAGGAGATAGTATCTCTGACCGGGGGTGGCAAAGACGAGTCCGATTAAAAAACTGTGAACGGCGCGATTGCAGCGTATAGACTGGTCATGTATTTCGGAATATATGCCGCATGTAGGGCCCGGGCTTTTGTGCGGACTGATCCCTCTGATCTGCTCTACTCTTGCATGATCATAACCTCCAGATATCCGAAGGGGTACTATACAGGAACAGCACAGGCAGCATGGGCGATAATCATAACATTGGTCATCTTCCTGCCCAATTCTTTCGCCATATCCTCCAGAGTGCTGCTGGAGAACCTGTATCTGCTCGATCTCCTTTTGGTGCCTTCTTCCCACAAGGCTTTGCGAGTCTGACACTCTACCACAGTTGTGCCTTCGCGTATGCCAGAGCCTAAGAATGCAAGCATCATCGCGCTCCTGGAGCCGGCAAACGCCGTCGTCTTTGCCGCAATCATCCTTAAGCCAGCCGATCACATCGAGCGTGCTGGTGGGCGGCGGGCTGATAATGGTGGGTGCTCTGGTGGTCAGTGGGGCGGGGGCTGTGGGGGCGGCGCATGAGTAATCGTGTCTGTTTTCCCATGTAGTTATGCGCATCCACTCCTCGATTACGCCTTGATTACGCATGATCCTGTTGCTATGCCGGACTCTGTTCCAAGTGATTCGCAGAGCCTAATCTCACGCAAGCATGAGTACTGATCTCATCGATAGTATTGAATCGCACACATATCATCTCTGTCGGTTTTTAACCGATAGGAGTGGATTACAAAAAGGGGGTATCGCTGTCGGCTTTGCGTTTGGTACCTGATCAGCGTGTCTGGCAGCTGCCAGTTCACAGGCTCACGATTCACCATCTGATGCACAAGCACGCTGCCATCATCCAGTTTAACAACAAAATGCGATCCCTCCCGCCAAGGGTTGAATGCGCCCGCCCAAACTTGTTAGTGAACCATTGTGAAGCATCATCACTTCAACTTTATGCATTGCTGATTCCCTACTATGGTGCAGGGGGTGATACCACTGATAGCGCAATGCTCTCCATAAATCCTGGCACACACAATGCAGCGACTACAGCAAGGATGATGACCACCATGTATGCCGCACAAGTAGCCCAAAACCACCGCTTGAATCGACGCTGACTGCCGGTTACTTGTGTGCCCACAATTGTACTCACCTTCTCCTGATACAGCCGATCCTCAAAGCGCAGTTGGCGCTCCTCGAAGTTATCAAGCAGCACCTGATATCGTTCCCATTGGTGCCGCATGTTATAGAATAACGGAAAGATCAGTACATAAACTGCGTAGGCTACCATACCAATTGTGAAGATTGTTGGATTGAACTCATCTTTGAACAGGGCTGCGATGAAGGAACCTAGTAATACAGCCACAGCAGCCAGCATAGCGTCTGACAGACTTTTGATCATGGCCGCTATCTGGTCAGCAAATGCCTGGACGGTATCAGCGACATAATCTTCCAGTGCCTACACCTGTGACACATAGGAGTCCACCTTGCCCTCGATGAAGGCTTTCCAGTGCCATTTCAGTCCATCAAAGATGTTGGGCGCGTTGTACAGGAGTAATTGGTAGCGGACGGCTGGACTGGCAGCCTGTAGAGTCTGTGCCACGACAATCTGCACGAGGGGCAGACAATCAGCCGACCACTCTATGTTATAAATCCACTCCAGCATCTCCATCAGGTCACTAACGCCAGCAAAGGCTTTTTGTATCCTCTCCAAATTGATTGGTAATGTCCCAGAGTAACGACATACACTACCATGCCCTTCATAGTTGAAACTGCTGTTCCGCCATACACCAGATTACCAAAACCAGAGTGTCAGCTACCACTAATCACGTAGCAACTTGCTCATTCACCCACGCGCACCACACTATCATCAACCTGCATCATAGTCCATCTCCAAAACTCCCTTCGCTCCAATCATTTCCGCAAGCGAAGGCATGCGAAAACGCTTGCTGACTCGATCATGAATATAATCATACGCACTCACACCCAACAACTTTTCCGTCTCTACAATCGTTAAAAAAGTATCGTTAGCCTTTGTCCCATCTTCTGTCATGGTGTGCAGACCAATGCCACTACCTTAAGCGGATATCCCACCTCCACATAATTCGTTACGAGCTTCTTCTCGTGGTTTAGTGAGTAACGGATAAGGTTTACGCCGCCGTTTGACGGCACGTGGTTCACGGCGCCCAG
>PQXF01000141.1 GCA_003194445.1 Candidatus Methanogaster sp.
CACGGATCGAGAACTTCACACCGCAGGTAGTGGTTACAGGTGCAGTAGCCATGGCCGTCATCGACATCGCATCGGTCACATGGAGCACAGACGAGTTCTGCAGTTGCATGTTCCAGGAAGAAGGGTCTTTGGGAATCGAGCAGTGCATAGACGCGATAACAGACTGTGGCGGCGACACAAGAGGCTGCATCAAGGCGATCAGGGAGAACGCAGGACCAGCAGCGAACAGATGCAAGTTCGAGGGCGCGATGCTCGTTGGCGACGTTGCATCACCACTCATACCTGCAGGATTCATCGGTCACGGTGTTGCCGCGGTGGTCGGAGAGAGACGCGTTCTCAGGATCGCGGACAACATTGGTGAGCACGGACGGATCATAAAGACAAAGGCAGGCGGTGAGATAGAATACGTAAAAGACGATATGGTTATATTCGCGAAGTGGTTCGACGATCTTTGCAAGTTCAAGCGATGCATCGTTAAAGGAACAGAACACTGGAGCGACGATGCGCTGGATGGTCTGGAAAGCATAGCCCGGGCTGGAGGCGAAGGACCGGAGGGGAAGGCTGTTGCAGAGAAGTTTGTGGCTACGTTAACGGAGGAGTATGGGGATGAATACGTCCAGAAGATAGCGAAAAGTGTCAAGGAGCTTCAAGACAGGGGGATAACAGGTGCTGGCAAGGTGCCTATAAAAATTGTGGAAGCCAAGGATAATTTGGCTAATTTGAAAGGAATTGCGTTCGAGGTTGAAGTAGCCACTGATTCGAGATATGTTGACGATGTGGTCGAGGTCAGGAGGGATATACCGAATGGGGATATAGATATTCTCTTTAAGAATGACGACATCATCGAAGCCAAGAACATTGATTGGAGTACGATAGATAGGGAAAAATTTAATGAACATAAAACCAAATTAGGTGGTCAAATACGGAAATATAAAGACTACCAAATTAACACCTTAAACAATCACGATGCGGAGATCAAGGTTGTATTCAAAAATGAAGATTTGCATTGGTATCCTGAGATGAAGGTATTTTTAGAGGATGGTAAAGGAGTGTTAGTGGAGGTGTTATGAGATGGATAATTTCGATATTGAGTTTCGCATCAGACCAAGACCTGTTAATAAGGAACTGGTTTCAGATCTGGTTGAAGCAGTAACAACTTTGGGATCGGTTTATGATGAGAAAATGGGGTATTGGAGTGATAATGATGATAGAGGACCATTTGGGGGTCGTTCGTTAGAAGAAGCGATAGAAGTTGTTTCTACGGATCAGGGTGCTATTTGGTTTTTGTATAACGATATGGGTTATTCTTTGGCAATTCGTCCCCAACCAGTAGAAAAATCGAAGTTAGGTTATATTGGCATGTGGATTAACCATGTTAATCTGGATCCCAGTTATACTGAATACCGACTTGGTGAGAAAGGCGCTTTAGACGAATGTCTGAGGAATGCCGAACAATTCGTAGAAATTGCAAAGGCGGTATGGAACGTATTGGAACCAAAGCCAATCTATGGGCTGGGGGATTATGATATCGATTACTGGATGACCTCACCCACTGATGAAGAAATACTAAATCTGAAAGTAGAGCCTCATATCTTTATGTTAAATTTTTATGGTCCGGAGCTGATCGAAAAGTTTGGAAAAGAGAAATTATTACCCATGCCAGCCTACCGGGTTGAAGAGTTAAAAGATGGGATCATGTTCTTCAGATCCCCCCTACCCCATAAATGTGGATACGGTGCCGGTCTGGGAAATTATGAGGAGATATGCGAGCATTTTGGATGGAAAACCTACTTTGTATATATATTTGATATGAATATGTTCAAACCGAGTGTTACTGAATATGGTATTCGTAAAACGGAATTTCGAAATATAAATGCCTTGAAGAAATACCTGAAGCGGGATATGGATAAATTCAGAAAAAAAGTAGAGGGTGGAAGGGTTTTCGTGATACTTAAAAAACCATCTGGTAAACCTGTTCCGTATCATATGAAAGAAATGGAGAGATGGGTGAGAGATGAGATGGGGGCAGAAGTGGCAGACATCGTTTGGTGATGTGGAAATGGGAAAAATATTCGCGATCGCGTGCATACTTGTCATCCTTCTGAGCACGGGACTCGTGAGCGGATCGGAAGGGATCGCCACAGAACCATATCCTGTTACATGCGACATACACCTAACATCTCTTCAGGTAAACGTCGATAATATCAACGGGTACCCTGTAGCAAACGTCTACGTCTATGTAGATGGCGAAGAGAGGGAACTTACCTGTCCTTTCGGCTACGCATACATTGAGAACGTCCCGTATGGCGATCGTCAGATCGATATCAGATACAGCATAACGAATCCTGACTTTTTGGGAG
>PQXF01000142.1 GCA_003194445.1 Candidatus Methanogaster sp.
TTTGCTTTTTTACGTTTCAAGATTAATAATTCTTTTTTCATTTTAGACACTTATTTGATACATGGGTTGTTTTACATAAGGTTTGCTTCACATATAAAGTGTCCTACTTTCATTTGAAACATAACCGGGTATTGTCCGGGTATCATGCGTGATCTCATTTCGGTTAAGCCCAATTAGCTTAGACTTCAGTTCCATGGCACTTATATAGCACCACTCACCGATGTACTTGCCACCGTACCATTTTCAGATGGTAAATCCCGCGCATCGCGGATTTTTTAAACCGTGACTGTGTTGTTGTATGATAGCATGGAGACTTATAAAACAATAAGAAACATTGTTCAGAAACATTGTTCAGTATTCCTCATTCCTAATCTATTATATAACAGAACGATAGATGCTGTAATGTGACAACATTGCTCCACGTATCAAGGGAGCTACTGGAATGTATAAGATCGGGTGATTGGGCTACGGTCGAAGAGATTGCCAGGCATATTGATATTACACCTGAAAGCTGGTAAAGTTCCGGCTTCCTATCCGAATTTGAATTCATCGAGCTTGATGCAGGCAAGATCAAGACCACAGAACATGGAAAGAAGTTGTGAACCTCATAGACCATCATCCGTTAGAATCTCATAAAAATTATTTTTTGAAAGAATTAAGAATAATTCCGATACCTTATGGTAACTTTGGATTTGTTTTACTAAAAATCGTAGGAAATTGGCACTATATAATTTATGAAATACTATATTCAATTATGTGATATCCCAACCGAAAATCCTTAATTTTACGGAAGGGTTAAAGTCCAATTACACGCACTCCTTTTATTAAATTTGTATTTTTTACCAGTTAAATAAAAGGGTTCTCCTATACTCCTATCGCCCCCTTCGAGCCTGATAGTATCTTGTTGAAGTCACCAAACCACTGACCTATGTATGGCGCCTACACACCCGCATCTCTCGCGTTCGGTTTGGCTGCATCCGGTGTTTCGCACGTAGCCAGTCCGCAGCAATCATACACACCGATCATGGCAAAACGCCAACACCACATGCACTTCGCGCGACTGCCCCGACTAAACCACTTCCATCGTCGATGGCGGCTTTGTCGCAATGCCGTACGTTACGCTCACGACACCTGAGACCTCGCTTGTGATCCGCTCAGCCAGCCGTTCCAGCACACCGTAGGGCAGTCTCGTCGGTCTTGCGGTTCTTGCATCAACGCTCTCCCAGCATCTGATCTCGATCTGCGTGCCGTAGTCCCGCTCTCCGTTTCTCATGCCTGTTACCCGGTCCTCGTGCAGGATCGCCATGTACTGGAAAGCCCCTAAATCTGCCAGTTCTTTCTCAAGGATCACTGTTGCCTGCCTGACGGTCTCGATCCGATCAGGGGTCGCCTCCCCGATCACGCGGGCGGCAAGCGCGGGACCCGGAAACGGCATTCTGTTGTAGATGGATTCTGGCAAGCCAAGGGCTTCTGCAACCCTCCTAACACCGTCCTTTCGCAGTTGTATCAGCGGTTCTATGATCTTGTATCCGAACGTCTTCTCCGGATCGATTCCGAGTTGCAGAAAGACATTGTGCTGCCTCTTGATCCCTGCAACGGTCTCATCCACATCTGTAAGAATCGTTCCCTGCAGGAGGTGCTTTGCCCCGCTCTCCTTAACGAGCCTACCAAAGACATCCTTGTAAAACGTCTGGGTGATCGCCTCCCGCTTCTCTTCAGGGTCGGTGATCCCGCTCATTGCATCGAAGAACTCGGTTCTGGCGTCGATTACCTCCACGTGTACGCCAAGGTCTTTGAAGACTGAAACGATCCACTCTGGTTCCCCCTGCCTCATGATGCCGTTATCGACGAAGTACGTCTTGAGGCGGTCTCCAAGAGCGCGGTGCCCAAGCATGGTGACAGCAGACGAATCTACGCCTCCGGAGAGCGCGTTTATCGCAAGACCATCTCCAACGGTCTCGGATATCGCGTTTACCTGCTGTTCTATAAAACTTTCTGAATTCAGATCTTCTGCGGTTATCTCTTCCATTGTGCCAGTCTCCATAAGATTGCGTGTATATGGTCCGATCAATGCTGGCGGGATACTTAAACATATACCTGACCGCCCCACCACCCATGCTCGAATCTATTCGGATAGTATCAGGCTACATTTAATATTTCGTACATATCAGGGGAGCGCCGAGATAAATTCATACTCGCCAGCTGGTGAAAATCCAGCCTGAGGAAAGGTTAGCCACCACCTCAGAACTGAACCCCACACCCAGCCCGGTAACGGGCTGCTGTGAAGCTGGGGGGATGG
>PQXF01000143.1 GCA_003194445.1 Candidatus Methanogaster sp.
CACTCAGGATGGAGATGTATGAAGTGGATGACAATCTCAACCTCGTTGTGAAGGCTGAATTTAATAACATAACGTTCAACGCCGGCATTCCGGATAGTGAGTTTATATTCGAGGTGCCAGAAGGCGTGCAGGTGGTATCAGATGACTGGGTGCCGGATGCGGCTCAGCCAGCACCCGTGTCGGAAGCGGTATCTGGTTCTGTGATGGCACACCCCATATTCGCGAATTGGAGGTATATGAGTTACCGAAATCTGTCCATATCGAATGCTCCCGCGCTCAACCAGACTGCACGAATTACGTATTCCATAATTCCGGATCGGGATATGGAGATTCTTCATGTTCAGGTTACCATTCCGGATGATGGATTCGAACTTATGGATATTGATGATACATGGCCGCATACCCGGTATAACTGGACACCTCGCGATGCTAACACTACCACATGGTATCCAACAAATCTTTCGAAAGATACGATGTATCAGTTCAATGCCACAATAAAGGCTGTTAAGACGGGTAATTGGACAATAGTTGCCAGAGGTGGAGAAATCTACCTATCAGTCTCCAAAGATTCCGCATACATCCGGGATGAGCCGTTCCCAGATCCGCTTAAAGGACGTCGTATAAACGAATCTGAATTAGAGAGGATGCGTGCGAATATGCAAGCCAATGTCAAATTAACATCTTCGAGCGATGGACCATTTGCATCGGATCTGCCAGATACGTTCCCGATAGAGCCGCCCCCATTCCATTATTTTTGGAACGGGACGGCATGGATCAAGGTGGAATCCCCTCCAAAAAGTATGGTCAGACCAGACTGGAATGGAACGGCATGGGTGGAAAGAAACAACCAGTCATGAGCAGAGGTAGATCATGAAACAGATATTACCTGGTTTGCTGATATTACTGATCATAGCACCGGTTGTTTGTGCCGAGACATGTGATATTAGACTTGAGATAGGCGAAGAAGAAACATGCGGCAACTACAAGATCAGGCAAGATTCCTTTGATGCTGGAGATCGAACTTCTCTTCAGATAGCACATTTCCGTCTCTGGAGATTGTCTCCTTATGCTTATCTTGGATCGAGTTCTCTTGATTTCTTGTGTGAAACAGGTGGGAAGTACTACGATGACAACAAATTACATGTGGTGTACACGGGACACAGTCACGATCCTAATCGAGCTAAATATACACTTGAGGATCTCTCGCCGCAACTGGTGGTAAAGGGAAATCTCAAGTACAAGGACAGGAATTTGAACTGGGCACCAGCGAAATGGGCTACGGTGTATATATTGGAACAGGATCCCGGTATCGGCGATGATGACTACATGGGCAGTGCACTTACAGACGAAACCGGATATTTTGAATTCGGTCCTGTAGTGAATGTTGATTCGGATGATGATGGAGGAAAAATAGACATCATTATACAGTTTGTTGCAGGCAGCAGTGTTGGTTGTGTAATAGACGCCAACGATAGCGTACATGGATTCTGGGAAGGTCCCTATCGGGATGTGTCCGACGAACTCTATATGTCATGGTTCACACCAGACAATGAAACGCAGTACAAAGCATGGTGGGTCTATGATACCCTCTGCGATGGTTGGGGATACCTATCAGATACGGTCAGCTATGGAATGACCGGCGTTACTGTCTACTGGCAGTGGGGTCACGACGCCGACTACGGAACTGGCATAGACAATACACACTGGAGTAACATCCTGTCTCAAAATCCAGGCCCCTTCATCTATCTCGATGGTTTCACTGGCAGGTGCGGAGGCAGCGCAAACGATCCCGATACGATCATCCACGAATACGGGCACTGAGTGATGTACAAAGTCTTTGAAGAGGATTACCCGCCAAACGATTGCAGCCAGGGTCACTACATGAATGGGATCTCCGAACCCGGATGTGCATGGACTGAGGGGTGGGCGCACTTTATGCCGCTTGCGGTCTTTGACGATAAATACTATACAGACACTACTTATTTCCCCCGTGTTTTTGGCACCGATACAATCAACCTCGAGACCAGAAACGGCAAATTGAACTTCCCTGACGGCGACTCATGCGAAGGCAATGTTGCCGCTTCACTCTGGGATATATACGATGATCATGACGAGATGTACGATAGACTTACGGATAATTTCAACAATATCTGGCATGTTTTAAAGGAGCAGGATCAAACCGGAAACGAAGGCAACTTCAGTGACTTCTA
>PQXF01000144.1 GCA_003194445.1 Candidatus Methanogaster sp.
CTGAAGTATCTTAGATGCCCGGCTCTGTGGATCGTGGGAAGTCACAAATAGATATGCGTGATTATGGTATATAAGTCTTCTCTAATTTAACTTGCCGACTAAATGGAAATTGCCGAAACTCATGTAATATTCCGAATTCATTTCAAACATCCTGCCTATTTAGTGTTGTATTTGAATCTGGTTGCCCATGTATCCTTCTGTACGGACTTCAATCATCACATACTCCTCTTCGTTCTTCCTCTGCATTAAGTCTTCCGACCCGCCCCAAAAAACGCGCAAAACGCGCGACCAATCCTACCTCCACGCCCATTATGCCGACCACTCAAACTGTCACTGGACTGCAAATGATGGGGTCGGAATCAGGAAGAGGAATCGAGAACACTTGTCCTGCCCAATCGGGCAAGTCGTCCCAGTCCCATATCATCGATCGGGTCATCTCACAGTCCGGGCGCTTTCGGATGCCTCCGCCGGAATCGCTCAGGTCGTCCGGGGGTACTGCGCGGCGGAGAGGGTGGACTTCTCGTGTTCTCGTGGGACGTTTTTGGGCGCCAGCCTGCCGCCGTCCGGGGCTGCCATCTCGTAGCTGAGTGCGGTCTGTGCGCTGGATATTGGGAATGTCCGGACGTATGGTTAGCCCCTTGCAGCGGTTCTTATATATCCGAATCACGAGAGATCCCCCGTACCGATTACGGTGGTATGTTCCGCATCTGTACTTACCCACTCATCAGATCTCGTCTATCAACTCTAAAAATTTGATGTATTGTTCGCTACCAATTCTCCAACTGGAAAGGCTCAGTGGATCGGGTACCCTGAATGGCTCAGTGCATAAATATACTCTGGCAGATCGGTGTATCACGTCCGGTTCATCGTGAGCCGGACTTAAAGATCGAATCTTTGCGATCATGCACTTTCTCACCTATATCATACCTAAATCTTTTGATCTCCCGCACCACCAAATCTTCGTCTTTGTAATACACTGTGAGCATCTGTTTCATAGTTTCAATGGTTGCCCATACGTATTCGTCGATATATGCCCCACCCACATAGAAATGCTCGTTGAGCATGCTAATCCGTCCAGCGGAGTCAACCGCCCTGATAAAATGCATCCTCCCGGCAACTAGGGGCAAGCTGTTCACATCGATTGTGAAATCTTGTGGCAGCATTCGTGTAGGATTGGCCGCCTTCAGATTCTCATTTCTCAATTTCCATGCATTAAATCTGTTTTCTTTTTCAAAGAATATCGGTGACTTTTTCCGTATATCCTGCAGGTCTGAAAATCGATCTTTTTTCCAAAATCGTTTATTAAAACCTTTATTAAACTCTTCAATCGTTCCATTCATCCAGGGTCTTGCCGGAGCGATGAATACAACTTCGATTCCAACATATAACACCAGCCTTACAAATCGACTAAACGCCCTTGGATGATTGTAGTCCCCTATAAAACACATACCATTATCTATCTGCAAGTATCTGGGTATCGGGTGTTGTTTCCAGTAGTTTAGGAGAAAATCCATCGCATTATCCATGTTTTTCTCGTCATACTGTTTCCCTGCAGCCTGTCGTCCGACAACGTCTTTCAGATGTATCGAGTTGATCGGACCGTAGCCTTTGATATGTCTTGGACCAACATAATCCATCTGATGCAGCTCGTCGACATATTTTGGATTGAGAATAGTGTATCGACCCTTGGAACGAACTCTTTTGTAGCGCTCAGGTCTGTTCACCCGTAGTTTGTTTCGCTTGATGATCCGTTTGATTGTGGATATCGATGGGATCTCAGATTGGTCGTACCCGAGCCCTTCCATATGGAATTGTATAGCCTCGGCACCAACGCAAGAATATTTGGCAGATTCCCCGGTGCCGTTCATCAATGCATTCCTGATGTTCACGACCGTCTGCTCGATCCGTTCAGTGGTTCGATGCGGTATGACATTAGCTTTTTTCGAGAGGTTCTTATACCATCCCTCACCTCCTGTTTTATACCTGCCCAGCCATACGTTGAACCAATGTTTTGACCGCCCTATACTCCGGTATATCGCTACAGGTTCTTCTCCTTCAAGATGCCTCTGAATTGCCTTTGTTCGTTCTTCCTCTTCGGGTGTATATTCCACGATACTTCACCAAAGGAAGTATCATGGAAACAGTCAGTATCATCTGGGGTACCCGATGGTGTGA
>PQXF01000145.1 GCA_003194445.1 Candidatus Methanogaster sp.
CTGAGGGAAGGCAGGGTATCAACTCATACTTTGGTTTCTTCAACGATGACCGGCTTCACCAGTCGCTGAAATATCAAACACCGGCGGAGGTCTATTTTCAAAGAGCAAGTTGATTCTGTTCAGTATGTTAGGCGGAGCATGAACATATAAATAAAAAAGGTTCTTCGGTATTTGGTGCGGGTAATTGCGATTAATTTCTGGGGACTCTGTCCCCAGACCCCTGAGGTTTATCGCTTTAATACCAATCCCGAAGAGGTTAAAAGAGGGTAGTAGTCACCCTCTTCGGTTTTGGCCCCTGCCTCGGCGCTCGGGTTGCTCCTCAGCAGAGCACTTTTCCGCAGGGCACTTGGATTGGATGATTCTTGGGAAGTGAAGGCTACCCATACAAAATAGCGAAGAGGCATAAAAAACACTCCAAAGTGTAACTTAATATTTTAAAAAAATTGTCTTGACAATTGGGTCCACCTTAGTACTTGCCTGAACGTCCATGCGTTTGAACCACCACAATAATCCCAATCTTCACTTGCTGCCTAAGTGCCGTACTGACAACGTCCTCCAAACATTCATACCCGCAACGCATCAACGCTGATAGAAGTCCCCCATTGTGCCGATCACGATAGAAATGAATCCTGCCGTCCTCGGGAACTGTCAAAATTGTGTGACGGTACTTTAGTCCAGGTTGCAAAACACGACTCACTTGAACAACAAAATTATCTGTATACACCTTGGAACAAGACAAACAAAAGCAACTCTTGCAAGTAAAACAAACCCGCCGCAAGTCCTTACCGCAATGCGGGCACCGATATTCGCTGTAGCCACCTTCCTCCTTCCCACAGCCCAGCATCTTCTGCACCACTTCTTCATAATATTCCGTATTATACCATTCGTAGCACTCTTTAAACTCGTCCCAATGATCTTCAAAGATCTGATGAAATATGTTTTGATCGGCAGTTCGCATCAGTAATCATCACCTTTCGGTCATTAGTTTGTGAATCACCCCCCCTCTTACCATAACACCGCTGATTTTACAGAAAAAAATGGAAATTCCTATACTATTAAATTAGCGCCCTTCGGGCGGACTTTTAGTCTCTGACATGTTCCATTGTTTCTTGGTTACAATGGGGACAAACTAAAACAGGCATGCATCCTTCAGGGCAAGTTCCCTCCGATTCAGCCCAGGCAAGTTCAAAATCTATGATTGCCTCATTAACTTCCATTTCATACCCGCACTGGGAACAGCGGTAGCTGTATTCCTCCGGAGGGGGACCGAAGGGAATGTCGTTCTCTTGTGTTTTTGTCATTGACCAATGGTTCGTACTTTCCGGCTTTGAGGTTCTCCCACTCATCATAAATCGTCCCATATTTCGGATGCCAAACCTTCCAGAGAGCCATCTCATGACCACAGAAACGGCAAATCATCGGATCTCGACCACTTATCTCTTTGTAGCGCTCTCTATACCTCTTACCTCTAACCACTTCATAAACACCTCTGATAACCCGACCTGCTAACAGCAACCCCTTCTTTATAACTTCAATCCATTTCTTAAAGGTCTTCGTTGCCTGCAAACCATAGTAACGAATACGCTGAAACCCCTTGGGCAAAATATGTTGAACCATACGACCAATAAAAGTAAGTACGTCAACTGTGACCACTTCCTTCTTCTTCGTCTCATGGTCCTTATACCAATAGGTCACTTCCTGGCCTGTATAACGAATGATCCGGCTGACAGCTATAGGAGGAGAGGCTACATATTTAGCCAAATACTTGGCTATCCCACGGCATCGCTCAGGAACCCTGCCCTTGGTTACATAGGCTACAAATCCCTTTTGGTATTTCTTGTACCAACGACCTATCAGAGACTTCATCTCGTCAGTCAGCACCATCTGCCTGAGCATCTTGCTAAGATGATACTGCCATTTCTTGTGAATCATCTCATAAGGAAAATATCCCAACTCTACCCACTTGCCAGTACTCTCGTTGATCCCACCACTTGTCATAATAATGTGGAGATGGGGATTGTACTTGCCTGAACGTCCATGCGTTTGAACCACCACAATAATCCCAATCTTCACTTGCTGCCTAAGTGCCGTACTGACAACGTCCTCCAAACATTCATACCCGCAACGCATCAACGCTGATAGAAGT
>PQXF01000146.1 GCA_003194445.1 Candidatus Methanogaster sp.
CACGGTGCAAGAAAAACCAGTAACAATCGGTTCAATCTAATTGGAAAGATGCTTTCGCTCCAGTACTAAAATGAAACAAAAATGGGACCGATTCAGTGTGGGGTATATACATCCTTTCATCACCCTAGTTGTAAGCCACTGATTTGCACAGATTAGGAGCTATCTGTTTGCCACGCGTTACTCAATCATAGTCTCACAGGTCTCAAATATCAGATCGCATTCATGGTGGAAGGTTGTCCTGCCCAGAGTCAGCATCAACACCAGAGAGACTTGACCGCCCCCTCAGAAACAAAAGATTGATAAAGGCCGCGACACCACTCTATATAACCCGCTTTAACTCAGCCTGGTAGAGTGCGCGGCTGTAGTATGATCATGTGCGAAAGCACACATTACCGCGCAGAGACCGCGATGTCCCCGGTTCGATTCCGGGAGGCGGGATTTTATGCCAGAAACAGACAGGATCGTCATCTGGCCCATCTATTTCGACAGCAGGTTATCGAGAAACGATGGGCGCAGGGTCTCGAGGCGAAGTGCTGTGAAGTCACCGCGGCTCGATGAGATCGCAGAAGCAGCCAGACTGCTCGATCTCGATTGTACTGTCGAGGCGAAGAAGGCGCATCCTGCGGCAGGGTGGGAGAAACAGGGCCGTGTACTCGTAAAGAAGGCAGGCGCTCCAAAATCCTCGATTCTGTGCGATGTTTGCTCGAAGATGAAGGAGCTACGATCCACCAATTAAGAATCTTTAAGTTATCCACCTCTGACAGGCGGCGATTTTGACGTTTCCGGTCTGATGGCCAACCTGCGCACAGAGGAATACTTATAGGTTTCACACCCCAGATACTCTTGATGATCGACCTGCACACCCACTCTATATTCAGCGACGGCGAACTGATACCAAGCGAACTCGTCCGCCGCGCAGTGGTGCATGGCTATTCTGCGATTGCGATCACTGATCACGTCGATTTTACGAACATCGAATTTGTGCTGGATGCGCTGAAAAGGACTTCTTTTCTGGAGGAGGAATGGGGTATCAGAGTCTTAACTGGTGTGGAATTGACGCATGTTCCGCCCGGAAAGATTGCGCGACTTGCAGATATTGCAAGGTCGCTTGGCGCGGATATCATCGTGGTGCATGGCGAGACCACGTCAGAGCCCGTGGCTCCGGGCACGAATGCTGCCGCACTTCGGTCTGACATCGACATCCTGGCGCATCCCGGACTGATCACTCTTGATGATGTCGAATGCGCACGCGAAAATGGCGTACTGCTCGAGATCACGGCAAGATGCGGGCACAACCGGACAAACGGGCATGTTGCACGGATTGCGTGCGAGATCGGATGCGATCTTGTCGTGAACACGGATGCACACGCACCAGACGATCTGATCACTGAGGAGATGGCGCTTACTGTGGCGATGGGGGCAGGACTGACGAAACGCGATTCCTACGCCGCGGTCAGGACAAATCCGGAGCGTCTCGTCGATGTGAAGAGATGAGATCGTAACCACTCAGGTGCCTAAAACTGTATTATGAGACTTCATCTATATCAGCACCACTTGACCTTGGACCTACCGGAACCAAACAAGGAATTTAACCGCAGAGGGCGATAAAAACTCTTACTCCCCCCCAAGTTCCTCTGCGGTTATTTTTTCTTGACAGAAAGCACAGGATCGCAATCAGGAAACTGATCAACATACCGGAGTTAGGGACTCCCAAACAAATAGGTTAGCACAATGTACACCCTGAAGCCCCATCCTTGCCACACCTGATTGAAATCGGGGGAATCCGCGGGCTGGGAGGTCGGGTATTGGTGTAAGTGCTGGTAGATGGGGTGTGGGCTGGGCTGATGAAAAGGCGTTCATCCGACCCCACTAAATTGATCCCATTTTTGTTCCGGTTTATCGCTGGACTCAAAGGCATTTCTTCGCTTAGGCAACTCACAAATAATAATTTACCTGCCACCAGTTTTACATATTGATCTCTTGATTGAGTGACAACTAATAGAACTACTTATATCCCATACGTCTGAGTTTCAGTAAAATTAAAGAACAAGT
>PQXF01000147.1 GCA_003194445.1 Candidatus Methanogaster sp.
ATCAGAGACATGACATTCAAAGAGGATCATGTGAAGACCAAGAATAAAAACCAAGGGCAGATTTTAAGCTTACTGCGAACTGTTGCCATCAACATCATCAGGAAAACGAATCCGAAAAACTTTAAAGGTATGTGTTTAGCCGCTCAGTTTCGCCCTCATCATCTGGAGACTATTGAGTCCCTGCTGTGCCCACGTTGCCAGCACTGTCATAATCCGCTCGTGAATTGACGTCCCTTTTCTATTACGCAGTGTCCCCACGATCTTCCGTTGGACGACATGCTCGCGAAGTGCCCTTTCCGCTCTGTTATTGGTCGACTCCACGCCGGGATGAGTGACAAACGTGAACCAGTAATCAAAACCATTCTCTATCTTGCCGATGAGCTTTTCCACCTTCTCGCTTCCGTATCCTCTCTTGAGCCATCGGTTGAGCGTTGCTTGCGCATTATGTAACAGTTTCTCCCGAGTTTCGGGAGGAGGATCACTCTCCAGCGCGTCAATCAGTTTATCATGAAGTCTATTGAGTGCTCTATGCAAAGGAACCGCCTCCGCAATCTTCTCGGAGAGATCCTTTGATTCTCGAAGTAGATGTGCCCAGCAACGCTGGATACGGTTTGTAAATTTGGCGTATGGTTTCCAGCCGTCGCACACGATAATTCCCTTGAATCTCCTCGTCAGAACCTCTATCAGAACTTTCGTTCCCCGACTATTCCGAATCACGACAAAAGTCTCTGCTGGTGTGGTGAATGCCCATATCCAGTGCTTCTTTCCCTGGACATCTATTGAAGTTTCATCAACATATAGAATAGTAGCGTTGCGAACTCGTTCTAGAATTGTGTCATATTCACATTGAACCGCATCGGCAGCACGGCGAGTGAGATCAAGTATCGTAGCGGGACTGATGTCCAACCCATACTGACGTATCAGCGCGTTCCTGATCTTCCGGTGTGGCAGCCTATCTTCATATTTCAGCAGTGCTGCCTGAGCAATTACGTTGTTACCGAATATGCCTTCTTTTGGACAACTCGGATCGGTTGCAACGACTTCTTTCTGGCAGTGTGGGCAGGTGTAATGCGCAATATTGTATTCAGTGACGATAACCGGTTGTGGTTCTGGAATCTCCTCGATAACCTTCGTTTCCACGCTGAACGGGTCACCAAGCTTTGGTTCCACAGTCAGGACATCGATCTTTCGTGACGTCTACGTGCCTATCCGGTTTTGCAGGAGGTCTCGTCACACCTTTATGTCCCTTCTTTTGCCCCGGCTTATTCCCACTGCCTTTATTCTGATCCTTTTTGCGCTTGCCGCCACGCTTCAGACTTGGTGGGGTATGTGCGTTCTCATACATGGCCAGTTTGGCTTCGAGTTCCTTTATACGTCCTTTAAGCAACTCAGTCTCACGCTTGAACTGGTCAATTGCGTCTTTAAGTTGCTTGATGATCGCGTCCTTATCCATCGTCCTCTTAGGAGACTATTACAGTAATAATATAGAAGTTTTGTGGTCGAGAATGGGTTTTAGATCGATCTGGAAGAACAGTGGGATGGGTGGTTATGCGGGGGAGCTAAACACATACAATTTAGGTAATAACTCTTCTAAAAGCTCATAACCATCTATATTGTCTGCATAGTTGATATAGCGGTATCGACTTATGTCAAACGGCACATCACCTTCATTCTGTGTTAAAATGATCATGTTCTTACCAAGTGTATGTGCTATTCCTAATTCAGCACATAGAATCCCTTGGGATATTCCTGGAAAAGTTGGTTTATGAGCACCGAATATACATCTTCCTTTGGAAGTGCTTTTTTAAACTGGGTGAGCACCTGATATTGCCATGTTTTTCGAGAGAACCCCGTAAGGAATGTATGCTTGACGGATAAAGTTGTCATGTCTGTCGAACCCACCAACGGTTGCAAGTATATGAAGATGCGGATTGAAACCCATACTCCTGGAAAACGGGTGCAGCACAACGATGGCACCTGCAGTCAGTCTTCCGTTTCTGTGCTTCTCGTGAGATTGTATCGTTGATTGCTGTAATCG
>PQXF01000014.1:0-20445 GCA_003194445.1 Candidatus Methanogaster sp.
ACATTCGTGTACTATGAGAAGGGGCCACCAAAGGAAAACGAAGTTTTTGGATGCAAATTACCTGATTGGAACCATCCGATGCTTAGCCAGAGCTACAACTGATTTGCACCCGCAGGGTGCTTTCTTGCACCGCGAAGGAATTGGATGATATTTGGGGTTCATAATCGGACTAACGGAACTACTATACCAAACTGATCCCATTTTTGTTTCGTTCAGTACTTGATGCAAAGATCTTACAGTATGTGATCACTCATCGATATTTGTGAAACATGCCGCATTCAGCACGCCACTTATCCATTGTCTATTGCGGACGGGGTGACAAAAAGGAACAGAAATAGGATTAATCTAGTGGGCTGGATGAACGTCTTTTCATCAGCCCAGTTGGATACTGGCGGCTTCGTGTACAACATCACTCTCGCAGAGCTGGCAGACACGATACCACCAACAATTCACTCGGTGGCGCTTGATCCGACAGATGTTGCACCGAATGGATTGATCAACGTGACCGTCAACGTGACCGATGACTCAGGCATAGCCAGTGTGACTGCTGATGGCGTCTCACTTGTAGGTGCTGGAAGCGATACCTGGACCGGCGCGATAGTGGCTGCAAATGCTTCAGGCATATACAACGTAACCGTTGTTGCAACCGACGCGTCAAACAACAGCAATGTGGCTACGGACGACTCAGCGACATATACGGTAACAGAACAAGAAGACACGATACCACCAACAATTCACTCGGTTGTGCTTGATCCGACAGATGTTGCACCGAATGGATTGATCAACGTGACCGTCAACGTGACCGATGACTCAGGCATAGCCAGTGTGACTGCTGATGGCGTCTCACTTGCAGGTGCTGAAAGCGATACATGGACCGGCGCGATAGCGGCTGCAAATGCTTCAGGCATATACAATGTAACCGTTGTTGCAACCGACGCGTCGCCAAACAGCAATGTGGCTACGGACGACTCAGCGACATATACGGTAACAGAACCGGTAGACACGATACCACCAACAATTCACTCGGTTGCGCTTGATCCGACAGATGTTGCACCGAATGGATTGATCAACGTGACCGTCAACGTGACCGATGACTCAGGCATAGCCAGTGTGACTGCTAACGGTGTCCTACTTGCAGGTGCTGAAAGCGATACCTGGACCGGCGCGATAGTGGCTGCAGATGCTTCAGGCATATACAATGTAACCGTTGTTGCAACCGACGCGTCGCCAAACAGCAATGTGGCTACGGACGACTCAGCGACATATACGGTAACAGAACCGGTGCCTCCGGTAACCCTGCATATAGACGATGTTACCGTAAAACTGGGAGGGATTGAGACCGTTCCGATCACGGTCTTTGACGTGGTAGCTATGTGTGGCTGCGAGCTCAACTTCACGTATGATCCGACAGTCGTTTATGTGACCGATGTCGCAAGGGGGGACATGAACTTCTCGTTTGAGTACAACGTCAACAATGGTTCCGGATGGATGCGTGCAAACGCGCTTGATGTGGCTGGGCGGAGTGGCGATGTGATCTTTGCCTACGTCACTCTCACTGCCGTGGGCAACGAGGGTGATACAAGCAAGATGGAGTTTGAGGATAGTCGTTTGGTCAACCCATCCTACGGTGAGATCGCCCATGTAAGAGATGATGGAACGTTTAGAATAGTGCCAAATATACCACCAGTGGTGACAAACGTATCCGCAACTCCTGACACGATACTCTACGACAACGGCAGACCCAGAACACCCGGAACAAACATCAGTTTGCTGAGTGCTCATGTGACCGATACGGATGGCAAGATTACCACGGTCACTATTGATCTCTCGTCGATAGGCGGATCACCGGCCCAGCCGATGGAGTACGTCTCGGGAGATCTATGGGAAGTGACCACGAACGCAATAGAGGTTGCTATTAATGCTCCGGACTTCACTCACCAGTTGACTATCACTGCAACCGATGACAATGGAGACATTAACGATTCGGTGAGCATCGAGCTAACTGTCCTTAAGAGAGGCGATGTGACTGGCGATGGTATCGTTGACAGGATGGATGCGGATTACATATCCCGCTATCTGGTAGGTCTGGAACCGGAAGTCCCGGTACTGGTCGGGGATGTCGTGGGCGAAGATGGAGATCCGGTGGGTGACGGTGTTGTGGATCTGATGGACGCATTATATATAGCAAAGTACACGAAGGGAGTAGGGGAGCCTTAACCGCTCCCTCTTTTTTTATTTCGATGCCATGACAAGATTCATACAACTGACCGGTTTGAACATACTTATACTCATCTCGATATCGCTGGTAGCTGCATCTGAAACGACCATCGGCATCGATGATTACAGCGTCGAACCGGGCAACATGATCACAGCACCCATCAGGATCGACGATACTGTGAATATAAGCGGCTGCGAGATCAATTTCACATACAATCCCACAGTAGTTCATGTGACCGGCGTTACCCAGGGAGACCTGCGTTACTCGTTTGCGTCCAATGTCGACAACGGTTCCGGATGGATGCGCGCAAATGCGCTTGATGCAGATGGACTGAGTGGAAACGTGACCTTTGCGTATATCGATCTCACTACAGTAGGTGATGTGGGCGATACGAGCCCGCTAAATATCACATCCGCAAACATCTTTGATATAAACTATACCACAATAGCATACACGGTGAACAATGGGTCATTTGAGATTATATCGGCAAACGACACGACACCGCCAGAGATAACATCAGTGGCGATCGATCCGGCAGTCACTCTACCGAATGGGTCGATCTACGTGACTGTTACTGCAACTGATGAGTCAGGCATAGCGAGTGTGACTGCTAACGACGTTGTACTTGCGCTTGTTGCTAACGACATGTATGTTGGCACGGTAACGGCTGCCGGTGCTCCAGGCACATACAACGTAACCGTTGTTGCAACCGACGCGTCAAACAACAGCAATGTGGCTACGGACGACTCAGCGACGTACGAGGTAAAACTTCCAGCAACCCTATATATAGAAGATGTTGTTGTAAGACCATGGGAGAACGCAACTGTTCCGATCACAGTCCTTGACGTGGTGAATCTGAGCAGCTGCGAGATCAATTTCACATACAATCCCACAGTGGTTCGTATAACTGATGTTATCAGGGGTGACCTGCGTTACTCATTTAAGTTTAATGTCAACAACGGTTCCGGATGGATGCGTGCAAACGCGCTTGATGTGAATGGACTGAGTGGAAACGTGACCTTTGCATCTCTCACCCTCACCGCTGTTGGCAACGAGAGCGATGTGTGTGGGATGGAGTTTGAGGATAGCCGGTTGCTTGACATATCCTTCAAGGAAATCGTCCACATTAGGAGGAATGGAACGTTTAGCATCCATGAAAACGTACCGCCAGAGGTGACAAACGTATCCAAAACTCCCATTGCGATACTCTACGACAACGGCAGACCCAGAACACCCGGAACAAACATCAGTTTGCTGAGTGCTCATGTGACCGATACGGATGGCAAGATTACCACGGTCACTATTAATCTCTCATCGATAGGCGGATCACCGGCCCAGCCGATGGAGCACGTCTCAGGGGATCTATGGGAAGTGACCACGAACGCAATAGAGGTTGCTATTAATGCCCCGAACTTCACCCACCAGTTGACTATCACTGCAACCGATAACGATGGGGGCATCAATGATTCGGTGAGCATCGAGCTGACCGTCCTTAAGAGGGGCGATGTGACTGGTGATGGTCTCGTCGACGAGATGGATGTGGATTATATATCCAGCTATGCGGCAGGTCTGGAACCGGAAGCCTCGAATCCACCAGGTCTGCTGGTCGGGGATGTCGTAGGCGAAGCTGGAGACCCAGTGGGTGACGAGGTTGTGGATATGATGGACGCATTGTACCTAGCAAAGTACACGAGCGGTAAGGCGGGAGAACCTTAACCTCCGCTCCCTCTTTTTTATTTATGATACCATGACAAGACTTATACAACTAACCGGTTTGGGCACCCTTATGCTCATCTCGATATCGCTGGTAGCTGCATCCGAAATGACCATCAGCATCGACAACTACAGTGTAAAACCCGGTAACACGGTCACAGCACCTATTCGGATCAATGATACTGTGATGCTGGGCGGTGGCGTGATCAATTTCACATACGATCCCACGGTAGTCCACGTGACCGATGTCCTCCATGGCGATTTGTGTTTCTCGTTTAAGTACAAGATCAACAACGGTTCCGGATGGATGTGTGCAAATGCACTTGATGTGGATGGACTGAGTGGAAATGTGACCTTTGCGTATATCGATCTCACCGCAGTAGGTGATGACGGAGATACAAGCCCGCTAAACATCGCATCCGCAAACATCTTTGATACGGGCTACGTCACGATGGCATACACGGTGAACAACGGATCATTTACGATTCTATCCCGGGACCTCGTGGTTACCAAAAAAAGTCCGAATCGTGGGTCAGTATGGGGGATAAGACCTACAACATCGCATATACCGTGGCAAACACCGGCTCTGGTGACGCAGGCGCAAGCACAACCTTAATCACGATCGATGGAGTCAATGTTGCAACCGAGGCGGTTTTGGCATTATCAGTGGGTGGGAGTCACACAGCCACACTCGGACCGTTTACGATGACTGGCGACAGCGATATGATTGAGGTCTGTGCTGATGGGGACGATACGGTCCCTGAGAGCAATGAAGCGAATAACTGCAAGGAGAACCGATTCGAGTATCCGGCCCCGGTACTTACGCCTCCCGGACTGGTAGCACTGATCGGATTACTTATGGTCGTTGCTGTGAGGCGTGTGAAGAAGGGTGGATGATTGTGGTCTATTGTTTGTCCATCAGTTCCCTTCTTTTATTTATTATGGTATAGACGGCTCAGCGGGTCGTAGATATGATCTCATCGAAAGCATCGATCACATAGCGCAGATCATCCTCTGGCAACCCATAAGTACTCAGTTTGAAATACTTCGTGAGCCCTGACTTGATCCCGTGGATTTTTCGCTTTTTAAGTTCCTTGTACAGGAAGAACCTACCTTTCTTCGCATGTTTTGAGATCTCGTAGAGAACTGGCGCCTCAAAGAAGATAAGGTCATGATTGTGTGGTTTATCGCCCATCTGGATCATGCCGAGCCGCTCCATCTTTGAAGCGAACCATCTCGCCTTTTCGACCTCGCGATCCCACTCCGCCACCCGTTCCAGAACCCTCGGAAACGATGCGATCAACGTCATGATCGTTGCGCCGCGGGCTGTGCACCCGAGAAGTTCAATCTCCTTGTTCTTGTTATATTCGGATCTCCTGAGCAAGAGGTCATGGTACGGCTCGTTGATCCCGAGCACGCCGACAGGTCCACAGGCTGCCATCGATTTGTGGCCGCTCCCGACTATGAAATCAGCGCCGAGATCATTTGCAGCAACTGGCATGCGCCCGACTGAGTATGCGCCATTCAGCAGCAAAGGCACACCGTACTCGCGGCAGATCGCGGATACCTTCTCTGCATCCACGATATTCCCGTAATTCCCGTCAGGATACGTCAGAACAGCAAGCACCACTTCTTCGCCCGACTTTTCTTCGAGTACGTCCCGGTACCCTTCAGGATCGATCCGGTATTCGGGGCGGTCAGAGACTGGCACCAGTGATATATCAAGCCCGGCGCGCTCTGCCGCGACAAAGGACGTGTAATGCGCATTTCCATCCAGCACCACAGACCCGCCTTTCCTGAAAAGCGCATGCATCACAGCAAATATACCCTCGCGCGCACCATTAGTGACCCTTGCATGATCGGTGCCGAGAAATTCCGGCAGATCCTGGTATACGAAATCGTGGATCGGCGGCTTCTTGATATCTTCGAGTTTGCCCGGACAGAAATCGCAGATCGAGTATCCGTCGCCCCACTCTACGAGCGCCTGCCTCGCCTCATGCGTCAGTATCCCGCCGCGCTGGAGCGGGTCGATGTTGATCATGTCGAGTGTGCTTCGTTTGGGGGTCGGGTGTTCGGCCATATATTCTCACATCTGTACTGCAAGCACACCGAATATAAAACCAGCGCGAACCACCGCGCTCTGCCGCGACACGATCACATAAAAAAAATTGTGGATGTACTGATCTCTTCAGCACATCCTAATGTAGTCTTACCACATCTGAACGTATCTGACCAGTTCCCGCTTTGCCTGAAAATTGCTCTCGAGACGTTCGACCATCTTGTGATACAGCGCTGTGATCGATGGGAAACCCCACTCATCTTCAAGACTATGGATAGCCCATCTGGATGCCGCTCTCACATCCATTTTACCGCTGTTGATGAAGTCTACAGCGTCTTCTGCAATCTTGTCGATGCCTTCAAGGTCGAGTTCGGTCAGATTCTCTTTTACCTCAACGGGTTCAATATGTTCCATGTTTAATGTACCTCCTTTCCATCTGGTAATACTTCATTAAATGTTAATGACATGAAGTATTACTAAACTTAATAGACGTGCTAATAGGATATAAAGGTTTCTGTCCTGATGACTTCGGGGGTGCGCTATCCGGCCGACTGTCCTACGGACATTACAATCACGCCCACCCATAAGTTACTTATAATCGACATAGAGATGTATGCTATATAATCTATGGAGGAAACAAACGATTGAAACAGCCCTGTGTTAACATCGGCATGGTCGGGCATGTCGATCATGGAAAAACCACGCTTGTCAGCGCGCTGTCCGGAATATGGGCGGATCAGCACAGCGAGGAACTGAAGCGAGGGATATCGATACGGCTTGGGTATGCAGACGTCACATTCAGGCGCTGCCCGAACTGTGAAGAGCCGCAGTGTTATACTGTTCTGAAGAAATGCCAGCATTGTGGTGCTCCGACCGAAGAACTACGTACAGTCTCGTTTGTCGATTCGCCGGGTCACGAGACGCTGATGGCCACCATGCTCTCCGGAGCAGCGATCATGGATGGTGCGGTGCTCGTGATTGCAGCGAACGAACCCTGCCCGCAGCCGCAGACGAGCGAACATCTGATGGCGCTTGATGTCGTCGGGATCAAGAACATCGTGATCGTCCACAATAAACTTGATCTCGTCTCGAAACAGGAGGCAGTTGAGCATCATAACGCTATAAAGGAGTTTGTTGAGGGTACGGTTGCAGAGAACGCCCCGATAGTCCCGATATCTGCACAGCAGAAGATAAACATCGATCTTTTGATCCAGGTACTCGAAGACGCTATTCCGACACCGGAACCTGATCCGGACAAGCCATCCCGTCTCATCGTTGCGCGGTCGTTCGATGTCAACCGACCCGGAATACTTCCTGAGAAGTTGACCGGTGGCGTCATCGGTGGCACGATCTCAGAGGGCAGCTTACGTACCGGTGATGATATTGAGATCAGGCCCGGACGGCGTGTTGAGCAGATCGGTAGCGTCAGTTGGGTGCCGATTACGACGCGTATCACAACCATCGTCGCGGGCGGGAAAAAGAAGAAGAAGGCAACCTCCGGAGGACTGCTTGCAATTGGCACAACGCTGGATCCGGCGATGACCAAGAGCGACCGGCTCACAGGACAGGTTGCAGGCGAACCCGGTACGCTGCCGCCGACATGGGAGGACTTCAGTATGCACACCACCCTCCTCAAATGGGTCGTCGGGTCGAGCGACAAAGCAGAGGTCGAGGCGATCTGTGCAACCGAACCGCTGATGCTAAGCGTCGGAACTGCGACCACTGTAGGCATCGTGACAGGCGCACGCGGCGATGTGGTCAGGGTCAAGATGAAGCGCCCCGTATGTGCTGAGATCGGATCCGGGGTTGCGATATCGAGGCGGATTGGAGCCAGGTGGCGTCTGATCGGGATGGGCGAACTGGTCAAATGAAAATCATCCTCGACACCAATGCACTGATGGTGCCCGCGGAGTTTGGTGTCGATATCTTTTCAGAACTTGATAAGCTTGGTTTTGATGAATGGCTCATTCCGCCCGGGGTGGCGCGCGAACTCAAAGGGATCGCATCCCGCGGCAGGGGTAAGGGCAGGGACGCTGCCCGTGTTGCGCTATCTCTTATGGACCGATGCCGGATGATCGAGACCGCGGAGGCGGTGGGAGATGTGGATGATTCGATTCTGGAACTTGCAGTCGAGATGAAGGTTGCTGTCTTTACCAACGATGCTGAACTGAAGGGAAGGTTACGGGAGAGGTGTGTGAAGGTGGTGTATCTGCGGCAGCGGAGCTATCTCGTATCTGTTCCGTGAGTTTTTTGGGATGCGTGGGTGTAGGCGATGCGCTTCGAAGGGCGGGTTTTAAAGGTGATCATGCAGAACGGTGCTCAGGATTTCAAAAACACCAGGAAAGGTAGGTGCGTGGGAAACTACGCTCTCGTCCACTTTATTCATCGGGCGGCGGAACTGTGCCCACTATACAAAATCCAAATATACTGGTGAGGTAGTATAAGATATGATGATATCCAAAAACGATAAGCTTCTGATATTAAAATACGCAAAAAAATACAAATTGACAAGAGTGATACTCTTCGGTTCATCCAGTGAAAGAACAGACGCGAACGACATAGACATTGGCGTAATCGGGCTGGCGCCTGAATCTTTCTTTGATTTCTGCTGGGAACTGTATAGAGATCTATCCAAGCCACTGGATGTTATCGATTTAAGTAAAGATTGTTTATTTAATAAACTTGTAAAACGAGATGGGGTAGTGCTGTATGGTTAGCATAGAAGAGAAGATCCATGCTGAAATGGAGAATATCGCAACGGTTCTGACTGAAATAGAGCGGGTAAAATATATGCCCCACAAAGAACTCGTGGTTCTTGTAGGGATAGGCGCATATCTTCAGAATGTTTACACCGGAATGGAGAATATTTTGAAACAATTATTATTATACAATGAAATACCAGTACCCAACACACCCACATGGCACAAGGATCTGTTGAATCTGGCTGTCGAGCATAACCTTGTAACAAGGGAAACCGCAGATAAAATGGGCAAGTATCTATTTTTCCGGCATTTCTTCGCGCATTCGTACGGTTTTCTTCTGGATGAAACAAAATTATACCCTCTGATGGATAACATCTCTAACACTTATTCTGAGTTCAAAGAGGAGATAGTTGATTATCTCACAAAAATTGAAGAATGAATCGATGCAAGTTTCATATAGCCCGTATAAATCTCCTTTGAGGAACTTCAGACACGCTCGAAACGATAAGAAAGGAACATAAAGAGCTATGAACGATTCATCACATCTGGCACGCTGCGCACAACTTGCAATGGTTCTCGAGGTCGCTGCCCATCCAAAACCCGGCAACGTGGATCGGGATCACGACTTTCCTGACACGACCTTCGAGCATTTCCTGGCATCAGCGGTCGGGACATACCCTGTACTGGAAGAGGCGGCAAGGTCGCGCACCGGCGCTGGCGCGCTTATTCATGCGGCAGCTGAGGAGTCCTTGCGATGGCAGCGCGGGGGGAACACGCATTTCGGCGCGTTCGTGCTGCTGATACCACTGTTGATGGCTGCCGGAAGCGACACGCCAGCTTATGAGGTCGTTTTGGATACCACTTCTGAGGATGCGGTTGAGTTCTATCGTGCGTTCTCAATTGCGAATGTCCGTATCGACTCTGTTCCCAACTTCGATCTTGGGGAATCGAACTCAAGTAGCAGGATTCGGGAAGAAGGGATCAAACTCTTCGATCTGATGAAACTCTCTGCCGATCATGATCTGATCGCAAACGAGTGGGTGAGCGGGTTTGAGCGGACAAACTGGTGCGCGGACACGATCGCAAAGAAGGCGGACACGATGAGCATCAATGACGCTATCGTGTGCACGTTCCTCCGGATGCTTGCAGAGACTCCTGATACATTCATCCGGACAAAGTTCGGCAGGGACAAGTCGATCGAGGTCAGCGAGTGTGCATCAGAGGTCATCAGGGGCAGTAAGGATCTGGCATCGATAAAATCCGAAGTTCACGAATTTGATGAGCGATTGATTCGTGAAAAGGCAAATCCGGGTTCGACTGCGGATATCATAATCGGGGGGCTCTTTGTTGCACTGGTTAAGGGACTCCGGATTTAGTCCGATTTTTTCACAAAAAATCGAGTAAAAACTGTCCTCTGGGTCGGAGAATGGTGGGTTATAAACTTTAAACGTATATTTTTATCCAGATATTCCAGAAGCGAGCATACCGAGAACCATTTGTCAAAAACCACTTTATTTACATCCGGAAGAATATCTCTGGCTACCTCCAGCATGGGCATCGGCCTTCGTCCGAAGGAGGATTGTCGCGTAATGCAGCGTCCGCCTGAAGTAACGTAATCGGAACGGTGAATCTCAAGTTGCTCCAAAAACTTGTCTGCAACCTCGATGATATCAATATCCCATGGGTCGATCTCCTGATCCTTTGCGAAGCGCACCAGGATCTCCACATGATCGTCTGGTATATTCGATATCTAAGGCACATATCAGGAGGTATCGATGTGAATATTGGTGTGGGCGGTGAAAAGGTTGGTGTGGTTACTCTGGTGAAGCTGCATGGATTGGTACATTACGCGGTGATCGAAGCTCCAGTGCAAACTTCGCGATCCAACAACTCGCCATCTGATCCAGATACGACAATATCTCTTCAGAAACAGTCTTGATAAGTGGTTTCAAAACTATTGAAAGAACTTTAATCGATTCCCGCTATCTGGCATCGACACATAAGCACACATACACACCATTTGCACAAAAACAAGAATTATTATGGTTGCGAAGTTCTTTTTTCCCATATTATGCACATACAAAGCACGGCCTATCTTTCAGGCGCTATTGCCCCGCCGTGAATGGCGGGGCATCCGCGTCTATGTCACAATATTCACCACGTCTCCATACCAACTTCAATCAGGGCACATTTTGATTAGCGTGTCATTGACTTTCTCCACCTGTCAATCACCGGAGGGCGCGTGTGCTCAAATCCGTCATCGGGCTTCTGGAACTCGATTCTGATTCGTGACGTCGTTTCGAAGTGATACACCTGCCCCTGCGCAGGTTCAATTTCGATCTTGCCCGGTTCAAGCACTTTTTTCGTGCGTTCGATCTCGGTCTTGTCCAGTTCAAGTGCTTTTTTCGTGCATCTGATCGACAACGGATCGGAGGGACGGTAAGACGGCATCTTCTTGATCTTCGAATAAGCAACGACAATCTCGCCTCTGACCTTATTATTGGCATTTACGACAGAGTAAATGCCCGGACGGATCAGAGTAGCAGCAAACATGTCCCCCTCCTTCAGCTCGCGACTGTCAAAAGGTTCGTCTTTGGATTTGCCATCCAATCTACTGACGCGTACCGCATAGCCGCCCGCCCCATGCGAGACGTGGAAAACGGCATATCCCTTCGGGTTCACCACAAGACGCTTCTTCAGTTCACTCTCACGGTGCTCCGAGTCGGGTTGATCTATCGCTGCCAAGTCGATGTTCACCTGCATCTCCGGGTAATCCTTGTCAACCGTCAGGTGAAAGTTTCCTACCTCATCCCTTCCTCGAAGAACAGTGCCATGGTATTCGCCGGGTTCCGAAAAATTGTGGATCACCGCACCAAGCATGGTAAGAGAACCGCTGTCCAAACTGGTCTGCGTAAACAGATTCCGATTGATGAATGCTTTCATAGTCACACCCCCAAATTGGATTCGATGATCATCTCTCTTGTGTTCACTCGAACGGATAGGTCTTTGACCGGAATCTTGACCGGAATCAGCCCGCTGCTTGCTGGCATGATCGGGTACGGATCCTCTAACTCATAGAGAGGGCACTTGTTGGCGAAGTAGTCGGCCACGACGGTTGTGATTGTGTTGAACAGGCCAAGGCTTCTACCGATCAGGTCGGAGAACCACTCGGCTATATCATCCGGCAGATCGAGTATGGCTCGAATCAGATCGATGACCGGTCCAAGAATCGCCCAGATTAAATCTTTCGCCCATCCTGGCAGGAACCACAGCAAGTTGTCGATTACGCTCTTTACAGCATTCTCCAGCAGGTCGCCCACGATGTCAGATATGTCGAACAGGTCCAGATCCACTGTCATCGGGTCAATGAGGATCTGCCACTTGTTTGGGATGTTAGCGTCTTCCGCGTCCATGTAGGTCATTCCTGATGTGCGAGCTGGGTCCACTCTGTACCTTGTCACTGGACTCGCCGTTACAGAAATTTCTGTTGTAACAATCCCGCTCAGATTTATACCGATGCCAATATCCGGATTGGCGCTGAATATGCAGATCTTAGGAAGGCGTATTACACAGCCAACGACTGGCAACCATAAGATGCACCAACCACCGACGCATATCTCTGGAATATCGAAGCCAACACCCGCTTGGAGCGTGTCCCATTTGATATCCAGCTCTTTAAGCCGCACGGTATTGTCGTCCCGCAAGTCGACAGTCCCACCCTCGAGGTGGGCGGCGGCGGCGTAGCTGGCAGAGAACGGTCCGAGGTTGGCGCTGTTGGAGCTGGAGAAGGTGAAATTATCCCGTAGCACCGCGCACAACTCTTGAATTGCCTCTTCTGATGCTGCAACAGTTAGATTACTCATTATGACACCTCGCAGTCAATAAATATTTTGAGTTGATCATCCTCAATCACCGGATTGTTTGGAACCGTAGTTGATGCCGATAAGGTGATCGTAGCCAGATTTAGAATACCAAGTACCATATTCTCAATCGCAAAGCTGGCACGCGGCAGGATCACTAACTGGAGCAGCAGATTCAGATAACACTCCAAGCTATTCTCCAGCCCCTCCGGCTCGATATCGGCAATTTCCAGACCGTCTATCTTGCCAAGCAGCCGCTGGTTTCCCACCGTGCCAGTCACCTCTGCATGCCCCACTACAAATAGGTCGAGGCAGAAACACTCCATCCGGGGATGTGGAACGATTGGCGCCCCTTCTTTAGGCACCCTATGTGTAAGGGTGGGGGTTATATCCTCGATTTCGTCTACAATCTCCTTTGAGGGACAACCTAGACCGCCACAGACGTGTACTTGGATAGCAAAATGTTGCGCGCCCAACGGCGGGTTCAACTCCGGCGGCAGCGTGATGACATTTCCAGGGTGAAAGTCAACCTTTACGTCGGTGAGTTGAAAGCAAAAGTTCAGAGCGACGGCACCATTCGTCCCCAGTACTGGCAAAGGATCCTCCACTGAGATGAGTGGATTTCCTCTTTCCAGGACTGCCGGAGCTGGGTCAATCGTTTTACACAACAGTTCGGGGTTACTCGCCACCAGATCTGTGCCGTAATTGAACAGCGAAGGACGCTGTCGCATGACATGTTGCGCAACGATGTTGATACCATCCTCTTGGATTGCGCCGTATAGATCAGAATTATCGGTGAATGCCACAGGTACCACCCCCCGATTTCTCGCATGCGCATAATGCATTGCAATCAAACTTGCTCTGCATCAGATCTCTCCAATTTAGTGTTCTACCCATAACCAAACTTATCTTGGATTTACATCCTTCTGGTAGAACTCTTCTGGTTGTTGTTCCTTTCTCAATCTTCCTTTTCACCATTGTATCTCCTTCCTTCCTTTATTAAGTACAGAGCCAGGTGCATACACCAGCATTTTATATAAGCAGTCGGTGACAGAACCGTGTACTGATCATAGCAAAACCTCCCTCGCTCCATGCGCGGTAAATCAGAACTCATCCTATATAAACACACCTATAAGTGGGGCTTTGGGACAACGTTCAGGTCTCTGCACATTCCACATGCTCTGCCTGTTGACAAGAAGTTGCATCACAGATTACCTACCCGGCGACCCCTTCCATCATTAGTGGATCACCTGTGGACATGACACGAATTTTTCTATTTCCAATTAACTATATCAGATTAGGATATTACCAAACACTCATATCTATGGCGTCATTTTGGGGTTGGATTTTGTAAGTTCAAATCGGTGCCTATGAATGAGTATATCTCAAAATAACCATTTCCTCGCCCTTATGGCCCCCACTCTGTCGGCCATATTGTGGTGTAACGTTCCCGGCTATGTACCACTACAGCTTTGCGGTATGAAAACTCATATCCAACACATAAAAGTAGAATGAGACACTGTAAGGTGATTTTAGTGACCTAAAAATCCAACCTCATTTTGACCCCATAGATTCATATCCCACCAGCCCCTAGTATATATCGGTGCCAATCATGAGAGAAGCTATGTTCTATGAGAAACTTGCAGATGACAAGGTTAAGTGTCATTTATGCAACCATTTCTGCACTATCGCGCCTGGCAAGCGAGGAATATGCGCGGTCCGGGAAAACAGAGGCGGGACACTCTACAGTCTCGTGTATGGCAGGATCATCGCAAGCGGTGTCGATCCGATCGAGAAGAAACCACTATTCAATCTCCTTCCTGGCACTGAATCATTCTCGATAGCGACCGCCGGATGTAATTTCAAATGTCGCTGGTGCCAGAACTGGAACATCAGCCAGATTTCAATGACCGCAAAGGAGATACCGGGTCATGACATGACTCCTGAGGATGTGGTCTGGTCTGCGACCCAGCACGATTGCAAGACGATTGCGTACACCTACACAGAGCCTACGGTCTTCACAGAGTTCGCGCTTGATGTGATGAAACTCGCACACAGGTCGGGCATCAAGAACGTCTTTGTCTCAAACGGGTACACAAGTGAAGAGGCACTTTCTGAGCTCTCACAGTATCTCGATGCTGCAAATATTGATCTCAAGGCTTTCAGGGACGAGACGTACCGGAAGATGTGCGGGGCAAGACTCGAGCCGGTCCTTGACACGATCAGGCGGTACAAGGAACTCGGGCTATGGCTTGAGGTGACAACGCTCGTGGTGCCGACCGTCAATGATAGCGAGGAAGAGTTGCGGGAGATCGCAGGATTCATCGCAGGTGTCGGTGTTGCGATTCCGTGGCATATCAGCCAGTTCTATCCGCAGCACAGGTTCCTTGATGCCCCTCCGACCCCTGTCGAGGTTCTGCACAGGGCAAGGGAGATCGGTATCGAAGAAGGTCTCAGATACGTCTACGAGGGAAACATTCCTGGCATGGGAAACGAGAACACATACTGTTACCGGTGTAAAGAACTCCTGATCAAACGATTCGGATTCAACATCATCGAAAACCGGATCGAGGATGGGAAATGCTTTAACTGCGGTGCAAAGATCGATGGAGTCTTCTGAATGGTTGTGCAGAGATGCCCGAAAACTATTTTACGCTCAGCAACCAAGAGTTACAGTCCAGTGAGATGAGGTGATTGCATGCCAGATCTGACAAAACCCCGCGACGTCGTTGAACTGCTCCTGACGGCGCAGATATACAACCAATCTGAGACATTGACAGAGAACGATCTTCCAGCGAATATAAGAAAACATTACTGGAACCGCGAAAAGAAGCAAGTAAACCGCCCGATCAGCGTCCGGATCGAGGATGCCGCGGAGCTATACGGGATCGAGGATGTCATGCAGGCGGTGGGGTCCCTCCCGTTCATTGAATTTGAGAAATTCGGAGCGGAACTCAAGCTCACAGTCTTTGATCTCACAAAGAGCTGGTTTGCGAAGCAAGAGGGAGCGATAGACCGGATTCGTGCAAATCCAGCACTTGCATCGTTTTATGAGAACGACGGCGTGGATGTCAGTTACGCAGAGGCGACCCTGAAAGCCCAGCCAAAGGAGAGGGACCGGGAGTATCTTGCCTCACTTGCTGCAGAGATCGCCGCATCGGACGAGGATGTCGATCTCCTGGCGCTCGTGCACCTCGTTGCTCCGGAGGATGTCAAACAGCGAATCGATAAACTCGTGCTCACACGCGATCAGGAGGATAAGATCGAGAAGATCGTGCAGGCGATCGGACACCGGGAGTACCTGCGCGAGATCGGGCTATGTGAGATCGGAAAGATGCTCTTCATCGGGCTTCCGGGCACCGGCAAGACCTCGATAGCCAGAGCGCTCTCGGAAAAATTAAACAGTCCGCTCGTGGAAGTCAAGCTCTCGATGATCACATCCCAGTATCTCGGAGAAACAGCGAAAAATATCGATAAGGTCTTTGAACTTGCAAAGAAATTAAGTCCCTGCATCCTGTTCATCGATGAGTTCGATTTCATAGCGAAGACTCGCGTCTCTGACGAACATGCCGCGGTGAAACGTGCAGTCAATACGCTTCTGAAAGCGATCGATGAGATCAGTCTGATCGACGACGGTGTTCTTCTTATCGCCGCTACAAATCATCCAAATCTGCTGGATCGTGCTGCATGGAGGCGGTTTGACGAAATTGTTGAGTTCCCGCTTCCTGATGCAAGGATGCGGAAGGACATTCTGGATATTATTCTTTCGAAGGTGGAAGGCGACTTTGATTCACAGGAGATCTCCCTGCTGGCGGATGGATTCACAGGATCTGATCTGCGCATGGTTGTTCGGGAGGCGGTGCTCCACGCGCTCACAGAGGCGCGGATGGCGATCACGCAGCCAGACCTGACCGATGCCGTCGACGAGTTCAGTAACAGGGTGGGATTGATGATGAAGGAATACACGCCAACATGAGAATAGTTCTGTTAGGAACCGGTGACACGGTCGGAACGCCAAAGATCGGGTGTAATTGCCCTTGCTGCATGGATGCGCTCGCAGGCGGGAGGAGTGGCCGGACAAGGTTCTCGATTATGATCGAGACAGGAGATGGGCGCGTCCTGATCGATACAGGTCCGGATCTCCGGTATCAACTTATAAAACACAAAATAAGCCACGTTGACGGCGTGGTCTGGACGCACGGGCACTATGACCATTACGCCGGATTCGGCGAGTTCTACCGTGTCCAGAACCGTGTGAACGTCTACGGGCTCTCAGACACCCTTGACTACATACTCGGTTATCTCTATTTCATGGAGCCAACACGGCACGACGCGGTGGTATACGAGCCGTTTTCTCTTATCGGACTTGAATTCACGCTGTTCCCAGTCCACCATCCGCCCCTTGCCGAGTCTGCCGGAGTTGTGGTCTGTGAGGGGGACAATAAACTCGTCATCACTGGCGATACCACCAGGAAGATTCCGAATCGCTCAATCGAGATCATGCGGAATCCCGACATCCTGATATGTGATGCGATTGCGCCGCCCGAATACGACCTCCAGAAGCACATGAACACGGCAGAGGCAGAGGATCTGACATCAGAGTTGAGTGCAAAAAAGATGGTTATGACACACTTAAGCCATCTATTCCCACCACACGATGAAGCGGTGAAGCGATGGAATCTCGGGTACGATGGGATGGAGATGATACTTTGACCACTCGATACCGTCTTAAAATCGAGTGATTTATCCCCGCAAAGGGCGTAAGAAAGTTCTACGCACTCCGTGGCATAATCTGCGGGATGGTAATTTCACTGGAAAAATCGACAGTGATTAGGGCTTGCCAGAAAATAACCCGTTAAAATTCGTATCATCGTATATGTTTAGATGAGGCGGAAAACCACGAGTCATTGAGCATGTACTTTTGCTACTTTATTGCTCGGTGAGCACTTAATCACTCATACACCCAAACTTCCTCAGCCCTCTCGTACAGAACCGCATCATCCTCGGTGAAATGTATCGCAATCTCCCTTTTTGCCGATTCAAGTGAATCTGCGCTGTGGATAAGGTTCCTGCCAACATCCAGCCCGAAATCGCCTCTTATGGTCCCGACCAGAGCTTCCTTTGGATCTGTTGCACCTGCAATCGTGCGCATCACCGAAACCGCGTCCGCGCCTTCCACAATCATGGGAACAGCCGGAGAAGATGTGATAAACTCGATAAGCGAGTTAAAAAACGGCTTTTCCACATGCTCTGCATAATGTCTTCGCGCAGTCTCATCGGTGACCTGGCATATCCGCATAGCGACAATTCGAAGTCCCTTTCGCTCAATTCTGGATATGAGCTCTCCGATCAAGCCGCGCTGCACGCCATCCGGTTTGATCATCACGAACGTTTGTTCCATTTAGTCCCCTCCCGAAGGGCAGTTTTTGATTAACCTTTTGTGAAAAGGTTGCACGAACGTTTGTTCCATTCAATCCCTCCAAAAGCCCATCCGAGATACCTACGTAGATTTCGCGATCCATTTAACCTTTCGCGGAACCCTTTTGAGTTTGAAGTTGTTCTGACACTTTGATTTACAGAAATAATAGACTGTGCCATCCCTCTTAACAAACATCTTTCCGGTGCCAGGCTCAATTGGGTTTCCGCAGAACGAACAGACAAATTGTTCCACTGTCTATCACCTGCCTGTCGTCAATTTCTTTGCCTCTCTCGAGGTTTCGAGCAGCATCAGAATGTCTCCGACCTGCACAGGACCTATGCAGTTTCTGGCAATGACCCTGCCCTTGTCCCGTCCATCAAGCACCTTGCAGTTGATCTGAGTTGCCTCCCCGTGCATGCCTGTCGTCCCGACGACCTCGACCACCTCAGCAGGATATGCATCATCATAGTCGGCCACGAGATCACCTCAGCGACGCGATCTTGCTTGCGAGTTCCTCGACTGCGCTCTTACCCTTGCCAGCATTGACGATCGCCACAGTAGCGCAGCCAACCCCGAGACCACATGCAGCTCCAAGTTCGTCCTGCTTGTTTATATAGATATAAGGTATCTTTTTCTCATCACATAGCATTGGAATATGCGCCACGATCTCAGGCGGGTTTATGTCCTCGCTTACCAGCACAAGCTGGGCTACGCCACGTTCTACCGCTTTTGTGGTCTCATTTGTTCCTTTCTTGATCTTTCCGGTATCTCTTGCAAGTTCCAGCGATTCCAGTGCTTTATCGCGCATTTCGTCTGGAGCCTCGTATGTTACATACATCTGTGCCATTTTTTGTATCTCCTTCTGGATTTAATCCGTCATCGGGATTTAACTCGATTCTTCGGTACCTATAATAGCAGCGAGGAGGGTATATATAAGTTGCTGTGCAGGAGGATCGCCGTGTCCATCACATCTATTCTCACAAAGGTCAGGAACAACGAAATCTCGATCGACGAGGCTGAAGCGCAGGTCAAACTCCTGCGGTTCAAGGAGATCTCAGAGATCGCAAGGATCGATGATGGCCGGCAAGAGAGAACCGGCATCCCAGAGGCGATTCTTGCAGAGGGAAAAAGTTCTGGCGATCTTGCTACGATCGTTGCGGCGTCACTGACCGAAGACGTGCGCATACTCATCACGCGAGTCTCTGATGCACAGTTGCATGAGCTGGAGTCATGCATCGAACCACCATATGTAACGTGGAACGAACGCGCCAGAACCCTTGTATGCGGCACTGCCCCGATCAAGAAAACAGGTGGGAGGGTTGGTATAATCACCGCGGGCACCGCGGACATTCCGGTTGCAGAGGAGGCGCGGGTCGCGGCAGAGGAGATGGGGTGTGAGGTCGATCTGATCTATGATGCGGGTGCGGCAGGGATTCACAGGCTATTTCCGGATCTCGGTCGGTTGATCGAGAAGGGGGTTGATGCGATCGTGGTTGCCGCTGGAAGAGACGGTACGCTTCCGACTGTCGTTTCAGGGCTTGTGCCGGTTCCTGTGATCGGGCTGCCGGTCTCTGTTGGGTACGGCGCAGGAGGCAAGGGTGAGGCAGCGCTTCTCTCGATGCTTCAGTCCTGCTCGGTTCTTGCAGTCGTCAACATCGACGCCGGTTTTGTGGCAGGCGCGTTTGCAGCAAGGGTTGCGAACCTTGCCGCGGCAGCATCGGCAAAGTTGGTGTGAGTGGCTATTCGCGGACGCCACAACATGAAGAACGGCTCCCAGCGATCAGGGGAATTATGTTATTCCATTGTAACCAGACGATCCTTGCAACAAATGACAATCCTGCCCTCATCTGCACCTTACAGCACCCGCCGACCATTGTAAACGATCGCAGCATAGTAGCGGATAATATAGATAGTAAAAACCGTTTAATAGCATCAGATTCGATCTTCATCCGATGTCCCTGAATACCAGTCTCGATGAGTCATACCATCGGTATGAAGACCGGGGATATACGCCCCACTGATACCTCCGGATGCTCATCCTCGATCCCAAGCATCTTTGGGACGTCCGGACCATGAATATCGGCATCTATGATTCCGACCTCATATCCCCTTGCCGCGAGTGTGAGTGCAAGGTTGACAGTCACGGTGGTCTTTCCAACGCCACCCTTTCCACCCATAACCATCATTTTATCCATGGCGTCACGTTAGGCTTGTGAAATCATAGCTGATCTACTCATTTTTCATACAAAATCCCCATCCGTCGCCCTCATGCCTCACAGTGGGAAAGGTTAATTTGTGTAGTGTATATACACTACATTATGACCGAACACAAAACGTTCATCCGCAAGATCAAACAAGGGGACAAAATCAGATATGCTGAGGTATGGAATGAACGACAAGGAAAAAAAGTGATCCAGCACCATGTTAGATATCTGGGGAGTGACCCCGACAATCTCCCGGACCCGAGTTCGTTC
>PQXF01000014.1:21638-32742 GCA_003194445.1 Candidatus Methanogaster sp.
TAGAGAATCTGGAACGTTGTTGGGTGCATGTAGCTGTTGATTACTTACTTTATCCCATAGAAAAACGTATTAAATGGATAAGCCATCCAATACCATATATTATCCAGTATTATAGGATTAAAGAGGTTTCTAATCTTGTTAGCAGGTTAATTATCTGGAATACATCAAATAATGTTGTCCACAAGTCGTTGACGGGATTAGATGAATGTTTAAGATCGGTTCTGGATGATTCACAAATATTTTATTATTATTCTATTTTGGATAAAACGTTAGAATGGTTGGACGAATTGCGTGATAATCTGAGAATTAGCCGTGAAACCAATTTGAAAGATTTTCCCTCAGAGGATACCGAAGTTGAAGGTGTTCTGAAGAATATACGGGAACTATTGAGTAGAATCAGTGAGGAAGGCCGAGAACTTGAAGGGCAGTATATAAAAATTGCGTCGTCGATCAATGATGCTTTTGAAAGCCATTGGGATGAACTATTTGTCCCCAATCCCATTGTTAATGGAAAACAGGTCATGTTTAGACGCCATAACAATGGGTTAGAGAGTAGCCATCGTAGAACGAGGAAGGCTATCCGAGAACGGACTGGCAGGTCAGAAACCAATCGAGAGATGGAACAATTCGGAGATCTGCTGGCGATTCTCTCAAATCTGTGGAATAAGACGTATCAGAAGGAAATTTTACATGATGTGGAAGATCTTGGCAATTCTTTGAGTCCATTTATAAATGACCTCCCCAAACTACGAAAAGAATACCACGAAGCTAGAAAAATCTCGGAAATGCCGATTGCTGATGAAAAGCGGATGGGTGTTCTGAAGGATTTTGTACAATTTTTGGAATTGAGCAAATCGCCCGGTGAATTGGTTTGCGCTCTTCAATCTATTTTGGGTGCAGAGGTGCCTGTGGAAGCAGTCTACTGATGCCGGAAAAAATACAAGCCATTCTTGACGCCATGGCATTTTATGCTTTACCCTTTCCATACGCTCTTTTAAGCGTTTTTCCTGAGCCATAATCTCTTCGGTTTTTTTCATGATTTCAACATCTTACTGTATACCACGTATACCATCTCTACCACTTCCGGATCTGGCATAGCCGCGATCGTCCTCTGACCTGTGCATGTTCACGTTTCCGCAGTTCGGGTACCTATAATACCCCCAATCTTTACTGTAGTTTATCTTTCCGATTTTCTATCAGTTCAATAATTTTCCCCTCTACGAGAGAAGCAATAACCACATAGGGCAGCAGCACTACCACAAATAACAATCCAAAGTAATAGACCATCAAGGGCAATAGTGGTATTTTTATAGCCCTACTGTATAGAAAAGCAGCAATCAAACCGCTTCTCATACCCTGATCTCGAAGATCTTTCAATAAAGGATACCAGATATAAATAGGTCCATGGCTAAGTATCCCTGTGGATATAGCTAAGAACCATCCTTTTATTCCAGATCCCTTTCCAAAGTACTTTGCTACAGTTTTCGGATGTAAGAAATAATCCATAAGCGCCATAAAAATGAGGACAAACAATAATACTGGAATTATCTGAATAAATATATTTCCGGTCACTTTTAGAGAGTTGTATGCACTTTTCGGATCGACGAAAAAGAGAAGGAGATATAGAAAGATAACCAAAACCAAAAAATAGAGATCATAATGTGCATCCCACTTTCTCTTATCCCCCTCACCTTTGTTCCCTCCTTTATCGTCGGTATCTCTCACGACCTTCATTGAATCACCATCAATGTCGTAACAGTTGCTATAGATACTAAGATGGCAAGGATGAACCCCAGCGAGTTTCTAATAAATGCAAATCGCCTTCCGAGAAAGGCTGCTTCAGCGGGAAATTGAACTATACTAACCGTTACCCAGGTCACTATGAATGCAGTTATCGCAAAGAGACTCACACCCTCTTTCATAAGCTCTCCACCCATTACATAGCTGGTGATGGGATTGCCCGCTGAAATACTCCCGACCGCAGAACCAATTACCGTATCACGAAACAACTCCCCTGTAAATACAGACGCAATAAATTGATTTGATATGTAAGTTAGGAAAAATCCAAAAAGCAGGACGACCCCAAGCAACGTTGGAATAGCTGACCCTAAACTTTTGAATGCTCGGTAAAAAGACACGACAATGCTTTTGGCTTTTTCACCGCCCTTATGTTTTGGATTGATCATGTTCCTCTTTTTTCCTTCACTGTAAGCCAGAAGATCTTCTCCCTGTATTTCACCTTTTTTATTTTTCCGCTTTCCTCCATCCTTTTAAGATCGTTGTGAACATCCCTCACCTCGAATTTCTTTAGCGTTTCTATAACCTGCTCCTCTCTCATCGGATGCCGTCTTATTATTGCCAAAATAGCGTCTTTTGGGTTTGTGAATCCTTCAATAGAAAATTCGCCCGTCTCCTCTGCAGCAATATCTACCACGTTACCATCACCAAGAATCGTGTATGCCAATGCGATTGCCTCTTTATCCGGCGGGACTGCCCATGATTCTGCAGGAGGTCTTATCGGGATATTTATATAAATTCTGTCGGGTTTTATCTTCTCAAGTCTGCTTCTTATCGCTTCCAACTCCTTTTCTGAGTCATTGATCCCTTTTACCAGCATGACTTCCAGCCATATCTTGCAATCATACTCCTGCCTGAACTTTTCCATGCCTTCGACAACTGCCTCAAAGTCAATCCCGCGGTACGGTCTGTTTATCCTTCTGAATGTTTCGGCAGTGCCTGCATCAAGGGATGGCATAACAACATCTGCCTGTGAGAGATCATTTCTTACATCTTCTCTGTAAAGAAGCGAACCATTTGTATCAACAGCTATGGGAATGCCTGCTATTGCTTTGGTCTCCCTGATCAACCAACCAATGCTTTTGCATAACGTCGGTTCACCTTCTCCTATAAAAGTCACAAAATCTATTTCACCACCGCCACGACCACCCTTTACTTCTATTACTCCTTTGATCTCGTTTAGTATCTCTTCAGGTGGAAAGAAGTCTCTGCGCTGATTGGTCATCTGCATTGTCCTGCCAAGCTGGCAGTACACACAGGAGTGGTTACAGGTTTTAAGTGGGATCGGATTGACACCCAAAGAGCGACCAAGCCGCCGTGATGGAACCGGTCCGTAAACCATCTTCATCTTATGCTCGCCCAGATCGCCCTTATCGCATCTGATACTGCCCCATCTGAGAATTCAACCACGGGCATGGCTGCAACCATCGCCTCGGTGACTACGGGATCATAAGGAATATTTCTGACGATCGTAACACCGCGCTCCTGGCAAAACTCGGTAATCCTACTGCTGTTCGCTTCATTGATGTCGTACTTGTTGATGCAGACAACCGATGCGATCCCAAAATGCCTGGTCACATCAAGGATTCGCTCGAGGTCGTGCAGTCCTGACATCGTGGGCTCGGTGATGACAAGCGCAAGGTCCACACCGGTTAAGGATGCGATCACAGGGCAGCCGATGCCGGGCGACCCGTCGATCAGGATGAGCTTGGAACCTTCCTCTTCTGCGACCCGCTGTGCGTTGTTCCTGACAACCGTGACCAGTTTTCCGGATGCTTCTTCTGCGATGTTTAGCTGTGCATGAGCCATCGTCCCGTACTTCGTCTTCGAGATGAATGCGTACCCTGAGACGCGCTCTGTAAGGATGACCGCATCCTGGTCACACACGAAGACACACACGCCACAGCCCTCGCAGCGTGTCGGATCGATCGCATAACCAGAGTCGGTATCGGATATTGCCTTGAATCTACACGCTTCTTCACATATTCCGCATTCTATGCATTTCGCTTTGTCCATTGCTGCAACGTTTAAACCTTTGAACTCATCTCTTGTAACGATCTCCGGGTGCAGCAGCAGATGAAGATCGGGTGCGTCCACATCACAGTCAGCGATAACCGGATTCCTTGCTATGGATGCAAACGATGCGACGAGTGTCGTCTTCCCTGTGCCGCCCTTTCCGCTTATGATGGTTATCTGCTTCATAATTCCCCCCTGATTCCCTCGACCATTCCGGAAAATCGGGTCTTCCACTCTGGAATCGCATTCACGAATGGTATACCTTCCGAATAATGCTCTGCGATCTCCTTATCATAAGGAATCTCAAGCAATATCGGAATCCCTTCTTCTTTACAGTAGTCGTAGACTTCCCTGTCCCCGATTCCCGCTTTATTTATAACCACTCCGGAAGGGATCTTTAGCACTTTAAGCACCTCTACTATCAGTTTCAGATCATACAGCCCAAACGGTGTTGGCTCTGTCACAAGAATACAGTAATCACTGCCCGATATCGCTGCGATCACAGGACATGCCGTTCCGGGTGGCGCATCAATGATCACAGTCTTTTCCGGATCGATCTCTTCTTTTACGTGGTCGATCAGGGGTGCTGCCATGATCTCGCCAATATGGAGTAGTCCATACACGAGTTCTACGGTGCCTTCACTTCGCCCCTTCCTGACAACTCCGATCTCCCTTGTCTCCTCGCTGATCGCATCCCGCGGGCAGACCATGGAGCATAGACCGCAACCATGGCAGAGTTCAGAAAAGACCATGACCTGTGTCGGGAGCACGACGATGGCGTTATACTCACATGCAGCCGCACATTTCCCGCAGTAATCGCACAAATCGGGATTGACTACCGGTACAAGTGTACATGCTGACTTTACATCCTCTATCTCTGGTTTGAGGAAGATATGCGAATTCGGTTCTTCGACATCGCAATCCAGTAACTGCACATCTGAAAGCGACAACGCAAGATTTACAGCCACTGTGGTCTTTCCTGTACCACCCTTTCCGCTTGCTATTGATATAATCATTGTTACATCATCTCTTGTTGGTTTAATGATCTCTATGCCCCCTACACGCGTTCTCGTCGGTCGCTTCCATAAGCCGCCCCTGCTGCCCCATGCCTCGATCACATCGCGCAACCGTACGCCCTCTGCACCAACAAAGACGTCGATGCCGAACTCTTCGAATATATGGACCGCTTTTTGGTCCCTGTCCGGAGCAGAGCATGACGTGGGTACCCGTCTTCGATGAAGTCTGGCGGCACCCCAACACCGCTCCTGTGCTCGCTGGTATTCGGAATCACCGTAACCTCGTCTGTGTCAATATCTACGAGGGTGTATCTTGGAACCCTTCCGAAATGCTGACCCACGGCATCATCGATGCCACCAACTCCCGCAGTCGGAATGCATATTTTCATTCTTGATCGTCCCCTTGTTCATCTCACTCAAGTCTGCTTATTCGATCTCAATTCGCGATAATCAGCAATTGCTTCCCGCAGAACATTCACCGCAAGGACCGAACAGTGTACATACTCATCAGGCAGTCCGCCCAGACTGCGCAGGAGATCATCACTCGTGATCATCAACGCCTCCTCAATCGTCTTATCCGTGATCATCTCGGTGAGCATACTCCCACATGCAATCGATGTGCCGCACCCATCGGTTATGAACCCACTCTCGCTTATTCTGCCGTTCTCAACGCGGATCTGTATCTGCACCGTATCCCCGCAGGTGCCTGTTATCTTCCCGACTCCATCAGCGTCACTGATCTCTCCCATGTTTCTTGGATTGTAGGCATATTCGATCACCGTCTCTGAGAACGCTTCTTTAGCATCCTCTAATACCTGAGTTTCCAGCCGTTTTGCCAGTTCGTCGATATCCACGCTCATTTTATAAAAATCTCCATATTATACAGTGAACGCCCGTATGAAAACGGTTGATGGAGGTTATGACCGACATCATTTGACTGTAATCTCCCCGAGCATCGTTACCACAAGATTATTGATGCGATTGGTGTACTCCTCGAGCCTCCCCACGGTTTCCCGCAACTCTTGTTCCGCAGCTTTGCGTTCTGTGATATCGCGGGCAGCAGCGAATGCACCCACCACCTCTCCTGTCTGATCTCTATAGACTGAAGCGTTGTATGCAACAACGGTCTCGGTTCCGTCCACGGCTTTCATGACCAGTTCGTAATCCCGAACCTCTCCGATTTCAAAGGTCAGCATGGCACCTTTGTATGCCATTTCAGGATCTGTGAAATAGTCAGCAAACGGCGTTCCTATCAACTCTTCTCGGGTTCTGCCTGTAGCTTGAATGGTAGCCTCGTTCACATCCATGATGATCCCTTCCTGGTCGAAGGTTACGAGAGGATCAAGGTTTACCTCAATCAATCCACGATTGTAGCGCTGGAGCTCACGAATTTCTTTTTCAGCCTCTTTGCGCTCGGTGATGTCCTTAAAATCTTCTACGATTCCAACAAATTTTCCGTCCCGATCCAATCTTGCAGCATTCACGATAACCGGTATCTCTTTACCGTCTGATCGCTTTTTGACAGATTCACGTTCAACAAACCGTTCTCCTCTTCTTAGCTTCTCGAGTGGACAATCTTTTGAATGGCAGATTTCCCCACTGAAGACATCGTAGCATTTCTTACCGATGAGTTCATCCTCATTCAGGTCTACCATTCGGATAAAGGCCTTATTCACCCGGATGACGTTAAAATCAGCATCTATTACACACATTGCATCAGCAGCGATCTGGAAGATGAGTTCAAGTTCAGCTTTGCTTTCGCGCAGCGCAATCTCAGCCTGCTTGCGCTCGGTGATATCCTTAAAATCCTCTACGATCCCAGCAAATTTGCCGCCCCGATCAAGTCTTGCAGCATTCAGAATAACCGGTATCTCTCTACCGTCCGGTCGCTTCTTGACAGATTCACGTTCAACAAACCCTTCTTCTCTTTTTAGCTTCTCGAGTGGACAATCTTTGGAATGACAGAGTTCTCCGCTGAAGATATCGTAGCATTTCTCACCGATGATTTCATCCTCATCCATGTCCACCATTTGTATAAAGGTTTTATTCACATTGCTGACGTTAAAATCAGCATCTATTACACACATTGCATCAGCAGCGATCTGGAAGATTAGGTCGAGTTCTGTTTTGCTCTCACGCAGTGCAATTTCAGCATTTTTTCGCTCGGTGATGTCACGGGCAACGCCAAAGGCACCGATCACCTGTCCGGTCTCGTCTTTATAGACCGAAGCGTTGTAAGCAACAAGAGTCTCAGTTCCGTCCCTGGCTTTCATGACCAGCTCATAATCCCTGACCGCTCCCGTTTCAAAGACCAACATCACACCTTTGTACGCCCTTTCCGGATCTGTGAAATGATCAGCAAATAAACTTCCTATCAACTCTTCTCGGGTTCTGCCTGTAGCTCGAATTTTAGCCTCGTTCACATCCATGATGATCCCCTTCTGATCAAACGTCACCAGTGGATCAAGGCTCGTCTCGATCAATCCTCGATTGTAGCGCTGAAGATTCTCTATTTCCTGCTCGGCAGCTTTGCGCTCTGTGATGTCACGGGCAGCGGCAAAGGCACCAACCACTTCTCCTGTCTGATCTCTGTAGATCGAAGCGTTGTATGAGACGCTGGTCTCGGTTCCATCCCTGGCTTTCATGACCAGTTCGTAATCCCGAACCTCTCCGGTCTCAAAGACCAGCATGGCACCTTTGTACGCCCTTTCAGGATCTGTGAAATAGTCGGCAAACGGTGTTCCGATCAACTCCTTCCGGGTTCTTCCGGTAGCTTGAACCGTAGCCTCGTTCACATCCAGGATGATCCCTTCCTGGTCAAAGGTTACGAGAGGATCAAGGCTTACCTCGATCAATCCTCGATTGTACTGCTGGAGATTCTCTATTTCCTGCTTTGCACGTTTGTGCTCTGTGATGTCACGGGCAGCGGCAAAGGCACCAACCACCTCTCCTGTCTGATCTCTGTAGATCGAAGCGTTGTACGAGACGCTGGTCTCGGTTCCATCCCTATCTTTCATGACCAGTTCGTAATCCCGAACCTCTCCGGTCTCAAAGACCAGCATGGCACCTTTGTATGCCCTTTCAGGATCTGTGAAATAGTCGGCAAACGGTGTTCCTATCAACTCCTTCCGGGTTCTTCCGGTAGCTCGAATTGTAGCCCCGTTCACATCCAGGATGATCCCTTCCTGGTCGAAGGTTACGAGAGGATCAAGGCTCGTCTCGATCAATCCTCGATTGTACTGCTGAAGATTTTTTATTTCATGCTCGGCTGCTTTGTGCTCTGTGATGTCACGAGCAGCGGCAAAGGCACCAACCACGTTTCCTTTCTGATCCTTGTAGACCGAAGCGTTGTATGAGACGCTGGTCTCGGTTCCATCCCTGGCTTTCATGACCAGTTCGTAATCCCGAACCTCTCCGGTCTCAAAGGTCAGCATCGCACCTTTGTACGCCCTTTCAGGATCTGTGAAATAGTCAGCAAACGGTGTTCCTATCAACTCATCTATGGATCTGCCGGCAACCCGAGACATGGCATCGTTGACATCCAGAATGGTCCCTTCCTGGTCGAACATTACCAGAGGGTCGATGCTGATCAGTTGCAACTCCCTTTCTACATATCGAATGGGTAATTCTTTTGTTGTTTTGTTCATTTGATGACCCCGGATGAAACAATGTGGATGTAATTTTTCTTGTGCTGTAATGGCACATAACTCTATATGCTCAATTTGACTTTGTTACTTAAAGATATTCCCTTCCTCTAACTGCGCATTACATCCATAACCAATCATTCCCGAAATTTCCGCATTTGAGCCGCCAGCCATGTCCGTGATTACGACCAACATTATTTGACTGTGATCTCCCCCAGCATAGTTGCTACAATACTATTGATGTGAGTAGTGTACTCCTCGAGCCTCTTGATAGTATCTTGCAACTCTTGTTGTGACTTCTTTCGCTCAGTAATATCACGGGCAACGCCAACGGCACCAACCACCTGTCCTGTCTGATCTTCATAGATGGAAGCGTTGTAGGCAACAATGGTCTCGGTTCCATCCCTGGCTTTCATGACCAGTTCGTAATCCCGGACCTCTCCTGTTTCAAAGACCAACATTACCTCTTTGTATGCTTCTTCGGAATCTGTGAAATAATCAGCAAACGGTGTTCCTATCAATTCCTCCCGAGTTCTACCGGTAGCTCGGATTTTAGCCTCGTTCACGTCCATAATAATTCCTTTCTGATCAAAGGTTACCAGAGGATCAGGGCTTGCCTCGATCAGGCTCCGGTTATACTGCTGAAGATCCTGTACCTTCTTTTCAGAACGGCTGCGCTCGGCAAGTGCATAATGAAGTTCTCTGATCAGTCTTTCCCGCTCCTCCTCCGCTTGCTTACGCTCTGTGATGTCTCTAACGATCCCTGTAGCATGCCACTTCTCCCCTATCTTGATCGTTGAAACAGAGAGCTCTATTGGAAACATGGTTTCATCTTTTCTTACCGCCTCTAGCTCAAGCGTTTTGCCAATGACGGGCCCACCGCCTGTTGCTTTGAATGCGAGAACGCCGCGCCTACAGGCGTCATGGTATTTCTTTGGTGCGAGAAATGGGTGTAATTCCTTGCCCAGCGCCTCCTGAACCGGATACCCAAATATCCTCTCGGCTGCTTCATTCCAGTAGGAAATATCCCCTTCATTATCCATCATGATGATAGCGTCTTTTGCCGAACTGCTTATAGCCTTGAATTTCTCCTCAGTCTCTGAGACCGCTTTCTCAGTCTGCTTGCGCTCGGTGATGTCACGGGCAGCGGCAAAGGCACCTGCCACCAATCCTTTCTGGTCTCTGTAGACCGAAGCGTTGTATGAGACGATGGTCTCGGTTCCATCCCTGGCTTTCATGACCAGTTCGTAATCCCGAACCTCTCCGGTCTCAAAGGTCAGCATGGCACCTCTGTACGCCCTTTCAGGATCTGTAAAATAATCGGCAAACGGCGTTCCTATCAACTCTTCCCGGGTTCTTCCGGTAGCTTGAATTGTAGCCTCGTTCACATCTATAATGATTCCTTCTCTGTCAAACATCACCAGAGGGTCGATGCTGATCAGTTGCAATTGTCTTTCGATATATTGAAGGGGTAATTCTTTTGTTGTTTTACTCATTTGATGACCCCAGATGAAACGATGTGGATGTAATTTTTTTCGTATGGTATGTGATAGCTTGACTTTATCATATTTACCTTTTCCACCTGATCCATCATCGTCCAGCCAGACACAGTAGTTACGATATATCAATACCACATCTCACATAAAGTTCACCCACCGATCGGAAACAATCTTCTGCATGGAACTCTCTGGCGGAGGCGTATGGCTGATTGCTGATACCATCCCAGCAATGAACACCGGTCCGGATGGCGCAGAGGCAAATTGCAGAGCGGGCGACGATCCAGTGGAGACGCCCACAGATGCTTGCGCCAGAATGATGCCCTAATCAATCTGGTTTTCTTCCCAGCCATAATGGTGAAATGATAGTTTTTGAGGTTCTCTTCGACGAGATGGTATGCAGGATATGGCAGGGTGTCAAGATTCCCGATCAAGGGTCGTTCTGGCGTGTGAATGATCTTCCCGTTATGTTTGAATGATAGCCCCTTTACTCTTCCGATGTTTTTTCATCTCGGAGTGTCTTGATCAGTTCTACGAGTGTCACCTCTCCCTCCCCTCTGACGATGTAATCAATCTCAGGGAAATCATTTAGAGACTCCTCTGCACTGAATGAAAAATGCTGACCACCAACAACGGTGACTATATAATCATTCACTTTCTTCGCTACCTCTACCACTCTCGCGCAGACGTACGCGTTACATATGAATCATGAGGTTGCAACGATCGATGGGGAAAAGGATTCAATAGTTTCTTCAGCACCCTTCCAGTCCTTTCTTTCTGCCTGGCAATCAAGGATTCCTATCTCTATGTCTGGCAGTTCTTCTTCCATGTACGCTGCTAAGCGCTTACCGAAAAATAAAGTAGCAAAGTTTATTAGGTGAACCCTCGTATATACGCGCATGGATGATCACACACAATACGCATCATGGTTGAAAGCCTTGTCCGGAGCGGACGTACGTTCAAGCACGACGGTTTGCAGCAGCTAAAGCACTTGAACTTGGGTGGGGCGGAATCACGAAGGTCGTAAAACTTACAGGCATGTCCCATACGACCATCAGAAAAGGGATCCGCGAGCTTCAGAGTCCGGATGAGTTAAAACCGTCAAACCGACTTCGGAAGCCTGGTGGGGGACGAA
>PQXF01000014.1:36107-72683 GCA_003194445.1 Candidatus Methanogaster sp.
GAAGATTCTCGAATCTATCTTTGAGCAGGACTTTATAGATACATCGTACGGTTTCCGCCCGAATCGCAGCTGCCACGATGCTCTGAAAAAGTTGGACAAAATCATCATGAACGGTCTGGTCAACTTCGTAGTGGACATGGATATCTCGAAGTTTTTTGACACAGTGGATCACAAGAAATTGATGGAATGTCTGAAGCAGAGGGTCGTGGATCCGTCGCTTTTGCAGTTGATCGGTCGTTTCCTAAAGTCTGGCATAATGGAAGAAGGAAAATACTTTGATACGGAAATGGGTACCCCACAAGGTGGGATTCTAAGCCCGGTTCTCGCCAATGTATATCTCCATTATGCGCTCGACAAATGGTTTGAAGATGTGGTTAAGCAACAGCTACCCAGGTATCGGCACAGCTTATTCGATATGCGGATGCGTGTGTAGTTTGTTTCGAGAAAGAAGTCGAAGCCAGAGTATTTGGGGAAGAACTGAGACGGCGTATGGGCAAATTTGGACTTACGATATCTGAGAGAATTGAGTAAGATTATCAAGTTCGGACGATGCCCCTGCATGGGAGCGAAGAAATATGGCCTGAAATGTGAGACCTTTGATTTCTTAGGGTTTACACATTTCTGCGATACGACCAGAAAAGGCAAGTTTAAGCTTGGGCGGAAGACTTCGCGCAAGAAGTTCAGACAGAAGATGACGGAGATGAATATTTGGCTGAAGCGTATCCGAAATCTTGTCCAACTGAAAGAATGGTGGAAGGTGCTGGAACTAAAGCTGCTCGGACATTACCGCTACTACGGAATGAGCGGGAACATACGATCGTTGCAGAACTTCTACCACCATGTCGTGAGACTTGCTTTCAAATGGATCAATCGTCGCAGCCAGAGGAAAAGCTACAACTGGGCTTTAGTTCAATCGTTTTCTGCAATTTAATCCGCTCCCGAAGCCGAAGATATATCAATCGCTATACACCTGAATCTGTAGAGGATGTGCTTCTGAAGAGCCGGATGAGGGAAATCTTCAAGTCCGGTTCTGTGAGGGGGCGCATAGTAACCTCGGGGCTATTACCCCGGAAAGAGGTGCGCTATGTGCCCTACTTGACAATGTAGGGGAATTTAAAAACCCAGGTAGAACATGGAGGAAGACCGGACAACCCACGGAAGTGAATGTTTATGACTTTGCATCGCTCTGGAGTTGGAAAGGCGATTCCTTATGGAATCTATGACGTCAACAGAAACGAAGGGATGGTTAACGTTGGTACAAGCTATGATACGTCGGAATTTGCAGTCGAAAGCATCCGGCGGTGGTGGCTAATGTTTGGAAAAGGTAACTACTCATGTCTATTGAAACACTATCAAGAGGCTTTGCTTGTACTCTAAACTTTGCTGCTGTTCGGTCTTGTGATTTGGTGAAATCGACTGCGGGAGACTGCGGCGGTCAATGCTTCTCAAAAAGCAAGCAAACGACTTTTCGCTATCGGCATCCCCGATTAGAGGGGGTGAGTAGTTACTGGAAAAGATAGTTATCCTGACGCTAGTGGGTTGTTGATCTGTGCCGATGGTGGCGGAAGTAATGGTAGTCGTAATAAAGGCTGGAAATTCTTTTTGCAGGAATTATCTGACCAGATAGGAATACCTATAACGGTTTGTCACTACCCTCCCGGGACCAGTAAATGGAACAAGATAGAGCATTGCATGTTCTCATTTATCAGTATAAACTGGAGAGGACGGCCCCTGGTCAGTTATGAAACTGTCATTAAACTGATTGGTGGCACGACAACAAACAAAGGTCTGAGCGTGGCAGCACACATAGATGAGCGAGAATATGAGAAAGGAATCAAGTTTTCGGATGACGATATGGCGCAACTACAACTACAACCACACTCATTACATCCTAAATGGAATTATTCTATATTATCAAGAGATGTCAGTGTGTATGAGACAAGCTAATTTCGATAGGTTATTTTTCGGCAGCCCCTTAGTGTGGTTGTCCATACCATCGTCCTCAGACAACCATGATTGTAGTTATTATATATTAAGATAGTGCTAACTCAGAGTGGATTCTTGCGTCTTAACCGAACACCAATGCACCAGTATGATCTTTAGCCCGGGTGCCATGATGCGTGTTTCGAGGTATCTTATCCGAGAATTAATTCTTAAAGGTAAAGGGCACCAGCATCCACTTCAAAAAGCGGTAAAACTGTAGTGGTCCCCCCGGATGGTATCCACACAAGCCCCCTTTCCCATTCATCTGGAGATGGGGCGTCCAACCCCTATTGAGGGGTATCATTAAATTCAGGAATTTCCGACCCCGATCCGCACATCGATGCCCATCCCGTGCTCGAATGCAAGCAGTTCGGATGCGCATAGTTTTGCCTGCCCTGTTGCAAGCAGGAGATCGCCCTCATCCACTACGAGCACCTCATCGCCGCTCCGGATCATCGGATCCACTTCGGTGATGTGCCGTGCAAACGCGGTTCTGCCATCTCGAACGAAGGGCGCAGCATCGCTGTTCACAACGACGCGCATCCCTGGTGGCGGCAGGAATGCGTGCAGCCGGGAGCCCCCTAGTTTTCCGAGCGTGAACAGGTTATCGCTTGCACGGAGTGTTGCGATGCGCTCTTTACCCTGCAGTACCTGCCTGATCCTGCCAGTAGTGGACAAGCGGAATGTCACGTCGTCAGGGAAGAGTGCGTATCCTGCGCCGCGTCCGAACTGGTAGTCAGCAACGATTCGTGCTTTTATGAGTTGCATATCCATGGTCATCCCTGCTCCGCATACCAAACCATCGACTCAAATATCCTGCGTCCGTCATCAGACCCGAGTATCGACTCAGATGCACGCTCCGGATGCGGCATCATCCCGAGGACATTTCCTGACCCGTTAACGATTCCAGCAATGTTTTCGACTGAGCCGTTTGGGTTGGCGTAATCCGCGACATCTCCGTCCGGACTTACGTACCTGAACACGATCTGGCGGTGCGAATTCATATCATGGAGCGCGGCATCGTCCGCGAAGAAATTACCTTCTTTGTGCGCAACCGGCATCCTCACGATCTCGCCTTTCTTAAAACCCGATGTGAATGCGGTGTCTATGTTTTCGACGCGCAGGTCCACCCACTTGCAGCAGAATTTCGGATAAACGTTTGTGCGAAGCGCACCCGGGAGAAGCCCTGATTCAGCAAGGATTTGAAATCCATTGCAGATTCCGATGACCGGCTTTCCACTGTCAGCGAGACGCCTCACCGAGTTCATGATCGGTGTTCGTGCCGCAATCGCGCCTGCACGTAGATAATCGCCATAAGAGAACCCTCCAGGGATCACGACGCCGTCATATCCCTCGATCGAGTCTTTGTACCACACCATATCAGTAGATACGTCGAGAAGATCATTTAAGATATGATGTACGTCTGAATCACAATTGCTGCCGCCAAACCTGATTACTGCAAACTTCATCGTATCACGATTGAGTAGTTGTGGATCACAGGATTTGCAAGCATCTTCCTGCACATCTCATCCACCATTCCGGCAGCGTCGTCGGCATCATCTGCTTCCAGTTCAATCAGCAATCTCTTCGCTGCATGAGCGCTCTTGACCGCATAGTCCAGATGTGTAAGTGCACGCTGTATCGTCTCCCCTTCCGGATCGAGCATGCCCTGCTTCAGTTGTATCGTTATCTCGGCACAATATCTCATTGTGTATCAGATCAAACCGAAACGATAAAAATGTATGGGTTCGCAGGTGGCTGCCTTGGCACTCAATACCTTTATATAGCAGCTTATGCCATAACATAGTGTTATAGAACCAAGGTATCCATGAGTAAAAAGACATAATACTACAAAGTCCATAGCAAAGTACTACACCTGATGAGATGATATGTATGTGCACAAACAAAATACGCCGTAAAAAACCAGGATCGGTGGTGCCGATCGCAGTACTGGTTCTATTGATATCCACAGTCTTCGTGGTACCGGTTTTCGCTGCCACAAAACCGGACAATCCGATTTTCAGAGATGGAATTGTGATGACGGCAGCAGCAGGAAAGGACACTATGGACCTCGACAATGGAATCTACAGCGTTTCGGTGCTGGATGTGCGCGGTTGTTCTGGCGAAGGTACATACACCATCGCAACTGGTAGCGGGCATCCAGTGCCAAACGAGAACGTGCTTTGGAGTGATGCCAATCACGAGTTCTGGAGTACGTACTTGACAGTCCGGGTGTATGAGACCGGTAAAGAATATGTTTCAACAACAACCGGACCCACACAATCTTCAGGGTACACAGTGGTTGACCTGGATGATTGTTCTCCTGATACCACACTGAGCGGTAATGAGATACATACGACATGGACAACCGGAGAAGGTCTGTTGATCAACCAGATCATTGCCATTGAAGGATCCATGCCGACAGATTCAAGGGTCCGGGTCACGACACACATCACAAATAATAACGATACGGCAAACATGAGCGTAGGTATCAGATATGTGTGGGACCTGGCGATAGGTGGTGAGGACGGTTCGTGGTTTGCGGAAAGGCGTCCGGACAGTGATTGGATCGACACGGAATGTGAATGGGTTACGCTAGGATTCAGAAATTATGCCACCACCAATGACCCGAACAGTTCGATATTCATAGTTTGGGGAAACCTGACAGTGTATGACGCGCTGGTTCCACCAGCAACCACCCCTGACAGATTACAGTTTGTCGCATGGGGGTCGTCGGGCGATGGTGTCTTCGATCACGCATTCGACTACACCCCAACCGGACAGACTCTTGCCGGATCCGGTTCGGATAGCGCTATAGCGTACTACTGGGGTGACGATGAAACGAATGCGATAACATTGAGTCCTGGCGAGTCCGACAGTGTAACGCAGTACCTGTATGTCACGCCACCGCCACCGCTCCCGGTCCCGAATCTGACCCCGATCGGGATTGTAACGCTCATCGGACTGCTTACATTCATCGGCGCGGGAGTGATTGCGAGGAGAAGGTAACTTCTCTTCTTTCTCTTTTTTTTAAACGCACAATACCGTACTCACAGGTCTGTTGTGTGGCATCGACACAGGAATTATTATGAGGGATGGAATCGCCCATATATCCATGAAAGCCGATGCCACAAAAGATGATTTGATGAAGCTCATCAATCAGAATAAAGAGGTCATACAATTCATCGCTTTGTTCATCATTTTCTGCATCGTTTTGTACCTCCCGTATTACTATTTTATGGATCGTTTCGCCTTCCTCGAAAACATCACCGCATCTATTCTTGGATTCTTGCTCCGCATATTCGGTATGAATATCCTCGTAGATGGAAACAACGTAACCATCGTTGGCCATATTATATTCAATATCATTGATGAGTGCACCGCCATGTTCGGATCGATCGTATACATCTCCTGCGTATTGGCATACCCTGCCGACATCCGGAAGAAAGCTATAGGAATCGTTCTCGGTATTCCGTGCCTGTATGCGATCAATATGGTGCGGCTTATCATCCTCGCTTTTGTTAAGGTATTATATCCGGGGATATTTGAGTTTGTGCACACATATCTGTGGCAGACGATCTTCATCATATTCGTGATCCTCATCTGGCTGATCTGGGTGGACAAGGTGGTTAAATGAAGGACAAGGTCAATTTCCTGATCAAATTTTTAATCCTGACCATTGTACTTTTCATAATCTGGATTCCGCTCGGCAAGATATATCTGCTGTTGCTGGCAGGGGTATCCAAGTATGTGCTCCTGGTTATAGGCTATCATGCGACGCCGTATGTGGCTGATGCGCCCGCATTCATCTGCCGCGGATACCTGATCGGCATGGAAGAGTATGCGCATCTGGTAAATTATAATAGCATCCCGCTCGTTGCTTTGATTATTGCAACGTCCAATATCGAGTTAAACAGGCGGATAAAGATGTTGTTAATCGGTGTATCGGTACTCTTCTGTATGCACGTCATCGACTTTGTTGCTCATTTTCCGCTGGTCTGCAACGGTTCATGGATTGCAGAGACTATTGTGATCTTCATGGCGGTTGGCAAGGTCGCGGTCCCATTCGTGCTGTGGTTTGTGCTGGCGTATAAGGAGATACTTGGAGGTTGAAAGTTGAGCGTTACTTGCATGTCTTGTCTTAAGTAGTTGAAACGCGATTATCATAACCATGTTTCAACAGTTCGTGAACCGGGAAGATGAGTTACAACTACTGGAGGAGACCTACAAACAGAACAAATCCTCGCTTATCATCATCTATGGGCGAAGAAGGATCGGAAAGACCGAGCTTGTGAAGCAATTCATAAAAGAAAAGGCGCATATCTATTTTCTCGCCGATACGAGGATAGATAAAGACAATATAAGAGAGATGCAGCGAGCAATCTCTTCGCAGATACAAAATCCACTTTTTGAGATGGTGGAATTCTCTGATTGGATAGAGTTATTTCGGGAATCCGAGAGATTGTTAGAAGAGCGTGTTATAATAGTTGTTGATGAGTTTCCATATCTAATAGAGTCAAATAAGGCAATACCATCGATATTTCAGAAGATATGGGATTCGATTCTATCGGAAAAAGATATTTGTCTCATTTTACTCGGCTCTTCCATTTCGATGATGGAAGACCACACGTTAGATTACATGTCCCCACTCTACGGAAGAAGAACCGCGCAGCTTCAATTGCAGCCGCTTAAATTCAAGCATCTTGGGCGATTTTTACCATATTCGATGGAAGACCTTGTCAAGGTCTACGGAGTGACGGATGGCGTCCCGCTCTATCTCTTAAAATTTAATCCGAGGTTGGATTTTGAGGGGAACTTAAAGGAGAGTGTATTTGGGGTTGGGAAGTTCCTTTATCAGGAGGCAGAGATCTTATTAAAACAGGAGTTACGGGAAACTGCAAGATACTTCTCAATACTGAAGGCGATCGCTTATGGAAAGCACCGGTTTGGCGAGGTTGCAAATTTCACGGAATTGGATAAGAGCATTATATCCAAATATCTCAATAATCTTGCAGTACTCCGGTTGATAAGGAAGGAATACTCAGTAACACAAAAAAAAGAGATAAGAAATGCGAGATACGTCTTCAGCGACAATTATCTTAACTTCTGGTTCAGATATGTTTATCCATACAGATCCGTAATAGAAGAAGGAAAAATAGAGCGATTATTTGACTCGATCAAAGACGATTTCAACTCGTATCTTGGGTTTGTATTCGAAAAGGTTTGCAAAGAATTTCTATGGGATCAAGAGCTGCCTTTTGGGTTTACCAGACTTGGAAGATGGTGGCATAAGGATAAAGAGATTGATATAGTTGCATTAAACGAAGAGACAAAAGAAATAGCGTTTTTTGAAGTGAAATGGAGTAATCTGGATTTAAATGGTACGAAGAGAGTTTTGAAAGATTTGGAAAGAAAATCCGGATTCGTTGATTGGAATGGTGGGATGCGAGTCGAGTATTTTGGGCTAATTGCAAAGAGATTGGAAGGAAAGGGGAGTTTAATAGAGCAAGGGTACCTCTGTTACGATCTTGAGGATATGCCGGGGGCATGACGCGGAAAAATGGTTCTGTTTCTGCTTGTGTCGGGGCTGTAAATTGTATACGCTCTCTGCAAATCATGTTAATTTACCCAAAGCGTATTAATTTACCCTAATAACTGCCATATAAATATTTCAAAATAGACTAAATATGTATTTTGAACCGGAGTGGGAATGAAAACATTTATATCCTATGAGGACCACCACCACCATCATGAAATATGAAAAGCGCTTCTTACTGAGACATGGCAGTGACATGAAGAAACTGACGTGGATACAGTATTACATAGCGTTAATCAAGGTAACCAAATAGGAGAGCTGATATATGAACCTGAATAATACAATGTTTACACTCATGCTGATAGTTATAGTTTGCGGCACGGCGAGCGCGGCACAAATAAATGTCAATCAGACTGGCTGGTGGAATGAGGCTGGCGATACAACATTTCATGAAATAAGTCCCGGTCAAATACAAGCGGCTGTAGATCACGCAAACGCGGGAGATACGATTCATGTATATGGCGGCAATTACACAGAGAATGTGGACGTAGATATAAAGCTCACTCTGATTGGAGCTGGTGCTGATGTGGTGACCGTGACTGCTAGAGCGACAGACGATAGTATATTTGATGTAGGGGCTGATTATATAAACCTCAGTGGATTTGCGGTGACCGGTGCTACCGGAGCAGTCGGAATTCGCCTTCCTGATGTGAATCACTGCGATATTTCCGGTAACAACGTCTCGAACAACGATTATGGTATCTACCTGCTTGCTTCGAACAACAACGTGCTGACATGCAACATGGCATCGAACAATACTCATGGTGTCTGGTTGTGCGATGCAGACAATAACACGCTTGCGGGCAATATAGCGTCGGACAATGAAAACGGCATCCGGTTATACGATGCAGGCAACAACACGCTTACGGACAACACGGCATCGAACAATACCTACGGCATCTGGTTGTGCGATGCAAGCAACAACACGCTTACGGACAATACCGGACTGAACAACACAGAGGGCATATACCTATCTTCTTCGGATGATAACGACCTCATGGACAACACTGTAATGGGCAACAACTATGGTATCCATCTGTATTCTTCGGGCAACAACACATTGCAGGACAATGATGCGGTTTCAAACGACGGGTACGGCGTCTATCTGAATTCGTCGAGCAACAACACGCTTACGAGCAACACTGCAACGGATAACTGGTACGGCATCAACCTGTGCCATTTGAGCAACGAAAACACATTGGTAAACAACATAGTCTCTAACAACGGCTATGGTATCTGGCTGGAATATTCGAGCAACGATAACGAACTTCTGGACAACACCGCAACTGGCAACTACTATGGTATGTATCTGGATTCTTCAGATGATAATATACTTGTGGACAACACCCTCTCGAACAATGAGCATGGCATTGACCTGCACCACTTGAGCAACACTACATTACAGAACAACAATGCATCCGATAACAACGGATACGGCATATACCTGGATTCTTCGGATGACAATAAGCTCATAAGCAATGGTGCATCACGCAACAACTACGGCATATACCTGGATTCTTCGGGTGAGAATATACTTATGAACAATACCCTCGTGGACAACGAGTATGGTATTAACCTGTACCACTTGAGTAACAATAACAACCTTACGGACAACACCGCAACGGACAACTACTACGGCATATACCTGGATTCTTCGGATGACAACAAGCTCATAAGCAGTGGTGCATCACGCAACAACTACGGCATATATCTGGATTCTTCGGATGGCACTGTACTTATGAACAGTATCATCATAGACAACAGCTACTGTGGCATCTATGGGAAATGGTTAGTTGACAACGATATTATGGGCAACATCGCAAACTCGAACGGTAAATATGGTATCCATCTATCGTCTTCGACTGGCAACAGACTCACGAACAACACCATGTCAGACAATGAATATGGCATCTGGTCTCATTTATCAAGCTGCAATATACTGACAGATAACGCCATGTCAGCTAATGAATGCGGTATCTGGTTACATTCATCAACCGATAACAGACTCACGAATAACACCGCGTCGGCTAATGACTGTAATGGTATTGTGTTGTATGATTCGGCACGTAACCACCTTGTGAACAATACAGCATCAGATAACGACTACGGAATCCACCTCTCTTCTTCGACCAGCAACCGGCTCACCGGCAACATCGTGTCGGGCAATACCTATTATGGAATCCACCTCTCTTCTTCGACCAGCAACCGGCTCACCGGCAATATCGTGTCGGGTAATGGCTATGGAATATATATGCACAGCGCAGACGGCAACATCATCACGTACAACAGTGTGCGCAACAATGGACGGCAAGGATTCCACTTAACGGACGGGAGTGCGGGCAACACGATCGGATACAACGACATCGTATCAAACGGCATGCAGGTGGGTGTTGGCGAGTATCACTGGAATTTCTATAACAACCAAACAGACGATGTGCAGGCGAAGAACAATTACTGGGGCGCGACTGACGACAGCATGATCGATGCCGGCATCTATGATGGCGATGCTGGTGAGGGGGAAGGAGAAGTAGGCGAAGTAGCGTTCCATCCATTTGCGACTGAGCCACACGTATACGAACCGATTCCGGAACTACCCGGCGATGTCAATTATGATGGAGAACTCTCGGTTGCGGACGCGGTACTTGTTTTACAGATGGCTGCTGGCAACATCGATATCGACTATATTGCAGATATGAATTCGGACTGTGTAGTTACCTCGCTTGACGCGCTCATAATTATGCAAGCGTCGGCGGATGGGGTCGGTTCATCAGGTACTGCATCGTACACCGGTTTTCCATATCCAAAGGTTATTGGATCCGGCTCAAGGTGACTGGTGACTGGTGTCCTTGCGCGCCTGACCCCGCGAGAAAGCAGGTATCACTGACTGATGATCCGAAAGCGGTTGCAAGCGGATGGCGACAACAGTTTAACTTTTCGGGTGTGACGATGGCAGGACTGTAACGTTCTGCGGCTGCCGCCAACCGGGGGTGCCAATTCTGATGCCAGCTGGGGTGTTTGTGCTCATCAGTATGTTGCGCATCATAGGTAGACAGGATCGTAAAAAAGGAAGGGGATCATGGAGTATAGTTATAACTTATGTAAGTATAATTACAATGTGCTATAGTTTTGGCGATTCCAAAGATCGACCGATACCTTTATAGTGTATGAAGTGGTGTATTATCGATACGCACAACAGAGTTTGACAAACTCGGTAGTACGTATAATAGAGCGACCGTGGAGGTGCAAACAAAAAAATGGTAAAATACACACGGAACTGTAAAATAATCATTACCACATGATGCGTGGAGGCGCGTTGGTGTTTATGCCGCGTCTATGTGCGGTGGTGTTTTTCATATACATTCGATGTATGTGTGTATAGAAGTATGAACAGTATGCAGGTTGCAACAACCTGTATGCGCGCGGTGATGTGATAAAAACCGCGCGATAAGAAGAAAGGAGGCTATATGAATCTGAAAGAAATGGTAGTATTCATCGCAACAGTGACGATGTTTATGGTCATCTTCACATCGACTGCGGTGGCGATAGTCGTGGATGGTGATGGAAGCGATTGGGATCCATCTGACCAGCTGTGCGACGATCCTACTGGTGATACGTGCAGTACCGGATATGACATAGAGTCGCTATGGACGTGTGTCGAAGGCAATACCGTGTACTTCCGGATAGATGTTCTTGAAGTGGCAGGCGATGCCGATAACGATGGCCATCCGGACACGCATACGCCAGGAATGAGTTGTAGTTGCGATTGGGATTATCCTGGTGTTGGCGTTGGTGCGACCTATGAGAAAGAACAGTACTATATCGGAATAGATGGTGATCACGATGGCACTATAGACTATAACCTCAAGTACTGTTCAGGCGATTCCTCTCTTCGGTACCCCAGCGAGGCGGTAATCCCTGCAGCGATCACTGATGCAAATCATAGTGGCAAGACTGTCGAGTTTAGCTTAGTGATTGATTCGTACCTCGATCCCACAGACTACTGCGTAACAGGAACTGCAGATACGCATTGCAATGGAAATGAGGATGACACCAATCCGGAGTGCCGTATCGACGATGACCCTAATGCCGAATTCAGCTACACTGGTACTGGATGTAAGATAGTTACACTGGATGCATCAGCATCATGGGATTCGGAAGGGCCGATAGCCAGGTTTGAATGGGATCTTGATAACGATGGAGTCTACGAGGTAGATAATGGGGCTTCCCCCACATACGTAGCAGATGTTGCGACAACCGGTCTTCAGGTGGGTGCCAACACTATCAGACTCCGGGTGACCGACAGTATGGGGCAGACTGATTCGACAGATGTGCCACAGGTAATCGTGACTGGCGACCCGACTGCAGTCGCAAAGGCGAACGGACATACGGGGTCCATCCAGCTTCCGGTTGGAGGCATGGACATAACCTTCGATGGAACCGGATCATTTGCAGATTCGCCGGCTACCCTCGATCTTGGTAAGTGCCAGTGGATTATAGACGGTACGCTCTACGCAGGATTGGGGCCACACACGGTCTCCATAGATCATGCTACCCCGGCAAGTCTGAAAGTAGAAGACAACTACGGCTGCATAAGCTATGGTTATGTCACTATACGGGAACCACCATCTGCGCCGGTACCACTCCTGACGCCAGCCGGAATACTTGCACTCATCGGTATGCTGTGCATAGTCGGCGCGGGCAGGGTCATTACGAAGGGTAGGAGGTTGTAAATCGCCATGAATTATGCAGACATAGTTACAATCTGCCATAATTTTAACGATTATGCAGACAGCACGATACCTTTATATAAGATGGAGTAACTGAATGACAGTAATGCTTCTCGGTTTGTTCGAGCCCGGGAGCATACACAAGAATACAAAATGGAGGTTATGGACGAAAAACCCCATGAAATTCACGCGAACCGTGAAACAAACAACGAACAACACGTAAACAGGTTGTAAAAAACCTGTGATTTGCGCGAGTAATTCGCGCATAACACACAAAGGAGAATACGAACATGAATACGAAGAAAACGGCAATAACCATTGTATTAGCTATAATGGCTGTTGCTATGATAACGACTGTCGCAATGGCTACAAATTGCTTTGAGCCATGCGGCACAAAAATCGAGCAGTGCACCAATGATGCACCGACAAAGGACGCGGTATATGCGCTTGTGATTCCAGGAGTCACCGGAGCCACATCAGCAAATGCCGCAGTTCCTGCAATGGCATTTGCATTTGCTGATGGTAACGGGAACGGTGTATTCGAACTAGGCGAATGTGCATACGTCGATACAAACGCTGCTGTAGGTCCCGCTTGGGTTGAACAAGGAGATATTCGACTATGCGGTCACTGCGGCAATGATCCAAATACACCAGTACTGGTGTGTGATCCACTCGAAATGGGTAACGCGCTTGTATATCCTAACAACTTTGGCGTCCAGAACATAGTAGGGTATTACGACATTAATGCCAATGGCTACTATGACATAGCCGACCCACTATATCTAGATGTTTCAGCGGTTACAGTTGCACCCGGTGCCCCATCCGGTATTAGTGTTGTGTCGGTTGGAGATATAAGGCTATCCGCTAGCGCTTATGGCGCTGCATACAGTTTCGTGAACGCGTCAGACCTGGATACGCTCTTTGGTGGTTTCCAGCTGTTTGATCCTGCACCAGCAGTCCCCGGTGCGCAAACTCCGTTAGTCAATGACTTCAACGACTTCCTTGGCTTCGTTGATACGGCTTGCGACAATGAATGGGACGTAAAGGGCGCGGATAAACTCTACCTGCAACAAATAGTTATAGGCGAGCCTGCAAATGCACCACTCCCACTTGTTCAGAATACACTCTATGCATTCGAGGGATTTGTGACAATAGGCGACTTCAGGCTGTACATGCCGCTAAATGAGCCATGCTGGCCTGACTGCGGAACAAAGGTCGAACAGTGCAACGGTGATGCGGTGTACCCGCTTCTGATACCGGGCGTAGACGTACCACTGACTGGAGTAGCAAATCCACTCATGCGGTTGAGATGGGTTGATGCAACGCCCGGCGGTCCATTCGATCCTGCGTTCGACGATGTATACATAGAGACAAACCCACTCAGCGCTAACCCTAACCGGGTTGAGGTTGGTGACGTTCGATTGACCTCTGTGTGCGGATGCGATCCGAACACATTGGTTGGTCAATGCAGCCTGTGTGACGTCAATGCGCAGTATGCACCTCTGGTAGTAGCGGATCAACTTATATTAGGATACGTCGATGCGAACGGCAACAACAGATATGATCTGGATGACCCACTATATCTGGACACAAGCACACTTGGTGTTGGCGCTGTAGGCGCTGGCGTTGTGTCGATCAATGATATAAGGCTGACAGCCAGATATTCTTATGACAACTACTCCATTGTTGCGGGTGGTGACGACGACCTATTAGGGGATAGAACTCTTCGAGATATCGCTACAGTAGGTCATCCACAAATACCATCGGTTGATCCGATAAACAGCTATCTGGGATTCGTGGACTCAGGCTGTGATGGTGAATGGGATCCGCTGGGTGCAGACAAACTCTATCTGCAACAGGTGGTCTTCACACTCGTCGGCGCTCCTGGTGCTCCTGCTATGAATCAGCTTGACAGGTTTGCATCGATCGGTGACTTCAGACTGTACATGCCGATAGATGAGCAGTGCTGGCCTGACTGCGGTACAAAGGTAGTCGAGTGTGATGTGGATGCGGTCTATGGACTCCTGCTTGGTGCCGGTCATCTACCAGCTCCAGTCCCTGGTGGAGTGATCAATGGAGCAGTCCCTGCAATGAACATCGTGAGAACGTCGCGTGGTTGCTACTATGTCAACGTATACAATCATCCAGCAGGCGCTCCAGTTGGTCCTGGTGCGGTGCGATTGTGCGACTGCTGCGATACCGAGAGCAACACCGTGGTGAAAGACTGTGACGACGACGCCAATGATCCGATTATCCTAATCCCACAGACTATAGTGGGATATGTCGATGTGAACAGCAACGGCTTGTATGATCTTGGCGACCCGCTGTATCTGGATACGGGCAGAACCGGTGTGTTTGATACCAACGCCGTATCGGATGGCGACGTGCGACTGACTCCAAGAGATGTTCAGGGACATCATTATAAAGCATACTCCATTGTTGATGCCGCTGATTGGGATGCCGGACATGGTAGTGGCGTCGGCGATATACTATACTCTCCAAAGCGTGGCGGAGCTGTTCTAGCGAACACAGTGCCCAATGTAAACTGGTATCTCGGATTCATCGATTCCAACTGCGATGGCATGTGGGATGTTAATGGTGAGGACGAGCTGTATCTGCAGCAGATGGTGCCAGCACCCGCATGGATTGCGTTCAACGAGCCACAGTTCAACTTGTTCTCGACGATTGGAGATGACAGGCTGTACATGCCACCAAGCACAACACCTGTGTGTCCGCAACTCGAGGGCGATGTCAACAACGATGGTAACATCGATGGTGCGGATGCACTACTGATTGCTCGGCACATCGTTGGACTAACAACATTGACTGGTAACGATTACGATGCAGCAGACGTCAATGATGATGGTAACATCGATGGCGCAGATGCATTGTTGATCGCTCGGTACATTGTAGGACTCATAACGACCTTCCCAGGTGGAGTCTGTATCCCGTGATATCGCAAGATATCACCCCCTTTCTTTTTTATTGAAAGGGTGGGATACAAAATATAACCCACAGGAGTGATGAACACATGAAAATGACAACAACAATGGTTGTGTGCTTAATAGCATTGGCAGTGTTTGGCATGGTCCTACCGGCTGGGGCAGCTACTTCAGCATCGATCGGATCTGCAACGAGCAGCACATGCGACACTGTCGCTATAACGATAGACACTGATGAGACTGCAGGCATAGGGTCTGCAACGTTCACAGTGGTCTATGATACGTCAAAGGTTAGCCTGAACAGTGTGTCAAGTGGTGCTCTTGGTACAGTTACATGGGCTGATGCCAGTGGAACCGTTACGATGACGGCTACAGACGCGCTAACCTGCCCGACAGGCAACGGTATAACATTTGCAGACCTTGAGTTCTGTCCTGTGACCGGAGCATCTGGTTGCAGCGACCTGAATCTTGAGGTAACATCGCTCTATGACTGCGATGTCAGCTCGATCACACCGGATTCTGTCAACGATGGGCAGTTCTGCATAAGCGGAGGAGGCCCTGCCGCTACCACAGTATCGATCGGATCTGCAACGAGCAGCACATGCGACACTGTCGCTATAACGATAGACACTGATGAGACTGCAGGCATAGGGTCTGCAACGTTCACAGTGGTCTATGATACGTCAAAGGTTAGCCTGAACAGTGTGTCAAGTGGTGCTCTTGGTACAGTTACATGGGCTGATGCCAGTGGAACCGTTACGATGACGGCTACAGACGCGCTAACCTGCCCGACAGGCAACGGTATAACATTTGCAGACCTTGAGTTCTGTCCTGTGACCGGAGCATCTGGTTGCAGCGACCTGAATCTTGAGGTAACATCGCTCTATGACTGCGATGTCAGCTCGATCACACCGGATTCTGTCAACGATGGGCAGTTCTGCATTGGGGCGCCAAACGACCCCCCAACCGTAACCGTCACATACCCCACCAGTGGTACAGTTAAAGGTCCGATAGACGTGACCGCAACTGCGACAGACACCGATGGAACAGTGACGCAGGTAGCGTTCTATCTGATGCCAGCAGGAACCCTGATCAACACACCAGATACCAATGGCGCTGACGGGTGGAGTGTCTCTCTTGACACGACCACTGCCGCCGACGGAGATTACCAGATCAAGGCAGTGGCAACAGATGACGGCGGTGCGACAGACGATGACACCGGCGGCGTGTTCGAAATCGACAACTCGTGTCCATGCGACTTCTGCTACGACCTCGTAGCCGGATTGAACTTTGTCTCAATCCCGAAGACGCTTGACAGTCCGAAGGACACAACGACGGTATTTGACGTAGACTACTACTCTGGTGAGTTCTGTCTCTACTATGACGCATCGGCAGGATCATTTTATCTTAATGCAGATGTAAAGCCGTGCCGAGGTTACTTGGTGTACAAGAACGCCGCAAAGACGGTATGCGTGGACTTTGATGATGCTGCACCTGCCCCATCTCAGCAACTCTATGAGGGCTGGAACATGATCGGTCACATAAAGACGGTAGCGATGCCAATCAACGACGGCACCACTGCAGACTTCGTATCGATCACCGGTCTCGAAGAGCCTGAGGGCTATGAACTGTTCAGACTGATGGCTACATACACAGCAGGCACAGGATGGTCCGAGTACCCATCTGGCAGTCTTACAGAGGCGACTCCAGGTACAGGATACTGGATCTACATGGACCAGGGCGCCACGATGTCCGGAGGCTTTGAATAAGAAAGTGAATAGAGAAAGGATTTATCCTTTCTTTATTTTTTTATTTTATATTTACCAATCATCGGGTGGTAATAATTATGAAGAAAATCAGAAGCAAAATAGCAAGATCTATCAGGATATTGATCATCTTTTCGACTCTTCTGGCACTATCCGGAATGGCGGCAATCGTGTCGGCGGATGAGGAGATGCCGATAGTAAATATATTCTACGGAAATGTAGCGGTTGATGGCGACTATGTTGACTCCGGAACGATCAGAACTTACATCAATGGAGAATTCAGCGAGAGTTCTGAGATTGTGAATGGTTACTACTATATGGGTGTTGAAGGCAGCACATCAGATGATGTTATAACCTTCGAAATAAACGGCGATACGGCAGATCAAACTGTTACATGGAAGGCAAGCACTCAATCGCAAGCACTCAATCTACGTATAGGCGATCAGCCTGCGGGGGATCCGCCTGCTCAACCATCCACTGGTGACAACACACCGAACGGAGGCAAAACTTCAGGTGGGTATGTATCGCCCGCAGCAACGCCAACCGGAACGGATGCGCAGCCAGTATCCGGAGAGATAGTAACATCTGATCTATCAGCGGCATCGGCAGAATCTACGGCATCGGCAGAAACTTCGACAAAAAAACTTGCCGAAAAGCCGGAGACGAAAGGATTACTTCCAGGGTTTGAAGCGCTGTTTGCGATTGCCGGGTTGCTTGCAGTTGCGTATCTGATCAGGAGGAGATGATGGTTATTGGATTTCGAAAATGCCAAGTTCACTAATCAAACGTAAGACTTATATGGATAATAACACAGGAGGTAAATGTACATGAACAATAATATGAAGATGGGGTTGTTCAAGGTGATAACCCTTTTCTCGATCCTTATAGCGCTGTCCGGAATGGCAGCAATCGCGTCTGCGGATGAGGAGATGCCGATAGTAAATATATTCCGTGGCAATGTGACACTCAATGGCGCGGACGCGCCTCTCGAAACCGTCGTCAACGCCTACATCGATGAAGAGCTCCGCGGGAGTCATACGATTGAGAGCGGTGGCAAATACTACATAGCTGTTGTGGGCAATGGGTCGGTGGATGGCGACAAGGTTATAACTTTCACAGTATGCGGTGCTGCCGCAGATCAGAGTGATATTGAATGGCATGCAAGCTATCAATCACGACTGCTCGATCTCACCGCAGTGGACGATGAAGCCCCGGCGGTCACGAACGCGACCGCAACCCTCTCCTCGATCGTTGCGGATGGGGTAGAGACGACCAAACTGAACGTGACGGTCATCGACGGGTGCGGAGTTGGCACCGTCACCGTGGATCTGTCCGATATCGGCGGATCAGCCGTGCAGACGATGACTCGCATCGAAGGTACCGATGTGTATTCGGCGACAGTGACTGCGGATGCGAACACTGCGCCCGGGGCGTACTGCTTGTATGTCAATGCGAGCGATGTGTTCGGGAACTGTAATACGAGTGTTTGCATCGATCTGGTGATAAAGGATGTAGAAGCGCCAGTCGTTTCGAACCCGGATGCGGACCCTGAATCGATCGTTGCCGACGGGACTGAGACATCTCAGCTGAGTGTGACGGTCGTGGATGACAGTGACATCGATTTCGTTACTGTGGATCTGTCCGATATCGGCGGAGATGCAGCGCAGGAGATGAGTCGCATCGGTGATACCGATGTGTATTCTGTGACAGTGACTGTGGATGCGAACACTCTGCCCGGGGCGTACTGCTTGTACGTCAATGCGAGCGATGTGTTCGGGAACTATGAGGATGGTGTTTGCATCGATCTGGAGATAGAGGATGTAGAAGCGCCAGTCGTTTCGAACCCGGATGCGGACCCTGCATCGATCGTTGCCGACGGGACTGAGACATCTCAGCTGAGTGTGACGGTCGTGGATGACAGTGACATCGATTTCGTTACCGTGGATCTGTCCGCAATCGGCGGATCAGCCGTGCAGGTGATTGAGTCCAGCGGCGGTGATACGTACTCTACGGATACCAACGCTTCTGTAGACACTCTGCCAGGAACGTACTGCTTGCAGGTCAATGCGAGCGATGTGTTTGGGAACTATGACGACACGAGTGTTTGCATTGGGTTGGAGGTGACGGAAGCACCAACATCCGAATATGATTCCGCAGACACCAACCAGGACTGCGTTGTGAGCATGCCAGAACTGATGACACAGATCGGTAAATGGAAGCTTCAAGAGATTGGAATGCCAGAACTGATGACTTCTATTGGCAGATGGAAATTGGGGTCTGGAGGATACTGTTGATGAAGCTACTTACCACATTATCCTCTGTTCTTATTTCCGAAAATGATGTATTATGGAGGGAAAGACTATGAAGACACCATATATTTTAGTACTAACTACGATGATGCTATTTGGCATACCGGCATTAGCATCTGCAGCGACGGTGAGTGTAGGAGATCCGACAACAAATGGCTCTATTGTATCGGTACCGATAAACGTGTCTGGGGCCCCGGACATAGGGGCAATGACTATCACACTCACCTACAATTCCAGCGTTATCAGCGCTACTAATGTTTCCAAGGGATCGGTAACTTTTGATGCACTCCTCGTTGCCGAGGACACCATAATAGACAATCCACCTCTTGGATCGTATGAGAATGATACTATCAGTGATGCTGACAATGACACAGTATGGAATCATGGTGCCATAATCGGCAATACTACTGATGGCATGGTAAACATCAGCATGATAAGTACGGATGGCTTCCGCGACGATGGTACGCTTACAGTCATAACCTTTGATATAGTTGGCAGTGGGACCACTCCGCTGAACCTGAGTGATGTTTCGGCAAACGAAACTGCAACATGCGATCCATGCACGAATGAGACGGTTTTTGATCCGGCTTCATATCCAGCGATACCGATAACCCGGGTGAACAGTTCGTATACTAGCGAAGAATATGATTCCGCAGACACCAACCAGGACTGCGTTGTGAGCATGCCAGAACTGATGACACAGATCGGTAAATGGAAGCTTCAAGAGATTGGAATGCCAGAACTGATGACTTCTATTGGCAGATGGAAATTGGGGTCTGGAGGATACTGTTAATAAAATAGGAGGTTTGATAAATGAAGAAAACATTTATCTTCGGAATGGTGCTGATTGTGATGATGATTTGTGTATCATCTGCAGCAGCACAGGATACTGTTACCAGAGATCTACCGGACAGCGCAGATGCCGATACGACGATTACAGTCAATTTGGCTGTTGATGTTGAGACGACTGCGGGTAGTCTTCTCATAGATGAAGTGGTGCCATCCGGTTGGACTGTTGTCAGTGCAACAAACGACGGTGATTACGCAACCCTTGCTGGACATATATACTGGACGAAACTCAGCAGTGTTACGGATGCAACATATTCGTACACCATACAGATTCCAGCAGATGCATCTGGCACGCATATGTTTGGCGGCACGTACATGTTTGACACGATGGCAGCAGACGCAATCATTCATGGCGATACCGAGATTACGGTCGGCACCGAGCTACCTACGCCTGAACTTACATCCTGCGTCATAGACCCAACTTCACCGGTCGTGCAGGGCACCAACATAACGGTTGACTGTCTGTTCTCGGAGAAGGTAACGTATGAAATCCGTATCGAGAATGCCACGGGATACCTGGTCGAAGAGCTTGGTAGCGGCACTGCAAAGGATCCACAGAAGAAGTGGTGGAACACAACCACTGAAACCCCGGTTGGAATCTATACCGTGAACGTGACCATGGACAACTCCACATCAGGAATGTCATCGTATAACAACACGAACACGATTGAGGTCACTCCTGCAGGGGATCCCACACCGCCAGTCATCACCGATGTTACATGTGACACGCCAACAACCGACTCGGTAAACATCACATGGACTACGGATGAGGGCAGTGACAGTCTTGTCAAGTATGGCACAGTGTCCGGAACTTACACGGTTGAGGTATCTGATGCCACTATGACAACATCGCACAGCATCATGCTGACCGGACTTGATGCAGATACGGACTACTACTTCGTTGTGAACAGCACGGATGCGAGTGACAATTCGGCTGAGAGTGTAGAATCCAGTTTCAAGACTGCAATAGTTGTTGCAGTACAGGATACTGTTACCAGAGATCTACCGGACAGCGCAGATGCCGATACGACGATTACAGTCAATTTGGCTGTTGATGTTGAGACGACTGCGGGTAGTCTTCTCATAGATGAAGTGGTGCCATCCGGTTGGACTGTTGTCAGTGCAACAAACGACGGTGATTACGCAACCCTTGCTGGACATATATACTGGACGAAACTCAGCAGTGTTACGGATGCAACATATTCGTACACCATACAGATTCCAGCAGATGCATCTGGCACGCATATGTTTGGCGGCACGTACATGTTTGACACGATGGCAGCAGACGCAATCATTCATGGCGATACCGAGATTACGGTCGGCACCGAGCTACCTACGCCTGAACTTACATCCTGCGTCATAGACCCAACTTCACCGGTCGTGCAGGGCACCAACATAACGGTTGACTGTCTGTTCTCGGAGAAGGTAACGTATGAAATCCGTATCGAGAATGCCACGGGATACCTGGTCGAAGAGCTTGGTAGCGGCACTGCAAAGGATCCACAGAAGAAGTGGTGGAACACAACCACTGAAACCCCGGTTGGAATCTATACCGTGAACGTGACCATGGACAACTCCACATCAGGAATGTCATCGTATAACAACACGAACACGATTGAGGTCACTGCTGAAGGCGTCATGACCACGTACTACGGCGATGCTGACGGAGATGGTTACGGCGATCCAGAAAACACCACAGAGGCATACTCTGCACCGACTGGCTACGTCACAGACAACACAGACTGCGATGACACCAACGCGGATGTCAATCCGGGAGCAACAGAAGTCTGCGGCAACGGAATCGATGACAACTGTGATGGACAGATCGATGAAGGCTGCACCCTAACAACGTACTACGGCGATGCTGACGGAGATGGTTACGGCGATCCGACAAACACCACAGAGGCATACTCTGCACCAGCGGGCTATGTTGCGGACAACACGGACTGTGATGACACCAACGCGGCTGTAAATCCGGGAGCAACAGAAGTCTGCAACGGTATCGATGACAACTGTGATGGGCAGGTCGATGAAGGCGTCATGACCACGTACTACGGCGATGCTGATGGTGATGGTTACGGCGATCCGACAAACACCACAGATGCATGTTCTGCACCAGATGGCTACGTCACAGACAACACAGACTGCGATGACACCAACGCGGATGTCAATCCGGGAGCAACAGAAGTCCGAAATGGCATCGATGACAACTGTGATGGACAGATCGACGAAGGCTGCCCAATCATCTGGTCTGCAACATTGTCTCCGAATGTTATCCAATCTGATGGAACCGACAGCACCACTCTGACGGTTTTGGCAAGCGACGATGTTGGCATTGCAAGCGTTATTGTGAACCTGTCAGCGATTGGCGGACCGGATAAGCAAACACTGACTCAGCAGGGTGAGATAGTGGCGAACGTCGGCACATGGACAACAACCATCAACACCACTCGTGCTGGAACGTTTGAGTTACCAGTCACTGCTATAGATGACGATGATAGTTCGGCTACAACATACGTCACATTGACAGCAGGTCCTAACACGTACACTCTCTCTCTCAAGCAGGGATGGAATGTGATCTCACTGCCTTACAATGTTACCGCAGTTGGGATCGATACCACCCAGAAACTTGGTGACCTGATCATCGGTGCTGGAGAGGATTGTTACTATGTAGCATGGTTCAATGCAACATCGCAGACGATGGTGTCTGATATCATTATCCCACCAGAAGGTGTGCCGCAGGACACCACCTATCCAATCATGGGAGGGCTGGGATACTTTGTGTTTGTAGAGGGCGATTTGGACGTTGTCGTGGCTGGAACGCCATGGTGAGGTGATACAGATGAAAAGTATATCAGTAACTGTGAGCATTCTTATACTCACAGTTTTTTTATCGCTATCCGCACCTGCATACGCTGGGACTGCTAACCCTTATCCGGTCTATGGCTATGTGAACTACACTGATGGCACGCCTGCAGATGGTGAATTGGTCACGATCTACAAAGCCGGAGATCCTTCAAACAAGATCACAGCCGTGGTAGGATCAAGTTATGGTGTTCCTGGATGGTGGAAGGCTGATCTGTACAACATACCCGTAGATGTGGGCAATGACACTATCGTAGTCCATGTCCGCGATAAGTCTATAACATTTGTTGTTAACACTGCCACAAGTACGGGAGGTCAGTGGGTTTCTGACGTAATATCGGTAACCAAAAATGGCGGCGACGGCAGCAGAAGCGGCGGCAGCAGCGGCGGCAGCGGCACATACCCACCAGGATGGAATGAGGATGCACCGACATCGACAGCAACTCCGGCACCGACTACAGCAGCAACTTCGGAACCGACCGTGGCACCGACTGAGGCGCCAACTTCGGCATCAGATGGGGCACCAACTGAAGCCCTGACCGAGGCACCCACAGAAACCCCAATCACAAAGGTGAAGACCAAACCCACTCCCGGGTTCGGAGCAATGTCAACGGTGTTTGTGATCGCTGGACTGCTTGCTACCTATCTGATAATGCGGCGCAGAGAGTAAGCGAACACGCGAATAAACGAAGGGAGGCTATCTCCCTTCACCGCTTTTCTTTTTTCCGGTATTACTCGGGAAGCATACATTTTTATATTCTGCCCTGTAAGTACGATGCATGGACGGCAGGTACTACAATGTCACTGTAACCGGCGATGTGCAGGACATTGGGTTTCGCAGATTCATCGAGAGTACCGCAAATTCATATCATGTACGCGGTTATGTATTCAATGATCTTGATGGTAGCGTGAAGATGCTTTGCGGTGGTTCGGTTGAGTCAGTGAATGAATTATTCCATGCGATACAGACGCGAGCACCACCCGGCATCAGCATCGGACAGTTTGTGAAGGACGAGATCATCACCGATATCGATCTGAATATGCCTTCGGAGTTCTTGAAACTCGGAACTGATGAAATATCAGACATCGGCAGAAAACTGGACAAAGGTGTTAAACTACTGGAAGCGCTGCCTGATATCAAGGAGAGTGTAAGCATACTCCCAGATATCAAGGAGAGTGTAAGCATACTCCCAGATATCAAGGAGAGTGTAAGCATACTCCCAGATATCAAGGAGAGTGTAAGCATACTCCCAGATATCAAGGAGAGTGTAAGCATACTCCCAGATATCAAGGAGAGTGTAAGCATACTCCCAGATATCAAGGAGAGTGTAAGCATACTCCCAGATATCAAGGAGAGTGTAAGCATACTCCCAGATATCAAGATCGGTATTGATGCGATGAACATGAAATTCGATGCATTCACAGACGAACAAAGAACTTTCAATCAGAACGTGGGATCGCACACCAAACGCCTCGATGGTTATATCGAGGAACAGAGGGAGCATAACAAACTTATGGGTGCGCACAACCTCCGTCTGGAGCAGATCCTGCAAAAACTCGTAGAAAAGTAACCTGTTCGCTAAAAGATCATTCTCCCGAATGCCCCAACCACAACCTTTATAAACCAGACTTGTTCTAAATTAACTAAACACAGGATGAACAATGAGTCTGATAAGCGTTGCAGTGATAGGCGTTCTGACAAGTATCGCAATATTTGGGATCAAGACCGGAGCCGGATGCGGGCTATCAAGCATTCGGAAGAGAGATGTTCTGTATGTTGCAGCAAGTTACCTTATGATCTCGATCTTCATCGGCTACCTTATCACGCTATTCTCGATCGATCTTATGGAGGGTTTACTCAATCTCGGTCTTGCATTCCACACGATGCTCGCGCTCGCTCTGATCGCTGCGGGTGTGTACACGACACGGAAGTGGAACTCCGGCTGCGATGTCTCGAAGCACACCTTTGTGATCCTGTCGCTGCCGTGTCCGGTCTGTCTTGCCGCCATATTCATCGCGTGCAGCATCCTTGCATCGAACATCGGACTGGGCGGCATCGCAATCGGCATCATCGTCGGAGTGACATTCTCCGTATTCGTGATCGCATCTTCACTCTTCTTCAGGCGGCTTGGCAAGACCCCGGCTGCACTCGGCGATGCGATGATCTTCATCGGAATCTTCTACATTCTTGGAGCGCTTTTAATGCCTGCATACATGAAAACAAAACAATTGGAGATAACCCCCGGGAACTTTGATCTCGTGGGAACTGTAGTGCCACTCATCGCACTGCTACTTGTCATAGCGATCGGATTTGCCATCAACAGGGCAGAGAGGCAGTGAGGCACCAACATGGATGCATCGACAGTAATATTTGAGACGCTGTACTGGATATCGTATGCGCTCAAGTATCCGGTAATCCTTCTCCTCATGGCATTTGTGGTCTGGTCGCTTGCGCTTGCTGGTGAGTTTATCTCCGAATACACAAGGAGATATCGAGATGTGGCAGGGCTGGACGAGTTGTGCAGGAAAACAGATGTTTCCGACCTTCGAAACGGCAAACAGACATTCTTTGTATCTGCATTCATGCGCGATCTTGCAGACCAGACCGAGAGAAAGGTCTTTAATTTCGACAGACTGTTTGGTGATTGTGAGATTGCGATGGCAAAGAGACTCGAAACGACGAGGATATTAGCCACAGTCGGTCCGATGTTAGGTCTCATGGGCACACTGATCCCGCTTGGTCCTGCGCTGATGGGGCTTGCCGAGGGAAATGTGGAGCAACTCGCAACTAATCTGGTGATCGCATTCGCAACCACCGTACTCGGACTTTTTTCAGGCGCCATCGGATTTAGTCTCACAATGATCCGTCGAAGATGGTATCAGCAGGACATAAACGACATCGAATGCATTCTCGATGCTTTTGAGGAGAGCTATGCCGAGAAGTAAGCGCACACGGCGAAAAGGATTGCTGGACGAAGATTCCGAACGGAGTCCGCTCTCCGGCGTGGCAAACATATTCGATGTTGCGATGGTCTTCTCGGTCGCGCTGATCGTGATGCTTGTGGTATCGTACAATATGCCGCAACTGCTCGACCCTGACGCCGATCTCACTGTAGTCACAAATCCGGGACAGCCGGATATGCAGATCATTATAAAGGAAGGGCAGACGATCGAGGTGATGAACATGACAAACGAGATCGCTGGCGGAGAGGGCGAGGTGCTCGGGACGGCGTACAAGCTTGCCAATGGAAAGGTGATCTATGTGCCAAAGGATGGTAATGAATCGTCATGAGCAGTTCCGCCGATACCACCGCCAGCAGGGCTTGGCTGGACATTACCAATTACCGGCTGATGCCCCGGTAGAATTGTTGATGTGGACTATCAGGATCAGGCGGAATCGAGTACAATAGTCTCCATATCCTTCCCGATCGTGACATCGCAGCCGCAGTACTCGTGCACCGTCGCAACCATTGTATCCTCTAGTCCGATCGTGTGCGGATACAGGTGTGTCAGGACGATCTGCCCAACCGCGACCCCAATCATCATCTCACCGAGCATCCGCGGCGTCGTGTGATTTGTGACATCAGGCACCGAGTCAGGAAACGAGCACTCATGGATCAGGAGGTCTGCGCCGCTTGCGAGCGTAGCAATGCTCTTTACTGGCTCGGTGTCGCCGGAGTACACGACTCGCACACGTCCCTCTTTGTCAGCGATGCCGTAGCCAAGCGAGGGCATCCCGTGCGCGGTTCTAGCGCAGATGATCTCATATCTTCCGACCGGGATGCGATCCTGATCGGCCATCTCAAAGACCTCGACATTCATCTTGCCTATCATATATGGATATGCATCGAAAACCCGCGAAAGCCACTCTTTGGTTCCGGATGGTCCGTATATCTGAAGATCGTGGCTTCCGCATAGCCACTTCGCCTTTATAAGGCTCATGACATCTGCAACATGATCAAGATGCAGATGTGTGAGAAATACGTGCCCGATCGATGCATAGTCCAGAAGGCGCGGAAGAACTCCGCTTCCACAGTCGAATAATATTGGCGAATCGAGATTTACAAGAATGCCTGACTGCACCCGGTGCGGCTGGGGCATGGCAACTCCGGTCCCGATCAAGGTTATCTCAATGGTCATGGTTTACCAGAGGGGCACACGATTCAAAAGATTTCCGCAATGTTTGTATGGTCAGTTGGATGCACAACACCGCGACTGACATAAATAACATCAGTAGGAAATACAATCCAGTGACTTTTACCGCTTGTGTGGGATTGATTTGACACAACAGACCTCCGTAAAGTTGTGCAGTCTACCCGGTTGCACAAGTTGCCCGGGTGTGTTAGTCACCTGGGTTTATCCCGGGCAGAAAGCCATGTAATGTCTGCCAATCCACAAACAACGAGGGCAACCGTTGCCGCAATCAGTGCCAGATGGACTGGAGGAAAGCCCACAAAACTCCCTATTCCTGCCACCACGCCACCGCTAACGCCACCTATAATTCCGGCGATCACATCTCTTTGCCCATCCACTGATTGCTGCTTCGGTCCGGCCTGGTCGATTAATAAACTCATCGGATGATATGTATGTAACTAACAGTACTTAAACCCTTCGATTAATCGAAAGATTTAATGATGAACTGCGAAACATCGGAATGCGTTAGCAAAGCCGTTGGCAGCACGAGAGCGCGCGGAGTGAAAAAACTCCAGGAGTAACGGTAACCATAGTTATAGCACGATCACAAACGCACTCCCGTGTCCAACCTCGCTCTCAGCCCTGATGCTGCCGCCGTGGCCCTCGATGATCCCTCTACAGATCGCAAGCCCGAGGCCAGTGCCGCCAGCCTCGCGCGTCAATCCGGAATCCACTTGATGGAATTTGTCAAAGATCCGGTCCAGTTCCTCTGGCGGGATTCCGATCCCTGTGTCGCTGACCCGGATCTCGGGATGTCCCGCCACCATCTGTACATGAATACGAATCTCACCTTTCTCAGTAAATTTAAGCGCATTTCCGATGAGATTTACAAAAACCTGTACCAACCGGTCACGATCTCCGGTGATCGCAAGTGTTTCGCCTTCCGGATCGGTGTGAATGGAAATACCCTTCCTATCTGCGATATCTCTCATGCTTCTGACCGATTCCCTGATGATATCGTACAGATCTACAGGTTCAAGATTGAATTTCAGAGTTCCGGTCTCGATTCTTGATATATCGAGGAGATCGGTTACAAGCCTGTTCTGTCTCTCAATATTGCGGTCGACGATCTCTAACAACTCGTCTTTAGTGCGGATGTCTTTCTCTGATCCGGAAAGTGATCTCAGGACGTCCATTGAAAGTTTTATCGCGGTGAGCGGCGTCTTCAGTTCATGTGATGCTATAGAGACGAACTCGGATTTTAGCCGGTCCAGTTCCTTTAATTTAGTGTTTGCAGACTCAAGTTCCGTATTCGACTTTTTCAAGTCCTCTGTCGTCTTTTCTACCTCGTTCTCCAGCTCCCTGTTCCATCTGGAGAAGATCAGAACTATGCTTCCGCCTCCGGCAAGGATGATTGCGATGACGATCGTGATGAACAGGATCTGCTTTCTGTAGACTGAATGCACCAGCGCGCCCACCTCTCTTGCAGGAACACTTGTGGCAACAGACCAGATGTGGTTATGCCAGACAATGGGTGTGTATGCAACGATCCGCCACTCTCCGGAAGATTCGTCGAAATAATAGCCAGTCCCCTCCGTTTCCTGCATCTGCTCCGATAAAATCTCTGCGTACGATGAATTATTGGTGCAAAAACTCCCGATATACTTTTTGCCGATCATCTCCTTGTGCGCACTATCGTACAGGGATCGCCCGATCATGGTGATCATATAGACATGCCCATGCCCTTCAGGAATTACATCGGCGAGGTATCGATCAGAGAGCGTGGATATATCGATGGTTGCAAAGACGACACCCTTGAATTCGTTGTCCGAATAGACCGGCACTCCGATGTGCGATCCGATCCCGCCCTGAACCAGCAGCATCGGGTTGGTGGTGTAGGTCTCTCCGGTATCTCTGGCGCGGTCGAATGATACGTTCTTCTTTGTTGCGTAGAGATCGAGACCGATTGCCACATCTTCTACCGGATAGCCAGTCACTATCACACCTTCGCTGTTCGCAAACCCGATCGATGAAATGCCTTTGGATCTACTATAAACCGTCCTAAAATACGCGGTCATGTTCTCAGGAGACTCATCTGCGATCTCATCTGCCAGCACCTCGATAAGAGCAGTCCTTTCATCGAGAAAGCCCTCGATTCCGACAGCCGCCTGTCGCGTGAGCAGCAATTGCTGCTGGGTGAATTGCTGCTGCACAATATCTCCCACCTCCTGATTGGTGACTTGCCCAAACCACGCTACCACAACGATGAGGAGTGCAGCAACGGCAAGGGTGATGAATTTTTTGTGAGACATGACGGGTGCACCGGATACAGGCTGCTGGCTTTCGATGCCGTTTTGTAAGCTCCGCACCATCAGAGTGAGATCTATAGCTTAAATGGGCCCGCTGAGATTCGAACTCAGGACCTCCGCCATGTCAAGGCGACGTCATAACCGACTAGACCACGAGCCCATGAGCCGCAGTGAATCATAAGTGGATGGATAGCAATATAAACATTACGCGAACAAAACCAGACGATGGAATGCGAACTACGTGATGATGTGCTGACAGCAGGAAGTGACGCGGTCGAAGAACTGTACGATAGTGGATTCTACGGGCGCGTAAAGGACGGAAAACTCGAACTGTCCCTTATCGAGGGAGCATATCTGCTTTCCCGCGGAAAGATAGAGATATTTTCGGACAAAAAAACTCTCGACTTCAAATCGTTCTTTGAGATAGCATCAGAGCGTGTCAAGGACTTCGAACTCGGGTACATCGTCTTTAAGGACCTGCGCGAGCGCGGGTACTATACGAAGATGAGCCCGATCGGATTCCGGATCTACCCAAGGGGCGGGCACCCCGGAAAGGCGCCGGCTCATGTCTTCGTCTATGTGATCTCAGAGCGGGCATATCTGCCGCTGCAACGCATGATCTCGGAACTTAACAAGGCAGAGAACGCAAGAAAACGGTTGATACTCGCGATAGTCGATGAAGAGAGTGATATAACATTTTATGAACTGAAGAGAATAATTATGTCAGGCGGGCAAGCCGAACCGGATGTTAGTGGCGCGGGAACGCCTGCGGCTGCAAGTCTGATCAACGACCGCACGATCGTCTGGGAGCCTGCGATTGCCGATTTTCTCCACCAGAATTACTTTTTTGGGAAGAAACTCGATGAACTGCGCCTCCAATTATCACTTGTCGAGTCAGGATACCTCCTTTCCAGGAAATGGATCACGATCGAGCATAAGAACGCAGCCGAGTTCAATGAATACGCTGAAAGGGTCGAACCCGGATATTCGCTGAAATATCTGATTTATTCGAACCTTCGGGACCGTGGATTCGTGGTCAAGACCGGATTTAAGTTCGGGACTCATTTCCGGGTATATAAGCAATTTAAAACCGATGCGCACTCAGAATACCTTGTGCACACCATCGCGTCCGATTACATCTTCGCTCTGCCCGAACTCTCGCGCGCTGTGCGCATCGCAAACACTGTCCACAAGCGTATGGTCTTTGGCTATCCTGATGATGGGGCCGGAGATGAAACAGGAGGGGTTGGATATGTCGAGATTGGTTGGATCAGGCTATGACCCTATAAATTATGGTTGATGTGGTGGATATGGCCGACATGACCGACATGATAGAGACGATTCGGAACCGTGCGAATGCGTGCAGAGCGCGCGTCGGAATCGGCATCGCAGGTGGCACGGCGAGCAAGTCCGTGATTGCGGACATCGAAAGCGCATGCGGGTTCGCAGATGTTGTACTGATCGGGGATGAGAAGGAGCTTTCCGCAACCGGAACCGATCTTGAGATCATTCATTCGGATAATCCGGAAGTTGAACTGGTGGACCGACTGGTGGGCGGGCGGATCGATGCCGCTGTCCGCGGCACGCTTGGCGCCACAAAGACACTTGGATGCCTGAAAAGCGTGCTTGGGGTTTCGAGACTTGCGAGACTTGCTCTCCTTACAACGGCAGATGGCGTCCCGTTCTTCCTTGTGCCGGTTGGGATCGATGAAGGAAATTCGGTGGTAGACCGGGTCGATCTGGTCTCTAAAAGCGTAAATGCCATCAGGAGATTTGGGATAATGGAAAAGGTGGCTGTTCTTTCAGGCGGTAGATTCGAGGACGCGGGCAGGAGTGAGATCGTGGATCAGAGTCTTGCTGATGGCGAAGTTGTCACAGGGATGCTTTGCGAACGTGGGATCGATGCGAAACATTACGGGATTTTGATCGAGGATGCGATCAGGGATGCAAACGTCATCGTCGCGCCTGACGGGATCACGGGGAACCTGATCTTTCGCACACTGACATTTCTTGGTGGTGGCGGCGGATTTGGCGCGCCTGTGCTTGTGGATCTGGTCTTTGTGGACACGTCACGGGTGAAGGTGAAGTTCTCGGATGCGATCATGCTTGCAAGCGCGCTTGTGTGGGATGTGGATGCAGAGTTGTGATTATTTGTTGTAGCCCCGGGTCTTTGGGCAAGTACTGTGTAGGAAACCGCGGACAGATGCCCGGGTGTTGGAGAGACGACCTAGATTGGGGGATGTGTCTGGTAGTCAGGCAGTCTCAAATATCTGGCACACTACAATATTTCGGCGTTTCCGAAGTCGGGTGAGCGTCTTCGTTAATGGTGGTTGTGGTGCCATCTGGAGAAGCTATGAAGATCAGCTCCAACTTCACCTAAAGCAGGTATGCGGCTCGTTTCGTAGCTCCAAAAACGTGTGAAAAGATATTATCAGGACAGTTACAGGTTTATTCGATGATTATACTAATGTTCTATGATTGAACTACGCGTTATTTAAAGAACACCGATTAAACAACGTTTTACCAAATCAAAAAGGAGGTGAGAAAAAAATGCGGAAATGGCCGATCACCGTAGGAGTCGGCGGCGTGCTGGTCGTGGCACTGCTGTTGGGCAGTATCGTGATGCCTGCCTTCGCTCATGAGACGTCAGTTCGGCACGATGCCACCATCACACCGGAACCCAAGCAAAAGCGGCGGCTCTGAAGGATAATCCCGATGCAACCGTTACCGAGATAGAACTTGAGAACGAGAACGGAGTATTGGTCTACGACGTCGAACTGAGCAACGGCATGGGCGCGGAGGTTGATGCCGGTACTGGCGTGGTGTTGCACACAGAAGTCGATGGTGACGGCGAAGACGAAGTCGGGGACTAAAACAGTGACCAGAGGGGATCAACACCAGAAACCCCTTCCTTTTTGACAACATGGTTAATATCTTATGTTATAATTTTTATATTTAAAAAAATTACTTTCTTTTATCGAATTTTTAGCTGATTAGCGTTAATTCGATGGTTGTACTAATGTTCTATGATTGAACTACGAGTTATTTAAAGAATAGTTGGACAATGTCTTAAATAGCACTAAAAGGAGGTGCTAAAATGGTAAAAGAAACAGAAGAAAGAATCTATGGGATGCCGATGGTGTTTGCTCGCAAAATCGGCAGAGTCGGTGTATCCGCTGCAGTTACAACTGCAAACCCTTTAACTTCGTCAGGAAGGGTTTCTGATACACCAGATGGAACTGCAAACGTACGTGTTGCAGAAGAGTTGGCGCAATTGGATCCTTCTGCCATATTTCCAGGAGGTAGATGGCAATGAGAACAATGAGAACAATGGGTTTTCTGTTGATATTGCTGCTGGTGGGTTCGGCGGCATTATCCGGTTGCACAAACCCCGATAAAAATGCCGGTTTGCAACAGATTCAGGCAAAGACTCAGATTACGTCGGATTCGACTGTTGATGCTGTGGCTGGCGAAGGTTCTGCCGAAATCTCCCTCCCGGTCGCACCGGCGAGTGAACGGGTCGATCTCTATGAGCCGTCGTTCTCAGACCCCACCAACGCGACCAACCCACTCCTCCCCGTAAGCGAGCTCGACCAGGTCATCTTGCTCGGCAGGGTGGACGGTTTCCCGTTTCGGGTCGTGGCTACCCTTCTCCCTGGCACCAAGACCATCGAATGGAACGGTCAACAGGTCGAGACGCTTGAATCCCAGTACGTGGCATTTCTCGACGGACGCATCCACGAGGTCGCGCTCGACTGGTACGCCCAGGACGACAAAGGAGCCGTCTGGTACCTCGGTGAGGACGTGTTCAACTACGAAGACGGCGTCATCGCCGACACCGATGGCACATGGCTCGCCGGTAGGGACGGCCCGGTCGCAATGATCATGCCCGGCGACCCCCGGGTCGGCGACGTTTACAGACCCGAGAATATCCCGGGCACCGCCTTTGAAGAAGTCACTGTCAGGTCCATCAACGAGACGATGCACGGACCGCGAGGGCATGTCAACGGCTCGATTATTGTAGAGGAGCTCCACATGGACGGTACCTACGAGGACAAGATCTTCGCGCCCGGCTATGGTGAGTTCCTTGTATGCGTCGAAGGCGAACTCGAAGCCGTCGCGCTCGCTGTACCCACCGACGCACTCTCAGGCACAACACCTGCCGAGCTTGTGATCCTCTCGACCGGCGCAGCAGATACCTTCGATGCATCTCAGTCCGGGGACTGGAACGCGGCGTCTGCTAGCGTCGATGCGATGATTGCTGCATGGGATATGTATCAGGCGGGAGACGTACCCAGAATGCTCGACGCCCAGATGAGCAATGCTCTCGTCGTACTTGTCGCAGCTGTCGACGCCCGCCAACCGGAAGAGGCACGCCAGGCTGCTATCGATGTTGCTCGCGCCTGCCTCGACCTCCAGCTACAGTATCGACCTCCTGCTGAGATCGACCTCGCCCGCTTTGACCTCTGTATCCGTCAGATTATGGTCGACATAGCTGCCGACGACCCGGGCGCGGTCAAAGGCGATATCGCTACCCTCGGGTGGATATGGGACCGGATCGCATATACTCCTGACAGCGGACTGAGTGGTAAGCTGAGTAGAGGCTGGTGCGGCATTTCCGATACCGGTCGGACCGATACTCAACCCGGACCGGGCGGTAAGCTGAGTAGGGGATGGTGCGACAGTTCCGATATCAGTCGGATCGACACCCGGCTCGACGACCTCCGTGCCGCAGCCGATGTCGGTGATCTTACCGCAGCAGCCGACCGCGCCGCGAAACTCCGGGACGCTCTCACCGGATTCGAAGTCGAGAACGGAGATGAGGGCGAAGACAAAGACTGAACAATGACTGAAGGGGGTTCAAACACCGGACACCCCCTCTTTTTTTCGAAGAAAAATAGTTACTAAGTGAAGAAAGGTGAAATAACATTATGAAACTAACTGATGAAAACAAAGTATCGATAGTGGCTGCGCTTAGTCTCTTTTGTCCAGCAATTCCCGTTGCACCTATAAACGCATACGGACGAAGGGTCGATTGTTCATACTTTCGTAAACATTTACGTACAATGTTGAGACACAAAAAGGATAATTCCAAATAGTGCTTAGTAAATTTGGAACTCAAAAGAGGGTAGTTCACATGAGTAAAACAGAAACAAAACTTCGGGAGCGTCTGAATGTGACGCGCTATTCAGTCTCGTTCACTCAGGTTTTAAGAGAATAAAAGACCATCGGTCAAAAAACATCAAAATATTCAAGCAATTCACGCCACCCCACATTCACCTCATTCCAACTGTTTGAGATTATACTATCGCCTGTGGCTGGTTTATATTGTGAAGAGATGATGTAGATGTTTACGAAACGGCAAAGAAACAGTCCCTCGCTTGTATGCGTTTACAATCATAGCGGGAATTGCTGGACATTGGACATGATTAGAAGGGGATTTTCCAAGCCATTTCCGTTAATATTCTATCTAAAGCTATGAATAGTCATGATCGACTGCATTAAATAGTAGTGGCACGTGCCACTACATCATAACTGATAAAGTGGGATCCACACGGGTTGGAAAATGGTTATTTTGCGATATAATCATTCATAGGCAGTAACTACTCAGGTACCTAAACCACTATCGGGGGACTTCACACCGGGGACATGGGGCATACTGTAACCAAACCGGGAATTTAACCGCAGAGTGCGCAGAGGGGCGCGGAGGGGGAATAAATGGTTAAATGCTTCTATCATTCCTCCGCGTCCTCTGCGGTTATTTTTCTTGCCAGAAAGTACAGGATCGCAATCGGGAGACCAATCAGCATACCTGAGTAGTTACCATAGGCACCGATTTAAACTCATGAAATCCAACCTCAAAATGACGCCATAGGTTTAAAGACAGATCAGGAGCGATCATGTATAACACCGTTGTAGGGATTCGCATTAAAAACAAAGTAGTTTCATGAGGTGGATAAAAATGGTCAACAAAAGCGATGCAGCACTATTCATCATTCTGTTTTTATTTTTGATATTAGTATCATCACCATCGGCTTTTGCATACGAAGAAGACGATATAATAATTTATCCGGGAATAGAGGCAGATGATCTCGTAACATTTTGCAGCAGTATTCTGGCATCAGTTCTCTTCGTTATTACACTGATAGCATATAAGAGAGATAAACGAAAAAGATTATTGTACGTCAGCATAGCATTCTTCTTGTTTGCTGTAAAAGGGTTCTTGTCGACTGCAGAGATGTTTTTCCCGCAGGCTGGCTGGACTGACTTGATCGCATCACTACTTGACTTTGCAATCCTTTCAAGCTTTTTCGCGGGATTATTAAAAAAATGAGGGATGAAAATGTCCCCCGTCATCTTAGATGAAAAAAAGGAAAAAATGCTTGAATTAGATGTTAGAAGAAAAATATATGAAATTGTAAAAAAATTTGCAGGTTGTCATTTCAGGGAGATCGAGAGAAAAAGCGGATTATCGACAGGTTCCGTGAGTTATCATCTACATTATTTAGCAAGATATGGTATTATTAAAGAAGAAAAAGAAGGTAATAAGTCACACTATTTCCCTGTAGACTTCAAAGCAAAAAATATCAAATTATTAGCATTATTGAGGCAAAAGAGCGTCAGAAAAATTCTGTTATTCATATTAACCCATGATAATTGCGGTCATAAAGAGGTAGTGCAATCTGTTGGTTTATCTCCCTCTACAGTGTCATGGCATCTGAAAAAATTAGAAGAGAATAACATAGTAGGGTTTACCAAACATGGAAGAAAAACCTTCTACCACATCTTGATCGATGAAGAAGAGATTATAAACCTGCTGATAACATACAAAGGAAGCTTTTTAGATACGATGGTTGATAGAGTAATCGAGATGTGGGAAATTGATTAAGTCGTTACCGAAAAATAAAGTAGCAAAGTTTATTAGACAAACCCTCGTATATACAAGCATGGATGATCACGCACAACCCACATCATGGTTGAAAGCCTTGTCCGGAGCGGATGAAGTTCAAGCACGGCGGTTTGCAGCGGCTAAAGCGCTTGAACTTGGGTGGGGCGGAATCACGAAAGTTGTAAAACTTACAGGCATGTCCCATAC
>PQXF01000148.1 GCA_003194445.1 Candidatus Methanogaster sp.
TTCGTGTACTATGAGAAGGGGCCACCAAAGGAAAACGAAGTTTTTGGATGCAAATTACCTGATTGGAACCATCCGATGCTTAGCCAGAGCTACAACTGATTTGCACCCGCAGGGTGCTTTCTTGTAAAGGCTCTCTGGTGTCGTAAAAAATGAGCAGATATGCTCATCCAAGATCAAACCACGAAATTCATCGATGGATCTCCGATCTTTATCTATAAACTCTGGATTCCATGGATAATTGACCTCGGGCAAATAACACCTGACCGGAATCTTCTTTGCGAGAGCATGTTCATACTCCAACCGTGTCATCGAGATCACCTCTCCGTCTGGTACATACCCGCGCCCGTAAGCAACTATGAGAACAAGGACGTTGCATGCCTCTACCATTTCAGGACAGAACTCCGGGGCTTCATGCGTGTGGCTCTGAAAGTCTTCCATCCCAACAAATTCATTCCCACTTTCTTCGATAGCTTCCCTTGCCTTAGTTCGATATTCCTTCAGGTCCAAATACGTTGAGCTCACAAAGATTTTCATTTTAGCCCAACTTGAGTTTACCACGTTAAAAAAACTCCCGTTCAACAGCTCCCTTCGAGCCCCATACCCCAAACCATTATATCAAATTTGCAGAGTATTAGACTAAAATGAAACCGGAACTTGAGAACCTCTTGAAAAAACACGGCTACCACATAGCAGGCAGACACAGCGCGGTAAAGACCTGCCACTGGCTGAACCGGGCGATCCGGGGGGAGGGTAGTTGCTACAAATCGCAGTTCTATGGCGTCCGGTCACACCGGTGCGTCCAGATGACGCCGACGCTCTCGTGCAACCACCGCTGCCTCCACTGCTGGAGGCCAGTTGAGATGCCGGTACCGCTCCCAGAGCCTGCCGATTGGGATTCTCCAGTTGAAATCAAGGGGTCGATCATGCGGGAACATGCACGCCTCATCTCGGGATACGGCGGATCCGAGACCACTGACATGGATGCGCTTACCGAGGCGCAAAAGCCGGACCAAGTTGCGATATCGCTTGCAGGCGAGCCGACCCTCTACCCATATCTGCCGGAGTTGATCGATCTATTTCACAAGGACGCTATGACCACGTTCGTCGTCTCAAACGGCACGCAGCCGGATATGATTGCGAGGATTGCGCCGACCCAGTTGTATCTCAGTCTGAATGCGCCAGATGAAGATACGTATCTTAAGGTATGCAATCCGCACGGGAATTTCTGGGAAGAGATTCAGGAGTCCTTGCGGGTGCTTGGCAGGTCGAAGACGAGAACCAGAACCGCGGTCAGGATCACGCTTATCAAGGGGGTCAACATGTTCGATCCAGAGGGCTATGCGCGTCTCTTGCGTATGTGCGAGCCGGATTACATCGAGGTCAAGGCGTACATGCATGTCGGATTCTCGCAAAAACGCCTCGACAGAGCTGCGATGCCTGATCACGAGGAAGTGCGCATCTTTGCATCAGAGATCGGAGATGCGGCCGGGTACCGGATCGCTGACGATTCTGCGATCAGCCGGGTTGTCCTGCTCTCGCGGGACGGGGGCGTGGAGCGGATTTGAGGGTCGAGGATGAGTTCGGTTGAGATTATCCACACCCTTTGTCGGGTCGGTCATGGTCAGTATTCGAGAGTCCGCTCAGGGGGAGTTGGCACCCCATGCGGGATCGGATAGAATATAGTCGCTCGAAGGGTTTTGTGTGGAGGTGACGTGAAAAGAGTACCAATTATTCTTCTTGTACTTGTTTACGTTCTTCGAATTCAGTGATTACTTTTTCCAAAGCTTTTAAAACTCGTTTTGCATGTTCAGGTGCCATAAATATCCTTGCAGTTGAGAGCGCATCACCTTCTGGCGGACCCTGCATAAAGTCTATAAAAAACACACATGACCTGCTTCGCAGTGCTTATACTGTCGATGAAAAACTACTTACCCGCCCAGCCGCCACTATTGTTCCAGTAATCGCTTGATACCAGACCGGCAAGACTTTGGGACATAGAT
>PQXF01000149.1 GCA_003194445.1 Candidatus Methanogaster sp.
TCGAGCTATACCCTCTTATATATTACGCATAAAGATGTGTGTAATTGGTTTGTGCAAACCCAGAACTTCGGAAGAAGTGCATATCCCATGATGTGGATATCTATCTGATTCGTCTCAATTATTGAACCACCATGCCCCACAAAACACCGATACTCCGTGATGGTAGAAGGTAAGTCTATTTTGATTCACCGAAATTCAGGTTATCAGAACCATCATGGATTTTGTTCAGGCCAATTATGCGACAGCTCCTTATCGCCATGCCCGATGCCCTGATATAAATAACCCCTCCATTTCAACTGGAGATCGCAATCGAGAGTCGCCTTACTCTTAGGCCCTACCTTTAGATCACGCGTACCGAACTCTTCCAACCAGCACCAAGTTCAATCTCGCTCTTCCACCCGGATTTCGCATAACAATCAATTATCTGGATCTTGTCCCCGATATCGAGCGGCATATCAGCGTGTTTTCCCCAGAGTGCAACCCTGAGTCGGGTTTTTCCAGTCTCGTCTGATATGTAGATGTTCGTCACCCGTGATACCTTTCCATCGTTGCGCGTGATCTCTCGCGTCTCATCAAGACCGGTCACATAACCAACAACCGTACAGGTCTCATCGAGGCCGATGTCAGAGAGCGGGGTAATATCTTCGGTGTAATTCACGGTCTCATCGCTTTTTTCGATTGTACCTTGGTCCCCGATCTGGATCTCTATCGCGCCGTCGTAGTTGTTCTCGCGCGTGTAGCCGCCTGTAATTTTTATGGAGTCCCCGACATTTAGCTCCCCCAGCATCTCGGTCTTATCGTCCCAGAGCGTCGCCCGGATCTTGCCGGTCTCATCCCCGATCGTGACATTGCCGACGCTTCCTGTGCTGTTCGAGCCATCCCTGCGTGTGAAGGTGCGGATGTCGCTTACATCAAGCACCTGCCCTGTCACGTTCACATCGACCATGCCCGCGCACAGGTCTGTGATGGGGTGCGATTTTATAGATATCTCGATCTCGTGCGACGGTTCGATCACGTCGATGTGCCCTGTCCTGCCGACCGAGACCTCGGTTGTGCCCGCATAACCAGCCTTCGCATATCCGCCGATCTGGAGGTGCTCTCCGACCTCGATCTCACTTATGAGATCCGCGAGTTCGTCCCAGAGTGAGACCCGGATCGTTCCGGTCTCGTCTCCGACCGCGATGTTAGCCACCCTCCCGGCCGACCCGTCACTGCGTGAAAACTCGCGTACATCAGAGATTGAGACCACCCGGCAGGCAAAGGTGACGTTGCTATTATCAGGCGCAATATCCTTTATCTTCGTGACTGGCGTGTCCGCTCCGAGTTCCTGGGCAACCAGTAAAGCCGCGGTCGCTTCATCGCATAGTCCTCCCATCGTGGCAACCTTCTCATCGACCTTCGCCTTAAAGTCATCAAGCGTGGTGCGCCCGTCCAGACGTTCATAAATATTTAGTATTTCATCCATAATAGGATCTCCTTTTCCCGTAATATCATGCCTTGCAGGCAGTGGGAACGCCCCCACCCTGTTGACGGTGGCATCGATGGATCGCTCCTGATGATCCATTGTGGTGCTATTCTCGTGTTCTGGTTATTATCGCTTTCTATGGGGATTCGCGTCCGGACAGAGTTCAAGAGTCTTTTTATTATTTTCTGGGAACGTCGGATTGTCTTACGCAACCACAACTGTTAGAATGGATCACTATCGATCTGAAAAGTCGTTTATACCGGTAATCTGTGTCCATTTGTGTTAACCCCTAGCTGATACTTTCCGGCTGTTCTCTTACCTTTTTCTAAGTTACGCGTCTTGCCGCCAACAACTTCGCATAAAACGAATTAGTTCCCACCTTTCGGTGATGCCCCGACACATCACCAAAAGGTGTCACGGTGGCATGACATACTCCATTATCAGTAGTCGTCCGTCATTCAGCTTTATGCACCTCTTCGATATATCGTTACATGCTCTT
>PQXF01000150.1 GCA_003194445.1 Candidatus Methanogaster sp.
GGCATATTCCAGAATCTCCTGTTTCTGAGCAGGAGAATAGCGCTTGCCCCGGGCAGGGCAGCCCTTCTTCTCCCGGTCGCCTTCCTTTTCTCGTCCTGTACCTTCACATTTCTCTGTCATCGTCGATTTCCTCTCTCTTCAGACCTATAAAGTGATGAAGAAAACCGAGATCTCATGTATCCTGTATGTCAGAATTTCTTCGTTGTTTTCTGATGAAGAATTATAGTCTGTGACACTTAAGTCCAGATTTTTTTTTAAGCCAGTCGAGAGCAACCTTCAACTGACCAATCTGGCGGTAAAGCTCCTGAATCAGCTCCTCTTGGTCCTGATCCTTCCTCTTTCTCTTATTGGAAAAAAGATTAATAAACCCCTTGGTGGCAGTCGCCTTCCAGTTTCGGATCTGACCCGGATGAACCTGATACTGACTGGCCAACTCAGCCGATGTCTTCTGCTCCTTGATCGCCTCCAGGGCAACCTTGGCCTTAAATGACGGTGTGTGCTTTCTCCTTAAATTCTCCACTTGGTCCTCCTTCATTTTCCTCCCAAGTGTAACTTAACACACTGTCCAAATTTTGGGGTCCATTATACATTGTACCAGTGCCGTGGGCAAAACGAGCGTGGGCATTACCATTTTTAACTGTGCTTGCCCCATCCAAAGCATGCAATAAGGCCAACAGTAAGAGACACAAAACTACCGTTGATTGGACACGGCAAATGATCATGCAAGTGCGACGCTGGTTGCCTCACCGCGCCATTGTGTTAGTGGGTGACGGAGCCTATGCCGCTGTTTCTCTCGCCCTTTGCTGTGCAGGGTTCCCTGTACCCGTTACCTTGGTTGTTCGTTTTCGATTGGACGCAGCTTTGTATGATTTCCCTCCTCCAGACCAACCAGGTAAGCGAGGCCCAAAACCTAAAAAGGGCAAAAAGCAACAGTCCCTTTTTGAACGTATCCAAGACCCATCCACGGTGTGGACTTCCATAGAGGTGGTTTGGTACGATGGTGTCAAACGGACTCTGGAGATATTTTCCGGCGTTTCCCTGTGGTACACGCCCGGCTACAATCCGGTTCCTGTCAAATGGATAGTTGTTCGGGACCCAGAAGGAAAATTGCGCACGGAAGCATTTTTCTGTACGGACCTGGAGGTAAGAGAGATACAGATCCTCCAATGGTTTATCCTTCGATGGAACATAGAAGTAACCTTCGAAGAGCTTCGTGCCCACCTTGGAGTTGAAACACAACGGCAATGGTCTGATCTGGCCATCGCCAGGACCACGCCGGTTTTGTTTGGAATGTTTTCTATCGTTGTTCTGATGGCCATCGAAATACTCAAGGGCGCAACCATGCCTATTTTGGAATGTGCATGGTACAAAAAGTCCGACGCAACCTTCTCCGACGTCATCGCCCTTGTGAGACGCCATATTTGGAGTGCCAGGTATTTCGTGAACTCATCGAAAGACCCTGAGTTTAGCTATTTTCACGATGATTTTCTGGATGTCTTGCTGGATCAGGTCTGCTACGCAGCTTGAACATTCTAAAAACTGCCAAAGTGGAGTATTATGTACATTAGCAATTGCTCTTTTTCGTGACGGTCTGAAACTATTGGGAGCTCCATAAAGTAAAAAAACAAATTCAGCCTGCGCGCCGGGACGCGCATAACCGTTCACACTCCCTGGCAGCCGACAGGCTTTTGCAGGGTTTCAACCGCGGACAAGGTTGCACCAAAATGTGTATTCTCAACGGATTGTGCTTTGAAATCCGAAAAAGGTTGTTGGCTGTCAGGGGGGGAGTGAATGATTACGTCAAAGAAGTTTTTGGCATCCTTCATTCACCAATTTACACTTTTCCCAAAAAAGCGTGTATTATCGAATTGAATGTCGATGTCGAAACTGGAAATTAGAAATTAGGTAATGCACCTCTATATCTTTGTTTTTTTCCAATTTCCAGTTTCAAAATTCACTG
>PQXF01000151.1 GCA_003194445.1 Candidatus Methanogaster sp.
CACCTCCGGGTTTTGCGGTCATGCGCGTCCCTGCGTAAAGTTTCCAGTTCAGCCCCGCATCTTCCGGTTTTGTGGGCCATTGCAGCCAGTCAATGCAAACATCTCCAGTAACAACGATTGTGGGGCTATTACTCTCCATACTTTCTCCTCCTTTGCACTATGATTCATACATATAGCATCTGCAATCACATAAATTCATCCGCGCTCTCTACTGCTCATACACCAATCAGCTGCAGGAGATGCACCCTGCCTGATGCATCGCCTGCGACGATGGTTCTGCTGTCTGCTGATATGGCGCAGGTGAGAAAAGGGGCATCCCCGCTGAACGAAGCGAGAATCTGCCTGCTCTCGATATCCCAGACCTTCAGGGTGTTGTCCCATGATCCTGAGATTGCGTATCTTCCATCTGGCGTAACTGCAACCGCATCGACCGAGCTGGTGTGACCAGCGAGTGTCTGTAGCTCTTCTCCGCTCTCAAGATCCCAAACCTTGAGTGTCTTATCGTCTGATGTTGAGATGACACGACTCCCATCAGGCGTAACAGTAACCGCATTAACATCGCTGGTATGTCCCCTCATTGTTTGTAGTTCTTCTCCACTCTCAATATCCCAAACCCTGAGGGTGTTGTCCCATGACGTTGAGATGACGCGGCTGCCATCTGGCGTAACAATGACCATCGAGACCGAGTCGATATGACCTCTCATTGTTTGCAATTCTTCTCCGCTCCCAAGATCCCAAACCCTGAGTGTCTTATCTTTTGATGTTGAGATGACACGGCTCCCATTAGGCGTAACAGCAGCCGAATAGACCTGGCGGGTATGACCGCTTAATGTCTGCAGTTCTTCTCCGCTCTCAAGATCCCAGACCCGGAGTGTCTTATCGTCTGATCCTGAGATGGCATGTTTTCCATCAGGCGTAATAGCAACTGCCAGGACCCAGTCGATATGCCCCCTCATTGTCTGCAGTTCTTCTCCACTTTCAAGATCCCAAAGCTTCAGGGTGTCGTCGTCTGACGCTGATATTGCGTGTTTTCCATCTGGCGTAACAGCAACTGCATTAACCGAACTGGTATGGCCTTCGAGTGTTTTCAGTTCTTCACCGCTCTCAAGATTCCAGAGCTTCAGGGTGTCGTCGTCTGACGCTGATATTACGTGTTTTCCATCAGGCGTAATAGCAACCTCCGTGACCTCGTCGGTATGACCTCTCAATGTCCGTAGTTCTTCTCCGCTTTCAAGATCCCAAAGCTTCAGGGTGTTGTCGAGTGAGCCTGAGACTGCGCGTCTACCATCTGGCGTAACAACAACCGCATTTACATCGTTGGTATGACCTCTCAATGTTCGCAGTTCTTTTCCGCTCTCAATGTCCCAGAGCTTCAGGGTGTAGTCGCATGAGCCTGAGACTATGCGCCCATCATCAGGCATAACAGCAACTGTGAGAACCGGGCCAGTATGACCTTCTATAGTGCGCATCAAGGGTCCGCCAGGCGGTGTCAGACTGGTTGTAAGTGGGCAGAGCCATAAACAACCACTTTTCCATCCAAGAGCTTGCTTTAGCATCAATCGAATCCCAGATTCCTGAAAGGATTACAAGCGTCCAAGAAGTTGGCCTGAAAGTTGCGTTTTATCCCTGGATAAAACATGGGCAGACATCTGGATGGCATTCTGCACAAGGCTTGCATTATGGTCATCTGGAAGATAGTCATAATCTCTTATAATCGAGTTGACGTCAATGGCTTCCAGCTTTGTCTGCAACCAGTTAAAATCTGGGCTGATGAAAAGGTGTTCATCCGACCCCACTAAATTGATCCCATTTTTGTTCCGGTTTATCGCTGGACGCAAAGGCATTTCTTCGCTTAGCTTGAACCGATTGCCCAAGATGTTTCGTGCACCAATCAAGAACTTTTTGCG
>PQXF01000152.1 GCA_003194445.1 Candidatus Methanogaster sp.
GATAATGGCTTTCATCAGTCTATCGTCGCCTAACGCTCGATCGATGTTCAGCATAGTTTATGAGATATACCTCATTTAATTTAAAGGTTTTTGATGGAAGTGAATGCTAATTAGCAACAAGTCTATTCCAATATCACCCCAGACGTTATAAATACTGTTGTCATCGATAACCCCCTGTCGTTCTGCTATCTAATAGTTTCTTAACATTGTTTCTTAACATTGTTTCTTAACATTGTTTCTTATTGTCTTATAGATTCTCGTGACGGCGATAGTGTACTCACGGCTCGAAAAATCCGAGATGCACAGGGATTTGCCTTTTTGAAAAAGGTGCTGTGGTGGGTGTATCAAAAACAAACAGGAGGTAAAGAAATGAGTTATGGGAAACTTAATATCTGGATCCGAAATCCGGATTGCAGTCTTGTCAGGACGTGCTGGATGACCGATCTGGTGATCAAGACGTGCGGTGGCGACTATCTCGTGGATATGGACTCGACCGTTATGGAGAAGTTGAGAATGAGATATGCAGACTACGAGAAAGTGGAGATAAATCCGAACTACTGGGACGAGAAAAGGATAAGACTGTACCCCGGAGGCGGAGATCACCTAAATCACATCGAAGTGGACGTTCCGCCTGGGTGCTACGTGGTATGGACGCGCGTGTGCTACCAGGGGAACGAAGAGACGAACAAGGTGATGGTAATATTAGATTGTGGTGGTGAGGCATGTGTGAACTTGCTTTTAGATCGGGCTGAGACGTGCGTTAGAGGTGCGCTATACCCAGCAGCGATACTTGCCATAGAAAAACAAATACCAGAGAACGAATTGGGAATCGCCGTTAAGGCGCTCATGCAAGTCGCGGAAATACCAAAGAAGGTGTTTGTTGCAGAATTAGAGCAGAAATTCGAAGAATTGCAAGAGACGAAGGAAGGGGAAGCACGGGAATATCTGAAAGCAACGGATAAGCTATTAGAGATAGTAAAATCTCTACGAACTAAGGAGGAATGAAACATTCCTCCTTTTATTTTTTAGATTTACAAACAGGAGGTGAAGAAATGAGTTATGGGAAACTCAATATATGGATCCGAAATCCGGATTGCAGTCTTGTCAGGACGTGCTGGATGACCGATCTGGTGATCAAGACGTGCGGTGACGACTATCTCGTGGATATGGACTCGACCGTTGTGGAGAAGTTGAGAATGAGATATGCAGACTACGAGAAAGTGGAGATAAATCCGAACTACTGGAGCGAGAAACAAAATCTGGTATTATGGGGGGAAGATAAGCGAACTGAAGATGAAGTATAAGGTGGACTTTCCGGAGTTTAAAAGGATTATTGAGGGAAGGGAAGATGAGGAAGTGTTTGAGGAATGGGATGACTTCATACAGTGGGAAAGTTATGAAGAGGCGCTGAGATATTGGACTGAGGTCGAGGCGCGGGTCTGATGCAAGGTTAGATGACAGTATCACATATTTTAGCGGTGTTATCATCCAGCGATCTCGTCATGAGTGTGGAGGTTGTTGAGATGAATACAGAGCCAAATGTGCAATCGCTACGAGCAAAAGCGACATCAAGAAAGCACCCTGCGGGTGCAAATCAGTTGTAGCTCTGGCTAAGCATCGGATGGTTCCAATCAGGTAATTTACATCCAAAAACTTCGTTTTCCTTTGGTGGTCCCTTCTCATAGTACACGAATGTCATTTTTTCGCCGCAATTTGGGCATGTTGGCGCCCATTTGTTTGGATTCTTAAGAAAATCATCAAATGTCGCTTGTCTTATACTTACCTGTAGGTATTTGGAGT
>PQXF01000153.1 GCA_003194445.1 Candidatus Methanogaster sp.
GCATTCGCACCACCGTTAGTCCAATCCTCCGGTCTTGGAATATAGCAGAGAGCTCTGGGACATTGCGAGGTGATGTGAGTCCAGTGGGGTCTCAGACCGTAGCATGGTATCAAATGGAGATTATGGGAACTCGGGAGGCCCAATACGCTCTCCCCCGAGTGGGAGTATGCGTTATCAAGCCTATAAACGGCAAGATACCGCAAATGGCGTATTGGGAGTCGGATTCGCCCATAGTACCGATGAAGCAGGGTAATTCCTGTGGAGGGAAGGGGCGGACAGGAGTACGATTGGCATCAGGGGCACATCTGCCACACCCAGAGGTGGGCTGTAGATGATAACAAAACTGGTGTCTAAGACTCTAAAAGTTCTTATGGCGATAGCCATAAGAGCAAGGGAAGATCCAACATGCAAGTTCACATCGTTAGCACACTTGCTTACAGAGGATTTCCTAAAAGAATGTTTCAGGGAATTAAAGAGAGGTAAATCTCCTGGAATTGACGGAGTAACAGTAGGAGAATACGCGAAAGCATTGGACGAGAATATCGCAAATCTGGTAGCAAGGCTCAAAGCAAAGCAGTACAAGCCTCAACCCGTCTTGCGCGTTTATATTCCGAAACCAAACGGTGATAAAAGACCTCTCGGAATCCCCGCCGTCGAGGACAAGATTGTTCAGATGGCACTAATTCCACTTTGTCAGATTAGCTAACATCGGACATCCGAGTCTTAACAACAGACTCAAAATAAGTAAAATATAATTTACAAAGAATACTATCTACACAGCTATTCGCGTTCATTACGATGTAAATAATACTAAATATGTGACTCTATTGAACATCTTCACACAAGAAGTACGATAATCCAAAAATATCCGAAAGCATCAGCTACCCGCGCCAGAACATGATGCCACGAAAGCTAAAAAGCACACCTCTTGCTATTAGCTATCTTTGGAGATCTTCACCCTTTCGTTTCTTCTTCTGTCTCCTCTTCGCAGAATCGATGGATGATTGTCGTTTTCTGTGTCTGACCTCCATCTGGCGCAGCACTTCCGGGGCAGTTACATCTCGTCTCGGAAGATAAGTGTTTCAGTAGAGTTTGGATGTCCGAGCAGCTCAACAGAGGATATTCATCTTTGTCTGACAGACGACGTCTCAGCATGAACAACATCGCCATCATTACAAGTGTCGTATGGTGATGCCAGCCATTCCAACCACGGATCTGGTAAACATCCGAGGCCGCATTCGCTCTTTCCGTCCTGCAAGGCGCGTTCGACCCAAAAACGTTGCCCTTGCATAAACGCCAGTCGTTCAACTGATGAATCCTTGGAAGCATTGCTTAAACTGTATTTAATCTCTTTAGGAGAATCAATTTCCCGTCTTACGATTAAATGCCAGCAATGTGCCTCTTCTTCCTCTCCATCCCAGACCCAGACACGTCCTTGCAGAATGTATGCAGACAGTGTGCCACGTGTGCTTTCTCGAATCGGTAGCATCTGCCACGCATCTTCTGGTTGCGGGAGAGCCCACTCGTCAACACGAATTGGGTCTGTCTGTGCCTTTAATTTTGTAGGCTTTCTGCCTCTATTCGATTTCGGCTCCGGAACGGTTGGTTTGGGGTTTTCCGGATAGATAAGCTGATCTTTGTGCACATCAGCCATAAAAATCTCACCACTGGAATCTAAACCGCGCAAAAAGTCCGGTTCCTTCCCGTACCCACCATCGACCCCCACCTTGTTGTTGCGGATGCCGTTGTTACGAGCCTGTTTTATCATATCAAGTGCCTGTTCGGATTTCTTCTGGTAAA
>PQXF01000154.1 GCA_003194445.1 Candidatus Methanogaster sp.
GGTCGAACCTCGCAGGGACGATATCTGGAAAACCTAAAATGGTGTACGATGTATTGACCCTAAATCAACAAATGAGGGTAACCTATGTATTGACCCTTTTTGGTAACCTATGTATTGACCCTTTCCACATAACAGTTTCAAATCCTGAGAGTGCAGAGCTTGGATACCAAGTATACCTCGAAAATCAATCTATAGACTGGATAAAAATATCTGATCCGGAGTTTTCGCTTAAGCCAGATCAAAAAAAGCAGATAACAGTTCGGTTCAACCCAACGGTAGGTGAAGTGGGCGAATTCGATGCAAAAGTATGTGTAGTCACATTACAACCAAGTGGCGGCTTTAACATAGGAAGTGGTGTGAAGATACCAGTGCACATAACCATCGGAAAGTCGACAACTCCATTTTATACAAATCCTATAATTATTGTGTTGATACTATCGGGACTGCTTATAATTCTGCTATGCGTTAGGCGATTGAGGAGATCGTGATTCAAGAGAGGTTTGAGATGATATTTTCGGAGCATCATCCCAAAAACTATCCTCAACATTGTGACGCATACTGATTAGAAATTCATAAGTATTACTTTTAATGCTTTTATTTTTTTGTTGGAGACTGCTTAAAGCAGATACCTGATTAGTAGTGTCCTGCTCTCATTTGAAATATAACCCATAAGCTTAACAGTGCTGCAGCCCCTCTGGGCGATTTGTTTACGATGGATCGTGCCTCGTTATAATCAGCCTTGATATCATCGCGAAGATCAGGATTCGGCATTTGTATGCCAGATTCTTCAGGATAAATCATTTTATCCTTTAACCAGAGAGAATATTGTTGGCAACGGCTACACCACGCAACCATTAGATCCGAGATCTCTTCATACATCATCTTACCGGGGGTACATATCCGTTCCCAAGTTTGGTGTGAATATGCGTTGCAATGCGGGCAATTGAAACTCTTCTCTTCAAAAACCGGTGCTTTAAATGACATCTCCACCTAATCCTCCTGTTTGGTATGATCGCCACCCAGCTGGCTGCTTCTGCTCTGGCAACAGAGGAAGCGGCATCGTGTTGATCAACACCGGCGTTTCGATCTCCTTTGCCCGCTCTATTACAAGTTCCTTTCCTGCTCGCGTCAGCGCAAAGAGCGGGATCGCAGTTCCGACCTGCGCCAGCGGCTTTACGAGATCGCGAACGTGCTTTGATGCGCAACCGGTCACGATATCGACCAGATCCAGAAGATCCTGCACCTCTGCCCGTGAGAGTGCTGTGATATGCGCGGCAATGATGATCACCTTTATGCCGGGTTCGGACTCGATCCGCCTGATCAGGCGCGCGGTCGCAGGATCGACGACGGTGACCGCGATCCGCGTGTAGCCGAGTTTGACTGCATGGCGAACACCGACAGCAGGATCGATGCTTGCTGCATCCGGATCGACGACGGTTCCGCCGCGCTCCCTGATCCCGTCGACGATCTCCTGTATCGGCTCGGTCTCGATGAGCCCCGAGATCTGCGCACCCATGCCCTGAACAAGTCCGGGATTGTCCGTTATGACCGTGCCCGCACCATCACAGGCTGTAACCGTTGTATCGATCAGCCCGGCGCGAAGCCCGGTCATCATCACCTCTGATGCGCCGAAGTTTACGAAGACGTCCACATCGAGGTTACGCGATGGCGTAAACATCCCGAGTTCTGCGATCCGAAACTCCATATTCGCGCAAACCGCATCCTCTGTGATCTCCTTGATGCCGTGAAGCTTGTCAAAGAGCGGGCACCACTCGATACGGGAC
>PQXF01000155.1 GCA_003194445.1 Candidatus Methanogaster sp.
AACATTTGTTCTTTAATTTTACTGAAACTCAGACGTATGGGATATATGTAGTTCTATTAGTTGTCACTCGATCAAGAGATCAATATGTAAAACTGGTGGCAGGTAAATTATTATTTGTGAGTTGCCCTAGGTAGTCTTCCATATATCTGGCGTCCAATCGATTCTCGAAGTTCGAGTCCGCCCTCCTCACACATATCAATTCTTCGCCTGATGCTGGGTTCGGCAGAATCGAGTTCGCCGATTCGAATCTGATTCAAAGCGAGGTTACCCAGACCAACAGCCAACCATTCTTTAATACCTTGCCCCTCCCGAATTGCAATGTGCACCCCCAACAACCGCACGGCCTGTATAGACTGCCCCAAGGCTCCATAAGAATTCGACAGCGCATTCAGCGCCCACGCCTGATCACTTTCATCTTTCAATCTTGGTGACTTATCATCCCCATCTGGAAAGAGAGTGCGTAAAAGTTCGATTATTGTCTGATATTCCCCAAATGTATAAAATAAGTCGTGATTAAGCTTCTTTTCAAATAACTCCCTCGCCTCATCGTACCTCCCTGCTCTGACCGTGTGGTGATACAGTTCGATAACAGGTGCCAGATCATCTACAGTCCTGATCTCTTCTGGCTCTGGAATTTTAGCAAAATACTCGATCAGTTTGACGTGAACTGCCTCCTTGTCGCTCAATCGCTCGTAACAGTACCTCCGCACAACAGGATGTAAATCGAATCTATTGTGCTCCATATTTCTGAAAAGCAGTCCTCTGTCCACGAGTTCGAGCAAAGCCTCATTGAATCTTCCCTCGTTGCCAAAGTCATTGAAGATGTTGGTAGCATCGTAATCCATTGGATTTCTGAATGCGGAAAGTCTGCTCACGAGCGCCTGCTTTTCCTCGTCCAACGAATCGTAAGCAAGATCCAGGATGTTGTGCCCTTCTCTTCCCTTAAGATCGGGTATCACGTTGTATTTTCTCCATTCCCGTATGTCCCCTGGGTTTTTCGGATCATGCACGATCAGTCCTGAGATCAGTCTGAGGGAGAGTGGATGATAGCCAACCTCTCCACAAGCCGCCTCTATCTCTGCTTTCATTCCAACAACCCTCCGACTTCGGAAGAATAAAACGGCATCGTCCCTATCCATCTTTTTCAGATCCTTCCTCCAAGACCCTTCCAAATCGTCAAGTTCCTTTGGGTAGAGACGACTGGTCAAGAGCGTCTTCGTTCGCAGATTGTCACTTGCCAGCCACTGGAGAAACATACCGAAATTGGGATCGATGCAGGAGCGAAAGTCACCCCCCACCGCATCCTCTTCGATCTCATCGCTCTGATAGGGAGAGCCCAGACCATAATATGCACGCAGCATCCTTTCCACACCGTCAAACACAAGAAGAAAGCGGTTATCACGTAGAATTTTACGAAGGAGTTCCATCTGATCCCTTCTCGATTCAAACGAATTCCAATCGACCTCATCGTCGCTGAAGTGCTCGATAGCTTTCTTGAGAAATCTGCCAAAACTCGACTCCTGATCATAGAATGACCACCAGACAATCTTTCTCGGCTGTTCGTCGCTTCCCAGAATATCGGCTCTCTGGTATCTTGAGTTGAAGTGAACTTATAACCCATCTGGAAAAATCGGAAGCATTTTTTGATTGGTTACAGTGTAACCATCCAAATAACCACTTCGTACAAAAGTCAGAACAAACCCTTCC
>PQXF01000156.1 GCA_003194445.1 Candidatus Methanogaster sp.
GTGTTCTGTGGTATTCGTGGGTATATATCTACCGTGCGAAAGAACGGGTGTCATGTGCTCGATGCGACTGTCGGATGCGATTAGAGAGGATCCGTTTATCCCGCCGGCTGTGTAGGTGAGTAGTTACCAACAGAGAAGAGAACCAGAAGGAGCGTCTGGCATTCATAAAACGTTACAGTGAGTGGCTAAAATCGGTACCGAATGAAATATGGAGCAAACAACAGGCAGTGCTCATCAACAGTCTCCTCATGAGTTCAAAGGACTTTCAACTGGATCGTAAGGAGTATCTGATGATGAAGAACCGCTCAAAAACGGAGTGATCGAGACGTAACCCGCCAGAACAGAATGCCCGTGCGTGAATTTGACGATCTGAACGAGCTTCTTGCATGTGGGCACGTTACAGCCACGTCCCGAGAGTTTCAGGTTCACAGCGTGTGCATGATCAGAAATATCCTTTTGCCGTCTGATATCCAATTTTTTCCAGGTAATCAGGATCTTTTGCTACTTTATCTCGTATCGTATTCAGTAGGGTGGAATTTATCGCAGCCGGTGGGTATTCGGGGTCTATTTCAAGTGCTTTGTTGAAACACATCTCAGCTTCGTCAAACTCCCCTCTGAAGAGGTGGACAATCCCGAGATTGCCATAAGCCTTCTCGGATTGCTCATCGATACTCACGATATATTCAAATTCATCGAGCGCTTGGTTCCAGTCCTTATCCTCCATGTATGCAACCCCGCGGTTGAACCGATCTCCAAGTGCAAGGTAGGTCTCGGAATCGAGATATGGCTTCTCAGAGATCACAATCTCTAGGAATTTTGCGATAATCTCACTCAGTTCGTCCACCACATCTTCTGCATCAGAAGGAACCCCAACCGCTCTCGCCTTGTTCAGATACCTTCTGGCATCCGCCACATTCCCGTTTTTGAGATGCATGCTTGCCAGATTATACCAGTGGCGCCATTCCCATGGCGCATCGTTTGCAGCCTTCTCAAAATATGTCCGCGCATCGTCAAAACGCTCCAATCCCGCATAAGAAGCCGCCATAAGTGAATAAACGTCAGCCATATCCGGATAATCTTTTGGAATCTTTTGGAGGGTCTTGATCGCTTTTTTAAACTTATTACGTTCTATGAAACGTGCAGCTTTATCATGAAGTTTATCGCATGCGTCCATATCCATCTTTGTTCCGGTCATTAGTGGGTGATTCGCATCATACCCATGCCCTGAATCGAGATCCCTGGAATGTACACGCCTTATATGTTTTGACATATTTTCTGTTTTGATGCTTGTGCCGCAAATCGGGCATATTGTGAATCTTTTCATCGTACCTCACGATCCTTGAGTGGATGTTTACGTGCTGTGATGTCAAGTAGGGCACATAGCGTAATACCACTACCTTAAGCAGATGCCCCACCTCTGCGCAATTCGTTGCGAGCTTCTTCTCGTGGTTTAGTGAGTAACGGATAGGGTTTACGCCGCCGTTTAATGGCACGCGGTTCACTACGTCTGG
>PQXF01000015.1:0-11413 GCA_003194445.1 Candidatus Methanogaster sp.
CTTCAACAATCTTCGGATCTTTGATTTCTATCTTCTTTCGTCCCCCACCAGGCTTCCGAAGTCGGTTTGACGGTTTTAACTCATCCGGACTCTGAAGCTCGCGGATCCCTTTTCTGATGGTCGTATGGGACATGCCTGTAAGTTTTACGACCTTCGTGATTCCACCCCACCCAAGTTCAAGTGCTTTAGCTGCTGCAAACCGTCGTGCTTGAACTTCATCCGCTCCGGACAAGGCTTTCAACCATGGTGCGTATTGTGTGTGATCATCCATGCGCGTATATACGAGGGTTCACCTAATAAACTTTGCTACTTTATTTTTCGGTAAGCGCTAACCCAATGGATATTATTAATCACTTCCATCTTTTTCCAAGAGGGATAATCGGTTTTCTCAACTCGCCGTAACCACTTTACCTTTCCCTCCAGCGCAAATGGAAGCTCTGGATGCTTTTTCATTAAGTCACATATCATCGTGATGCACGCACCGGGAACCGCATTGAAGACGCTGCCGCCATGAATGATAACAACATCGGGGTTGAATTCGATAATCTGCTCGTTTAGCAGTGGTCCGACCTCTTCTTTCACCACTTCCTTCATGAGTTCATTGGCTTCTTTGAATTTTCCATCGTCTTTCAGACGGTTCATTTTCAGGATGCGGGCGCTGGTTCGATCACGATCTACCACACAACAGTGCCTGAACGAAATCTCATCGAGATTGGGGTTGTTCACTATTTGTTGCAGTCTGGGTTCATAGCCCATGTCTTTGAAAGAATGCAGAATAAGAACACGTTTATTACTCATATCTCTTTTCCTCCAGACTAATGTCTATTTTAAGTCACCAAACCCCTGCCTTAAGTCCAAGTCCTGCACATCGCGTCCTTCGCGTTCGGTTTGGCTGCACCGGGGTCTTGCGTGAGGTCAGCCAGCAGCAAACTCATGCACCGATCGCGACAGAGTTCTCCTCGTTCATGCTGGGTAGATCGAAACTCATCCAATATAAAACTGCCTGTGAACAGGGCTTTGGGACAAAATTCACGCACATCCCTACCTATCAGTGCGGCGCCCCGCGCGACACCGGTGAGAGCGATAGATTCACTATAACATCGCCCCACCTAGTATTGTAGACACGAGGTGAAAATTATTGAGCGCGACCACAATGGAGGCACTTGAAAAGAAAGTAAATGTTCTGGAAGCAGAGCTATTAACACTAAAAAGAAGTTTTGGTGTGGAAACGGAGAGAAAAGACTTGAATGCATGGGATCAACTGGAGACGATCGGTGCAGAGATCAGTAAGCTATGGAAGAGCGAAAAACCAAGCTGGCAGCTAATATCAGAGTCCAGACGATAATATGTATTGCATCGATGCCAGTGTGTTGACGAACTCGGTGATAGTGAATGAAGAGTTCCACGAGTACAGTAAAGGATTACTCGCAGTCATCAAAGAACGCGAAATCATGGTAGTTGTCCCGGAAATCGTTTTGCCGGAAATTGCTTCAGCGATATCCCGGGGTACCGGCGATCCGTATCGTGCAATAGCATTTACCAGCAAACTCAGACAGTTGCCGAATTTTATTTTCATCCCCATCGATAGTAGTTTAGCTGATTCGTCCTCGAAACTTGCAGCCATATACAAACTGATGGGTTGCGATTCCATCTATGTCGCAGTGGCATCGATTTTTAATGCCAAACTGGTTAGTTTAGACAAGCAGCAACGAAAAAGAGCTTCGGAATGTATCGAAGCATCGGCACCGATGGAAGAACTTAAAAATTTGGGGGAGATCTGACCTCAAATAAAAGATCGGGCTACTATCAATCGCGAATACATCGTGTTATAATCGAATACGCAGGAGATGCCGATGACCGAAGCATTGATCGAACTTGCGCATGTCTGGAAGATCTTTGGAGAGGGTGAGGCAGAGACCGTTGCGGTTCGCGATGTAAGTTTAACGATTGAAAAGGGTGAATTCGTAGCGATCATTGGCACATCCGGATCCGGCAAATCGACGCTCATGAACCAGATCGGAATACTTGATACACCGACGAGAGGTGATGTTTTCATCAACCATCACAAGGTTTCTGATATGAGCGAGAACGAGCGGGCAAGAGTCAGAAGAGTGGAACTCGGATTCGTCTTTCAGCAGTTCAACCTGATACCGACGTTCACCGTGCTTGAAAATGTCGAGATACCGATGGTACTTAAGGAGGTGGAGATGGATGAGCGAAGAGAGAAGGCAAGCTTGATCCTTGATTCGCTGGAACTCAGGCACAGACTCAATTATTATCCAGGCCAACTCTCTGGCGGTCAGCAGCAGCGGGTTGCGATTGCAAGAGCGCTTGTGAACGATCCGGGAATCATACTCGCCGACGAGCCGACCGGCAACCTCGATACGAAATCAGGAGCAATGGTCTTTGATATCTTAAATTCCTTGCGCGATCAGGGGAAGACGATTGTGCTGATCACACATGACCCGAATCTCGCAGGAAAGACTGAGCGGACCATACGGATGCAGGATGGAGAAGTCGTTTAGCCCGGAGGACTATAAAATGCTGACAATTAGCGAAAAGATAATGAGCAGGGCAGCAGGCACCGATGCGCGGGCTGGCGACTTCGTGCTTGCAGATATCGACTGTGCGATGGCGCACGACGGAACGAGCGTGCTTGCGGTTAAAGCGTTTACATAGATGGGCGCAAGCCATGTCCGGGATCCGGACAGGATTGTGATACCCTACGATCACATAGTCCCGTCAAACAAGGTGACCACATCAAAACTCCATCGAAAGGCGCAGGAATGGGCGCGAAATCAGGAAATGGCCAACTTCTTCGAGATCGGTGGGGGCATCTGCACCTATAGCCCCAAGATATTTGTTCCATGAGTTATATAATTTTATATATCGATAGGGGAAACCCTTATGAGTGGGGAGGCTAATTTCCACCTGTTCGTGGAAAAACCTTTACAAAGGAGGTATGAAGATGAAAGTTTTAATCGCGTACATGTCTCAGACAGGGAATACCAGAAAGGTTGCTGAAGCTATTTTTCAGGAAGTACGAGATGAAAAAGAGATCAAGGAGATGAGTGAGCTCGATAGTCTTGGCGGATATGATCTCGCTTTCGTCGGCTTCCCGATTCATGGATTTGGGGCACCTGATGAAGCGAAGAGCTTTTTAGAGAACCATTGCAAGGGTAAAAATGTTGCTCTCTTTGTAACACATGGGGCACCTGAGGATTTGGAAGACCTTCAAGAATGGCTTGCTAAATGTAAGGAAGCGGCAGCCGGAGCGAATCTAATTGGTATGTTCGACTGCCAGGGAGAACTTGCTCAAGGCGTAATAGATATGTTGTTGAAGAGTCCTGACCCTAAATTACGCTATTTTGGGGAGATGGGTCCCACGACTAAAGGGCAACCGGACGCCGCACGACTGGAGCGTGCGCGCGAGTTTGCAAGAGAGATGATGGAAAAGGAAAAGTAACCTTGGCTCGGGACTTAATCAGACGGATGGTGGGAGACACATTTCAATGAAACAAGGAAAAGATAATTGAACGACAAACTATTTGCAAATAGGATGGGTACCACCCATAAGTCGTTTATCAGAGAGATATTAAGAGTTACAGAGAATCCAAAAACGATATCATTTGCAGGCGGACTTCCAAATCTCAAGTTTTTCCCGGTGAAAGAGATTACAAACGCATCTTTAAAAGTTTTGGAGGAAGATGGCGAGAATGTTCTTCAGTACAACACAACTGAAGGTTATTTGCCTTTGAGAGAATATATTGCTGAGAGATATCGTACTAAAAACGGGTTAACAGTAGATCCTGACGAGATATTGATTACGAATGGTTCGCAGCAGGGCATTGACTTAACTGGTAAGGTATTTTTGGACAAAGGGGATCAGATTGTTATAGAACGCCCGGGCTATCTGGGGGCCATACAAGCACTTTCTATGTATGAACCAATATATCAATCCATACCGCTGCTTGGTGATGGAATAGATACCGATCTGCTCGGAAAAACATTCAAGGGGGGTGGAATAAAACTATTTTATACAGTTCCCAATTTTCAGAACCCTTCAGGAATCACCTATTCCAAGCAAAAAAGGAGGGATGTTGCCGATATCCTTGAAAAACATGATGCAATTCTTATTGAGGATGATCCTTATGGCGAATTAAGGTTCATAGGGGAAGATTTGCCTTCGATGGGGACTTACATAAAAGATAATATAATTCTATTGGGCACATTTTCAAAAATCATAGCGCCGGGATTTAGGCTCGGATGGATATGCGCAAAAAAAGATATTATGGAAAAGATAATTATCGCAAAGCAGGCGTCGGACCTCCATTCAAATCAGCTTTCGCAGAGGGTGATTTATCAATATTTGATTGATAATGATATTGATAGACATATAATGAGAATAAGGGCTGCTTATAAAAAACGTAGAGACTTAATGGTGTCTATGATAACAGAACACTTTCCAGAGGGAATCAGATGCACAGAACCTGAAGGGGGGATGTTTTTATGGATAACACTTCCGGAGAGGATTTCATCATTAGACTTGTTCAACCTTGCAATACAAGAAAACGTGGCATTCGTGCCCGGAAACGCATTCTATGTTGATGGGGGTGGGAATAATACGTTAAGATTAAATTTTTCAAATTCGGATGAAACAAAAATTGAAGAAGGGATAAAACGATTAGCAGATATTATAAAAACGCTGTGACCGGCAAATAGCAATCCACCAGGAGGTATAACATCCCAACAATTAGCGAAAAGATAATGAGCAGGGCAACAGGCACCGATGCGCGGGCTGGCGACTTCGTGCTTGCAGATATCGACTGTGCGATGGCGCACGACGGAACGAGCGTGCTTGCGGTTAAAGCGTTTACAGAGATGGGCGCAAGCCAGGTCTGGGACCCGGACAGGATCGTGATTCCCTTCGACCACATAGTCCCGTCGAACAAGGAGACCACTTCAGTTCTCCACCATAAGATACGGAAGTGGGTGCAAAGGCAAGGCATCAAAAATTTCTTCGATATAGGCGATGGAATCTGTCACCAGATCGTCTCGGAACGGTTCGCACGTCCGGGGATGCTGATCACCGGCGCGGACTCGCACTCCTGCACATACGGCGCGCTTGGAGCTTTTGGGACCGGGGTCGGTGCAACCGAGATGGCTGAGGTCTTTATATCAGGAAAGCTCTGGTTCAAGGTACCGCAGTCGATCAGGATCACGGTGGACGGTGCGCTTCCTGATATGGTGAGCGCAAAGGATGCGACATTGCATTTCATCGGCGAGATCGGCGCAGGGGGCGCAACATACAAGGCGATCGAGTACTACGGCGAAACGATCGCTGATCTTTCGATCGCAGGCAGAATGACGCTCTGTAACATGGGTGTTGAGATGGGTGCAAAGGCGAGCATCATACCCCCTGATGAGGTGACATTCGATTTCATTGGAAGGCGCGGAAGCGAACGCAGCGGTGAAAGCAGAGGTGAAAGTGATGGGAGGGGTTATTCACCGGTTTACGCGGACCCTGATGCAGCTTATACCGATGAGTTATTCTTCGATGTGTCTGATCTTCCCCCGCAGGTAGCAACCCCTCACACCGTCGATAACGTGCAGCCGATAGATAAGGTTGAGGGGACGCATGTTGATCAGGTCTTTATCGGATCGTGCACGAACGGCAGGTTTGAGGATCTTAAGGCGGTGGCAGATATCCTTGACGGAAAGAAGGTCTGCGTACGCACGGTCGTTGCGCCCGCATCCAGATCGGTGCTCCTGCAGGCAGTTCATGCCGGAGTTGTGGAAACGCTGCTTTCAGCGGGTGCAGTGATACTCCCGCCCGGATGCGGGCCATGCCTTGGTGCGCATCAGGGCGTACTCGGCGAGGGCGAGGTCTGCCTCTCGACAGCCAACCGCAACTTCAAAGGGCGGATGGGTACGGGCGGGTTCATTTATCTTGCGTCGCCGGAGACCGCTGCGGCAACTGCGCTTGCAGGGGAGATTGCGGATCCGCGGGATGGCGGTTCTTAAGTATCTGTAAAATCAGATATCTTCGGAGAGTTAAATTCCAATCGAAACTCCTTAGCCCGCTTATCTGCGAGCTTCGCATACTCGCGGTCGATCTCGTAGCCAACATAACTACGCTTCGACTTTATAGCTGCGATCACGGTCTGTCCGCTTCCCATGAACGGGTCAAGAACGACCTCGCCCTCGAACGTGTATAGCTGGATCGTCCGGTAAGGCAGTTCCACCGGAAACGGTGCCGGATGTCCGATTTTCTTTGCGGATTCCGACGGGAATGTCCAGATGCTCTTTGTGAGTTCGAGGAATTCATCCCTCGATATCGTGTTCTCACGTTTCAGAAGGTTCTTCCTGCCAAATGTGTTTTTGGAGAAGATCAGGATATATTCATGCACATCCCGGAGTGTCGGATTGGATGCGGACTGCCAGCTCCCCCATGCGGTCGAGGAACCTGCGCTGGATGCTTTATCCCATATAACCTCGCCTCGCATCATAAATCCAAGTTCGATCATGTCTTCGACGATGAATGCGTGAAGCGGGATGTAGGGTTTCCTGCCGAGGTTTGCAACGTTTATGCAGGCGCGTCCTCCGGGTACGAGGACTCTATGAACCTCACGCCATACTCGCTTCAGGAATTCGCGGTAGCTTTCGAGAGTTAAGTCCTCATCATAGTCCTTTCCGACATTGTACGGCGGCGAGGTTACCATCAGGTGAACGCTGTTATCTGGCAGTTCGTCCATCGATTCGGCGGATTTTTGGAGGATTCTGTTTAAGGATTCGGGCGGGATCGGATTTTCCACGTATTCGACCTTCTCTTCCTTCGGCAAACTTTCGTACAGCTTGCTTGTATAAAATGCTGTGGAATCGTGGTTTGTCCTGCCGGAAGTGCCGAAAGAACTTGTCTTTGTGCCGCGTCGACTATTGGAAGTGTTCAGACTTATCATCCCTCCTTATCAATCCAAGAAATTTTTCCGCTTCTTGTTGTGTCAAATGAATGCCACGTATCCGGATACCGTAAAAGACTCAATCTCCAAGAATATCTTCTTTTGATCGTATTATTGTCCAGTCCTTCTCTTCAATGTCCGCAATAAGTTTTTTTAGTTCATTGTATTGTAGGACATTCCTTCGTTTCAGGCTTCTAAATATTTCTTCTAAATCTAAATAATTTATATTATTTCTATTACAATATCTTTTTACGGGTGCGTCTTTGGTGAGTAGAATCCCATCTCTGGATTTGCACAGTACAATCAACTGGCATTCGCCTTCATGCAAGTTGTTGACACTCTCCAGCAGACTCCTATAATCTCTGAACTCTTCGTCTGAGAGAAGAACAATCTCAACCGCATCAAGAATGGCGTCTACAAACGAATATCCTGCCCGTTTCGCACGCATCAATTCCTCGTATACGGTAGGAGATATCTTCATATCTGCAAAGAGTTGCTTCAGATACGTCACCGCATCCGCTTTGGCAAATACGCTCAGAATATCCGTATCTGCGAAAAACATCAAACTATCCCAAGTTTTTCAAGTTTCGTGTCCATTTCTTTAGCAGATTTGCCTTCAGTCTCCCTTACAATCCCCCTTCCAGCCATAATCTCCTTAAATTCGATTGTGGTGGTGCCTGCAAATTCAGCCGCTCTTGAAATCGATATTTTCCCCACCAGGTATAGTTCAATAGCCAGAGATATCTTCAATTCTGATCTTGTGTTCAATAACACCCTGAAAGCGTCCCTTAATAGATCGGACTTCGAGGGGTAATATCCTTTTTTCACGAGAATGTTGAATTCCTCGTCCATATTTGATGGAAGATCTACTGCATCCATTGGGATCACTCAAGCACAATTGGATTTAGAACCTTAAATATTTTTCCTGATGACAACAACCGATTGCAGTAACCACTCCCTTTTCACCCCTCAAACCACCCGCACCTGCCCCATAACACCGCTTGCTGATCTTGTTCACCACATCCACGCCCTCGACCACCTGACCAAAGGCCGTGTGCACCCAGTCAAGTGGGGGGTGACTATCAGGTGGATGCTGCTATCTGGCAGTTCGTCCACCGATTCGGATGACTTGCAATGGATTTTGTTCAGGGATTTGGGAGGGACTATGTTTTCCGTGTATTTTACTTTCTTTTCGTTTGGCAGGTCTTCGTATAACTTGCTTGTATAGAATGCAGTGAAATCATGGCTTATACTATTTCAGGCGAGTTTATATTAACATATCCGCCAATATTTATTTTATGCACTCCCTGCGTGGAACCGTCAAAGAAGAGGTTACATTTTATCTCAACGACACTACGACATTTACAGGTAAGTTTATCGATTTATTCATAATATGTCTCAATCTTTTTACAGTACTCGTCTTCATCACAGAGAGTTATTTCCACGACTCAAATCCCAACCTTTTCTGGACTATCGAGGTTGTCACAGTCTCTATCTTTATATTGGAGTACATCCTGCGGTTCTGGGTTTCCGAAAAAAAGATAAAACATGTTCTTGAAGTCTACAGCATAATAGATCTCGTTGCGATAATCCCCACATTCATAACGTTCCTCGACCTCCGGTTTGTGCGCATCTTCAGAGTATTCCGTATCTTCAGGTTTATGAGATTTGTAGATACCGGTGCGTTTCTGTCTGAAGATCTGAAGCTGCATGAAATAAGAATTATAAAAATTATATTTACAATCATCTCGATCATCTTTGTATCTTCATCCTTTATCTATGAGGCTGAGAGAGTCGCGAATCCAGACATCAACGATCTGGGTTCTGCGATCTATTTTTCGATAGTAACACTTACTACGGTTGGATTTGGCGATATCGTTCCTGTAACCCCTATTGGACGCCTTATAACCGTTCTTATGATACTTGTCAGCATTGCTTTGGTGCCATGGCAGTTGGGTTTATTGATAAAGGAGTTTATGCTTTCGACTTCCAAAAAAAGAAGTGTAACGTGCAAGAAATGCGGCCTCAGTCAGCATGATATCGATGCCACATACTGCAAGCATTGCGGCAGCATAATTTATCACGAGACTGATGGAGATCTGCAGAAAAGATGAACGGCAGGGGTGGGGCTTTCACCCCTTAAACCACCCGCACCTGCGTCATAACATCGCCCTGCTTGATCTTGTTCACCACATCCATGCCCTCGACCACCTGGCCAAAGACCGTATGCACTCCGTCAAGATGGGGCTGCGGCGAGTGCGTGATAAAGAACTGGCTGCCACCTGTGTCCTTTCCGGCGTGTGCCATCGAGAGCGCGCCTAACGTGTGTTTCCGCGGGTTTATCTCGCATTTTATGCTATATCCGGGTCCGCCTGTGCCGTCACCTCTCGGGCATCCGCCCTGTATCATAAAGTTCGGGATAACCCGGTGGAATGCAAGCCCGTTGTAGAACCCTTTGTTGATCAGTTTCACGAAATTCGCTACGGTATTCGGTGCGTCGTCTTCGAATAGTTCGAGGACGATCTCGCCCTTTTTGGTCTCGATAATTGCTTTCTTCATAGCTGTAACCTCTTGGTGTGGTAATGAGTGGGGTTTTAGTTAAGAGTTTCTGTTGAGGACTGTCAGGTCACACAGTATCCGCGTCACAATAGGCCTATTTGGATCCGTGACATACATCCCATTCGCGAAATTCGTGATTTAATACATTTTTAAGGAAATCCCTTCCAATAAAACACGAATGATACGAATTGTACTAATTACATGAATGTTATTCTATATCGCGGCTATGTTTAAGAAGGTTCAATCTGATCCCTGATTATTTTGTGACAGTTCCTTGTGTCGGATGCGCCCGGATACCGCATGGAATTTTCCTAAATTTACCTCAACCCATCCAGAGTCTTGGTACGTAAAAGTCTCAAAAACAGTAGCGACAGCCGCCATTCTGAAACTGCTAATTAGACTGGACAGTTCAGCAGATCACCCAAAAAATAGTGAGCATTCAATATATACTACAAGATCACGATTGTAGTGACCTATTCTCTTAACTGATAAGAATTCCATAGAACTCCAGACCAATATCAGCATTTCCCACATATAATATAAGACAGTTTCCACTCGTTTAGGCTGCAAGGATTCCTTGTTCTGCTAAATTACAGGTACGTTACATACACGTGCTAAAATCGGCGGTTAAATCTCCTAATCAACCACATCCGCTGCCCGTTGCAACGATCTTATCTTCAGCCTCACCGAGGATCTCGAACGCTCCTGAAATTCCAAACTCGTCACATTCATAGACTTTCTGGTGACGTACCTTCTTCTTAAACCCTGGTTCCTCATAAGGTTCCATGTTTGTCCATAGGTGGTGGACGATCGCAAGAATCTTCCGTGCCAGTGCCACGATAGCAATAGGAGCTCCTCTGCGCTTCATCACACGCCTGTAGAACCTTCCAAGCACCGATCCCTTTGTTCTCGCGGCGGCGTGGGCAACCTGGATCAGGATTCTCCTCAGGTATCTGTTTCCGGTTTTGCCAATCCTCCCGTTTATGACCTTTCCGCCAGACGAATTGGAACTTGGGGCAAGTCCTGCCCATGATGTGAGCTGATCCGCCGTTTCAAAGAGGGATATATCCCCGATCTCTGAGATGATATTTGCGGCAGCGTTTGACCCAACACCAGGAACGCTCAGCAGTATCCTTAACTCTTCTGCATGAAGATTCTGAAGCATCTCATCGATCTTTGCATCAAGCTCACTTATTTTAGCATCGATATCTTGAATTGACTCAAGATGCATCTTGATAATCAATATCGATGAGCTGTTAAGCGTCCCCTGCAACGATTGTATGATATCCTCTTTCTTCTTGAGAATTCTACGGTCTGTGATTCTTTCCATGATCTGCTCAATTGTACACCCTTTAACCAGATCATTAAGAATCTGAGTACCTGCCTTTCCGAATATATTAGAAAGACATGTTCCAATCCGTATATTCATGATGTCAAGGTGTTTATGGACAATATTCTTGCACTCAGTCCTCATCTCAACATAATTTACCCGTGCACGGAACAGATCTTTCAACTGCTGGATATCCCATGTTGGAACGTATGATGGAGTAATCATATTACTCAAACAGAGCCTTGCTATCCAGATACAATCTCTTTTGTCGGTCTTTCTCCGTACTTGCCTGAGATCGTGGATTTCTTTCGCATTTGCAAGGATCATCTCGAAACAATCCTGCAACGCCCAGTATACGATTCTCCAGTAGATTCCAGTGCTTTCCATTGCCACGCGCTCGACGTCATTCTCTTTAAGCCAGTTTCGCAGTTCGAACAGTCCCTTACCATCCGTTGGGAATCTCTTGGTCATCGGCTCTTCCACACCTCTGATCATGATTGCAGCGAAGACAAAGAGTTTGTGGACGTCGATGCCACAAACTTTATTTATTTTCTGATCCATTGTG